>CAZIFO010000015.1:0-66477 GCA_964538245.1 uncultured Treponema sp.
GTGTCAATCAATTTTTATGCATAAAGATGTATAAATATGCAGATTTTTTGCATATAAATCTGACGAAAGATTCAACGCTGATGAACACGGATTTTCAGGATAAACTTGAAAAGTCTTCATGAAAAATATAGAGTAAAATTATAATGAAGAGATTTTCATTTAATTTTATCATAATTTTTGCTATTTTTAGTTTAATTGGTTGTGCAACAACAGAAATAAGCAGTTTTAAAAATCCGGATATAAAAATTTCTGAATACAAAAAAATTCTTGTAAAAGCTGATGTTAGAGATATTAAACTCAGAAAAACTTTAGAAAAAGATTTAGTTTCAGAATTTACAAAAAAAGAAATTGATTCTGTCGCTTACATTGATATTTTTTCTCCAGTGAAAACTTACTCTGAGACAGAAAGAGATGGAATTCTAAGTGAAAATAAAATCGACTGCATTCTTTCTATTGAATTACTTGATGTTCAAAACAATTCAGAGTATATTCCTAAAACAACTTCTACCTATTATACAAGTGAATATGTAAATGGCCAGTTTATAAACATTCCTCATACATCGACTTCTGGCGGATATTCTGCCTCTTACCCAACTGCAAGTTTTGAAGTTGTTTTAACAGATGCAAAATCCGGAGAAATCGCGCTTAAGGCAACTGCAAATTCCGAAGGAAATGAATTTACAGATATTGATATGATTTCCAGTTCATTTGCAAAACAAGTTGTCGCAGAATATTTAAGGCAAGAATGATTTTTGATATTTTTCAGAATAGTTCTGCTTAATATAACAAAGCTACAAGACATCATCAAACGAACCGAAGCCGTCGTCTTGGTTTGAAAATCCATATTCAATCCAAATATAGCCTTTGTCGGATTCATAAGCTGCGCGAGTTTTGATTCCGACCGCAATTGTCTCAAGTCCATCAAAATCATCATCAGATGAATTTTGCCAATGAGCTTCGTAGATTCTTGCGCCATAAGCTATAGAACGCATAAAATCTTCATCTTTATTCCAAAGTGTGTCGCCTGAAATTTTGTTTATACGCTGAAATCTTCCATACTTTTTTTCGAGCGGAGAAAGCAATCGCTCAAAATCCTGCTTAATTTCAGCTCCGTATCCAGTCGCCTGAATCTCACGGCTGATTCCTTTTATATAATACAATCCATTTTTTTCGCCAATCCAAGCGACATAGCCTTCAAAAAGCGGATGCGACTTTACAGGATGAATTATGTAACGGTCATCGGCAATATATTCAGGAGTTTCTCCGCCGCAGGCTTCCGCAACTTCACTAAGCGACATTCCCATTTTTAATCCGAAAGGGCCTGCAAAAGTGGAGAAAATTGAAAGAAAGACAGTGCGTAATTTCATATGGCTTTTGCTTCTTCTGTAATTTTAGCACAAATTATAATTTTTTTAACTTTTCGATTTGATTTTTCACTTCTGAAATTGCCATAAATCGATTCTCATTCACATTCGCCTGAAGAAACCAATCTGGAATTTTCTCTTTTCCGCTTAAGTTTCCCAAGCAATAAAATTCAGGACTGTTTTTTTGAATATAACTAAATGGACAAATTCTGCATTTTATGAAACTTACCTCAAACATTTTTACAATTTGTGTTCCAAAAATTCCGCATTTCATCGGGCATTTTGAAACTTTTCCGTTGCACACATCTTTCTTAAGCCCATTTTCCATTATTATTTTCTGCTTTTGTTTTATATAATTTTCAAACAAAAGTTCTTGTTGATTTGCTGAAATCAGAAAAAATTTTTCATCATAAATTAATTTTATATTTTCAAGATTATAAATCGCATTTTTTACATCGTTTTTATTTTCATAAGATATTTTTGACAAATCAATTTCAAAAGTTGTAAGTTTTCGTCTTTTGATTTTCTGATATTTTTCTTCGTCAACCTTGTGTGTCACAAGAATTTCAACTGCAGCTTCTTTTCCATCATCATAAAGAGCGAAAATGTCTGGAATTATATCTTCGAGATTTTTCTCAATCTCAATTTTAAAAGTCTGTACAAATTCAATTTGCAAAAATTTATTGATTTTTGGAATCAAGCCTTCATCAAAAATTATTTCTTTTGCAAGCAAATGCAAGGCTGTCTGGGCACATTTTTCATTTTCGGCTCCATTTTCATGGGCAAAGTGATGTACCCTGATATTTCCTTGTCTTGCGATAAGTTTTCCTCCGCATTCTGCACAGACGCAATTACATTTTTTGCCGTTAGGGACATCATCAATATAAACATTTTTTCCTTTTGAATTTTTAGCAATTAAAATATATTTTTCCATCGCAAAATCCTTTTTTTAGTTTTGAGACATCCAATTGTGGCCGCAGTTAAAAACAGGAATCTTCCATTTCCAAGTTTCTCCAGATTTCTTCTCATCAATGAATCTTAAAAGTTTTTCTGCGGATTCCTGCTTCGCGTGTTTTTTTGATGCATTGTCTGACTCAAAAGCTCCATAGCCTTCCAAAATCGCCTTGCAGTTCCAGATTGGATTTCCGTTTTCATCGTGGTATTCATTAAATTCATAGCGGACTTCCATAATTATTTTTTTCTGAAAAAGCTCGTGCAAAGTGCTGACTGGATTTTCAAAGTCAAGTGATTGAGAGAAGCGTTTTATTTCTTCCTGACACAAAAACTGATAGGCTTCTTTTTCTGCATCGAATTTCGCCTGGGCAAGTCCAAGACCGGTTCCTTTAAACTTATATTCATCGTCTTTTCCAAAAGAAATCCAATATTCGCATAAGCCAGTTTCTGGATTTTTTGGAGTTGAGCCAAAGCTTCCAAATCCAATCCGCAAATTGTAGAGATTTTCCGGCGGAATATCATCAGGATTTTTTACTTGCCAGCTCATCGGATGATAAACCGGTCTTCCAAAACCGAGAGAAAAACATTTTTCATTGACAAGTACGGAAAGATTCCTGTTAAAAGCTTCAAGCTGGAGCATTGTTTTGCAAAGTTTTTCAAGCTCGTCGTTGTTCCAGTTTGAATCAGCCGCAACCGCGCCAATTATCGCCTCAAACAAATCCTCATTTATATCTTTTTCAAATCTGTTTTGCTCGTCATTTTTTCCAAGATACAAAAAATTAGAAAATCCAGAGTTGAGCATACAGAAAGAAAGACTTTCACGGCTGACAATCACGGATTTTAAGCGCGTCAGCTCACCTTCGTTTTTGTCAGAAACAAGCTCTCCGTTCACAATTCTTGAAAACTTTTTGAACATCATCTTTGTCACAAAAAAATCAAGAATTTCATCTCCGTGGAATTCCAGAATTTCGTTGTTCTGGAGTTCTGGATGCTCGGCAGAATATGATTTCCTTGTAAAAGCCTGCTCTAAAAGCTTAAGATTTTTAAAATAATAGTTGATTGAAGACTGGACATAATCAAGTTCTTCTCTATTCATAAAATACTCCTAAAAATAGATCTAGGCGCAATAATCCTTATAAACAAAAGCGAGAAAAAAAACGTAATGTTGGCTAGGATTTATCAAGAAAAGAGAAACAAGTGAACTAAGAAAAACCTGATTGCTACGCTTAACTTGCATCAAGACATGACAAGCAAATTGATTTTAGAACAAGAATTTTACTTTTCTTTTCGCTTGAGTCTTAATTTTATAATGGAATTTTTATTTGTCAAACTCATAAACTAATATCAGATATGCAAGGTTCTTGGAGCGTCATAGTGTACTGTATTTTTTCACAGAGCATTTTCCATAAAATTTCACTGAAAAATCGTTTTCGGCTCAGTTAGTTTTTAAAAAAGTATCTTGATATTACTTTAAAAGTATCAAGATAAAATTTAAAAAGTATCTTGATATTTAAAAAAAAGTACCAAGCTGTTTTTTTGAATCTTTGCTGGATTACGGACAAAAACTCTGAGATTTTTATGCGGATATTCAGTTAAAAGAAGACATGGCAAAGCGATATTTTCTTCCGCTCGTGCAAAAGTTCAGTGACATAGAACAGAGCCGCCTGCTAAAGATTCATGCCGTTCCAATAGCAAATTTCCAAAAAAAATCGTATCATAGTCGCTGCGCGGATTCGCGTGTTACAAGTTGAAATAACGGCAGTTTTGGTAATTTTTATGGAACAGAACGTACAGAATCAGACATCGCAAAATCTTGAGAAATTTGCGCAGATAAAAGAAAGAATCGGCGCCTGCAAAAAAGAGGCGGCAAAACGGATTGTCGGACAGGAACAAGTGATTGACGGAATCTTGACGGCGGCAATCTGCGGAGGGCATATTTTGCTCGAAGGAGTTCCGGGACTTGCGAAGACGCTCGCGGTAAAGACGTTCGCCGAGATTTCAGGGCTTGACTTTAAGCGCGTCCAGTTTACTCCGGATTTGCTTCCGGCCGACATTATCGGAACGCTGATTTATGAGCAGAACTCAGGACGCTTTTCTGTGCGCAAGGGGCCTGTTTTTACGAACATTGTCCTTGCAGATGAAATCAACCGTGCGCCGGCAAAAGTCCAGTCTGCTCTTCTTGAGGCGATGGCGGAGCGTCAGGTTACAATCGGCGAGGAGACTTATCATCTTCCTGAGCCTTTTTTAGTTCTTGCGACGCAGAATCCGATTGAGCAGGAAGGAACTTACAATCTTCCGGAAGCGGAGCTTGACCGTTTTCTTCTGAAAGTGACCGTGAATTATCCGTCTCCAAAAGATGAAGTCCAGATTGTGAAAACCGCGGGAAAAGCTGGCGAAGTTAAAATCAACAGGATTCTTGACGCAAAAATGATTTCTGATTTGCGCTCGGTTCTTGATGAGATTGCCTGCGACGACAAGCTTGTTGAGTACATTGTCTCAATTGTTTCTGCGACACGTCCGCTTCCGGAGAAAAAATCGTCTGGCAAGCTTTCTGTGCGCGTTTCTTCGGTCAGAAAAGATGACATTGCTAAATATATTTCGTTCGGAGCGTCGCCGCGCGCTGGAATTGCGCTTTTAAAATGCGCGAAGGCTCAGGCTTTGTTCAAGGGGCGCAATTTTGTTCTTCCGGAAGATATAAAAGCGGCGGCTCCATGCGTTCTAAGGCACCGGCTTGTCCTTTCCTACGAGGCTGCGGCCGACAATGTTTCAAGCGACGACATAATCGCAAAGATTCTGGATTTAATGCCGCTTCCGTGAGATAAAAAACGATGATAGAAACAGAACGGCTTTCGAGGCGGGCTTCGCTGCTGAATCTTTCGGCTTTGACGCTCGCAGAGAATTTGAAAAACGGCGGATTCAAGTCAGTTTTCCGCGGGCAGGGAATTGAGTTCAGCGATGTGCGCGAATATTTTCCCGGCGACAACGTGCGCTCAATTGACTGGAACGTCACTGCGCGAATGGGAAAGCCTTTTATAAAGCAGTACGAGGAAGACCGCGAGCTAAACGTTTTTCTGGTTCTTGACTGCTCTTTGTCTATGAAATCAGGCTCGCTTGAAAAAACTCGGCTTTCCCAGGCTTGTGAAACCGCGGCTCTTCTTCTTTTTGCCGCGGAGAAAAACGAAGGCGCGGCCGGAGCAGTTTTTTTTGACGGAGAGATAAAGTTTTCTTGTCCGCCGAAATCCGGCAAGAAAAACTCGATGATGATTTTCTCAAAGCTCGACAAACTTGAGAACGGAGATTTTTTTGACGGCAAGGAAAGTGCCCAAGGCTCAATTCTGCCGAACGCTCTTTCTGGAGCCGCGAAAATCTTAAAGAAGCGTTCCCTTGTCTTTGTGATTTCTGATTTCCGCGCGGCGAAATGGGAAAGCGACTTTGCGCGCCTTGCGGAAAAGCACGACGTTGTCGCGGTGAAAATCACTGACGCGTCAGACTCGGAGCTTCCGGAAAGCGGAACTATTTCTTTTTTTGATGTTGAGTCGGGCAAACGCGCGGTTTTTCCAACTTCGTCCAGAAAATTCAAGTCCGCGTGGTTTGAAGACAACCGCCGCCGCACGGACAAATGGCGCGATTTCTGCGTTAAGCACGGCGCGGACGCAATCCAGATTTCAACTGGCGAGGACGCGGCTCTTGCGCTCGCAAGATTTTTAGAGCAAAAAAAACGAAATCCAAGGCCGGGAGCCGCAAGATGAAAAATTTGGAAGAAAAAGAGTTTGAAAGAGGAAAAGAAACCTTTGGAAAAGGTGTCGTTTCCTCTTTTCTAAAATCTTCTGTTTTTTGTGTTTTTCTCTTTCTGGCGGCTGCTTTTCAGGTTTTTGCGGAAAATATGCAGATTGTGTTTCCAAAAACTGCTTTTACCGGCGACACGATTGAAATTAAATATATTTTTCACTCGGACACGGACATTCTTCCGCAAAGCGCGTTCAAGACCGCGCCGAAATTTGAGCTTAGCACTGAATACGAAGTTTTCAAGCGTAACTCCGGGGATTTTTATTTAAAGGAGATTTTCCTTGAGAAGCTTGCTTCCGATTACACGCTCACGCTCAAAATTGTTCCGTGGAAGCCTGGAAATCTTTATGTTCCTGCGTTCAATCTTGTTTCGCTCGCACGCTTTTCAATAGAAAGAAATTCTGAGGAAAATCATTTCGGGCAGAATTTTCCGCAAAACCAGCTGATAATAAACTTAAAGCCAATCCAGATAAATTCAATCGCGGAAAAAACTGACGCAACCGATTTCCGTCCGCAGGCCGCGCCAAAGACAATGCCGGGAACTTTCGCTTATCTTGCGCTGACTTTTGTTTTTTATATTGCCTTAGTTTTCGCCTTGATTTTTGTGATTTTAAAGCTTCCGGCGACAGCAAGAATTTTCAAGAAGATAAATTATCTTCTTTCGCTAAAAAGAAATTCGCGGAAAACAGCGAAGAAATTAAAAAAGCTGCTCAAGTTGTCACCAGAAATTCAAGATGACAAAGATTTTGCGCAAAGAATCCAGCAGATTATGCGCGGTTTTTTGAACAAAAGATTCTCGCGTGATTTTTCTTCAGTTCCAACCAGCGCAATTTACAAAACTTTTCTTGATTTAATGGGCGGCGAGCTTTCTGAAAACCAGGACAGCGCGGTTGAGCCTTTGATTGAGATTTTTTTCCGCACGGATTTTATACGATATTCGCCTGGACAGAAATTCCAGGAAGACGAGCGGACGCAGCTTGTTTCAAAGTCGCTTTCGCTTCTTGCGCTTTTTGATTCAGAGGAAGAGATATGATTTTTGAAAATCCGGCGGCATTTGTTTTTCTTCTTGCAGTTCCGGCGTTTTATATTCTGCGCCATTACAAGATTTTCTCAAAAATTTCGTTTCCGCTCACTTTTTCTGACTGGAAAGGAAAAACTTTTTCATGGAAAAGCGGAACTTTTACATTTCTCGCGCTTGTCTCGCGCGTCTTTGCCTGGCTCGCTTTTGTTTCGCTCGTCGCCGCGCTCGCGAATCCTGTAATCCGGCAGAAAGAAAAAATCTACACGAGCCGCGGAGCAGATATTCTTTTTGTTCTTGACACAAGCCCTTCAATGGCTTCCCGCGATATTTCGCTCGCAAGCACAACTTTGACGCGATTTGAGGCGGCAAAGGAAGGAATCAGAACGCTTGTGAACGCGGAAAAGGGCGCGAACTACGGTCTTGTCGCAATGGCGAGCGAGGCTGCAGCTGTAATTCCGCCTACATCAAACCACGAGCTTTTCTTTAAGCGGCTTGAGGAGCTTAAAATCGGCGCGCTCGGCGAAAGCTCGGCATTGGGAACTGGAATCTGCACGGCCGTTTATCATCTTGCCTCAAGCAAAGCCCCGAAAAAATGCATTGTCCTGATTACAGACGGCGAAAACAACGCTGGAAAAGTTCATCCTGAAACCGCCGCAGCTCTTGCGTCTGAGAACGGAATCGCGCTTTACTCGCTTGGAATCGGAACAAAAGGAACCGTTCCGATTGAATATTCAGATCCTTTTACAGGCGAATTCCACTCAGGTCTTTATGATTCAGACTTTGACTCTGAAGAGCTGAACGCAATCGCACTTTCCGCCGGCGGAAAATACTTTGGAATTGAAAACATGGCTGACCTTGCGCTGTCGTTCTCGGAAATCGCGCGCAAGGAAGACACTCAGCAATCGTTCTATTATAAAAGTGTTGACAAAGACTGCTACAGAAATTTTCTTCTGGCCGCGCTGATTTTTCTTGCGCTCTCGTGGAGCATAAGAAGACTTATCTTGCGGGAAGCGTGAAAAAAACGGAGATATGATTATGATTCAAATCCAGCATCCGAAAATTTTGATTGCAATTCTCGCAATTGTTCCGGCGGCTTTTTTTGTGTTTTTCCATTTTAAGAAACTCTCGCGCACAGTTCTCGGATTTTATGGAAAAGACAAGAATTTTAAGATTTATAAAAATCTTAGGGCGCGCCTTTTCTTAAAGATTTTTTTCCGCAGCTTAAGCTGGATATGCGCGGTTCTTGCATTTGCGGGAATCAGCTGGGGAAGCCGGAATATTCCAGTTCCAAAAAACGGAAGCACTGTCTGTTTTGTCTTTGACATTTCGTGGTCAATGACAGCGGCCGACTGTCCGGGAAATCTTTCGCGGCTAGACGCGGCGAAAATCTACGCGGCGAATCTTCTGCCGCTTGTTCCGCAAAGCTCGTTTTCCGCAGTTCTTGCAAAAGGCGACGGATTTGAGGCGATTCCGGAAACTGACGATATTTCTTCCGTTCTTTCGCTGATTGCAAACTTGAATCCGAATCTTGTAAGCGCGCCGGGAAGCTCAATTGGAAAAGGAATCCACGCAGCTCTTAATTCTCTTCCTTTAAATTCCGCAAAGCTTAATTATATCTGGGTTTTTACGGACGGAGATGAAACTGACTCAAATCTTAAGAACGCGCTTGAGGAAGCCTGCTCAAAAGGCGTTCCGGTGACTTTGGTCGGATTTGGCAGCGAAAAGGAAAGCGAGGTTTTGACCGGCGACGGAAAGACAAAAGCAAAAACTGCCCTGCGCGCTGAAAAAATGAGAAATCTCGCCGCAGAAGCCCAGAAAAAAGGATTTCCGTCTTTTAGAAACTCTGAAAAAGATGATTTAATCCGCTACGTTTCTGCAAATGAAAATGGAAGCGCTTATTTTCTTGCAGGACAAGTAAAGCCGCGGAATATTTCCGGAAACGACGGAGATTTTCTTACTTACGAAGTTGTTCCTGTAAAGCGGCACGTATTTTTCATCATTCTTTCGATTGTTTTTCTTGTTCTTTCGTTTGTGGCGGAAGAGCTTAATTTTCCGGCGGACAATAAGCCTGAATCAAGAAAGAAGAAAAAATCAGTTTCAGCCGTGTTTTTGTGCTTCGCTTTTTTTCCGATGATTTTTTGCTCGTGCGGATTTAAGAACCAGAAAGAGATATTAAAAGGCTCCTGGAATTTCTATCAGGAAAACTATAGAAAGGCGATGGCTGATTTTCTGAACGCGGCGGTTTCAAACCAGGAAGAAAAATCAAAAGATGACTCGATGGCGCACCAGTACGCGCTTTTCGACCTTTCTTCAACTTACATCGCGGTCGGCGAATTTGACTCCGCGCTGGACAGAATCAGCCAGATGAGCATTGGGACTCCGTCAGTTCCAAATGAGCTTGAAAGCGCGGCATATTACAACGCCGGAATTATTTTTGAGCGCAAAAATGATTTTATTCAGGCGGCAGAATATTTTAAGAAAGCAATTTTGAGCAATTCTGAATATCTTGACGCAAAAATAAACCTTGAGTTTTGCGAACGTCATCTTGAGGAAAAAAATGCGCAGGAAGCTGAAACTGAAATGCAGAAAGTTTCAGAAAACAACGAGAATTTTTCTCAAATGCAAAACGAAATTTTCAATATAATTAAAGAAAACGAGAACAGACAATGGAAAAAAATGCAGTCGTCGCCAAAAGAAAGCAGCGTTTTGGATTATTAAAGAAAAAGTTACATATTTTCTTTTTGATTTTCGCCGCGATTCCGCTTTTTGCAAAGTCTCCGTCAATCAGCGAGCTTAAAAATCTTGTTGTAAAGGCGGACTCAAAAATCTTCTTTACAATGGCTGAAAACGGCTACACGCTTTTGATTCCCGGAACGGAAAGCGCTGATGTCCAGACTGACATTTCAGTTCTGCCGCCGGGAACAAAGCTCGACTCGTCTAAAAAAGAAGATTTTTTTGATGATGAAGGCTCGCGCTCAACGCGGATTCACTTCTGGTTTACATTTACAGACGCTGGAATCGCGAAAATTCCGCCGCTAACCGCAAAAATCAATGGAAGAACTTTTTATCTTCCGTTCGAGGAAGTTCCAGTTTACGAGAACCCGAATCTGATTTCTCCGATTCTTTCAGTTGAATTTGAATCTCCAGAAAATCTTTCAAAAGACAAGGCCGGAAATTTTATCTACCGCAGCCGCGCCGGAGAAAAAATCCGCTACAGAATTATGATTCAATATTTCCAGCAGATTATAAATTATTCGTTTGTTCTTCCGAAGGATTCAATTTTTGAAGAGACAAAAAGATATGAAATCGCGAAACCAGAAAAAAATTCGCTTCCGCCGAACAAGGAATTCACGCCTGAAAAATTTCCTGTCTCTGAATTCTCGTGGCAGCCGCTAAAAGAAGGAGAATTTGAGCTTCCGAATGTTTCGCTTGAGGCAATTTCATACAACGGCTCAAGAAAACAGCTTTCGCTTCCGCAGATTTTTGTCAGCGTGGAAAAATCAAAAAATCCGGCGCAAAATCAAAAATCAGATTTTCCAAAAATGTCCGGCGCAATGAAAAACGCTTTTTCCATGCCAAGGCCGCGGCGCGAAAACTTTGAATCAGAAAAATATTCGCCGACAGTCCAGGACTGCAAGACTCTTGCTCTTCTGCGCTCAAAAGAAAAGCACAGCCCGTTCTGGAGCGGCGCGGCTGAAAAACGCCGGGATTTTGAGCGCTCGATCGGAATTGATTCAGACGAAGACGAGAAGAAAAATCCGCTCGCAAATATTCTCGGTTTCGGAAAGAAATACGGTATTTTCGCAGGCGGCAAAGTCAGCCAGATTCCAGAAGAAAAAGCGCCGTTCAGGAACGCGCCCGCGGCCTTGCGTGTAAGAATCGCAGAAAAAGCCGCCGGCTGGCTTTATGTTGAAAGCAAGGATTTTTCCGGCTGGGTAAAACAGGAAAATGTATTTGTGATAGAATAAGTCCGTTGTAAAATTGCAAATGTTTAATTGTAAAAACGGGCAAGGAGCGCATATGAATTTTGGTGATATTTTAAATCAATGGGATTCGATTGAACGTTCAGAGAAGCAGAAATCAAAGGACAAACCGAAAACGCCGCAAGTTTCGCACAAAATGGCGAATGCTCCGACTCCGGAAGAAAAAGAGGCAAGAAAGCGCGCCCGGCTAAAGGCGGAAGGCAAGCTTCAGAACACGCTTTACGAAGAGCAGATGAAGGCCGACAACGAGAAAAAAATCAATCCGATGGAAGCGTGGCTCAGGCTTTACGGCGTAACCGACAAGGACAAAGAGGCCGATGAATACAACGAGCGAACCAAGATGGAGAGCCGGACTTATTTGCGACAAATGCGGCCGGAAGCGCGGATTGACCTGCACGGACTTACGCGCGACGAAGCGTGGAGCAAGCTTACATCTTTTGTGAATATGTGCGTAAGCCGCGGCCTTAAAAAAATTCTGATTATCCATGGAAAAGGCAACCACAGTCACGGCTCTGATCCAGTTCTTGGCCCGATGGTCAAAACTTTCATAGAACAGAATCCGAACCTTGGCTCAAGCGGCCATCCGGATCACACGCAGGGCGGAAGCGGCGCAACCTGGGTGATAATCAAATAATTTAAAATGAAGAATATTTTGCTTGTATCTTTCAGACAAATTGATTATTTTTTAATTTAGAGGAACGAAATTTGGAAGATTTGTACACAGTTCTCGGAGTGCCAAAATCGGCGACTCAGGACGAAATAAAATCAGCGTATAGAAAGCTCGCAATGAAATATCATCCGGATAGAAATCCGGGCGACAAGGCCGCGGAGGAAAAATTCAAGAACATAACCGCGGCTTACGATGTTCTCGGCGATGAGACAAAACGCCGCCAGTACGATGAATACGGCTCTTACAGCGGGTCGTCAAATCCATATGCTAACAGCGGAAACTGGCAGGGACAGCGTTACGGCTGGGGAACTTGGGGGCAGGAAACTCAGGACGACTTTGGCGACGCTTTTGACCAATGGTTCAGGGCAGCAAGCTCAGGCCAGAATCAGAGCGGAAATTCACAGAACGGCTCATATAGAACAAACGGCCCTTTCAGGACTTACACTTACTACACGAAATCTGAGCCGCAGACGCGCTCGTCTTTGTTTGTTCAGTTTCTGCTGAAAATATTTGTGGCGCTTCTCGGACTTTCATTCCTTCGGTATTCGTTTTTTATAATTCCGTTCGGCCCGATTCTCTGTTTCTACGCGATTTATTCAGGAATCACAGGCGCAATAAAATCTCTAAAAAGCTTGATGAGCTTTAAGAAGCGGTAAAAAAAAGCTGCCTGACAAAAACCATCAGGCAGCTTTTTTAATTCCAAAAATTATCTTTCGCGGAAAATAATCCGTCCGCGGTTCAAATCATACGGAGAAAGAGCAACTTTCACAGTGTCGCCCGGTACGATTCTGATAAAGTGTTTCCGCATTTTTCCTGACAAATGCGCCATGATCATATGTCCGCCGTTTTTAAGCTCAACGCGGAACATTGTGTTCGGCAAGGCTTCTTTTACAATGCCTTCAACTTCAATAGCATCTTCTTTAGACACAGTTCCTCCAAAAATAACAAAAAATCCTAAATAAAAAAGTTGTCTTTTAAGGATTTTATCTATATTATTATCTAATTCAACAAACATTTGTCAACTATGGGAGAAAGGCAACTATGGATCAAGCATTTATTGAAAAAATGAAGAAAGAGCTTACAGAAGAAAAAGAGAAAATCTTAAAATCTCTTGCAGACCAGAATTCTGATTATAAAAAGCTGATGGAAGACGCTGAGCCGGGCGATGAGATTGATGTCGCCTCAGACGTGATTGACGGAAGAATGCTCGAGACGCTGGGAGTTCAGGCGCAGAACAAGCTTACTTCAATCAATAACGCGCTAAAGCGAATTGAGGAAGGAACTTACGGAAAATGTCTTAAATGCCATCAGGAAATTCCGCAGGAACGCCTTGAAACGCTTCCAGAAGCTGTTTTGTGCATTAAATGCAAAGCCGCGCAAGAAAGAGCTAACCGCTAAATCTTGTAAAAGCCGGTTCCAGGAACAAAAAGCTCCTTGTAGCCGGCTTTTTTGACTTTATTATCTTTTTTATATAATTTTATAGTACGAGGTACACTATGAAAGGATATATCCACTCGTTTGAGAGCTTCGGCTGCGTTGACGGACCAGGCTCACGCTTTATCGTCTTTGTCGCCGGATGTAATTTCCGCTGCAAATACTGCCACAATCCAGACACTTGGATTATGAAAGAAGGAAAGCTCTGGGAAGCAAAAGACGTCTTAAAAGAAGCTCTTTCATGCCGCTCGTACTGGGGCAAAAAAGGCGGAATCACGGTTTCTGGCGGAGAGCCTTTGCTACAGATTGATTTTCTTCTTGAGCTTTTTACGCTTGCAAAACAGGAAGGAATAAACACTTGCATCGACACAGCGGGCGGGCCTTTTACAAATGAAGGCGAATGGTTTGAGAAATTCAAGAAGCTGATGGACGTTACAGACCTTCTTCTTATGGATATTAAGCATATAAACGAAGAAGAGCACATAAAACTGACGGGCAAAAGCCGCAAGAATGTAGAGGAAATGTTCCGCTATCTTGACGAAATTGAAAAGCCAATCTGGATCCGCCACGTTCTTGTTCCTGGAATCACGGACAATGATATGTATCTTACACAAACAAGAGATTTTATCCGCAGCCTGCACAATGTTTACCGCGTTGAAATTCTTCCGTACCACAGCCTCGCAATCGCGAAATATGACGAGCTGAAAATTCCGTACCAGCTTAGGAACACGCCGATGCCGACTCCAGAAAGAATTGAAAATGCGAAAAAAATACTTGAGTGCGACAAATATACACGCTGGCGGGAATAAAGCAACAGAGAATTTGTGATTTAGCAAATTTTGAAGAAAAATATTGAAATATTAGAGATAATGGACATTTTAAGCCTTAAAAAAGATTTTTTTTCTTTTTTAAGGCTTTTTTTTATTTTTCCGATTGATTTTTTCGAAATCTAAATTAAACTATCTCTTATCTTTTTATGGAGAGAAAATGAATAAATTCTTAAAAGTTAAAACGATTTGCATAATTGCAACATTTGAACTTGCCGCTAGCAATCAAATGCAAAAAGCAGCCGAATCTCTAAGAGGCCGCCGGTATTAAACTGGATTCATAATCCAATAAATTAAGTCCATATCTTTAGAGAGTTTATCGCTGTGCTTTCGGAGGGGAAAGCACAGCATTTTTTTATTTGACCATTGCAAGAGCTTTGTTTTTTACGTTGTCGCCAGCCTGATAAAAAGCAAGGATATCTGAATCAAAACGGCTGTCGAGACGGGCCTTATAGTTTGAAATCTTTGCGACATAGTTCAATGTGCGCTGCGGAGTTTTATTCGCTTTTACGCGGCTTGTTCCCGCATTGTACATCGCCAGCGCAGTAATCTCATCTCCAGCCACGTCCATGCAATAACGCAAATGGCTCATTCCATACTTTGCGCTCACATCAGGATCAAAAAATTCTTCCTCCGTAAGCTTTGGAAAAGTCGCGCTGTTCAGCTGAAAAAGTCCGCGGTCAATTGTGTGATTTGTATTTTTGTTTACAGCATTCGCATTAAAGCGGCTTTCAACATAGGCAAGAGAGAAAGCAAGCGTAGGTGAAATATCATTCTTGTCCGCATTTTCCAAGATTGCCTGCGCAATCTCGCGGCTTCCAGTTACGCGTGAAAAGAACCATTCAACCGCTGGGCGCGACTGCGGCTGCCTGTAAAGGGCAAGCGCCTGGTCATCCTCCGGCGAATAGTCATCCGAATAATCTGTCTTAAAAGCAGAATCTGAAAAAAAGTCATCAGGTAAAGTGGCAAGATTTGAGAAAGAACTGAATTCTGAAACTTTTTCCGTGTCGTTTTGAGCTTTTGCAGGGAGAAGATGCGCAACAAGCAGGCACAAAAATAAAACAAACCCGCTGAAAAGAAGAGTTCCCCACAAAGTTTTTTTGTTAAAAGAATTCATAGCCGAAATGTTAGCGAATCAGATTATTTTAAGCAATAGAGATTTTGGAGTTTTTCGCAAAAATTCTTGATTTTTTTAGATTTCTTGCGAAATTCATACTGTTTTTCGCAAACATCCGATTTCTCTGCATAATAAAACATTTAATATCTGACAATAGAATTATCTTGCAAAGTCTTTGAAAAAAAACAGTACTGCTGATGTTTCTGGCTGAGCTCAGCAATATAAAAATCTTTTTTCGGCTCAACTTCCGCAGGAATCGCAAAACCAATCACAGAAACGCAGTCTTTTACTCTTCTTGCGGCGTGTTTCATTGCGGCTGTGAACTGCTCAATATCGCTTTCGCCTGCTCCGCTCTTGTCGAAAACCGGCTCAATAAAAACAAATTCATTTTTCTCTTCAAGAGATTTCAGCTCATCACGAAGTTCCGCCAGAAATTCCTCATTGTATTCTTCAGGCGCGCCTTCAACTTCGCTCCATTTTATAGATTTTATATTTTTAGAAGAGAGAGGGAATTCCTCGCCGGAAATCTTAAAAAGTTTTGAATTTCTTACTTCAAACAATCGCTCTAATTTCATGATTAATATATTTTAAAGAAAAAAAAATCTCTACGCAATGGTAGAGATCCCCAAAAAGACTCTTTTTGTGTTCGATTCTACTCTGTAAGAATCTTGATAACTTCAGCTTTGTCCTGAGTATTCAAAATCTGAGCACGTTTCTCCGCGCTCTTGAAAAGCAAGCTGACTTCCGCCAAAAACTGAAGATGCGGTCCAGTTTTATTTACTGGAGAAAGAGTCATAATAAAAATGCGGCATGGTTCCTGATCCAAAGAATCAAAATCTACAGGATTGTCAGAAATGCCGATGCACGCAACCAAATCAGAAACTGTGTCTGTTTTTCCGTGCGGAATTGCAATTCCGTGCTTCATGCCAGTAGACATTTTGCGTTCACGGTCAAGTACACATTCGCGAGCGGTAGCTTTGTCAGTTACCTTTCCTGCCTTGACGAGGATATCAAGCATCTCATCGATAATCTCTTCTTTTGTTCTACCTTTGAGATGAAGTTCTACAGTGTCAGGTGTTAATACAGTTTTTAAGTCCATAATCAAAGTGTAAATTCCATTATTAGAAAAGTCAAGTTTTTTAGGATAAAAAAATTATTGGAAAAAATAGTTACAAAAAAATCCTACGCCAGATTGTAGCGGCGCGAAGCGTTGCCGGCAGCAAAGCCTGCCGGTAATGAAGCCGAAAGGCGCAACCGCGAAAAGCTGAGGCCGTGAATTAATTGCGCGCGAAAGCGCGACGCGAAGCTCAAACAAAACATTTACCGCCTAAGAAAAAGTCCGTCCAAAAATATAGAATCTTCCTAATTACAAAAAAAATTGATATAATCTTGATTTATGACTGCAATTGAGAAATTTTTAGCTGATATAAAAAAAATCGTAAAATACGACCGCGCAAACAACGGCGGCCATTATGACGCAAAACGCGCCTGCACGCAGATTGCCCAGCTTTTTGAGCGGAACAATCCGAATTTGGGTTCTCTCGCGCCGTCAATCTCGCAGTACTGGCTGAACACTTACGTTCTTCCGTCGGAGAATCTTGAGAACGAGCCTTCGGAAGAAAACGTGGCCAGATTAAAGGCTTTTCAAAGTTTTGTTGACAATATTGAAGACGACGATCTGAATATTTTGACTCAAGATGATTTTGAAAACCTGAAAAATTTTATTGATGAAGCCCAGGAAGAAATTGACTTGGACACGCTTCAGAACATGATGGGAATTTTGCTCGACAAAGGCGCAATTTAATGCTCGGAGATTTTTATTCAAAATGCCTGCAATGCCCGAGAAAATGCGGAGCGAACCGGACAAACGCAAATGAAGCTTTAAGCCGCGCAGGATTCTGCAGGGAAAATGATAAAATCAGAATCGCGGTCGCCTGCCTGCATTTTGGCGAGGAACCGCTTTTGACCGTCCACAGCGGAAGCGGAACAATTTTCCTGACCGGCTGCAACTTAAGATGCGCGTTCTGCCAGAATTATCAGATTTCGCAGCAAGGAATGGGCGCGGAAGTTTCCAACGAGGAATTTGCTGAAATCTGCCTGCGTCTTGAAGATGCCGGCGCGGAAAACATAAATCTTGTTACTGGAAGCCATCATATTCCGGCGATTGCGGAAGGCCTTGCCGAGGCAAAAAAACGCGGGCTTAAAATTCCTGTCTGCTGGAATTCAAGCGGATACGACGACGTTGAGTTCTTGAAAATGCTCGAAGGTTTGGTTTCGATTTATCTTCCGGACTTGAAGACTTTGAATTCTGACTTGTCGCAGAAACTTTGCGCCGCGCGTGATTATCCTGAGAAAGCCGAAAAAGCGATTTTATGGATGATTTCGCACAATCCTGTAAAAATCATTCAGGAAGAAAAAGTAATAGACGGGAAAAAAATTGTAAAAGATAAAATTCTTTCCGGAACAATTGTGCGCCATCTTTTTCTGCCCGGAAAATTTTTTGAGACTGCCGATGTTCTTGAATGGCTAAAGCGCAACGCCGACGGAAAAGCGATTATTTCGCTGATGAGCCAGTACACGCCGGTCCCGTTCAAGGGAAGCGACGAAGAGCTTGCAAAACGGAAAAAAGCGCTTTCCGCAATTGAGAACCGCCTTGTCAACACGCAGGAAGATGCGGATTTGCGCGATTTAATTGAAGCATATGACTTCGACTATCTTTTTTACCAGGATTTGTGCCAGGACACAGAATGGCTGCCAGACTTTGAGCGCAAGCAGCCGTTCAGCTACAAGCTTGCAAAACCTGTCTGGCACTGGAAATACGGTTTTATAGAAAGCAATTAGGAATCAGCCTGAGATTTCGCTATTTCAGAAATTGAAGCGACAACTCCGGCGAGGTTCTGAAAATCAGCCGGAATTATAAGCTTTGTCGCCTTGCCGTCCGCAGCTTTTTCAAGCGACTCAAGGCTCTTTAGCTTAATTACGGCTTCATCAGCTCCGACATCTTTTATCATTTTTAGTCCGGCGGCTGTCGCCTCCTGAACCTGCCTTATTGCCTCAGCCTCGCCTTCCGCTTTCTTTACAATCGCCGCGCTTTCCGCCTCCGCCGCAAGAATTCTAGCCTCCTTATCCGCCTCCGCTTTTAGAATCGCGGATTGTTTCGCGCCTTCAGCAACAAGAATTTCAGACTGTTTCTGGCCTTCCGCAATCAGGATTTTCTCGCGTCTTTCACGTTCTGCGCGCATTTGCTTTTCCATCGCCTCGCGGATTGCTTCAGGCGGCATAATGTTCTTCACTTCCACGCGGTTCACTTTGATTCCCCAAGGATCTGTCGCCTCGTCAAGAATCGAGCGCATTTTCGTGTTGATTACGTCGCGGCTAGTGAGCGTCGCGTCAAGCTCAAGCTCGCCGATTATGTTTCGCAAAGTTGTCGCGCTCAGGTTCTCAATCGCCGTCATCGGGTTCTCAACGCCGTAAGTGTAAAGCTTCGGATCAGTAATCTGCATGTAGACAACCGTGTCGATTTTCATTGTCACATTGTCTTTTGTGATTACAGGCTGCGGCGGAAAGTCCAGAACTTTTTCCTTGAGCGAAACCGTGTTCGCAATTCTGTCAATAAACGGAAACTTTACGTGCAAACCTGTCTGCCAGGTCGCGACATAAGTTCCAAGCCGCTCAATCAAAGCGGCGTTTGACTGGGGAACAATTCTGATGTTCGAAATAATCAAAATCATCAGAACAAAGGCGATTACAGCAATTAAAATAACTTGCGGCATTTTTTCCTCCATTAAATTAAAAAAAATCTTAAATTTAAAAATCCGGGCGTTGCGGCTTCGCCGCCGCGCTTTTCGTGGTTCCGCCTTCCGGCTTCATTCGTCCGCGCCTTTCGTCGCTACCGAACGGCTCCGCCGCCACTACAATCGCTAACGCGCTCCTCTAAAAAAAATCAGCTAAGTTTCTTAACAACTAAAGTTGCCCCTTTGATTTCTTCAATTACAACTTCGCAGCCTTTCTCAATTTCTTCTTTACAATCATCAGATAATTCCGCCGCCCATTCGATTCCGTCAATCTTAACCGCGCCTTTTTGCAGCTCCGTGATTTTCTGCGTGACAAGGCATTTTCTTCCAATCAGCCGGTCGGAATTTGTCGCGGTTTTCTTAATATGAAGTTTTTTCACAGCGATAGGACGCGTAAAAATCAAAAGAAGAAAAGAAATCAGAACAAAAATCAGGATTTGCCATCCAAACGGAAAACTGACAAACGAAAGAAAAATCATCACGAAAGAGCCGCAAGCAAACCAGATTGTTGTAAGAGATGAAGTTGCGGCCTCAAGCAAAATGCAGATAATGCAGACAAAAAGCCATAACCAAGGCAAATGGCCTATAAAAAACTGAAACAAAACTTTCTCCTGCGAAAGCGGAAATATTATCTTTTAAATTATAAATCATTTTTATTAAAAATAAACGAAAATATCGCCAAAGTTATGATATAATTTTAAGAAAGATTTCATCGCCCTGCAAAAAGTCGGCGGCAATGCAATCAACTTCCGGAGGATTTTATGATTTACTCGCGCAACGAATTTCACATCTCAAAAAAAATACGCGACCTTTGTTCTTTTGACGAAAGTCTTTTTTCTTCTTCCGGAAACGTGATTCTGGCAAATCTGAGCGCAGTAAGAACTTTCCAGACTAAATTCAATAAATATCTTGAAAAAAATAACCTTACGCAAATTTCCGCTGGAACATTGAATGCGATGGGCCTTCTTGACGAGGTTTTTCACCTTGCCTGCTACACTTACCGCCGGCACAAAAACAGCGACGCTTTTAAGAATCTTCTTAAAACGCTTGAGGACAAATTCGGCAAAAAGCAGATTGACTCTCTTCTAGTCAAGTTCTGCGAGGAATTTCCTCCAGTCGCAGTCTACAAAGGTGAGTGTTCAATAGAAGAATATCTTGACACAGAGCTTACGGAGCGCAAAACCGGCCGCACGCGGACTAACCGTGAGCAGACGCTCGAAGAGATGATTATGCTCTGCCTTGACAATGAGAACCCTGCGTTCAAGCCGTTCTCGCCGCTTTTTGATGATTCGGCTTTACGGAAAAATCCTATTTTTGAAGACTTCTGGAAAGAAACACAGAATTATTTTAAAGGCCAGCCGCCGTTCGGAACATTCGGCAACGATCTGGTTTCTTTTTTACGCGAGCCTGTGCGCTTTGCGCCGGACAACCTTCAGGAGCAACTGAACTATATCCGCGTGCACTGGGCGGAGCTTTTCCTGCCTGGCGACGGAGAGGGCGAAGACTACTGGCTAAAGCGGCTTTTTGGCGGAAGCGATCTTCTTGCTGAGGAATGGAAACCTGAGTGGCACCCGACAAACGGCGGCAGCCCTGATATGTCGCCTCCGAACTATGACTACCTTATGAAAGAGTACGAAAGATTCAGCGCAGACCGGGAATGGATGCCGCGCGTCGTTCTTCTCGCTAAGACTGTCCTTGTGTGGCTTTACCAGCTTTCAAAAAAATACAACAGGGAAATTTCACGGCTTGACCAGATTCCAGACGAGGAGCTTGATATTCTCCGCGACGAGGGATTTACAGGCCTGTGGCTTATAGGACTGTGGGAGCGCTCGCAGGCAAGCAAAAGAATAAAGCAGATGTGCGGAAACCCGGAGGCTGCGGCGAGCGCTTATTCTCTTGAAGACTATGAGATTGCGTCGAACTTAGGCGGCTGGGATGCGCTCGCGAACCTGCGCACAAGGCTCTGGAAACGCGGAATCCGCCTTGCGAGCGACATGGTGCCGAACCACACAGGGATGGACTCCAAATGGGTTGTAGAAAAGCCGGACTTGTTCATGCAGCGGCGCGACAATCCTTTTCCGCAGTACACTTTTAACGGACCGAACCTGAGCCACGACGGACGTGTCGCAATCTATCTTGAAGACCATTACTATTCAAAATCAGACTGCGCCGTAGTTTTTAAGCGTGTTGACACTGCTACAGGCGACACGCGCTACATCTACCACGGAAACGACGGAACAGGAATGCCGTGGAACGATACTGCGCAGATTGATTTCTTAAATCCAAAGGCGCGCGAGGAAGTAATGCAGGAGATTCTGCATGTGGCGCGCAATTTCCCGATTATCCGCTTTGACGCGGCCATGGTGCTTGCGAAGAAGCACATAAAGCGGCTCTGGTATCCGGAGCCTGGAAAAGGCGGCGACATCGCGACACGGAGCCAGTTTGCGCTTAGCGCGGAGGAGTTTGAGAAGAGAATTCCAAACGAGTTCTGGCGCGAAGTTGTTGACCGCGTTGCTAAGGAAGTTCCCGACACGCTTCTTCTTGCCGAGGCTTTCTGGATGATGGAAGGCTACTTTACACGCACGCTTGGAATGCACAGAGTCTACAACTCCGCCTTTATGAACATGCTCAAAAAGGAAGAGAACTACAAGTACCGCCAGACTGTAAAGAACACAATCCAGTTCGACCCGCAGATTCTAAAACGCTATGTGAATTTTATGAACAATCCTGACGAGGAGACAGCCGTAGCGCAGTTTGGCAAGGGCGACAAATATTTCGGCGTGTGCACACTCATGGTCACAATGCCGGGCCTTCCGATGTTCGGGCACGGACAGATTGAAGGATTCGAGGAAAAGTACGGAATGGAATACACGCGCGCCTACCGCGACGAGCAGCCAGATCAGTATCTTATTGAGCGACACAAGCGCGAAATCTTTCCGCTGATGAAAAAACGCTACATTTTCGCAGGCGTAGAGGACTTTCTTTTTTATGATGTGTGGAACAACGGCACCGTTAACGAGAACGTCTTTGCCTACTCAAACAAATGCGGCTCTGAATATTCACTTGTCTTCTATAATAACAAGTATGAGCGGGCGGCAGGCTGGATAAAGCAGTCATGCGAATACGCTGTAAAGACCGGCAGCGGCGAAAACAACAAAAAGCTCGTCTCACGCTCAATTTCTGAAGGACTCGGACTTTGGGGTGAAGATGATTTCTACATGATTTTCCGCGAGCAGAGAAGCAACCTTTGGTACATCAGAAAGTCAAAAGACATCTGCGAGCACGGAATGTTCATCGCGCTAAACGGATTTGAGACGCAGATTTTCCTCGATATAAGGCAGGAAAAGGACGTTGACGGAAAGCTGGCGGAACTGTGCAATTTCTTGAACGGCCGCGGAACCACGGATTTGCAGGTTGCCTGGCAGGAGCTTCATTACAAGGACTTGTACGCTGCGTTCGCAAATCTTGTCACGCCGGTTATCAAGGCGGAAGCCGAGCTGATTTCTCAAGTTCAAGACGAAGAGTCGGAAGCGAAAAAATCTCTAGAAGAAAAGCTGATTGCAAAGCTCGCGGATAAAAATCAAAAAGCTCCGTATGCAAAAGACGAAAAAAATAAAGAAGCTGAAAAAACGTCGGCAAAGCCACGCGTCAAGCAGATTTCTTCGTCTAGCTTCAAGGCTCTCGTTGACGAAAAACTTCTGGCAGAGTTCTATGAGATTGCCGACAGCTTTGCAAAGGAAGAATTTGAGGAAGAATTGCGCCATGCTGAGCTTAAAGCTAAAGCCACTGATGGCGATTCATCTGAGCATAAAGACAAGGAATCTTACAAAACAGCGCAAGCGGCTAAAAAGCCAAAAAAACAGGTTTATAAGCCGTTCCATCTTCCAAAAATCTCGCTTCCAAAAGATGCCGCCAAGGAAGTTTCAGAGAACAGCCTGAACCTTATGGTTCTTTCGCTTGTTCTTCCGCTTGCAGAAAAAGAGAAAGCCTCGCGCTGGGGACTTGCGCGCAAGATTTCAGAATTTGCCGCCCGCAAAAACGACGAGAAAAAGAAGCAGATTCTTGACGCAAATGCAATTTACGCCTGGTTTGAAAAATCTTTTGTCCTTCTGGAAAACGGAAAAACCGAGCTAACAGAAAGCTCCTTAAAGAAAGACGAAGCAGCTATTGCGGCTCTTCTTGTGAACTCAAAGTATTCATGGCTTTTGACCGGCGCAAATGAATACGGCGGAGTAAG
The DNA here is from genome assembly GCA_964538245.1 of uncultured Treponema sp. Taxonomy (GTDB): domain Bacteria; phylum Spirochaetota; class Spirochaetia; order Treponematales; family Treponemataceae; genus Treponema_D. Next base: position 23,188 of record CAZIFO010000015.1, read on the forward strand.
ATGGTTCAATGCGGAAAAGATGCAGGAAATCTTAAAGCTGGGAAAGGAAATCTTCTCGCTTGGAAAATCCACCGAAAAAGCGGGAGCAGCCGCCGAGATATTCAAAAAACTTGATGCCGCTCAGAAAAAAGCCGAGTACAAGTGCGAAAACTTCTTAAAAGCGTTTGAAAAGGAATCTGCGCAGAAAAAAGCGGAAAAGAAAAACAAAACTAAAAAAACAAAATGATAAAAAAATGCTGGCAAAACAAATTGCCAGCATTTTTTTATAACGTAATGAACTTTTCCATCAGCTCAAGAACTTCGGAGGATGTTTTTACAAGCGGCTTTTCAAGATGATTCTGCTGCAGCGCGGCTTGAATTCTTTCCGGAAGTTCCGGGGCTTCGCCGATTGCGTGCCGTATCCACGACGAAGAAAGAGCCGGATGGTCTCGCATTACAAGAACGGTGGAAGCCTCGTCCTCATCAGTCATTTCCTTTCTTTCAACCGCGGCGGCATAGGCCTTGCTTGAGTTTTTGTCCGCGTACAGATTATAGTCAAGGAAAAGTTTTCTGCTTGCCTCTTCCGCCTGCTCATCTGTTACATTCGCCGGATAGACAAAATGCTTTAGCATAAGCGAATACGTCGAGAATATCTCCTCCAGCCGCTCAAGATTTGAAGGGCTTGCAGGATCTGCGCTCTCACGGTCTTTCAGAGGAACCATGCTGTCCATAATCTGGCAGTTTCCAGCCAGGTCAGTTTTTATTTCATCAGTAGAAGGGCAGATAAATCCATTTACAGGAAGAGAAAGCCGCCAGCTGTAAAGTCCCGCGACAAGGTTCGAGTAGTTTCCGCAAGGCATCGCGTAGAAAATGTCTCCGTTCACCTGCTCTTTTAGGCGGCTGAACGCATACGGATAAAAAAACATCTGCGGAAGGAGCCTGCCGATGTTAGCTGTGTTTGCGACAGTGAGCTTGTATTTTTCAACAATGTTCCTGTCAGCGAAAAATTCCCGCACAATCCGGTGGCAGTCATGCTCCGTTCCGTCAACTTCAATCGGAAGAACATTTCCGCCGTTCCAGATAAAATCTTCGTCAGAAAGGCCGCGCACAAATCCGCGAGGATAAATCAGAACGGCCTTTAAGTTTTTCTTTCCTCTGATTGCACGCGCAAGGCTCGCGCCAAGCTCGCCCACAGTAGCGTCAAGAAAAACCGCCTTTTCGCTTTTCATAGTCAAAATTGTCTCAAGGCAGTTTACAAGATATGAAATTCCAAAATCCTTGTGGCTTCCAGTCGGAGTGTGGAAAAGCTCCAGCGCAAAAAGCCTGTCGTTGAGCCGTTTTAGCTTTGGTTCAAAAGTAAAAGCTCTTGTCGCGATTGTTTCGCAGATAATCGGAGAAAACTCGTCGTTGATGCACGCCGAAGTCAAAGTTCCGGCAATATTCGCAAACGAAGTTTTCCCGTCCATATATAAAAGATAACGTCTTAAATCAGCAAAATCTTTAGGAACATAAAGTCCGCCGTCCTTCGCCATGCAGTCGAGAACGGCTTTCTCAAAATTCACGCAGTTTGAAGAATCTCTTGTGCTAACAAATTTCATAGTTTAAATTATAACGTATTTTTCACATACAAGCAAAAAAGATGTCATAAATTACTTTTTAGAAAAGAGATTTTCTACCGCGTTTTGAAATTATCTGAACTTCCATTTCGCGTAGACGCTTGCGGAATTCATAATCTCAAAAACGTCCGGATAATGTTTATATAATGTCCGCTTCGCAAAAATTCTGTCAGATGCTCCAATCAAAACAGATTTTGAAACTGCGATTTCCGCGCTTAAAGTTCCTTTTCCGATAAATTCCCAGCCGACATCGGCTCCATGTTTCAACTGATTATAAAAATCATACATTGCATATCCGTGAAAATCAAAAGATACATTGGAACCTTTGTCTGTGATATATCTTAATTTTAAAACTGATTCAGCTCCGGTTGTGTAGCTGTAAAATCTTATTGTGTTGTCAGTCGGCCATACAGCAAGCAGGCTGCGCCTAAGATAATAATTATCAGCCGTTCCTAAAGCGACCCAGGCGCCATGAAGCTGCCACTCAAATCTGTTTTTTTCAAAATTAATCCTCTGTTTTATCGCAAGTCCAGGGGCAAGGGAAGATATTAAATAGAATGAATGCCAGTCAAAATCATATTCCATTACAATTCCGAGCGATGTGTCAATATTCTCTGCAAAAACAGGAGAACGTGACCATAAAAAACCGTTGCTTTCAATTTCAATGTTGTACATCAAATTCTTATCAATTTCAGGATAATTGCAATCAGAGCCAGTTCCGGAGCCTTTTCCTGCGTTTGCCCCGATTTTCAGTTCAAAATGATTGTAAGGAACATTTGAATCATTCGTATAAGGATCGTTATAAACGGCAAAAAGTTCAAATCCCCCGTAAATCGGATAATTTTCATTTCTGTCAAAATTGGCCATATTAACTTTTTTATCAGAACCAAGAATATTTGTGTAAGTTTGACTTGTTCCAGCATTAAGCTTTAAAGTAAGCTCGTGGATTATTCCGTGAGGATTTCTCGGTTTTTGACCTGTGGCAAATTCAGTCCAAAGCCGCATAGGATTCAATGCGAAACCTGCAATCCTTGATTTGCTGTCAGCAGCCAGCGAAAGACGATACATCATTTCGCCGACAGCAAACGCGCCGACAGTTGTATAAACCATATCATTTTTAGAAGGCGCATTTGTTTCACAAAGATATTCCCAAAAAGCGGAGCCGGCAGTTGTAACAAGCATAGATTCAAAAACATTAAGATTTGAACCGCGAGCCGACATATAATAAAGGCTTCCCTGGTATGGATGGAGAACAAAATTTGTCCAATACCAATCGTCATCCCAAGCAAGTCTTCTTTCCCAAAAATGATCCCACTCATCCGGTCCGGTCTGAGCCCATCCAGAGCCAATTACGTAACGATTATAAGTTGCAAGTCCAACATTAAAAATCAGCATTCCGCCAAAAGCTGAAATCCAATGTTTTTTTCCATCATTCTCATTTTCCGCCATTGTATTTAGATTATCTCCGGAAGCAGATAAGAGCGAAATTCCAGAAGACGAACCAGCTTTATAGCTTGAATTTTCAGATGATTCATTTTGCGCAGAAATATTTTCGCATAAAAACATTGATAATAAAAATAAAGAAAGAATTTTCTTTTTAAATTTTTTCATAGAATATTTATTCTAGTAAAAAGATTGCAGTTTTTCAATTTATAAAGGATAATTTAGCGTTAGGAGCTCTTTAAAAGTTATGCTAAAATTATTAAAAAAAGTTGTGCAGGCGGCATTCATTATCGGAACGCTTTTTTTATTCGAAGCCTGCAAAAAAGAAGCAGTCAGACTTAAACTTGCGGAAATTCATCTTGACGGATATCCAACTTCGCTTGCTGACCAGGAATTCGCAAGGCTTGTAGAAAAAAAAACAAACGGAAGCATTCATATTGAAGTTTACACGGGCGGAATTCTTTATCAAGATGAGACAGATTCAATAAACGCGCTTATTAACGGAGATGTTGACTTTGCGAGAGTTTCAACCGCGCCGCTTTCCAATTTTGTTCCGGAAGTCAACCTTGTGAACCTTCCTTATCTTTTCCGCGACCGCGAGCATATGTGGAAAGTCCTGGACAGCAGCATCGGCGATAAAATTCTTGCGAATATCGAAAATTCATGCCCGGGTCTTGTCGGAATTTGCTATTATGATTCGGACTGCCGCTCGTTTTACTCGTCAAAGCCAATCAGATCGATTGAAGACATGAAAGGCCTGAAAATCCGCATGATGAACAGCGATTTGATGAAAGATATTGTGAATTATCTCGGCGGAACAGGAGTTTCCGGAATTCCGTCGTCGGAAGTTTATTCTGCGATTCAGAACGGAATTGTTGATGGCGCGGAGAACAACTGGTCAACTTACGAAAACATGGGCGATTTTCTTGTCGCGCCTTACTACACGCTCGACCGCCACACATGGATTCCAGAAGTTCTGCTTGCCTCAAGCGCGACATTCGCAAAGCTCCGTGAAAAAGATGTTGAAACCATAAAATCCTGTGCAAAGGAAGTCCAGGAATACGAAATTCAAAAAAATATTGAAAAACAGGAATTTGCGGAAGAAAAAGTAAGAAAAGCCGGAACGACTGTAATTGAGCTTTCACCGCAGGAAATTCAGAAATTCAAAGACGCGACGTCTCCAATCTACGACAAATACGCTTCAGGCTACAAAGATGTAATAAAAGAAATCAAGGAAATGTAAAAAAAACGGGCGTTTCATTTTGAAACGCCTTTTTTTATGAAAATGGATTTCAATTACATTTTTTAGTTTTCTAATTCCGGATATGAATTATTCGCTGTATTTTTTTATAACAATGCAACCGTTGTGTCCGCCGAATCCAAGGCTTGCGCTCGCCGCCGCGTTGATTTCGCATGACACGCCTTTATTCGGAGTGTAGTCCAAGTCGCAGCCGCCTTCAACATCCTGGTTGTCAAGGTTTATTGTAGGCGGAACAAAGCTGTCGTTGATTGCCTTTACGCAGAAAAGAGCCTCAATCGCGCCGGCCGCTCCAACGAGATGGCCAGTCATAGATTTTGTTGAGGAAATATGGAGCTTTCTCGCCTGTTCTTCTCCAAAAGCAAGCTTCAGCATGTTTGTCTCGCCCACATCGTTCGCGTGCGTTGAAGTTCCGTGCGCGTTGTAATACTGAATGTCCTCAGGCTTAAGTCCAGCATCGGCAATTGCTTCTTTTACAGCGAGGGCAGCTCCGCTCCCGTCTTTTAGCGGCGCTGTAATATGGTAAGCGTCGCAGCTTGAGCCGAAACCTGCAATTTCAGCGTAAATCTTTGCGCCGCGTTTTTTCGCGTGCTCAAGCTCTTCGAGCATGAACATAGCAGAGCCTTCCGCAAGAACAAATCCGCAGCGGTCCTTGTCAAAAGGCCGGCTGGCTTTCTGCGGGCAGTCATTGAATTTTGAGGCGAGAGCCATCAGCTTTATAAACGATGCGATTGAAAACTCTGTGATTGCAGCTTCAGTTCCGCCGGAAAGACAAACATCCATTCTTCCGCTTCTAATCATATCAACAGCAAGACCGAGCGCATCTGTTCCAGAAGCGCAGGCTGTGTTCAAAGCCCAGGCCGGTCCATGAAGTCCATAATAAATTGAAACATTAGCAGCCGCCTCGTTTGAAATCATCAGCGGAGTTGTAAGCGGCGGAAGACGCGAAGGGCCGGCTTCAGGATCATCAAGTTTTGCAAATCCCTCGCTTATCGCATCCATTCCGCCAATGCAGCATCCTATAACCACGCCGTTTTTCTCCGCGGCAAGAGTTTCTTTTGTATAGCCGGAGTCATTAATCGCCTGCGCAGAAGCCGCGAGGCAGAATTTTGAAAAGCGCGCCATCTTGCGGACCGCTTTTGACTCAATTCCGTAGTTCTCAATGTTAAAATCTTTTACCTCGGCGTCAATCTTAACGCTAAGACGAGAAGAATCAAACAAAGTTATATTTCCAATTCCTGATTTTCCGTTCTTAACAGAAGACCATGCCTCATCAACAGTGTTACCGACAGGAGAAACAACTCCCATTCCAGTAATCACAACTCTTCTTTTGCTCATTTTTAACCTCAAAAAAATCAGATGATATTTCTATTTTTTAGACACGATGGAGATTCCAAGGTTGCAAAAATCATCTGATTTCTAAAATATATAAATTTTAATCGTTGACTTTGTTATCATCCATAAGAAGATTGCTTGACTCAACTTGAATGCGGCAGCGGTTCTCCCAGTCAAGTCCGCCCATCTGATCAAATTCTTTGAGCCAGGTTCTCCATTCATCTCTTGAAAAACGGCGTCTTCCTGTTACAAATTCAAGAACGCCGTTTTCATAAAATTCTTTTAATTCTTTAGAGGCGCCAGGAATTGAAACAGCAACCGTCCACGGCTGGCTCTGCATTTTACGGAGCAAAGTCAAAGCAGAAATAGTTTTTCCGTTTATAGAAGTCCATGACGGATAACGGCCGGCAAGCTCTTCATCTGAGTTGTGGAACACAAGGTTTCTAAGCTGAAGAAGAGGAGCAGCAGCTTTCTTTGTATACGCAAGCTCCGGATCAGGAAGACCTTCCGTTGTTACATTTCCATTATCATCAAGAAGATAATTCACGCCTTCTTCACCGTAAACAACGTTATTATAACCGTCAGTTGACATCCACTCAAGCAAACGCGCAAGGATAGGCAGCTTTCCGAGCTCCTGGGTTCTCCGTGAAACTGCGTAAGTCCGGTAGCCGGTCGTGTAAGCGCCAACTGAAGACTCGCCGCGAGGTCCTTTCGGAGGCGCAATCAAAAGCCACTCGCCGTCAGGAAATTTCTCATCGAACGGTCTGTAATTTGACTCAAGCGCAAGAGCCGCGTTTTGTTCCCTCATCATTCCAAAACGTCCAGCCTTCCATGCAGCGCGGAATGCGTTTTTGTTGTAAGTTGTGAAATTCGGGTCGATAATTCGTTCTGTGCACATTGTTCTAATATATTCAACTGCATCGTAATAGGCAGGTTTTCTTACGTTCAAGCCCGGATTTTTTTTACTTGCGTTATAAGTTCCCTCAACTCCGAATGCGCCGAAAAAAGGTGCAAGTCTTTTTCCAAGGCCATCCTCGTAATTTGCGATTTCTATATAAGCTCCATAGCCATAAGTATCGTCAATTCCGTCACCATCAGGATCATTGAATGTAAAGGCGCGCATTACATTCAGAAAATCGTCGGTTGTCACAGGAACATTAAGCCCAAGCCTGTCCAGCCAGTCTTTTCTGATTAAAACACCTTCATTTCGCTCAATAGAACCTGAATGCGAAAGTCCATATGAGATTCCGTCAAATTCGGAAGAACGTCTCGCCGGGCCGTTGTACATCTGCTTTGTGCGTTCCGGCATCATGTCATACATTGAATCAACCCGCGCAAGCTTGTTGTCAGTAAGAAGTCTGATAAGAATATCGCGGTTCACCATAAAAAGATCCGGAAGAGAATTTGTCTTCGCGGCAGTAAGGATTTCCTTATCAAGCTCCTCCTTATTTGTAGGAAGCGCAACGCATTTTAAGTTGATTCCAAGGTCGGCCTCGACCCGGTCAATCAAACTGCATTCATCAGGAAGCGGCGCAGCATCGCTAGTGTAAGGGCTGTACCAAATTTCAATATCGTTAAGCTCGGAAATTCCTTCAACATCAATTCGCTCGCAGGCTGTAAAAACAAATCCAGCCGCTAAAATCAAAGAAAATAACTTTATGATTTTTTTCATTTTTTCCTTCCAAGATTACGGGTTTTTATATTCTATAATTATTTTCGGAAAAATCAAATAACTTCTATAAAGATTAAACCCAGCTCAATTTAAGACTGCGTTTCTTATCGCTATTTCCATCGCATCCGCCGCAAGAGTTCCTGCGACATTCAAGTCGGACTGGACTTTTTTTCCTGGCTTTTCCGTGCTGAACGCGTAGATTGTGTCACCGTCGCCCATGGTTCCAACAGGGCGGATGCAGCGGTCATATGCTGCGCGCGCCATTGAAGCGATTTTTTTAAGCTGGGATTTTGTAAAGTCTCCGTTTGTAAAGACTGCGCCGATTGTCGTGTTCTCTTTTCCAAAAGATGACTTTAAGTCTTCCGCGCATTTTTCTTCATATAATCTGTAAAGCTCAGCAACGCTGTCGCAGTAGGATTTTTTATCTTCCGACAAAAGGCCAGCGATTTTGCGGCCGCCAGTGCATTCTTTGTCAAAAGCGTAAATGTCGCCGAGCGCGTTCACAACAACCGCGGCTCCGATTTTTAGATTTCCGCATTGAAGCGCCGCAAATCCGATTCCGGCTTTTTCACACCGCTCCATGCCGCAAATCTTTCCTACGGTCGCTCCGCAGCCAGAGCCGAAAGAGCCGTTCTTAGCTCCAGAAACCAAGCGGTTTGCAGATGATTTTTGAACTTCTTCCAGCTTGACATTAAACTTTTCATCCTGTGAAAGCGAAGCCAGACACGCCTCTTCGCCCATTTTTTTATCCGGGCGTATTTTTGAGCTTCCATAGCTTAAGTCATAGATGTCGCTCTGGACGACAATCGGCACTAAGGCTGCCCGCGTGTCATAGCCGAGCCCGTGCTTTTCAAGACATTCCATCACTCCGCTTGCAGCCTCAAGGCCGTAGGCGGAACCGCCGCCCAAGACCAGCGCGTTCACCGGAGTGTCGGCGCGCTCAGGCTCAACCACCGGAGTCTCGCGGGAAGCCGGCCCTCCGCCTGAAATATCAACTGCGCCTGTCGCTGTGGCTGGAAAAACAAAGACGGTGACGCCGGTTTTCGCATCGTCATTCTGGGCGTTTCCAACCAAAACTCCGCCGATTTCTGAAAAATCAATTTCTTCCATATTTTTATCTTCTCCGCCTGCGCTCTGTAATCATCAGAAGCCGGACAAAGTTTCCTATCGCTCCGAGTGCGCTTGCAACGTAAGTCATAGCCGCCGCCCACAAAACTTCACGCGCGCCTGCAACTTCGCTCTTGTCGGTAAAAACACCCGCGCCTTTTAAGATTTTAAGAGCGCGAGCTGAAGCGTTGAACTCTACAGGAAGCGTTACAAGATAAAAAAGAGTCGCGCCCGCGAAAAGCAAAAGGCCAAGGTTCGTCAGAAACTGGCAGATTGGAAGATATTCCTCCGCGCGCGCCGAATATCCAAATCCAAGCCCCGCAATCGCAAGAATCGGGCCGAAAGTCGAGCCAAGGTTAGCGACTGGAACCAGCATTCTTCTAAAAGTCAAAGGAAAATATCCGACATTGTGCTGGATTGCGTGTCCGGTCTCATGCGCCGCGACTCCGACCGCCGCAATGGACGAGCTTGAGTAAGTCGCGTCGCTAAGGCTCAGAACTTTGTTTGTTGGATTGTAGTTGTCTGTAAGATTTCCGCTGATGTGAGCGATTTTAACATCTGTGATTCCGTTCGCGCGGAGAAGAATAGCGGCGGCCTGCGCCCCTGTCACGCCTTTTTTAGTGCGGATTCTGTCATATTTTGCAAAACGGCTCTTTACAGCCGACTGCGCCCAAAGGCCGAGAAGCAGAGCTGGAACTGCAAAAATCAAATAGCTTAAATCAAGACCGCCGTAATAGAACATGGAAAACCTCTTTTATTTCAGTTTTCCATGATTCTATCATTTATAAAAAGATATAAAAAGAACAAAATGCTGCCGTTACAGGCGGCTTCCTGCTCCCGCGTAAGACTTCACATTTGCTTTTGAAGCAGATGCGCTTTCAAGTGAATAGCTGTAGCTTGGCGTGAACGGCTTTGAGCCTGAGACGCTTGAGTTGCAGCCTTTCTGAGAACTGTCTGCGTTTCCGCTTGAGTACAAAGTTCCGTATGAATCCTTGAAGCTGTAGTAAATTCCTGAGCCGAACGTGTTGTTCTCAGCGACGACAAGCGCGTTCTTGCGGATTCCGACCGCATACTGCTGGCTGTATCTCGGGCTTGAAGCGTCATAATAGTTGTTGAAGATATGAATTCTTGTGTTTCGAACCATTGGAAGACGCTGTCCGCAGTTGTAGAAATAGTTGTGGTGCAAAGTTACGGTGCGCGACGAGTTCGAGCCGTCAGAATCGCTTGAGCCGATGAGCATTGTCTTGTCATGGTCCTGAAAGCGGTTCCAGGAAATCGTGATGTTCTTGACAGAGCCTTTCATATCGCAAAGTCCGTCATATGTCTGCCATTTTTCAGATGTCGAGCCGGAAGTTTTCACGTACGAAAGTCCCATTGAATCCTTGAAAGTGCAGTGGTCAATCCAAATGTTTGAAGAGCTTCCCTGGATTGTAACGCAGTCCCACTGGGCGTTGTAGCCGTCGTTTTTCTCGTGGTGCGGGAACGGATCGTAAGCGTCCTGGATTGCAAGATTTCTTAGCACGACATTAGAAACGCTTGAGATGCTGATTGCTCCGCCCTTGATTCCAGATGAAGAGTTTTTTCCGACAATCCAAGTGTTGCTTGCGACAGTCAGTTTTATAATCTTTCCATAAGCCTCGTTGCATGCCCAAAGATATTTTCCGAGAGAAGACGATGGAGACGAAGAGTCTTTGTCATTTGTCGAAGTTGAGCAGCCTTTCGCGTAGGCAGTCTTGAAAGCGTCGTAAGAAGTGTATTTTCCTGAAGTGTTTGATTTAACAAGCGAGTCAAGTCCTGATGTCGAGCCGCCGGCAGAAGAAGGAAGATATCCGTTTGACATGTCAATCATTCCGTTCACGTAAATCAGGTAGCCGCCGGCCTTCGCATATTTTACAAGGTCAGAGCGTGATGAAACTGTGACTGTGCTTGAAGGCTTCGAGACGCTCGCATATCCAACAGGCTTGTCGCTGATTGAAATCGAGGCTCCGTTTGAAGATGAAGAAGATGACGACGAGCCTGAAGATGATGAACTAGATGATGAAGAGCCGGAAGAGCTTGAAGATGAAGAGCCGATTGCAGTTTTCACATAATAAATATCAATATTTGATGAAGTTGACATCAAATAGTAAGTTCCGCTTGAAGACGTTGAGAATGTGTAAGCCTGTACAGAAGAAGAAACTTCCTGCTTGTTCTGCAGCGTTCCTGACTTATAAAGCGCAAGGTAGCGTCCTGAAGCTCCTGCTGCGTAAACTGTGATTTCCGCGCTTCCGCTTGTCTGGAATCCGATGCAGCGGTATGAAGCAGGAGAACCGCCGCCGCCGAGAGAAATCTTTCTGTCGAGAGATTTTCCGTTGACTGTCACCGCGTTGATTGCAGGAACTGTGACAGGCTTTGCGCTAGTCGCATAGATTGTGTAGTTTCCGCTCGCAGTGTTGGAAGTGAGCGTCGCGCTTTTTGCAAGCGATGTTGAGTAAAGCGAAGACACGCCGGAAATTGCGGCGCGATTTGAAAGAGCCGCCAATACATACGCCTGATTGTCATCTTCATCTTCTGACAAAGCTGAACAACCTGCAAATCCCAAAATTAAAGCTGCAGCAAAAACTGAAAAAGATTTTGCCAAAACAGTTTTTTTCATAAAAGCACCTCGATTTTATGATAAACGCCTGATTTTTAACTGAAAAATCCAAAATTCAAATATTTTGGATTTTAAAAACTCTCGAAGATAAAAATTATAACTTAAAAAAGTAAAAATCAAGATATTTTGGATAATACAGACATAATAACAGATAAGATTTTCTCAACTACAACGATTGAAAAAATTGGATTCGCTTATTCTTTATCTAAAAATTGAAAAGCCAGAAAGTAAAAAAAACGCGCCTAAAAAGGCGCGCTATGAAACTTAAAGAAATTTATTGCTAAAGAAATGCACATCCGAAAAATCAAATGATTAAATCCACAGCAAATCTTTTACGGAACTGTATTTTACGACAGGATTTCTTATGTTCCACTGCTCAAGGTTCTCCTTAAGCCCGTCCTCAGGAGTTCCGTCAAAAACTTTGTCGCCGCGGAACAAGACAATAAACCTGTCGGCAAGCCCAAGACATTTCTCAAGCTCATGCGTAAGAATTATGATTGTCTTGCCCTGCTCTTTAAGCTGCTTTACAAGGCTGTTGACCTGCTTTACGCCGCCAAAGTCAAGGTTAGCGTAAGGCTCGTCAAGAATAAGGACAGGAAAATTCATCGAAAGCATACAGGCCACCGCAAGACGGCGCTTTTCGCCGCCGGAAAGGAACCTCGCCGGAAAATCAGCTTTCTTAGTCAGTCCGGTCTGTTCCAGCGCAAACTCTACGCCCGCCTCAATTTCTTTCTTTGACTTTTTCTGATTCTTAAGTCCGAACGCAATATCCTCACGCGGAGTCTCGCCTAGAATCTGAGTGTCTGCTTCCTGAAAGACAAGCCCGGCGCGGCCGTAAGAAACGACCTCGCCAGAATCAGCTTTTTCAAGCCCGGCGATTATGTTCATCAGAACACTTTTTCCGCTGCCGTTCTCGCCTCCAATCACAGTGAACGAGCCTTCATCAAGGGTAAACGACACGTTGCGCACGGCAACTTTCTTGCCCTCGGAAGTCTCGTAGGATTTTGTCACATTTTTGACTTCAATTTTATTCATTTTCTTACACTTCGCGGATGTCAAGCTTCTTTACGTTCAGGTTCTCAACAATTTCCTCGACATCTTTAAGCGCAAGGTTCGCAATCTTGACAGTGACTTTTTTGCTCTCGACGTTGCTTCCATCATCTGTCACAACCGCGATTATGTTTCCGTCCTTGTTCGCGACTTTACGTGAAAAATCCGCGAGAACTCCGGCTTTGTCCGGAAATTCCATTGTAACGCGGACCCCATGTTGGCGCGCGCCGAACATAGAGATAAACTGCTTGAAAATATCGCTTTCAGTTATAATTCCGACAAGAACATCATCCTGCACAACAGGAAGACAGCCAATCTCCTTGTCAGCCATGATTCTTGCAGCCTCCTCTATCACTTCGTCAGGAGAAACTGTGACAGGATTTTTTGTCATCACCTTCTCAACCTTAAGCTTTGAAAGAAGATAGCCCATCTCATAAATATCAAGAGTCGTCGCAGCGGAAGGAGCCGCCTTAGCAAGGTCGTTCTTTGTGATAATTCCGACAAGGTTTGAATTCTTATCCAGGACAGGCAGCTTGCTGATTTTCTCGCGGACCATTATCGCCCTGGCCTCTGTAACAGAAGTGTCCGTAGAAACACAAATCGGATTTTTGCTCATGTAATCAGAAATAATCATATTTAACCTCCAAGATAAGCTTTCTGCACGGCAGGATCTTTTATCATTTCCGCCGCGCTGCCGCTTGCTGAAATCAATCCGGTCTCAAGAATGTAGACACGGCTCGCAATCTGCATCGCTTTGTATGCGTTCTGCTCGACAAGAAGAATAGTTGTTCCGTCCTTGTTGATTTTCTGGATAATGTCAAAAATCTCGTCAACAAGAATCGGAGCCAGTCCCATGCTAGGCTCGTCAAGAAGAAGAAGCTCCGGCTTTGACATAAGGGCGCGCCCCATGGCGAGCATCTGCTGCTCTCCGCCAGAAAGCGTTCCTGCCTCCTGCCTTACGCGCTCTTTTAAACGTGGAAAAAGCTCGTACACGTGCTCCATGTCGCTTTTGATTCCAAGCTTGTCTTTGCGCGTGAACGCTCCCATCTCAAGATTTTCCTTTACCGTAAGGTTCGCGAAAATGCGTCTTCCCTCCGGAACCTGGATAAGCCCCCGGCGGACAATCTGGTCAGGCGCAAGGCGCGTAATGTCCGCGCCCTTGAAAAGAACCTCGCCGCTTTCCTTTTTGATGATATTAGAAATCGCGTGCAATGTCGTTGTCTTTCCAGCTCCGTTTGAGCCGATAAGACTTATGATTTCGCCCTTGGCAACATCAAAGCTGATGCCCTTTAGCGCGCGGATTGCGCCGTAGCTTACAAAAAGGCGGCGGACTTCCAGCAGTTTTTCGTTTTTGTTTTCAGATAATTTTTCAGGCATTTAAAGCCTCCGTGTCGCTTCCAAGATAAGCCTTTATAACTTCCGGATTTTTCTGGATTTCCTCCGGTTTTCCCTCGGCAAGAACCCGTCCATAGTTCAAAACGTAAAGGCGCTCGCATATTCCCATGACAAGCTTCATGTCGTGCTCAATAAGAAGAATTGTAAGGCCGAATTCCTTTCTGATGAACGAAATCAGCTCCATAAGCTCCTTGGTTTCCTGCGGGTTCATTCCTGCCGCCGGCTCGTCAAGCAAAAGCAAGGACGGCTTTGAAGCAAGAGCGCGGCAGATTTCAAGCTTTCTCTGCTCGCCGTAAGGAAGATTCGCGGCAAGCTCCTCTTCCTTGTCATCAAGCCTAAAGAGTTTTAGAAGATGATGAACCTGCCTGCCGACTCTGAATTCCTCCTTTAGGAAATTCTTTGTTCTGAAAAGCACGCTGAACGGATTTGTCGTCCGCTGGTTGTGCATTGCAATCTTCACATTGTCGGCAACAGTCAGATTTCCAAAAAGGCGGATATTCTGGAAAGTGCGCGCAATTCCAATCTTGTTCAAATCCGCCGGAGATTTCTTGTTTACTATAGTCGCCTTTCCGCTTCTGTCATAGAAGACAATCTGTCCGGAAGTAGGCGTGTAGACGCCGGAGAGCATATTGAAGAGAGTCGTTTTTCCGGCTCCGTTAGGGCCGATCAAGCCAATCAGTTCGCCTTTGTAGATTTCCATGTTCAGGTCGCTCACAGCGCGCAAACCGCCGAACACGATTGAAATATCGGTCGCCTGAAGAACCAGCTGTTTTTCACTCATTTCTCGGCCTCCTCATTCGTGGCGGCTGAGCTTGCCGGAACCACATTTTTTGAAACCGCTTTTTTTCCGCAGTGCTTTTTAATCCACGGAATAAACCTGTCCCATGCGCCCACAAAAGAAAGCTCCCTCATTCCAAGCAAGCCCTGCGGACGGAAAAGCATTACAAGAATCAGGACGACAGGATAAAGCAAAAGACGGTAGTTCGCCATAAAGCGCAGGAATTCCTGCAAGTATGTAAGAACAAACGCCGCAATCACGCTTCCTGTGATTGAGCCCATTCCGCCTAGGACAACGAAAATAAGAGCGTTGATTGAGTTGTTGAACGACGCAAGCTCCGGCTTGATGAATCCGAGAAAAGGCGCATAAAGCGCGCCGCCGATTCCTCCGATGAACGCCGCAATCACAAAGCCAATCATCTTGTATCTAAACACGTTGATTCCGTTGGAGTTCGCCGCAATCTCGTCCTCGCGCACAGCCTTTATAGCGCGGCCGTAGCTTGAGCGCAGGAAATTCTGCAAAAAGATAACAACCAAAACAAGGACGCCAACAACAACAAGATAAGAGAGAGCCGCGCCCCACTCAAGATTGTCGCGCAGAAGCGAGTATTTAAAGCTCTTTCCGTTAGGGCCGCCGGTGATTCCCTTCAGGTTCACAAGCACAACGCGGACAATCTCGCCGAACGCGAGCGTTACAATCGCAAGATAGTCGCCCTCAAGCTTGAGAGTCGGAAAACCAATCAAAAATCCGAAGACCGCCGCGCAAACAGGCCCGATAACCATTGCCAGAGGAAGAGGAAGACCAACGTCCTGGGCAAGAATCATGACTGTATATGCTCCGACAGCCTCGAACGCGCACTGGCCGAGCGTAAGCTGTCCTGTCATTCCAGTGACAACGTTAACGCTGATTGCCATAATTGCGTTAACACCGCCGAGAGTAATAACCTGGGCAGTGTAGGAGTCAATCACGCCAAGCTTTATCAAAAGAAACGGCACAAAGACCGCCACGAGCGAAACTCCGGCAAGGATAAATGTATTTCGTCTGAATTTGTTTTTCATCGCTTCCTCCATCAAACCTTAACATGCGTCTTCTTTCCAAGAAGTCCGGCAGGCTTTACAAGAAGAATCACAATCAAAATGCAGTATGAAACAGCATCGGCATAGCTTGAAGAAATATAAGCCTTGACCATTGTCTCGGCGACTCCAAGAATGATTCCGCCGAGCATTGCGCCTGGAATTGAGCCGATTCCGCCGAGGACCGCCGCGACAAACGCCTTGAGCCCCGGAATATAGCCCATAACAGGATCAATCTGCGGATAATATGTCGCGTACAAAACGCCGCCAGCTCCGGCAAGGACAGAACCGATCACGAAAGTGGTCGCGATTGTCCTGTTGACATTGATACCCATAAGGCTCGCGGCCCCAAGGTCAAACGAGACAGCGCGCATCGCCTTTCCCATCTTTGTGTAGTTAACAATGTAGTTTAGGACAATCATAAGAATTGCGCTAAGGACAATTACAATCACCTGGATGTTAGAGATAGAGACTAGGCCGAAAGAGAAGTTCACTGTCGCCATTGTCGGAAATTCCCGCGGGTTCGGGCCGACAAAAGGCAGAACTCGCATAAGGTTCTGCAGAATCAGCTCTACCGCAATCGCCGTAATCAACGAATTAAGGCGGGGAGCCGAGCGCAGAGGGCGGTAAGCCACACGCTCAATCACAAGAATTAAAAGGGCGCAAATCACCATTGCGGCGACAAACGCGCAGACCATTCCGGCAGGCGTTGTGCCAAGCGCGCAAAGAACAAAATACCCGGCGTATGCGCCCACCATCATAACGTCGCCGTGCGCAAAGTTAATCAGCTTTACGATTCCGTAGACCATCGTGTAGCCAAGCGCAATCAAAGCGTAAATGCTTCCGAGCGAAAGGCCGTTCACGAGCTGCTGTATAAAAACAGAACCTGCGTTCAACTTTTTCCTCCAATAAATAACATTTTTACTATTAAAAACAATCTTATTTTACTTTAAAAAGAAACAGCCCGCAATAATGCAGAATAAACTTTCGCATCATTGCGGGCTTAAAAAAATCTGCCGCCGATGACGGCATCACCACACCGTCATCGGGGCTTTATTTTTACCGTATTGCGGGCTTTAGTTTCACCGTCATTGCGGCTTTAGTTTCACCGTCATTGAGAGCGCAGCGAAGCAATCTCATTCTCTGTTTCCAATATTGCTTCGTCGTTTCACTCCTCGCAATGACGCAAGTGTTTACGGGTTGACAGTCGCGTTGTAAACGGCTTTGATTGTGCCGTCGTCGCCTTTCTTGAATTCAAGGATTACGGCTGTCTTTACAGGATTGTGATGCTCGTCAAATGTCATGTGTCCTGTAACATAGTCTCCGTTTGTCTTCTCAAGAGCGTCGCGGACTTTGTCCGGCTCAGCAGAGCCAGCAGCGGCGATAGCGTCTT
The DNA here is from genome assembly GCA_964538245.1 of uncultured Treponema sp. GTDB lineage: Bacteria > Spirochaetota > Spirochaetia > Treponematales > Treponemataceae > Treponema_D. The sequence goes on from CAZIFO010000015.1 coordinate 39,922, forward strand.
TAATCATATAAACAGAGTCATATGCAAGGGCAGCGAATGAAGTCGGAGCTGTTCCGAACTTTGCTTTGTAGGCAGCAGCGAATTTCTGAACTTTCTCATCGCTTGAATCAGAAGCATAGTGGTTTGAATAAAATCCGTTCAAAAGCTCGTCGCCTGCTCCCTCTGCAAGTCCGTCCCAGCCGTCAGGTCCGACTGTCGGAGTTGTGATTCCCTGCGCGCGGAGCTGCTTTGAAATCAAAGCGACTGTTCCGTAGTAGTCTGGAAGATAGACAACATCAGGATTTGCGTTCTTGATTTTTGTGAGCTGGGCATTAAAGTCCTTGTCGCCAGTTGTATAAGACTCTTTTGCGACAATCTCTCCGCCCTCTTCTGTGAATTTCTTTACAAAGTTATCTGTAAGACCTACAGAATAGTCGTTTCCAACATCATAAAGAATTGCAGCGCGTTTTGTTCCAAGGTTTTCAGCTGCGAATTTCGCTCCGACAGTTCCCTGGAAAGGATCTGTGTAGCAGGCGCGGAAAATATAGTCGCCGGCATCTGTAATCGCCGGGTTTGTAGCGGCAGGGGCAACAAGGACGACTTTCTGCGCCTGTGCCAATGGTGTGATAGCGAGAGTGCAGCCTGATGTCAAAGATCCGACGATAAGCTTTACGCCGTCTTTTGTGACGAGTTTTTTGTAAGCAGAAACTGATTTCTCAGGATTTCCCTCGTCATCTTCTGAAATCAGCTCGAAATTCTGTCCGTTAACTCCGCCGGCAGCGTTGATTTCCTCAACGGCAAGCTCGATTGCGTTTCTCGCCTCTGTTCCGTAAACAGCGACTCCGCCAGAAAGCGGTCCGATTGAGCCAAGCTTGATTGTGTTTGATTTTTCGTTACAACCAGCCAAAGCAAGTGAGGCCGCAAATGCAGCGGCAGCTACTTTTAAAGCTTTCATTTATTTATCCTCCAATGGTTTCTGATAAATGTCGTTATAATTCAAATCAGAATCAAAGAATTTGTCAATAATCTTTATTAGGAAAATTTATGAATTTATATGAAGGAAACTGAAAAAAGATGAAAAATCACGTGAAAAAATGCATTTTATTGAATCATTTTGATTTTCAACCTGTTTGCATTTGTTTTTCGCAAAAAAAATCCTGTCCGCACTTGGACAGGATTTTCAAAATCAAATTTACTTTGATGCTTTTTCGTCAGCAGCGAGCTTAAGAAGAATCGCATGGTTAGCAGCAGTTCTCTTGTGCTGTTTTCTTACGTTTCTTTTTGAAAGCTTTGTGTAAAGCTTCTGCGGCCTAAAACGGTTTGCAAGTCTCATAATTTACCTCATCGATGATATTTAGATTAATCTAATAAAAAATTCTATCAGAAAAAAAGATATGATTCAAGATGATTTCTACTCTTTTTTGCCTGTCAGCGCGAAAACGACCCATTCCGCAATGTTAACAGCGTGGTCGCCGATTCTTTCTATATATTTCGCAATCAGAAGATAATCCATAATCTTCTCGCCGTCGTCAGTTTTCTTGATTTTTTCTATTAAATCGCTTTTTATTGCGTGATAAAGCTTGTCAACTTCGTCGTCGCTCGCAATCACATTCTTTGCCTTGTTGTAATCCCGCTCAATGTAGGAGGCGATTCCGTCGTGCAGCATTTTCAAAGTTTGTGTCGTCATTTCCTCAAGCGTTGACATCTTCTTGTATTTTAAGTTCGGAAGGCTCATCACAAGGTCGGCGATGTCAACCGCGTGATCGCCGATTCTCTCCATGTCGGTTATCATTTTGAGCGCGGAAGTTATCATTCTTAAGTCGCCTGCGACCGGCTGCTGCTGGAGCAAAAGCTTAAGGCACTGGTTTTCAATGTCGCGCTCCATGTCGTCAATCGCGTCATCGTTGGATTTTACAGTCTTGGCGGCTTCTGTGTCGCGCCCCATAAGGGAAAGCATTGTGCTTTCAATCGCGACTTCAACCATTTTTCCCATGCTCTGGATGCTTGTGTTCAGATTTTCAAGCTGCTCTTCATATTTGTTTCTCATATCAACCGAACCTTCCTGTAATGTAGTCTTCCGTCTTTTTTTCCTTTGGCATTGAAAAGATTTGCTCAGTGCTTCCGGCCTCAATGATTTTTCCAAGAAGAAAGAAAACGGTCCTGTCGCTGATTCTGACTGCCTGCTGCATATTGTGCGTCACAATCACAATCGTGTAGTTTTTCTTTAGCTCAAGAACGCAGTCCTCGATTTTTGATGTGGAAATCGGATCAAGCGCGCTGGTCGGCTCGTCCATCAATAAGATTTCGGGCTTTACCGCAAGAGCGCGCGCAATGCAAAGACGCTGCTGCTGGCCGCCGGAAAGAGCGAGCGCGGATTTTTTCAGGTTGTCTTTTAGCTCGTCCCAGATTGCGGCGCTTTTTAGTGAAGTTTCTACAATCTCGTCAAGCTCGGCGCGTTTTTTAATTCCGTGTGTGCGCGGTCCGTAGGCAATGTTGTCGTAAATGTTCATCGGAAAAGGATTCGGCTTCTGAAAAACCATTCCGACGTTCTTTCGGAGAAGATTCACGTCAGTTTTCTTGTCAAGGATGTTTTTTCCGCCGATTTCGATTTTTCCAGTAATCTTGCAGCCTTCGACCATGTCGTTCATTCGGTTTATTGACTTTAGCAAAGTTGACTTTCCGCAGCCCGACGGCCCGATAAACGCCGTAATCTCGTTTTTTGGAATCTCAAGATTGATGTCGTGCAAAGCCTGGAAATCTCCGTAAAAAAGATTCAGGTCTTTAATTTTAATTTTTGTTTCCATATTCACGGTTTAAGTAAATAGAAAATCTATGAAAAACGAATTAAAAAGATGTTAAAGAAATGTAAAATTACGCTTTTCCGATTTTCTTCGCGGCAAATCCTGCAAGAGCATTGATAAAAACAACTGCGACTAAAAGAACAACCGCCGTCGCAAAAGCCTGGTTCGTGTGCAGACCTTCAGAGCTTAAAACGTACATATGAATCGCGAGCGTTCTTCCTGAGCCAAAAACGGAAGACGGAATCTGCGCGACAGTTCCCGACGTATAAATCAGAGCCGCAGTTTCGCCGACAACGCGTCCGCAGGCAAGAATCACGCCGCTTAAAATTCCAGGAACGGCAGATGGAAGAACAACCTTAAAAACCGTGCGCAATTTTCCAGCTCCAAGCCCGAAGCTTCCTTCGCGGTAAGAGTCCGGAACTGAAAGCAAGGCTTCCTCCGTTGTGCGGAGAATCGTCGGCAAAATCATAATCGCCACGGTGCAGCTTCCGGCCAAAAGTGAATATCCCCAATGAAGCGCGCCGACAAAAAGCAGCATTCCGAAAAGTCCGAAAATGATTGAAGGAATTCCTGTCAAAGTTTCAGTCGTAAGCCGGACAAGCTTTACAAATTTATTTCCGCGCTTCGCGTACTCAACAAGATAAACCGCGGCCCCGATTCCGAGCGGGCAGGCGATTAAAAGCGAGATAAAAGTCATCGAAAGCGTGTTCACCAAAGCCGGAACCACGGAGCAGTTTTCCGAATTGTAGACAGGCGAAAAAAGCGACGGAGAAAGATAAGGCACGCCGCGGACAAGAATGTAAACCAGCATGAACGCAAGCAACGAAAGAGTGGTTGCCGCGGAAGCAAAAACCAAAATCCGCAAGAATTTTGAGCCGAAATATCCGGGCGTTTCCCGGCCTTTTTTCAAAAAGCCGGGCCGGGCTTTCCGCACTTCCGCTTTCGCTTCATTCCTGCGCTTCGTTTCACTCTCGCTCCGGAACTTCGGTGCTCCAATCCCTAACGCATTCGCTTCCATAAATTTTCCTCCAAAAATTAGTTTTTCCTGCTTTTCACCAGATTAAAAGCAAGGTTGATTATCAAAATGAACACAAAAAGAACAACGCCTGTCGCAATCAAGGCTTCGCGGTGAAGATCAGTCGCATAGCCCATTTCAATTACGATGTTCGCGGTCAAAGTCCTGATTCCTTTTAGGACAGAGCCGGTCAGACGGGCCTGGTTTCCCGCGACCATAATCACTGCCATTGTCTCGCCGATTGCGCGCCCGATTCCAAGAATAATTCCGGCCATAATTCCGCTTTTCGCCGCCGGAAGAACCGTCAGAAAAACCGCGCGCTCGTGAGTCGCGCCCAAAGCACGCGCGCCCTCGTAGTAACTTTGCGGAACAGCGTTCAAGAAGCTTTCAGAAACAGAAATTATTGTAGGAAGAATCATCATTCCGAGCAAAAATCCCGCGCTCAAGATTGAAGAGCCGTTTCCGCCGAAAGTATCACGGACAAACGGCACAATCACCATAAGTCCGAAAAATCCGTAAACAACGCTCGGAATGCCTGCAAGCAAATCAACCGCAGGCTTTATTATTTTATGAAGTTTTCTAGGACAGAATTTTGAAAGAAAAACCGCCGTCAAAAGCCCGACCGGAACTCCGAAAAGAATGGCGAGCGCCGTAACATAAAGGCTTCCGACAATCATCGGAAAGATTCCATACAGTCCGTTGCTTGGTTTCCATTTTGTTCCAAGCAAAAAATCAAAAAGTCCGATTTTATGAATCGCCGGAATTCCGTTTGCAAACAGAAAAATGCAGATTAAAACGACAGCGAAAATAGAAAATCCAGCCGCCGCCAGAAACAAACTTTCCCAGATGTTTTCCTTAACTTTCGTAAAATTAATCATCTTCAGATTCAGATTTTTCATAATCAAAAGTTACACCAGAAAAGTGAAGCGGCGGTTAAGCTATTGTTAAATTCTGATTAATTTATTCCGGGGCAAATTCCACAGTGAATTTGCTTCCGATGCCAGGCTTTGAGTCCAGCGTGATTTTCGCGTTATGATACTTCGCCGCGTGCTTTACGATTGAAAGGCCGAGCCCTGTTCCACCGAGCGACTTTGAGCGGCTCTTGTCCACGCGGTAAAAGCGCTCAAAAATACGCTCCTGCTCGTTCTCCGGGATTCCTATTCCAGTGTCGCTTACAGAAATCAAAGTTTTTGCGCGGAAACCATTTTTTTCATCCTCAATTTTCTCATCTTTAACAAGGACATCAACTTTTCCGTTTTCCTTGTTGTATTTTATCGCGTTGTCAATCAAGTTAAAAACCATCTCGTAAATCACAGGCCGGACGCCCATAATCTTTCCTTCGTCACCGTGAACTTTTATATCTACATTCTTTGTCTTCGCCGCCGCAGCCAGAACTTTCGCAGCTTCCTCCGCCGTTTTCAATAGGCTCATCGGCTCTTTCTCCATGCCGATTGACTTCTCGTCCAGCTTGCTCAGCTTTATGATGTCGTTAACCAGGGAAATCATGCGCTGGCTTTCCTCGTAGATTGTCTCGGCGAAATCTTTTGTCGTCTTCTCGTCAGTTCCGCCGTTCTTCAAAATTTCAGCAAAACCAGAGATGCTTGTCAGAGGAGTTTTCAGCTCGTGGCTCACATTCGCGGAGAACTGCTTCCTCAGCTCCTCGCGCTGGGATTTCTCAAAGTTCTCCTTCGCAATGCGCTTTGTAAAAGGCTTAAGCTCGTCATAAACCTCAGAGCTTTCAGGATTCTCAAGATTGATTTTGTTAAGCGGCTCAATGATTTTCTTGCTCGTCCAGCTCGCGGCAATTCCGGAAATCACAAGCGCAATCACAAGAGTGAGCAAAAGCGGCTGGCTGAAGCCGAGCACCAGGATTCCGACAGTGTGCTGGTCGCACGAAATACGCAGAATATCGCCGTCTGAAAGCTGCTTTGCAAAATACAAAGTCTTGTTCATCATTGTGGAAGAATAACGCGAGACTTTCGCGCTTCCCTCTTCCTTGGCCTTTAGGAATTCCTCGCGGAAAGCGTGGTTCTCCATTTTTGAGGAGTCAACCGTATTATCAAAAAAAACCGTTCCGTCGCTGTGAATCAAAGTGATTCTGTTTTTTACCGAATGGAACTTGTTCAGCTCGGCAAAGTCATCGTCGTCAGCATATTTCTCAAGGAAAGCGGCCTCGGTCTCAAGCTCGCTGAAAATCTGCTTCTCAAAATATGAATACATATTCGAGATAAAAAACATGACGCTCACAAAATAAACGATGATTCCAACAACAACCGTGCTAAAAAAGATTCTGAAAGTAAGTGATTTTGTCTTCATAAAAAATTGCGGTCATTGAGCAAAGTCGAAATGACCAGAAAAAGCAAGTGGTTTCGACAGGCTCAACCACCACAACGTTTTTTTTATCATTCAACCTTGTAGCCGACTCCGCGCACAGTTTCAATCAGCTTTCCGTCATCGTCGCCGATTTTCTGCCTGAGCGTGCGGATATGAACATCAACCGTGCGGCTTTCAATGTCCGCGTCGATTTTCCAGATTGAATCCAAAAGCTTTTCGCGCGTAAGAACATTTCCCTTGTTCTCAATCAAAAGCGCAAGCAGGTCAAATTCCTTTAGCGTAAGGAAAACCTGCCTGCCGCCTGCAAAAACTGTGTGCTTTCCGATGTCAACTTTAACGTTGCCGGCCTCAAGAACCTTTGTCTCCGTTTTTTTTGAAATCGCATCGTTGATTTTTTCATATCGGCGCAGAACCGCCTTAATCCTAGACAAAAGCGCCATCATTCCAAAAGGCTTTGTCACATAATCGTCCGCGCCTGAGTCAAGCCCGGTCACAACGTCAAATTCTGTGTCCTTGGCCGTCAGCATAATCACAGGGATTTGCGGCTCTCCGGTCGCGGCAATTCCGCCGTTCTGCCGAATCTTCTTCAAGACAGAAATTCCGTCCTCTTCCGGAAGCATAATGTCCAAAAGAACAAGCTCCGGCCTTTTTTCGCGCATCGCCTTCCAGAATTCTGAAGGCAGGCCGAAACTTTTCACTTCGTAGCCCTGTGTTTTCAGCGTGTATTCCAAAAGTTTCCGGATTGCCTCGTCATCTTCCAAAATATAAATCATAAATTTCCTCTAACCGTCTCACAACAAATATCATATCAAAAAAGGAAGAAATCAAGAAAAACGATGTTAAATTTAAGTAAAAACGGGCGTTGCGGCTTTGCCGCCGGGCTTTCCGCACTTCGCCGTCTTGCGCGGCTCATTCCTGCGCTTCGTTGCACTTCGCTCCGGAACTTCGGTGCTCCAATCCCTAACGCAAGAGGCGCAGGCGGGCAAAAAAAAGCGGAGCGCCGAAGATTTCTCTTTCCCGCTCCGCTTTTCATAGAATCTAAAATTCTCTCTTTACTTTTCGCCGCCGTCCGTGGCGGCACATTTATTTATTTGGCTTTTCCCTGGTTTGCAACTGCCTGCATTTTCGCAGCGATTGCAGCCTGGTCGCCAAGATAATAATGCTTTACAACGTTCAGATTGTCATCGAACTCGTAGACAAGCGGTGTCGCAGTCGGAATGTTGACGCCGACAATCTGCTCCGGAGTCATTTTGTCAAGGTAGTAAACCAGAGCGCGCAAAGAGTTTCCGTGCGCAGCGATTACAACACGTTTTCCAGCCTTCATCTGCGGCTTGATTTCCTCAAGGAAGTATGGAACTACGCGCGCGATTGTTGTCTCAAGCGACTCGTTCTGCGGCAGGAAAGAAGGGTCAACATCGCGGTACATAGCCTGTTTTTTCGCAGAGCGCTCGTCATCATCAGGAAGAACCGGCGGCTTAACATCAAAAGAGCGTCTCCAGATTTTTACCTGCGCCTCGCCGAATTTCTCAGCGGCCTCGCTCTTGTTCTTTCCCTGCAAGTCGCCGTAATGACGCTCGTTAAGTTTCCAAGTCTTGATTACAGGAAGCCACTCTCTGTCCATCTCGCGGAGAACGCCGTTCAAAGTGTGGATTGCGCGCTTCAAGTATGAAGTGTAGCAAATATCAAAATCATATCCTTCTTTTTTGAGAAGCTGTCCGGCGTTTTTTGCCTCCTCAACACCTTTTTCGCTGAGCTCGACATCCATCCAGCCTGTAAAAAGGTTGAGTTTGTTCCATTCACTTTCACCGTGGCGAATCAAAACAAGTTTAGTCATCATATCCTCCAAAATAATTTCAAAAATAACTTTTGAATTCTAGACGAATTTCAGGCGATTTTCAATAGAAATACCTCTAGCTGTAGAATTCATCTTTTATAATCCGCAGGATTTCCTGCTCGTGGCGGTCGGTCTTAATATTTTCTGCCCTTTCAAAGCGCAGTCGGACTTTTCCGTTGTCCTCCTCAAAAAAAGGGACATATTCAGCGCAGTTTTTTTCAAGGCAAAGCCATGCCCGAAGATAAACAAACTGGCCGCCAGAAACATAGACGCTTTTTTGCGCAAGCGGAGAAAAAATCTCAACATCTTTTATGTAGGTCGCGCCTATTTCGTCCTGGTTCTGAAGATTCAAGTCCATCACGCTCTTGTAAAGATTATAGGCCTTGAACAAAGCCTGCTCGTCCGCGTCAATCGAGACCGCGCGGTTTGAGTCAGTTCCGAGGATTTCAAACGGCGACCTGTAGATTTTATATGTCGCTGTGACATTATTCCGGAGCCGCTCAGATTTTTCTTTAATTGTCTCCTGCAAAACAGAATCTTCCGCAGGCTTCTTAACAACTTTAGAATCCGGCGACTCGTTGAATCTTTTTAGCTTTTTAGAAAACCTAGTGACCGCATCAAAAACATGAGCCGGCATAAAATCTCCTTTTAATATCCGTGTTCATCTGTGTTGAATCTGCAATTTCTTTAGTTATTCATTATAATATCAATTATGAAAAAAACAAACGCGATGAGAATCCTTGACGGACTCAAGATAAAATACGAGACGCTTTCTTATGACGATGACGGGGAGCACGAGCTTTCAAGAGGCGCGGCGGAGAAAATAGCTGAAAAGCTTGGAATTGATCCGGCGGCCTGCTTTAAGACAATTGTAATGCGCTCATCGGACAAGCAGATTTTTGTCTTTTGCCAGAGCGCGCTCCACGAAATCAACCTGAAAAAAGCGCGGCAGGCGGCAGGCGCAAAGGAAATAAGCCCGGTAAAGCCGGACGAGCTTCTTTCGCTCACAGGCTATATCCGCGGCGGCTGCTCTCCGCTCGGAATGAAGCGCAAGTTTCCGACTTTTATTGACAAAAGCGCGCTTAGCCACGAAAAAATCTACATCAGCGCCGGAATGCGCGGCGAGCAGATTGTGATTGCCCCGGCGGACTTGGTAAAAGCCACCGGCGCGGAAGTTGTTGACCTTGTGCTTGAAGAAGAGAAATAAAAAAAATCCGGCGTGAGTGCAAAAACAAACACGCCGGACAAAATTATTTAAAAGCTATTCTTAAAATTTTACTGAGAGCAAGTAACAGAAATAAATTTTATGCCATTACCAAGGATTTTGTAGGTTCCAGCCGCAGAAGCTGTATAAGTTACAGTGTGATCTCCCCATGCTTTACCGCCATCTGCCGTTGTAACTTGTGTTTCAGAAGAATTCATTGTATAGCCATCAGACTCAGCTCCCTCAAAATAAAAAAGTCTAGGCTTGTTTGCACTATAGTTTCCGGCTGCACGTGCAACAACAGTAATCGTGCAGGCAGCATCAACTTTTACAGTTGCAAATTCAAAAGCACCACTCTCAGTAGTATTCTGTGCTATACCGCCACCTGCGGCATAAGTTGTTTTTTTTGTAGTTTTATCAGTTTTTGTATTTCCATATTTCGGTTTACTATTATCATTTTTTAACAAAGTAAAGGCAGCTCCACTTCCGCTGTCAGCGGTTATAACCAAATCAGCAGACAACACAGTTGATCCGTCAAGCGCGGCCAAAGTTGTATTTGTAGAAGCATTTGTTCCTTCAACAAAATCCCATTTTGCATCTACTGTTACAGGAGTAGGATCTTCTTCCGTTGCCTTTTTTGCGGCAGCTGCTGCCGCTTCAGCTTTTTCCTGGGCATCTTTTATTACTAAGAGAGTTCCCAAATCTTCTGCATCGTCGTTAGAACAAGAGACAAAGCCCATCACCATCATTGCCGCAGACAATACTGCCGCAATTTTCACCATTTTTTTCATATTGTTTCCCCCTAAGAAACGTTATGTTTTTATATTACATCTGCTTTTTCAGACAATGAGGGGGGGGGTATTTGGACTTTTCTGACTTTTTTTTCTTCCTTTCTATAAATTTTTTGTTGTAAATAAAAAAAAATCCGGCGTGAGTGCAAAAACAAACACGCCGGACAAAATTATTTAAAAGATTCTATATTTACAAATCTTCAGGAACTTTTACGCCGATTGCGGCTTCTGTAGCGTGGTTTACAGAAAGAGCGCATTTCTCGTTGTACTCAATAGGCATGTCGGCAGGATTTTTTCCGTCGCGGAGAATTGCGACAGCCTGCGCAGCAGTCTGCTTTCCAAGCTCGTAGTAGTTGATTCCGTAAGTTGCAAGTCCGCCTGAGACAACCATTCCTTCCTCGCCGCAGATTACAGGAATTTTTGCGTTGTTCGCGACCATGGCGACATTCGCCATTCCAGCGGCAAGCATGTTGTCTGTCGGAACATAGATTGCGTCAACTTTTCCAACCAAGCCCTGTGTAACCTGCTGGATTTCGTTTGAGGCTGAAACCGAGCCCTCGATGAATTCAAGGTCTTCCTCCGCGCACGCTTTTTTTGCCAGGTCAATCTGGAAAATTGAGTTCGCCTCGCTTGAGCAGTACATCAGTCCGACTTTCTTTGCGTTAGGAACGATTTTTTTCAGGAGCTTAATCTGGGCCGCGACTGGAGTCAAGTCTGAAGTTCCAGAGACATTTGTTCCCGGATGCTCGTTTGACTGCACGAGGTTCGCAGTTTTCGGGTCTGTTACGGCAGAAATAAGAATCGGAATATCCTTTGTAAGATTTGCGACAGCCTGAGCCGCCGGAGTCGCGATTGCGAAAATAAGGTCGTCCTTGTCGTTGATAAGCTTGTTTGCGATTGTGACGCAGTTAGCCTGCTCGCCCTGCGCGTTCTGGTAGTCGATTGTGATGTTGTCGCCGTCAACATATCCGTCGGCGGCAAGCCCGTCAACAAAGCCTTTGTAATCCTGGTCAAGAGCCGGATGCTCAACGAGCTGGATTACGCCGATTTTGATTTTTTTTGCGGCAGATGAATCTGAAGCCGATGATTTTTCCTTGCAGCCGAAGAAAGCCACGGCTGAAAGCGCGCAAAGCGTAGCCAAAATCTTTTTCATTTTTTTATATTCCTCACTTTTAGAAAAAAGATAAGAAAATATTATCTTATTTTAGAAAAAGAGAAAATAGGAGCCGAAGTCATGGCGCAGTTTTGCTTGCCTGCGTTAGGGATAGGAGCCGCGCGCGAAGCGCGTTGCTGGAGCGAAGCGGAAGCAATGTAGCGCGATTAGCGCGGAACCGCGGATAGCCCGGCGGCAGAGCCGCAACGCCCGGATTAAAAAAAATTACTTCCACGGAAAAATAAAGCTTGAAAGTTTTCGAGGACCAAGACTTTCCTTGTCATCGGCAAGAAGCTCGTCCCACGGAACTTCGCTGCGCTTGTCGCGGTTATTGATAAAGTCAGGATCGGCGGCGGACATCTTTTCAATCCAGTCGTATTTGTAGAGCCTGAGTCGGAGCGCGTTCATGCACGAAAGCGTGATTCCGTTAAGCCCCGGAATAAGTCCGACTGTAAGGCAGGTGAACGCGAAAAGGAAAATATTATAGAAGAAAATTCCGACAGAAAATCCGGCGTTGTCAAAGAAAATGATGAATGATTTCTTGAGGCATTTTGAAAACCCGTTTGAGTCCTGAAGATAATAAAGCGGAACAAACCACTGCAGCGCGATTACGCAGACAACTGTGAACCAGGCGAGAACCGCTGTGAATAAAAGCGAGACCTTGCTTCCGTTTTTTAGATAATCTGCAAGATAATAAGAAATTCCAAACCTTACGACAAGGAGAAAAAGTGCAAGAAGCGCGCCGAACGCAAATCCAATCAAGGCGACGTGCTTTATCGCGCCGAAAAACGCGGAGAACGAGGCGGCGCGGAAGTCAGCGATTTTTGCGGCGTTTGCGCCCCAGGCGAAAACTGCGATTGAGACAATTCCGCTTGCAAGGACAAACGCGATAGAAGCGGCGAGACCGCTTATTTTTCCAGCGGCGAACACGGCGAATCCGCAGGCGGCGATGAGCGCGATTGTAATCACGTTGGAGAGAATCAAAAAGAAAAGGTTGTCCCAGCCGTCAGCAAAATTCTTCTTCAAAAAAAACTTGAACATTTTTACTCCAAAATTGAACGGTTATTCAACTATTCAACGCAGATGAACACGGATTTTAAATGTGTGTAATCCGTGTTGAATAATTAGAACAGCCCAGAAACGTGGCCGTCGTCGTCAACGTCAATCTTGAGCGCGGCTGGCATTTTCGGAAGTCCAGGCATGGTCATTATGTCGCCGGCGAGAGCCACGACAAAGCCCGCGCCTGAGTAAAGCTGAACATCACGCACCGGGAAAATGTAGTCTTTCGGCGCGCCCATGAGCTTAGGGTCGTGGCTGATTGAATTCTGCGTCTTCGCAATGCAGACAGGAAGCTCCTTGTAGCCAAGCTCCTCAAACTCGCGCAGCTTCTTGAGCACATTCGGCGCAAAGTCAACATCGCGCGCGCGGTAGATTTCCTTCGCGATGAGCCGGATTTTGTCCGCAAGGGCAAGGTTCGACTGGTAAAGATAATGGAAATTCGCCTTTCCGGAGTCAGCGACTTCGGCAACAATTTTCGCAAGCTCAGTCGCGCCTTCTCCGCCTTTTCCCCAGCCTTCGCACAAAACAGCCTTAGCGCCTTTCTCAGCGCAGAGATTTTTAAGCAAATTGATTTCATCGTCTGTGTCTGTCACAAATTTGTTGATTGCGACAACTGACGGAACTCCGAACTTCGCGATGTTCTCAATATGAACCTCAAGGTTCTCAAATCCTTTCTTCAGGGCCTCGAGATTTGGAGAAGACAAGTCCGCCTTCGCCATTCCGCCGTGCATTTTAAGGGCGCGCACTGTCGCGACAATCACGGCCACGTCAGGTGAGATTCCGGCGGCGCGACATTTTATGTCCATGAATTTCTCGGCTCCAAGGTCCGCGGCGAATCCGGCTTCCGTAACAACATAGTCGCCTGTCGCGAGCGCGGAAACTGTGGCGTTCACGGAATTTGTTCCCTGCGCGATGTTGGCGAAAGGCCCGCCGTGCACGAAAACAGGATTCTCTTCAAGAGTCTGCACAAGGTTCGGCTTGATTGCGTCTTTTAGAAGAACTGCGATTGCGCCTGTGCATTTTAGCTCGCCGAATTTCACAGGGCGCTTGTCATATGTTTTTCCGATTGTGATGTTGTCGATTCTGTGCTTTAAGTCAGAGATTGAAGTCGCGAGGCAGATAATCGCCATAAGCTCGGAAGCGACAGTTATGCAGAAATGGTCCTCGCGCGGAACTCCGTCGGTTCTTCCGCCAAGCCCGACGACAATGTTTCTAAGCTCGCGGTCGTTAAGGTCAACGCAGCGTTTCCAAGTGATTGTGCGAGGGTCGATTCTGAGCGCATTTGACTGCTGGATATGGTTGTCGATTAAGGCTGCAATCAAGTTGTTGGCGATTGAGATTGCGTGGATGTCGCCTGTAAAATGCAGGTTGATGTCTTCCATAGGAACAATCTGCGCATATCCGCCGCCGCACGCGCCGCCTTTGACGCCGAAGCAAGGGCCTAAAGAAGGCTCGCGCAAAGCGATTACAGCTTTCTTTCCGATTTTGTTGAGTCCGTCGCCAAGTGCGATTGAGACAGTTGACTTGCCCTCGCCGGCCGGGGTCGGAGTTACTGCGGTTGTGAGAATCAGCTTGCCGCGGTTTTTCGGATCGCTGGCCTTTTTCTGCAATGCGCGCAGCTCCGCCATTGTTATTTTCGCCTTGTACTTTCCGTAAAGCTCAAGCTCATCTTCTGTAAGACCGATTTTTTTTGCGACTTCCACAATCGGCGCCATTTTGTTCTTCTGGGCAATTTCAATATCTGTAAGCATATTTTCTCCTAGCTATTCAACACAGATAAAAAAGATTAACACGGATGGGACACGGATAGAATTTTGTTATATGATAATTTTTCTTAAAAATCCGTGTTCATCTGTGTGTATCCGAGTTGAATCTGTCAAAATTTATTCTCTGAACCCGGCGTTTATCTGGTTCATGATTTCATAAAAATGCGGGAAGCTCACTTTGCAACACTCGGCGTTCTTAACTGTGATTTGCTCTCCGTCTTTAAGTCCGAGCCCTGCGCACGAAAGAGCCATCGCCATTCTGTGGTCGTCGTAGCTTTCAACTTCCGCGCCGTGCAGCTTGAATTCCGGATTCGGCTTTCCGTCCGGCAGAACAGGCGAATGGCCGTGGATTATGAGAGAGTCTTCTTTCTCCTCAATCTCCGCGCCGAGTTTTGAAAGCTCCTTGTTCAGTGCGGAAAGGCGGTCAGTTTCCTTTCTGCGGCAGACTTCCGCGTCCTCAATGACGGTTGTGCCCTCAACAAAGCAGGCGGCGACTGAAAGCGCGCAGACCGCGTCAGGAAATTCAGAAATCTTTATATGAAGCTCGCCGTCAGGAAGATTTTCAGCTGAAAGCCGTCCAAGTCCGTCCTTAGCCTTTTTTCCGCCGCGCACAGAAAGCTCCTCCGTTTTTTTGTTCCATTCAACATCCGCGCCGACTGACTTTAGAATCTCAACAACAGCGTCGTCGCCCTGGGTTCCGCTTCCGTCGATATTCTCGATTGTAATCTCGCTGTCAGAAATCAAGGCGGCCACAAGCGGAAAGGCGACAGATTCCCAGTCGCTTGGAATCACGCAGTCAAACGCCTTCAAATCTTTTTTAGGCTCGACTTCAATCTCCTTGAAATCCGGCGAAATATCGCATTTGACTCCGACTTTCTCAAGCCATTTCTGGGTCATTGTAAGATAAGGAGTTTCCTTTGGATTTGTCAAAATGATTTTAAGATTCGAGTCCAGAAGTATTCCTGCCATCATCATTCCCGAAACGTACTGGCTTGAAACCTCGCCTTCAGTCGTCACTTTTCCGGCGGAAACCGGCCCTAGAATCACAATCGGACAGCCGTTCTTTCCTGGAACCGCAGGAAAGCACTCCGCGCCAAGCTGGTTCAAGGCGTCAAGAAGATGCTTTACCGGCCTCTTTCTGATTGAAGCGTCGCCTGTAAAAATCGAAGCGCCTTTAAAAGTCGCGGCGATAGGCGAAAGAAAATACAAAAGCGAGCCAGAGTTTCCGACATTTACAACATCGTCCGGAAGATGAAGCTTTTTTCCAGCTCCGTAAACAACCCATTCAGTTCCGGGCTCGCCTTCCGTGCTTAGATTCAAATCAACTTCCGAGCCTAAAAGAGGAACTGCCGCCGCCGTTGAAAGGCAGTCCGCGCTTGGAAGCGGATTTTTTATATGAGAAATTCCGTCCGCCAAAGTCGCAAGAAGAAGCGCGCGGATTGTATGAGATTTTGAGCCGGGAACAAAGATTTTTCCCGAAAGATTCGCTCTTGATGAAACAATATTCATAACGCGATTTTAGCATATTTTATTTGTATTTTCCATATCAATGAAATTTTGGTATACTTTTTATGATTATCCGGCGCGGATAAAACGGAGATATTTATGATGTATCCTTTTATGACTCTTCCAGATGAAACGGAGATAGTTCATTCTGAAATGGAAAACGGGCGTGTGAAAGTTTATATGGAAACTCCAGACGAAAAACTTTGTTTCAAACATGCAACTTGCTATCTTCCAGAATTTAAATGGGAAGATATTTACGGTTACACAGACGATGAGATTAATTATCTAAAAGATATTGTGAAGTCAGAAGCCCATCTTATTTTGGAATTTTCAAAAACCGGAGGACTTCTAAATGCCGCAAATTTTTAAGCTTGGCTCCTACTGGGTTTACTTTTGGACAAATGAAAATATGCCGCTTGAACCCATTCATGTGCATGTTTCAGAAGGCCGTCCTGTTCCGAATGCTACGAAAATTTGGATTACTTAAGACGGAAAATGTTCTCTCTCAAACAACAATTCAAAAATTCTTGTTGTTGTCCTAAATAAAATAATGAGAGTTATAGAAGCACGTTCAGCTGAAATTATCGCAAAATGGACTGAATATTTTAAAGCAATCAGTTTTTACTGTTGAATTTTTCTTCTCACACTTTAGTCATTTGCGTCTTTATTACGGACGCGACGGAAACTCACCGGCTTGCAAGGCTTTTTTTTTATGGCAGCCGCAAAATCGTCACAAGTCACAAAGTTTGCGATAGCTGCCGCTAGAAACTTCATATTTTCCATATCAATGAAATTTTGGTATACTTTTTATAATTATCCGGCGCGGATAAAACGGAGATATTTATGGAGAACGATATTCTTACAAACAACACAGAGACAAATCCTGACGTGCTTGAGCAGGAATTTTTTAAGACGTTCCCGGATTACAGCGCGGAGGAGAAAGCTAAATTCGATTCCGCATGGAAGTTTCTGCTTGAAAAAACTGACGGAATCACAAGAAAATGCGGAAAACCATATTATCTTCATCCAATGCGCGTCGCAGCTTTGCTCGCAGACAAGAACATGGACATGGACTGCGTAGTCTGCGGCCTCTTGCACTCAATATTTGAAGTTGAGGGCGTTAAGAAAGAGGAAGTTGAAAAGCTCTTCGGCACAACTGTGATGAAAATTGTGTCCGACACATCAAAAATCACCGGAATGAAAATCAACGCGTCAACAATCCAGCAGGCGGACAACATCAGAAAAATGCTGTTCGCGATGATTGACGACGTTCGCGTAATATTCGTAAAGCTCGCCGACCGCCTTGACCGCATGCGGAACTTAAAGTCGGTCGAAGAGAAAAAGCAGCGGCTGATTTCGGCCGAAGTTCTGGACATCTGGGCGCCGCTTGCCGACAGGCTCGGAATGCAGACTGTAAAGAACGAGCTTGAGGATCTGAGCCTAAAATACTCGAATCCTAACGTTTTCCAGCAGATAAAGGCGATTGTCGCGCAGAAAAAAGGCGAGCGGGCGGCTTATCTTGAAAAGGCTGTAAAGGCAATCAAGGACGCGGCGGCTAAGGCCGGAATTGAAGTCACAATCTCAAGCCGCGCAAAGCATTTTTATTCAATCTACAAGAAGATGCAGAAAAGAAACGTTCCGGCGGACAAGCTCTATGATCTTCTTGCGCTGCGCGTAATCTGCCACACGAACTCAGAGTGCTACACGCTGATTGGAATTGTGCACGGACTTTGGAAGCCGATGGACGGAAGATTCAAGGACTACATAGCGATGCCTAAGGCGAACGGCTACCAGTCGCTCCATACAACTGTCGTCTGCGAGGGAAAGCCGCTTGAAATCCAGATAAGGACAGACAAGATGCACAGCATGGCGGAGCACGGAGTCGCGTCCCACTGGCTTTACAAGAAAGGAATGAGCCACGACAAGGTTGACATCAACTCGCTTGGAATTTTCAATCAGCTGCAGAATCTAAAGAAAGAAAACCTGAGCAACGAGAATTTCTTCTCCGAGCTAAAGAACGAAATCCTGGGAGATGAGATTTATGTCTTTACTCCGAAAGGCGACGTTGTGCAGCTTCCGGCCGGTTCAAACGCGATTGACTTCGCGTACAATGTGCACTCGGCAGTCGGCGAGAAAATTGTAGGCGCGAAGGCAGACGGAAAAATCATTCCGATTACGGCTCCGCTCAAGAACACGCAGATTATTGAAATCATCACAAATCCTCAGGCGCATCCGACAGAAAGCCAGCTGAAGCTCGTTCACACATCAAAGGCGCGGCAGAAAATCCACTCATGGCTTGTCGCGAACGATCCGACCTTTGTTGACAAGGCCGCCCTTGCCCAGCACGCGGCTGATGTCGCGGCGAACAATGAGCGCGGAAAGGCAATCCAGGAGGAAAAGCGCAAGAAACGCTCAAGAAAAGGCGACGGAGAAATCAAGAACCCGCTCGAAAACTACACAGGAAGAATCATCGCCGAGCACACAAAGAACATGCTCTGCACGCTCGCCGGATGCTGCAGCCCTAAGCCGGGCGACTTGATTGTCGGCTACGTGAGCAAAAAGAAGGGAATCATGGTTCACAAGGCCACCTGCATGACATTCCAGCGGATTGAAAACATTGAGAACCGCATGGTTGATGTCGAGTGGGAAAAACGCGCGGGAACAAAAACAGAAAAACCGGCGGCAGCGGCAACTGTAAAATCTAAAATATAAAACTAAAAAGAGGAAACGACACCTTTTTCAAAAGGTTTCTTTTCCTCTTTCAAACTCTTTTTCTTCCAAAATCTGCTTTCGCAAAAATGAAAGCAGATTTTTTTTATCTTAAAACTTATCAGACTTTAAAAAGGTCAATCAGGCTTGAAATATCTCCGATAGAATCCTTGACTTTCGTGCTTATGTCAGAAAGAGCAGTTCCAGTCTCGCTGATTTTTCTTGCGCCGACAGCCATCTCATCCGTGCTTTCCTTCATCGCGAGCGATGAATTCTGCAGATGCCTTACTTCCTCAAGAATCGCCTTGTTGCCTTCCGTCATCTCAGAAGACGCGTTCTTAACTTCGATAGAACTGTCGTTCATTGAATGGAGAGCCTCGCTTATCTGCTTCGAGCCTTCTGTCTGTTCTTCCATTGCAAGCTTAATCTGGCTTACGAGCTGGTCGGTAATTTCAATCTTTGTCGAAACATTGCTGAACGCCGCGCTCGCCTCGGAAGACGAATTGACAACCTGGTTTATAGATTCTTTTATATTCGTAAGCTGGGTTCCGATTGTCTTTGACTGCATAGTCGATGTTTCAGAAAGCTTTCTGATTTCATCCGCGACAACGCTGAATCCTTTTCCCGCATCGCCTGCATGGGCCGCCTCAATTGCCGCGTTCATCGCAAGAAGATTTGTCTGCTCCGCGATTGACGAAATTGTCGCGTTCGCATCCTGAAGCATCGCCGACTGCTTTTCAATTATCTCAATCTGCTCGTCAACAACCTGCTGCTTTTCAAATCCGCGCTTCGACTCGCCCCTAAGCTCGCCGAACGCCTCAGCCATCTGGTCAACAGACTTATTCACGGAGCCGATGTTTCCAATCATTTCCTCAACCGCAGCGGAAGCCTGGCTTACGCCCGCCGTCTGATTTTCAATCATATTGTTCAAGGACGCGATGTTAGAAGCAATCTCATTGACCGCGCCGGCTGTCTCCTCAACGCTTGCGCTCTGGTTTGTAATCTGGCCCCTTACGCTCTCAATGTTCGCAAGAATCTGAGTTATCGCGCTCGCCGCATCCTCGGTGCTCGAAGCAAGAAGCTCGCCGGCGTTTCCAAGCTCGTTCCGGGACTTTCCAATGTCAAACATAATCTGGTGAAGCTTGCCTGTGAACTTGTTGAATCCTTTTACAACCGAGCCAATCTCGTTGTCAGACTCAAGCGGTATACGCTTTGTAAGGTCGGCTTCGCCAGAAGCAATCTCAAGAATCGAGCTTTCAAGAACTTTAAGCGGCTTGAGCGAAATCATCAGAAGAACAACCGTAATTCCAATCAGAACGATAATTGTCAAAACGGACATTGTGATAAGGCAGCTTCTGATAATTGAAAGGCTTTCATAAACCTCGTTCTGCGTAACCATGACAGCGAGCGACCAAGGCGCGCCGAGAATATTTTCAAACGAAACGAAGTATTTGTTTCCGTCAAATCCTGTAATCCACGCCTCGCCGGTTTCGCCGCGCGTCATTCTGACAGCTGTGTCGATTATATCAGCGTTTGATGGAGGAAGGCCCGTCATAAAATTCTCTTTCATAATGTAGTCTGTGTTAGGATGCGCAATTACAGTTCCGTCGCCGGCCAAAAAGTAAGCGTAGCCAGTTTTTCCAGGCTTGATTGAATTTGAAATCTCGACGAGCACAGAAATTTCCATTACGCCGGCAAAAAGCCCGACAACTTTTCCGTTGTGAACAATCGGCTCCGTAACATGGACAACAGGCTTCCCAGTTGTCTTCGAAATTACAGGATCGTCAATATATCTTTTCTTTCCTTCTTTTATGACCGCGCGGAAATAAGGCGTTCCAGAAATATCAAGCGTTGTGCCGATGTCGCTGTACGCCATCCCGTCAAGACCGCTGACAAAAGTGTAGTCAAACATGTTGTCCTTGGAGCCTTTCGCATTCAAGAGCCATTCTTTTATAACCTCGATGTCTCCTGTATAAGCGGCATCTGACTTTGTGTAATATTCCATCGCCCTGTGGAAGCTTTCGATTTTATTGTCAATGCTCTGGACATAGCCATGGACAATCTCTTCATATGTAACTTTCGCGCTTTCCAGCAAAGTCTTCTTTGAAACTTTCTCCGTCAAAACAAGCTGAATCAAGTTGATTGCAAGAATTGCAGAGCCGACAATAAACGCAAGTTTTAGGACAAGGCTTTTCTTTTTTGAATTATGCACATTTTCTTCTGTGGCTGAAGTTCCGACACTAGCTTTGTGTTTTTGATTTAGTTTCATTAAAACGCTCCAAACTGTTTTAAGGTTATTTTAAACTTATTTTAAGGTTAAAAGTAAAACAGCGTTTTATACAGTAAAAATATTTTTACTTTTTAAGAAAAAACGGTTGATTTTAGTTAAAAGAGAAGAAAACAATTTTTTTGTGCGTTAAATTCTTGCATTGAATAAAAAAATATATTTATGTTTTCTTATAAAAAACGGATTCAAGAACTTAAGAGAATTGTTATCTTAAAATTCCACAAGCTTTGACGAAATTACTTTTGAGGTTTTCTCGTCAACTGTTACAAGCCTGCAATATCCGTTCTTAAAAAGCGCGGCTGTGTTTATCTGAGTAAAACTTCCAAGGTCCTTCTCAAAATTTGTGTGCACGTGGCCGCCAAATAAATCCACAGTTTCATTTTTTTCAAGCAAGGCAAGAAGATAGTTGCGCTCGGCAGTATCTTCAATCGCCATAAAAGGCGTTCCGTCGCTGTAAAAAGGATAATGTGCGAAAATTAATTTTGGCTTTTGATCTATTTTTAATAATTTTTCAAAGTCGTCAATCTGTTTTTTTCCGAGAGAGCCGTTTCCTGTGTCAACAAAATAAAAGCTGAAAGGAACGCAGCCTGAATCCGACTTTGTGGAGACTGAAAAATAATAAGTTGATATGTAAGGCCAGACAGCTTTTTTCCAGTTTGTCCAGCCATTGTTGTACAAATCGTGGTTTCCTAAAACGGAGTAAATTTTAAAATCCGAAGTTTTTTCTACAATCCCTTTGTCTTTCGCAAGATTTTGAATTATTCCGCCGTCGCCAAAATATTTGTTAAATTCCGCATATTCCGAAGCATGGCCACCATCGCCTGTATCTCCAAGATTTATGATAAAACGCGGAATTAAAATCTGACTGTCAGACGAAAAAAGAACTGAAAGCTTCAACAAAAAATCATCTATCTTAGACGCGTGGACATCGCTTGCTCCAATATGAATGTCCGTCACAACAATGAAACTGTACTTTCCGTCAGTATCAGAGGGAAGAACCGGAGCAAATTCAGAAAGATTCAGGAAACTGCTGTAGCGCTCATCAACATCATCTTCCCCGAACAAAAGCTGGTAAAATCCAATGTTAGCGCAAGAAGCAAAAATAAAAGGAAGAACAAGAATCAAAAAATGCCGGAACAAAGAAGCAATTTTTTTCAAAATGTGTACCTCGCTTTCAAATTCCATTCATAACGGTCGATGTACGGCGCGACGACAAACCAGTCCCGGAAACGAAGCCCGATGTCTGAGCTGACTCTAAATCCGTTTTTAAAATTCCATGCAAGGCCAATAAAATTTGTCGGCGTAAAAGCAAGCGGATAACGGTAAAGCTCGTGCGAAACAATTCCGCCGTAAAGCTCGGCTCCGTTGCTGTAATAATAATTAAAGGCGAGCGAGCCGCTCAATGTAAAATCCCAAAGCGCGCCGCGTTCAAGAACATCTATTTTCGCAGCTTTTGCGCCGCCGCCAAGATTTGCGAGAAAAACAAATTTATTTTTTAAGACAAGGCGGAAAACAGGCTCAAGATAAAAATCATGCTCAGAATATAAATCATAATAGCGCTGAAAATGATAAATTGCCTCGATGCCAAGGTCGATCTGGGATTTCTTCAATTTCCAGCTTGCCCGGGGAACAAAATACTCGCCGCAAAGTGTAAAATCAAAAATCTTGTCCGAAAACTGAACTGAAGAAAGCGCATCGTATCTCCAGGTTCTGTCCGGCGACTTTGATTTTACTCCGTAGCTCAGATTGAACGGATTGAACTCGCGCTCAACATTCTTCGCCGCGACGTAGCCAGTTCCGGCCTCGGCAAACTGCTCCGGCATTTCAAGGGCAAAAACGCGAAAAAGAGAAAAAATCAAAAAAAGACCAAGATAAAACTTTTTCATTTTCTATAAGATTTCTTCTCCCCTCCACTTTCACTTTGCTTCAATAATTGTTCATTTTGCATTGCTCATTTTAATTATTAACCGCTACCGTCCCGTGTCGCGGATTTTTCCTTCCTCGTAGTCAGGATCCTTGATTCTGACCAAAGTTCCGTCTTCTATCTCAAGATTTGTATAAATCGCGCAGTCGTGGTCCGCGTTAACCCAGTCAAGTTTCGCGCCGTTCTTAGGATTTATGAACTCGTACTCTTCTCCGGCGACTTTTCTGCTTAGAACTGACGGAGAGACGAATTCAAGCTCGCTTCCTGAATCGACTTTGTTCAGCGG
The DNA here is from genome assembly GCA_964538245.1 of uncultured Treponema sp. GTDB lineage: Bacteria > Spirochaetota > Spirochaetia > Treponematales > Treponemataceae > Treponema_D. The sequence goes on from CAZIFO010000015.1 coordinate 62,570, forward strand.
ATTGTAAAGATAGATTTTCCAGCCCGGCTTTCGTGACACTGTGCGGACAACTTTTTCCGGATGATTTTTCTCATCGCGGAGAACTGCGGCGCGGGCGTCAGGATGCATTGCGTCAAGCTCGGCTTTTCTGTCGGCGACAAGTTTTTCGCCCGTTTCCAGGATTTTCTCAGTCTCGGCATCATCAAACCTGCGTTCTATTGTCGCGGCAAGAATATACGGAGAATCGCTTGCTCCGATTGTTGTCTTGTCCGCGTTTCCACGGTTGTAATAAAATCCTGTCGTGCTTTCGCGGTGGGCAACCTCATTTATTGAGGCGATAAAAGGCGCGGCCTCTTCCTTTGTGATTTTTCCGTCAAGAGCGTCGAGAGCTTTCCTGTAGGCGCGCGTGACCATCGCGACATAGTAAACGGACTTCATTCTTCCTTCAACCTTTATCGCGTCAACGCCGGCCTTCTTCATGTCATCAAGATGGTCAATCATGCACAAATCTTTTGACGACAAGACCGCCGTAAAATCATCGCCCTCAAAGACAGGGAAAAATTCGCCGGGCCGCTGCTTTTCCTGCAGGCGCAAGATTCCAGACTCGGCGACAAGCTTTGCGTCTGCGGCAGAAAGTTTTCCGCCTTTTTCATTTAAATTGCGAAGCTTCTCCTGCAAACTTCTCTCAACTCCGACATCATATTCCCAGCGGCACGGCTGCGAGCAGAATCCGCTCTGCGCAGAGCGTCCTGTAAGATATGCGCTCATAAGGCAGCGTCCGGAATAAGCGACGCACATTGCTCCATGCGCAAAGCACTCAAGCTCCATTTCAGGATTCGCATCCTTTATTTCGCGGATTTCATCAAGAGAAACCTCGCGGCCGAGCACAACACGCTTAAATCCCATTTTCGAGTACATTTTCACAGCCTCCTTGTTCATGCAGGAAGCCTGGGTTGAAAGATGAAGATGAGCGTCCGGAAATTCCTTCTGCAAAAGCGGAACCATGCCAATATCCTGGACAATAAACGCGTCAATCGGATAAAGCTTGAAATAGTCAAGATTCTGCTTGAACATCTCAATATCGTGGTTATGGAAAATGATATTCAGCGCGCAGAAAATACGCTTTTTCGGATATTTTTTCTTGAGCTCAACAACGCGCTTGTATTCATCATCATAAAAATTGTCGGCCTTGATTCTGAGTGAAAAACGCTTTAGGCCGATATAAGCCGTGTCAGCTCCGTAATTGTAAGCATAAGCTAACTTATCAACATTTCCAGCAGGACACACAAGTTCCATAAAATTCTCCTTCAGGCGAAGTTTTTATAAACTTCTATTTTATTCTTCATCTTCTTTTTGCTCGGTGAACATTTTTCCGATTTTCTCGACTGCAAGATGCGACTCTTCAAGAAAATCGTCCGCAAGAACAAACGCCGGCATCATATCTGGCCAGACATCAAGCTCGCATTTTACGCCGGCATTTTTAAGCATGTCAGAAAAAATCACATCGTCATCATAAAAAATTTCTTTTCCGCCGCACTGAATAAAAACGTCAGGAAGCCCCGAAATCATTTCGCGGGTCGCCTTAAGCGGAGAAACAAGCGGATTTTTCCAGTTTTCCTCATAAGTATAGTTTTCCGCGCAAAGACGGACAGACTCGGCCGTAAAGACTTCGTCCAGAACTTTTTTTTCTGTGAACATGTCATCATCCTCGGAAAAATTAAGCCACGGACTGAACAGAACAATTTTTTTCACAGAAGATTTGAATTCATCATTTGCCTGAAAAAGAGCCGCCAGCGCAAGAGACGCGCCCGTTGTGTCTGCCGCGATTATCAGCTCAGGATTTTTTGGAGAACCGTCGTCCGGCGCAATGGAAAGAGAAACTTTCAGCTCGATAAAAACCTGCTGGAAAACAGCCTCGACATCTTCAAGACCGTTTGGAAATGGAAAAGCCGGCGCAATGCGGAATTCCGGCAGGACGGCCTTTGCAGCGCAAGCGTTTGCCAGGGAAGAAACAAAAGGCCTGTAGGAAAGACGCGAGCCCGCAACAAAAGAACCGCCGTGGACGTAAATCAGAACGCGGTTGGAAGCGTAAAGCTCAGGCGAAAGAACGTCGCATTTTATCTTTCCATATTCTTTTTCTTCGCGCTCAACGCCGTTTGGAAGATAAACGGACGAAAAAGTATCGTCAATTTTTTGTCTGAATGATTCAAGCTCGGATTTTGGAGTAAAAAGCAAGGTCTTAAGTTTTTTGATTGCGCCTTGTCTGCTTTTAGATGAATTCATATTTGTAAAAATATAGTAAATTTTACCATTTTTTGCTATAGTTTGCATAATTACAACAAAAAGTTCACGAGGTGATGTATGCCAATAAAGATTCAGTCAGATTTGCCTGCAAAAAAAGTCCTTGAATACGAAAACATCTTCGTGATGACTGAAAACCGCGCGGCGACTCAGGACATCCGCCCGCTAAAAATCGCAATCGTGAATTTGATGCCGACAAAAGAAGCCACTGAAATCCAGCTTCTCCGTCTTCTTGGAAACACGCCGCTTCAGATTGACATTTCTCTCGTCAGAATGGAGCATCACGAGTCAACACACGTAAGCGCGGCTCATCTTGAGAAATTCTACATTCCGTCAAGCGATTTGCTGAAAAATAAATACGACGGGCTGATTATAACCGGAGCGCCAGTCGAGCAGCTTCCTTTCGAGCAAGTTGACTACTGGCAGGAGCTTTGCAAGATTATGGACTGGGCGCAGGACAATGTTTTCTCCACGCTTTTTATATGCTGGGGAGCGCAGGCAGGGCTTTATCACAAATACAAAATTCAAAAGCATACGCTCTCGCAGAAAATGTTCGGATTGTACAAAACTCACCGCGTTGTGCGCGCCGATCCTTTAATGCGCGGATTTGACGACGTTTTTTCAGTTCCAACTTCGCGCCACACGACAGTCTCGCGCGCCGACATTGCAAATGAAGAAGACCTGCAGATTCTCGCGGAAAATTCCGACGGTGACGTGACGCTCTGCAAGTCAAAGAACAACCGCTCCATTTTTATGACCGGCCATCTTGAATATGACACAGAAACACTCGCCAACGAATATTTCAGGGACAGAAACAAAGGCCTTGAGATTCAGATTCCGCGAAACTATTTTCCGGACGACGACTGCGAAAAAAAGCCGCTGAACACATGGCGCTCAACGGCTCATCTTTTCTTTTCAAACTGGCTTAACTATTACGTTTACCAGGAAACTCCGTATCTGCTGTAGAAATCAGATTTTTTCTGCTTTTAGAAGTTTTTACACCGTAACATTGTGCAGCCATTTCCCGGACTTTACGCGCCAAATTCCACAGAACGTCTTTAGAATCTGCTCCGTCTCAAGGCACATCAAAATCTGATAAGCCGGAAAATTCCAGACAAACGAGGCGATGCAGCCAAGCGGAATCGAAAGAATCCACATCCAGCCGTTGTCAATCACAGAGGCAAAAATCGTGTCGCCGCCTGAACGGCAGATTCCGACAATCAAAAGCATATTGAAAGCGCGCCACGGATACATGAACACAAAAACGTAGAGCATTGACTGCGCGATTTTCACAATATGTTCGTCAACGTTGAATATATATGGAAGAAGAAAGCTCAGCGGAATCAAAAAAAGCCCGATTACAAGTCCTAAAAGCGGAAAGAACCAGCAGAAGCGGTGCGTGTAGGCTTTTGCGCCTGAGTTGTCGCCCGCGCCGATTTTCTTTCCGAGAATTATGGAGGCGGCGTTTCCCATTCCGATAAAAATGACCCAGGTAAGCTGGCTCACTGTGTTCGTGATGCTGAACGCCGCGAACGAGTCAGTTCCTGTGTGGGCAAAAATTGAGTTCTGCGTCGAGACTCCAAGCCCCCAGAGCGTCTCGCTGAAAATCACGGGAAGGCTCACTTTTA
>CAZIFO010000016.1:0-66348 GCA_964538245.1 uncultured Treponema sp.
CGGAAAGCCCGGCCGTAGCCCAGCTACGGCAACGCCCTTATAATTATCAGAATTTGTAGCAATGAGCTTTTATTATAAAAACAGACGATTATAGAAAATTTATTGATTATTTTTTTTCTTTTAAAGAAGGATAAAAAGACTTGATATAATCTGCAAAAGAAATCCAGCTAAAAAGCACGCAAAAGACAAACATAACGATAGCAGAAATTTTTAAGCCGCCAATAATTTTTCCTGAAAAAAATGAAAATCCGAACCGAAGATAAGACTCAATAGCAAGAAAATAAAATCCAGAAATTATATAGAAAACAGTTTTAAATTTTCCGCCTTTTTTCGCTGCGATTGCAATTCCATGCTTTACCGCGACCATTCTGAGGAAACTTTGACTGAATTCACGATAGAGAATCAAAATGAAAAGAACAACCGGCATATAATTCTTTTCCACAGCGCACATAAAGACTGTAAGATTCAAAAGAACATCTGCGAATGGATCGAAAAGCTTTCCAAAATCACTTACCTCGCCATGTTTTCTCGCATAATGGCCGTCAAGATAATCAGTGAATTCAAAAATTGCGAGCAAAGGAATCATTATGCATGCCGAAATTTTCGATAAAATATCAGAATCAAGCCAAACAGGAATACTAAATATCAAGAAAAAAATTGGCGCAAACAAAGCTCTAGCAAATGTGAATTTATTCGATAATTTCATTTGGTTTAGTATAATTTTTGGATTGGAAAAAGTAAAGTAACGAAACTCATAAGAAAAATGACTCAATTTTCGCAAAAAAATATTTTATAAAAACAGCATTTTCCTAGACAGCAGACAGCAAAACTAAGTCTGAAAATTTTTAATCATCAAGAGAAATTCGCGAGCAAACATTATACTCGGGGAACTCTTCTTTAACAATTTTAACAGCATTTTGCGCGTATGAATCAGATTCTGAGGTTCCGTAAATAAAAATATTTTTTTCTTTTATTTCTATGCGCAAAAATTTTATATCTATTTTTTTTATATATTTTAAGAAAACTATTATTTTTTGACCAACAAGACGATTTTTTATAAGTTTATTTGCGAGAAGCGATTTTTCGTTAGTTACACTTTTTTCGACAAGAAGCTCTAAAGACACACTGATAGCTTCCAAATCAAGCAAACCTGTGTTTATTACGATATGAAACAAGGCGGGATTATTTATATCAAAATTAAAAAAACTCTTATTAAAGCCTTCACGGTTCGAGTCGCTTTCATTAATTATCTTCGCGGCAAATTTTTCAGAGCATTTATGTTCCGATTTATATCGTGAAATTCGAAGTTTTTTGTCTGCAACAAATCTAAGAGAAATATTATTTGGAAATTCTTTTAGAATGGTAAAAGAGCCTCTTCCAATAATAACGCAATTGTCGTCTGACACAAGCTCAAGGATTGCAAGCTGGAGAAAATCCAGATATTCATCGCGCTCATTTGTCAATGATGACAAAAAGCCCGGTTTTTTTTCATCAAATTTTTCAAGTTTTGTTTTTGAAAAGCCGAGTTCAAAAAGTTTGTTTTCAATATCTGCGCGGCTTATAAATTTATAGTTAAGATGCCTGGCAATTAATTCACAAAGTTCATCGCCAAAAGATGCAATCTGTCTTGAAACTGAAATAATTGCCATAATTCAACTCCTGCCATTTAAAATATTGAGAACTTCAGCTTTAATTATAAGCGTAAAAAGTGATAAAATCAAAAAAGACAGCCGTCTGAAATAAGGATATTTTTATGAAAAAAGATGATTTAAGCTGGACTCAGAAAGAAAAAAAGGAACTTTTTCAAACAAAAATATTGTCTGTAAATGAAATTGTTTCTGTGTCGCCGGAAAATGAAAGCGGAAAATTTGTTGTTCTTGATGCGCCTGACTGGTGCGTTGTCATTCCAGAACTTGGAGATGATTTTTTAATGGTAAAACAGTGGCGGCACGGTGAAAACCATCTTAGCGTGGAATTTCCGGGCGGAGTGATTGAAAAAGGAGAATCTCCTGAAGCCGCCGCGAAAAGGGAGCTTTTAGAGGAAACTGGTTACAAAGCAGAAAATCTGATTTCTCTTGGAAAAGCAAATCCAAATCCGGCGTTTATGAGCAATCATATTCATTTCTTTTTGGCAAAGAATCTCGCCGCGACAGGAACTCAGCACTTGGATAAAGATGAATATGTAAATTATATGAAAATTTCAAAAACAGAAGTTTGTAAAAATTTCGGAAATTCCGATTATCCGCACGCGCTAATGATGGCCGCGCTTTTAAGATATTTAATGTACGAAAAGTTCAATTAAGACAAAAAAACGCGCTGAAAAAACAGCGCGTTTTTTATAAATAATCAGTTTCTAGCGTTTAGATGAATATCCATCATATTTTTTTGACGGATCATATGTGCCTTCACGGTACTCGCCTGTAATGCTTGGAATTTTCATCTTCATTCCAGGAAGAATCAGGTTAGGATCGTTTGGTCTTGGCATATTCTCCTTGTTCGCCTGATAAAGGTTCTCCCAAAGAAGAGGATTGTCATAAACGTAGCTGCGTCCTGAAATGTTCCAGTAGCAATCCTTTGTGTCTGCCCAAGGGCGGACAACGTAATATTCTGGAAGAGGAATTACTTCCTTAATATCAGCAAGAGCGTCAAGAACCTGATTAGCATATGTCGTCGCAGTCTCGTAGTCTTCGCTGTTGTATGCTTCCTGGGCGCTAGCGTAAGATTTCTGTGCCGCGGAATAAGCCATCGGGAATGAGCGTTCTGCTCCTACGCTTTTTGCGTAGTCAATTTTCTTGGAAGCTGCATTCATTGCTTTGTCAGCGTCTGATTTTACGAGCATTTTTTTTACGAAAGCCTGGGAAAGAGCCGCATTTTCCTCCGCTTTCTGAGCGTATTCTACTGAAAGCTCATATTCACCTGCATCAAGAGCATTCTGCGCTTTTCTTGTATATTCATCGGCGAGCTTTTGATATGTATTGTTTTTGTAGCTTGCGGCGAACAAAACTGAAGCTGAAAAAAATGCAAGCGCGAGAACTAAATTCTTTTTCATTACTGAGCCTCCAAAACTTTATTAGCGGCGTTTTCAACTGCAATTGCGGCAGCGGCTTCTTTTTCCGCAGTCTGCGCTGTTTCGCCTTCTTCAACATTGATAACAGCATCATCAGGATTTGCGAGATTATCTTTCTCAAGGAGAACTGCATCTTCTTTTTCGATTCCTGCTACATTTCCCTCAATCGGCGAGATAGTGTCAGCTTCTGCAGAATAATTCTCAGCTTCCGCGACCTTCTGTTTCGCGCGGTCGATAGCTTCCTGCGCCGCGGCTCTGTTTTTAGAAACAGTTTCATAAAGCTCTGTGTAAGTTTCCTTTGCAGATTTGTATCCACGGTAAGCGCTTTCAATGTTCTTTGTTACGTAAGCTGTGTCAGCTGCTTTGAATGCATCGGAAGCTTTTTTGTATTCAGCTTTTTTTGCAACACCGGCTTTTACGCTGTCGGCATTTTTCTTTGCATCGAGGGCGGCATTTCTCTCACGTCCGGCAAAAGCTTTGAATCCTTTTAGCATAAGCGCAGAGTAAGCGTTAAAAGCTTCATCGGCCTTTGCTGTAAGATCTGCATTGCTTGCATCTGCTGAAAGCGCCTCGTATTCTTCAAGAGCTTTTTTGCCCTTATCATAAGAATCCTGATCTTCACCTGCGAATCCAAGCTCGTCTGCTCTGTCTTTCATTGAATGAGCCAAAGAAGCCTTTGACAACGCGTTGAATCTGTCTGTAACATCTTTGATATCAGCAGAATAGTCTGTTGATGGATTTGCTGCGACTTTGTTTTTTACATCTGTGAAAAGTTTGTCTGTCGCATCAAATTTTGCCTGATAATATTTCTGGGCATCTGCTTCGATCGCAGCCTGTTTAGCTTTTTCTGCAGCCTCAAGCAAAGCCTGGTTTACAGAAGATTCAACAGCCGGAACAGTTGTCTCTTCTTCTTTTGAAGTGTCAACCGGCTCCTCTGCTTTTGGCGTTGAGCCGCAAGAAGCAAGGAAAAGAACTGCACATACACAAGATAATGTGCCAAAATGTTTTAATTTCACTTTTTCATCCTCCATATTTAAATACAAGTTCCTAAATTTATATCGGAAACTTGCTTCGATAAAAAAACAGTGATTTTGCTTTAATTATAAAGCAGAAATAAAGACTAGACAATAAAACTGGTTTTCATTTTTTAGATTTTTTTAATAAATCTTTTGAAAATCATAATCTTTTTTTGACAAAACTTAAGAATATGTCTCTGGAAGCTCATAAGATGAAATTCCGCCGCCGTTTTTCATCACAATTTCATAAAGCAAAAGAGAAAGCTGAGTTTTTTGGAGCGAAAGTCCGCCTGAGCGTATTTCCATATCAGTTTTTGAAATAAGGGCCGTGATTGCCGATGTTTGTCCGAATGTCCATATCTGCGCGGCTCTTGAATACTGGGAGATTTGCTTTTTGCTTGTGAAGCCGCTCGAGCGCAAATCTGGATTGTAATTTCCGATATGAATCAAATGCCAAAGCTGGAGTTTTCTGAAACATGAAATAAGGCCCGCAAGAAGCATCACAGAGTTATTTGCCTTTGAAAGCAAAATTTTTTCCAGGATTCCAAGCGAGTTTTCAAGCCTCTTTGCTGCAGTTTCCGAATTGTCGCAGAGAGCGTTAAAAAGAGTGAATGCGTTTTCTTCCCTGTTGTGCGAAAGAAGCTTGTCAACATCATCTTCTGTTATTGTCCGCCCCTTTTCAAAAACCACAAAAAAACGCGAACATTCTGACTTTAAAGCCTCTGTGTTTCCCTCTACAAGCTCAAGAATTTCTTCCAAGGCGGACTGCTCGATTGCATATCCGTTTTTTCTGAAATAATTTCTAAGCCAGTCTTCAAGCTTGGCGCCCGAAAGCTCCCAAAAGATTTTTTGATTCTCTTTCGGTACAAGCTTTGAAAGTTTCGCATCGACAGAAATTTCGTCTGAAACAAGAATTAGAATGGAAGAGTCCTGGCTCTCTTTAGGCTTCGCAGATATTGATTTTAACCATGAGGCAAGCAGGGAAATATCTTCCTTTTTCTTTATAAGCTCGGCCTGCCGAAGCACGATGCACGTGGCCGGAACAAAAAGCGACTCAGTCTGAAGCTTTGCAACAACATCTTCAATTTTTGAGTCGGATGCGTAAAGAAGATATTCATCAACATCTCCAAAGCGTTTTCTTTGGGTCTGCCTGATAAATTCAATCTGCTCTTTACGTTCGCCGAATTCCGGGCCTGTATAAAGATAAATCGGTGCTGACATCAGTTTTGATTTAATACGTTCTTACAATATTTGACAAAGTTCCTACGATTGTAACATCTTTGCTGTAAATAGGTTCAAACGCAGGATTTTCCGGCTGGAGCTTTATTCTGTCTGATTCTTTATAAAATCTTTTTAGCGTGATCGCATTGTCGATTACTGCAACTACGATTTGGCCGTCAACAGCGGTTTGAGCCTGCTCTATAACAGCGAGATCTCCTTCAAGTATTCCTGCGTTTATCATGCTTTGTCCGCGGACTCTCAATGCGAAGTATGTTTTTCCCGGACGCACAAAAGGCTCTGTAAGATTCACATATCCATCAAGATTTTCTTCACTCAGAAGAGGCTTGCCGGCTGCAACAGTTCCTAAGACAGGAACTTTGCTGACAAACGGAAGATTCGCTTTGTTCTGCGTCACTGTTAAAGAACGCGCGCGTTTTTGACTTTGGGAGAGATAGCCTTTCTTTTGCAATGCCGCAATATGATCTTGGACAGCCCTGAGAGAAATTCCGAAATGAGTTCCAATTTCCCTTACAGTCGGAGGATAAGTATTTTCTTTCGTGAAATCAGAAATAAAATCCAAAACCTGCTGCTGTCTCGCTGTAATGCCTTTCATTCGAATCTCCTTTTTATTATTGGCTAGTCCTCTTCAAATTTGCTTTCAAAAAGCTGCGTAATGGCTTCAACAGCTTCTTTTTCATCAGCTCCGTCCGCCTTCAAAGTCAAAACTGTATTATAACCAGCGGCCATTGTAATAACTCCCATTATTGACTTTGCATTTACAACACTTGAATCTTTTTCAAGCGATATTTCACATGAAAATTTATTCGCAGTCTGAGCAATAAGAGCCGCTGGCCTGGCATGGATTCCTGCCCTATTTTTTACAATTAAATTTTTTTCAATCATATAAAACTTCCTCAAGTAGTTCTTTTAAACTACCATACAATTTTAATAAGGTCTTAAATCTTAATCAATAAGAATCGTCATTGCCATAGTAAGCAGTCTGAGCTTCCCCTGTTTCTATCCAGCGGAGAACATTCTGGTTGAAGTCGCGGGCTGAATTGTAGCCTTTGTATTTAAGGCGTTCGTTCATGGCGGCGGCTTCAATTATGATTGGAAGATTTCGTCCGGGGCGCACTGGAATCTCGATGTAAGGAACTTTTACGCCGAGCAAATCTTCCGTTGCGTAATCAGTGCCGACGCGGTCGTAAACTTTTGTGGAATCCCACTCCTCAAGCTTTATGATAAGCTGGATTTCTTTCTGGTCGCGGATTGAGCCGACGCCGTAAAGTTCTGCGATGTTGATAATTCCTAGCCCGCGGATTTCCATGTGATGGCTTAAAAGAGCGTTTGCTCCCTGTCCTAGAATAGAATTTCCATTTACACAGCGAACTTCAACGATGTCGTCGGCTACAAGCCTGTGTCCGCGCTCTACAAGTTCCAGCGCACATTCGGATTTTCCAACTCCGGAATGTCCTGTTAATAGAATTCCAATTCCGTAAACTTCAACAAGAACTCCATGCAAAGTTTTTTTCGGAGCGAAAATATTTGAAAAAAGGCGCAGAAGCCTGATTGAAAATTCCGTTGTGTCAAGCTCTGTTTTTAAAACTGTGCAGTTCGATTTCTCTGCGAGATTAAGGAATTCTTGAACCGGCGTAATTCCGTGCGTAAAAACAATGCAAGGTATTTCATATGAAAAAAAATTATCTAACGAGTCAAGCCTGTTTTCTGAGTTAAGTTTTCCAAGATAAGCGTTTTCGCCCCGGCCGAAAATTTGTACGCGCTGATAGGCAAAAGATTCAAAAAAACCCGAAAGTGCCAGTCCAGGACGGTTCAAATCCGGAACTGAAATAACTTTTGACAGGCCCTTGCGTCCAGCCAGGCACTTTAATTTTAACGAAATATGTTCTGGAAGCTCTTTGCTCAGCAAATCAAGAACTGTGAATGGTTCACTCATAATTTAACTATACAATATTAAAGCACTTAATGCAAGCAAAAAAAATTAAATTTATAAAAAATCGCGCGGGAGAAAAACCTACGCCGGTATGGAGCACCTGCGCAGCAGTTCTGTAGCGGAGTGAAACGGAGCGTAAGAATGAGCGGATAGCGAAGTGCGGAACACCGGATTTGTCAGTTCAAGACGAAGGCGCAGACAAAACAAGGGGCGATCTCGCCCCTTGTCATCAACTGCTTAAGAAAATTTTCGTCCTAGATAATAAAAATATTATTTCTTTTCCTGGATTTTATCCTTTTCTTTTTTAACTTTTACATCAAGAACATCCATCATCTTATTTAAAGCAGCGCCAAAATCATAATCCTCAGCTTTCACATGGGCCTGAGTTCCCCACTTAAAATTCGCAGTCGCATCAAAAACATACGCTTTTTCATGCTTGATTTTTACAATTAAATCAACAATCAAATCTTCTGCATATTTAATGCGCTCAAGTTTCTTGTTCACCATCTCTGTCTGTTTCTCTTCCAAAACAAAACCCACTGCTGAAACATTCTTAGTCATTTTTGTACTCCTTTCGTGACGAAACATCACAGATTCTAGAAATTGCGGCTCAAAAATGAACCGGGGCGATTTTTTCTTACCACCTTGAATAATTATACAACGGCTTTTTTGAAAAGGCGAATTTTTTTTAACGGAAAATGTTTTTATGAAAACTCTTATGATATTTTTTCTGAATTTCTTGCCGAATCATCAACTTTTTTTCAAATGTATAAATGAGGTTTTTATGAAAATTTTTTCTTTTTCTCCTTTTGGATATGAAGGCTCGCTTGTCGCCGTTGAAGTTGACTTGCGCCGCGGAATTCCGGCTGTTGATATTGTCGGGCTTGCGGACGGAGCGGTAAAGGAATCGCGTGAAAGAATGAAGGCTGCAATCAGAAATTCAGGGTTTGAATTTCCGCTGGAACGAGTTTTGATTTCACTTGCTCCTGCGGATTTAAAGAAAGAGGGAGCGGGATTTGATTTAGCTCTGGCACTTTCGGTTCTTGATGAAAACAGGAGGGCTTTAAAGTCTGACATTGCGGGCGAATTTGACTTTGGGAACGAACCAGTCCTTGTTATGGGAGAACTTGAGCTGAGCGGCGCGATAAGGCCTGTGAAAGCTGTCCATGCGGCTGCAGCGACTGCAAGCGCGTCAGGAATTTCAAAATGCATTGTGAGCGCGGCAAACGCGGCGGAAGCGCGTGAAGTTTCCGGAATGAAAGTTTTTGGGGCGGCTAATCTTTCCGAAGCCTACGAAGCTTTGACGCGTCCGGAGCTTTTTACAGGAGCGGACGGAGATGAAAATGCTTTTTTGCCGGAAGGAAGCGCAAATGTGAACGGAATTCTTTTTCCGCCGGAAGACAGGGCAATTGATTTTATTGATATAAAGAACCAGGGAAAGCTTGTGCGCGCTTTGCAGATTGCAGCGGCAGGAGGCCACAACATTCTGGCGTACGGTCCGCCCGGCTGCGGAAAAACTTTGGCCATGCAGAGATTTCCGTCAATTCTGCCGCTTCTGACTGTCGAGGAGGCGCAGAGCACAACGCGGATTCATTCGCTTGCCGGCCTTTTGCGGCCTTCGGAACCTTTGATGAGGACAGCTCCTTTCAGAATGCCGCATCAGACAGCTTCAATTGAAGGCATATGCGGCGGCGGAGTGAACTGCCGGCCTGGAGAAGTTTCCCTGGCGCACAACGGAGTTTTGTTCCTTGACGAAGCTGCGGAGTTCAAAACAAGCGTGCTTCAAATGCTGCGAGTTCCTGTAGAAAGCGGCTCAATAAGCTTGAGCCGGGCAGGAAGAAGCACAGTTTATCCGGCAAGATTCCAGCTTTTGATGGCGACAAATCCTTGTCCATGCGGAAATTACGGAACGGAAGGAAAAATTTGCCTTTGCAGCGCGAAAGCCGTTGATATGTACTGGAGAAAATTTTCCGGTCCTCTTTTAGACCGCGTTGATATAAGAATAAATGTCGGAATTCCAATAAAAAAGGATGAAAACGCTGGCAGCTCTGTTTCGAGCGGAGAGCTGCGCAGAAAAATTGCAGATTCGGTTTTGATTCAGCGGACAAGGCAAGGAAAAAGAAACGCTTATCTTACGCCGCAGGAAATTCTGGAATTTTGTAAGCTTGGAAAAGAAGAGCAGAATCTTTTGACTGGAAGCATTGCAAACAATGATTTTTCACAACGCGCAGTCAGCGGAATCCTAAAACTTTCAAGGACAATTGCAGATATGGAAAAAAGCGAGAAAATAAAATCAGAATATTTATTGGAAGCTATTTCGTTGCGTGCGAACAGCGGACCGCTTGGCCTCTTTTCTGTTCAAGAAAACTGAAAGAATAAAAATTTACCGGGTCTGAGACTCGAACTCAGACGCCCGTGAAGGCAACAGATTTTGAGTCTGTAGTGTCTACCATTTCACCAACCCGGCATGTGTTTGAATTATATCAGAAAAAAATGGCTTGTGACAAGTCAAATGGAAGAAAAAAATGCGGAAAAATGATATAATCTCTAGAATACGCTGAAAAAAAGCTTCCGCTGCGAACGGAGACTAAAAATCACAAGTTTTCTGCAAAAAATTGTCAGCGGCAGGAGATTGCTGTGGATTGCACAGGAAAATCACCAGAAGAAGTCTTGAAGCAGGTTTTCGGATATGATTCGTTCAGGCCGCTTCAAAAAGAAATCATAACAAATGTTCTCTCGAAAAAAGACACTCTTGCAATTATGCCGACCGGTGGCGGAAAATCGCTTTGCTACGAAATTCCGGCGCTGATTTTTGACGGATTGACGGTTGTTGTTTCGCCGCTGATTTCGCTCATGCAGGATCAAGTCGCATCGCTGAACGCGGACGGAGTTAACGCTGTTTTCTTGAATTCAACAGTTGAATGGGAAGATTATAAAGATTCAATGAATTCGATCCGGCGAGGAGAAACTAAGATTGTTTACGTTTCTCCGGAAGGCTTGATGACGCCAAAAATCAATGACCTGCTGCACGATCCGCGCGTGAACGTCTGCTGCATCACAATTGACAAGGCGCATTGCGTTTCTGAATGGGGACATGACTTCCGCCCGGACTATCTTGAAATATCTTCGCTTCGCGCACAGTTCAAAGACGCGGTTTTTCTTGCTTTGACAGCGACTGCGACAGTTCAAGTCCGCGATGACATTATCAAAAATCTAAAGTTGAAAAATCCTGAAGTTCTAGTTTCAAGCTTTGACCGGCCGAATATTTTTCTGAATGTTGTGCCGAAAAACAGCAAGAACGTGCTTGAGCAAGTTGTAAAATGCATAAAGCGGCATCTGGACGAGAGCGGAATCATCTACTGCTTCTCAAAAAAACAGGTTGACACGCTTACAGAGCAGCTCGACAAGCTAGGATTTTCCGTTCTGAATTATCACGCCGGGCTTCTTGATTCTGTGCGCGCTGAGCATCAGACGAAATTTATCCGCGACGAAGTCCAGATTATGGTCGCAACGCTTGCTTTCGGAATGGGAATTGACAAGCCTAATGTGCGGTTTGTGATTCATTACGACATGCCGAAATCTCTTGAGCAATATTATCAGGAAATCGGACGCGCAGGACGCGACGGGCTTCCGAGCGAAGCTCTTCTTTTGTATTCGGCGGGCGATATTCATAAAATCAGATATTTTTTTGACGAGGCGGCGGACAGGCAGCATTCAGAATCTCTTTTGCAGGGGATGATAAATTACGCGGCCGGAAGAAAATGCCGGAGGCAGCAGCTTTTGGAATATTTCGGGCAGAAGTTCGATTCTTCTGAACCAAAAGAAAACCGCAGAGTCGGAAAATATGGCTGCTGCTGCGACATCTGCGAAACAGGCCCGGCTCCAGAACTTGACATGACAATTCCGTGCCAGAAATTCATGAGCTGCATCATCAGGACAGGCTCAAGATTCGGAACAAATTATGTGGCCGATGTTTTGCTCGGCTCACGCGAAAAAAGAATTGTCGAAAACAAGCACAACATGATTTCAACCTGGGGAATCGGACGCGAGCTTACAAAACCACAGTGGCTGGAACTTTCGAATCTTTTAATAGAAAAGAATTTCATCGTAAAATACGGCGATTACAACGTCCTGAAACTGACGAACGATGGCCTTTCCGCGCTGAAAAACCGCGACAAAATAATGCTTCCGTTCAACCTTTCAAGAAGCGCGTCGAGACTTTCAGCGGAAGAAATGAAATCTGAAGGAATTTTCTCTCCGAAATTCCGTGCGGGCGCAGGCGCAAACGGAGGAATAATGTTTCCAAAGCCTGAAAGCAAAAAATCAGGATTTACGCTGCACAAAAAGAATGAAACTGATTTTGACGGCGATGAGACTGCGCAGAAAATCCAGTCGGAACTGAAAAAATGGCGCAGAAAAACTGCGCAGGAGATGGATGTTCCTCCTTACATAATTTTCGGCGACAAGACTTTAAACGACATTGCGACAAAAAAGCCGGAATCAGCGGACGAGCTTTACTTAATCAGCGGGCTTGGCGACAAAAAAATCGAGAAATATGGCAGAAAAATTCTTGAAATCGTGGAAGAAAATCTATAATTTCAATAAAAAATGTTTTTTCAGCAATTTTGATTTATAATTGAAGAAGCTAAAAACAATTTAGACTTTTATCACTAGGAGGATAAAAATGAAAAAAATTTTGGCTTTCGGAGCGTTAACTCTTCTTTCAGCAGGTGCTTTTGCCCTTGATTTAGGTGACATCAAAGGAACTTGGCAGGATTCAAACTGGAACGCAAACTGGACATTCGGTGCAGATGGAAAAATTACACTTTCTGATTCGAACACAGGAAAAGCAATCTACACTTTTGACGACAGCAATGTCCAGAATTTTAAAATTGCCGCCGGCAAAAGCGGAGTCAGCGTTTCCTTTGACTGCAAAGACACAGAGCGCGCGTACAAATTCACTAAGCCGCTCACACTTAATTCCGATCTTGATATGCACATAGATCCAGAATGGACATCAACTGACTACGATGTAAAAATCAAATTTCAGAAATAACTTTATCCATTAGTTTTATAAAATGACAAAATCCCTGTCCGCTCGTTTCTGCAAACAGGGATTTTTTAGTTTTACAATGACAAGGCTGCCGCTCCAATAAGCATTCCGCCAAAAACAAGCGCGATAATAAGTCCGCCAAACAAAGCAAGAACCCCAAGAACGATTCCCCATGTCGCCATTGTTTTATGAGCCTTGTCGCTTCGTCCAACAGCCCCGAAAACAATCGCAAGGATTCCGCAGATTACGCCAGGCCAGCCGGCAATTCCGCCCAAAAGCGCAATAAGTCCAAGAACCAAAGATGCTACAGCCATTTATTTTTTTTCCTCTTTTCTAAATTATAACGCAGGAAAAAGTGTTCCGCAAAAATATTTTAGCGTTCCGGCGGAAACCGCCGTCGGGCTTTTCAGGGTTCCGCACGAACTTCGTGCTCCATTCCTGCGCTCCGTTTCACTCCGCTACGGAACGCGCCTCCGGCGCGCCCTTACAATCCCTAACGCGTCTACTCAAGAACGAGGTCGCCTTCCTTTATCCAGCCGATTTTTCTTAAAAGCAGCCCGAATGCCCAGCTTAAAACTCCAGGCAAGACAAAGCAGACCAGGACAAGTCCGAGCCAGTCAAAAAGCGTCGGAGAAATTGCAGCGGCTCCCTGCTTTACAGCCGCCTCGACTGGGCTGAACCAGCCTGTAACAACGCCGATCGGCCCCACAAGTCCGCAAGTTCCCATTCCGGAAGAAACAGCCGCGCCGTTCATCTGCATCTTAAAAATGCATGTTGAAACCGGTCCAGTGATGACAGAAGCAAGAGTCGGCGGAATCCAAATCTTAGGATTCTTGATGATGTTAGGCATCTGGAGCATTGAAGTTCCAAGTCCCTGGCTTAAAAGTCCGCCCCATTTGTTCTCACGGAACGACATAACCGCAAATCCAACCATCTGCGCGCAGCATCCGGCTACAGCCGCGCCGCCCGCAAGTCCCACAAGTCCGAACGCAGCGCAAATCGCAGCGGAGGAAATCGGCAAAGTCAAAGCAATTCCAACAACCGCGCTTACGATAATTCCCATCATAAACGGCCGGAGCTCCGTGGCCCACATCACAAGATTTCCGAGCGAAGCGGCCGCCGCGCCGATATATTTCGCGGTTAAAACAGTCAGAAGCGAGCCTACGAGCAGAACAACCGCCGGAGTTACGATAATATCAACCTTTGTTTTTTTGCTTACAAAGCAGCCGCATTCGCAGGCAATAATCGCAATAACAAGAACAGCAAGAGGACCGCCTGCGCCGCCTGTAACGTTTGCCGCAGAGCCGACCGCCGCAAGAGTAAAAAGCACAAGGGCCGGAGCCTTCATCATAAGTCCGATTCCGACTGCCATCGCCGCGCCCACAACGTGCGCGTCCGTCGCGAAATTTCCAGCGTCAACAAAAAACTTAAAGAAAGGATTTTCGCCTAGACGCAAAAGCTGCTGTCCGAGCGTCTTTACAATAGTTCCAATCAGAAGTGAGGCAAAAAGCCCCTGCGCCATTCCGCTCATTGCGTCAATGCAATATCTTTTTACGTATTTGTTCATTTTTTTTAAGTCCGGATTAAGCCGCCAAAAACGGCATTAAAAATATGAAAATAGAATGTATCTAGATTCTGTTCATTGAGCTGAAAACTTTTTCGGCCATGATATTTATTGCGACACCCATTTTTTTGCTTTCGTCGTTCAAAAGAGTTCTGAGCGAGTCGATGGAAACATCAGAATTCTCCATGCTCACCATCATCATCATGACAAAATTTCCTGAAAGAATTGTCTGAGTAATGTCAGCAATGTTCACTTTGTGCTCAGCAAGAAGCGAGCTAACTTTCGCGATAATTCCAACTTTATCGCTTCCGACAACTGTAATGATTGCGTTCATAATGTTCTTGATTCTAATGAATCTTTTGAATTTAGAAAATAGATTCTTTGATTTCGTTTCCAGTGATTTTAAGGAACTGGCTGATGATTTTTAGCGAATCGTCGCGGATTGAAGAGTCAAGCTTTACCGCGGCTTTCAAAATTGTTCCTGCGTTTTTCAAGAAATTCCGTGAAAGCTCCGTGTTTGTAGTCGCCTTCGTAGACTCAAGAAGTCCGAAAATAGTCTCGACAAAATTTTCCCGTTGGCTCTTCTCAAGTTTCTCAAACCATTTGTTAAAGCTCTTGAAGAAAATCTCGCTTCCGTTTTCAAGCGCGTCTTTTTCCACAAAATTGTGTCCGCGCACATTCCACGAGAAAGGATCATGCTGCATTACAAGCTTTTCCGAGCTTTCGACGACTTTGTAGCCTTCATAATGATGGAACAGCATTCCAATCAGCGACATCTGGGGAAAAACAGAAATGATTTTCTGCTTTACAGAACAAAAATCAGCGCTCGCCAAGTCTTTTTCAGAAAATCCCGGGCCGTCAAAATTGAAGATATTAATGATTTTTTCCTTTGATTTTTCATCTTGCCTTGCGCCCGAAAAAATCGCAAGGTTTCCGCCTTTTGAATGTCCGCCCACGTAAAATTCATATTTATGGAAAGATTTTGAATCTATCAAAGTTTTTAAATAAATTGCCGCATCATTTTGCGCAGGAACGCTTTCCATGAACGCAAGGTTAAAGTCTTCCTTCCAGCCGATTAAAGTGTCGTCTGTTCCCCGGAAGGCAACGAACGCCTTTTTGATTTTTCCAAGAAGCCCGCGCTTTCCTTCGTCAAAGCAAAATGTAACGGCGGCAAACTGCTCTTCTCGGGATTTGCTGTAATTATCAACAAAACCGCAGAGCAAAACTCCGCCGAAGCGCACTGACTCAGCGCATTTGAACAGAAGCTCCGTTGTCTTTGGATTTATCATCATTCCTAAGTCTTTGCGCTTGTCAAAATCAGATGAATCTTTAAATTTCTGCGCCGTATCCTTTAAGGAGATAAAATCATCAAATCCGGGCGGAACAATTGAATCAAAATGAAGATAAGAAAGCTGGCAAAAAACAAGGGCGTCAACACAGTTGAATCCGCTCGCCTCAAAACTCAGGTCGCCGCGCCAGTCAACGTAATCAATGAGATTTTGAAAAACCGTTTTTTCTTTTTCCGCCATAGAAACATTATATGATTTTTCTAGATAAAATTCACTTTATTTTTATTTTTGCTTTCTTTATCATTCTTGCTCATGAAATACGTCAAGCAATTTACGATTTTTGTTTCGATTTGTTTTATTGGAGAAATTATCCACCGGATTGTTCCTCTTCCAGTGCCGGCCTCAATTTACGGACTTGTTCTTATGTTTCTTGCCCTGGAATTTAAAATTATGCCGCTTGATAAAGTCGAAGAGCTTTCTGACTGCCTTCTTGAAATCATGCCGCTTTTGTTTGTTCCTTCGACAGTCGGGCTTTTGGTTGCCTGGCCGGTCATCAAGAAATACTGGCTTCCGATTTTGATTCTTGGAATCGCTGGAACTACGCTCAATTTTTTTGTGACTGGACACGTAACGCAGTTCTTTGAAAGAATTTTCAGAAAAAAAGATATTTCTTAAATCATATTGAAAAACGCATTTTTATGAGGAAGAAAATATGAGTCAAGTTTCAGATTTTTTATCAAACTCAGTTTCATTCGGATTTTTTATCACGCTCACGATTTTTGTCGCTGCAAACTGGCTTTACAGAAAAACAAAATTTGTGCTTTTTTCGCCGCTTTTAATTTCGAGCCTTGCGGTGATTCTTGTTCTTGTAGCGTTCAGAATTCCTTATGAAAAATATCTCGACGGCGCGGATTTTATTTATTATTTAATGACTCCGGTAACAGTCGCGCTCGCGATTCCTCTTTACCGGGAATTTAAGAAGCTTAAAGAAAACGCGCTCGCGATTCTGCTTGGAATTTTAAGCGGAATTATTGTAAACGCGCTTTCAGTTCTTGCTGTCTGCGTGATTTTTAAAATCGGCCATGCTGAATATGTCTCGCTTTTGCCAAAATCAATAACAACGCCGATTGCCGTCGCAATCACAAACCAAAACCACGGAATGGAAGCCGTCACAATTCTGATGGTAAGCATCGCTGGAAATTTGTGCAACGTGTTCGCAATTTTTTTCTGCAAGATTTTCAGGATTACGGAGCCGGTCGCGCGCGGCGTTGCCTGCGGAACAAGCGGACACGCGATGGGAACTTCAAAGGCTTTGGAGATGGGAGATGTCGAAGGCGCGATGAGCGGACTGAGCATTGCAGTCTGCGGAGTTCTTTCTGTTATCATTCTTCCATTCTTTATGAAACTTAATTAATTACAAAATTTTCTTAAAATTTTCTTTAGTTTTGGCTTTCTGTGTGTTAGAATTAATCAATTATGGACTCGATTCATATTTTTGCTGGAAAACCGCTTGATTTTGGCACGCTTGTAACTGAACAGGGCGTTTATTTCAGCATCTACAGCCGGAACGCGACTGCGGTTTATCTTGAGCTTTTTGATTTTCCTGATTCCGGCAAGCCTTCCAATACAATTGAGCTGACTCCCCAGAAGAACAAGACGGGCGATGTATGGCACGTTTTTGTTGAGGGACTTAAAGCCGGCGCGCTTTATCTTTACCGGGCCGACGGGCCGGACGAGCCGGAGAAGGGCTTTAGGTTCAACAAGAACCAGTATCTTTTTGATCCGTTTGCAAAGGCTTTTACCGACGGCTCTGTTTTTAAGTATCTAAAGCCAGGACGGCAATGGGACTTGTCGAAAGCTCAGAAATGCGTTGTTGTTGATGACGATGACTACGACTGGGAAGATGACCGTCCTCTTAAAATTCCGCTCGAGCGCTCGATAATCTACGAAATGCACGTAAAAGGCTTTACGGCTTCTCCGTCTTCCGGAGTAAAGCATCCGGGAACTTACGAGGGCTTAATCGAGAAGATTCCTTATCTCCAGTCGCTCGGAATAAGCGCGGTTGAGCTTCTGCCGGTGATGGAATTTGACAGGTACGAGAACCAGAACATTAATCCGCGGACAGGCGAAAAGCTCAGGAATTACTGGGGCTACAGCACAATCGGATTTTTTGCGCCGAAAGTCCAGTACGCTTTTGACAGAAATCCAGGCGGCTGCGTGCGCGAGTTCAAGGACATGGTCAAAGCTTTCCACAACGCTGGAATCGAAGTTATTCTTGATGTTGTCTTTAACCACACGGCGGAAGGAAATGAAAAAGGCGTGACTTTAAATTTCCGCGGCCTGGACAATCCGATTTTCTATCATCTTACAAAAGATAAAAAGCAATATTACCAGAACTACACAGGCTGCGGAAATTCCGTAAACGCGAATCACCCGATTGTTCAGGATTTTATAATAAACTGCCTGCGCTACTGGGTTGTAAAAATGCACATCGACGGTTTCCGCTTTGACCTTGCAACCGAGCTTACCCGCGACGAGAACGGTTTTGTCTCGGCAACAACGCCGCTCACGCACAGAATCGCGGAAGACAGCATCCTGCGCAACACAAAGATTATCGCAGAGCCTTGGGACGCTGACGGCGGATATCAGATAGGAAATTTTCCGGGCGGCAGATGGTGCGAGTGGAACGACCATTACCGAGACGGAATCAGAAGGTTCATACGCGGCGACGACCATACTTCAACCGAGGCCGCGACAAGAATTTCCGGATCGAGCGACTTGTTCTCGCCAAGCGGCCGTGGACCGATTCATTCAATAAACTACATCGACAGCCACGACGGATTCACTATGAACGACCTCGTAACTTACAACTACAAGCACAATGACGAGAACGGAGAAGAGAACCGCGACGGAAGCGACAACAACTTCAGCTACAACTACGGCTGCGAAGGCCCGGTCATAAATCCTAAGATAGAATTAAAACGCGTGCGGCAGATAAAAAATTTCTTTACCGCGCTTTTGATTTCTCAGGGAGTTCCGATGTTTGTCGCCGGAGACGAAGTGCGCAGAACACAGAACGGCAACAACAACGCGTACTGCCAGGACAACGAGGAAAGCTGGTTCAACTGGGACAATGTTAAAAACAATTCGAACCTGTTTGAGTTTGTCCAGAAGCTTATTATGATGCGCGCAAAGCATCCTGTTTTCCACCGGCGCAATTTCTTCGGCGGAAACGCAACGAGCCAGTTCAACAATCCGCCTGACATAAGCTGGTTCGACCAGAATGGAATGGTTCCTGAATGGGAGAAGATGAGCCGGTATCTTGCGTTCAGGCTTGGAGGCCGGGCGCAGGGATTGCAGAAAGAGGACAATGATTTTTTTGTCGCGATGAACATGGACATTCACGACATGACAATCACAATTCCTCAGCCTTCTGCCGGAAGCAAATGGTTCCGCCTTGTTGACACGTCGATTGACAACAGAACTTCCGCGCTTTTGAGCGGACAGGCGGAAGAAATTTCAAGCCAGAAACATTATGTTGTGCTTGCGAATTCAATTTTGGTTCTAATATCAAAAATTGATGGTAAAATAGAATAAAAATAAAAAATAAAATTACCGTCATTGCGGGCTGCGGCTAAGCAATCTCAGATATGATTTTAATGAGTTTGCTCCGCTTGCAATGACGTTTGACAGGAGTTCAATATGAAATTTGATGCAGAGAAATTCAGGGAAAATCTTGCGGCGCGTCTTCGCCGCCAGTATGGAAAAGATATTTCACAGGCAAGCAGCCACGATCTTTTTGACGCAGTTTCGGCCTCAGTCCAGGAGATAATCTCCCCGGCATGGATGGCGACAAGAAATGAATATGAAAAAAAGCCTACAAAGCAGGTTTACTATCTTTCAGCGGAATTCCTGATGGGAAGAGCGCTGAGCAACAATCTTATAAATCTCGGAATCAAGGAAGAGGTCAAGAAAGTTCTCGGCGACATGAACATCAACTACGACCAGATTGAAGACGAGGAGCCTGACGCAGGACTTGGAAACGGTGGTCTTGGGCGTTTGGCGGCGTGCTTCCTTGACTCGCTTGCGACTCTAGACTATCCGGGGCACGGCTACGGAATCCGCTATGAATATGGAATGTTCGAGCAGAGAATCATCAACGGATATCAGGTTGAATTCCCGGACAACTGGCTCAAGCACCGCGATCCGTGGGAAGTAAAACGCTCGGACCTGGCAGTGACGGTCAAATTCGGAGGCGAAATCAAATACGGAAAGACTCCGGACGGACAGGACAGATTCTATCTTGAGAACGCGGAGGAAATCACCGCGACTCCTTATGACATGCCGATTGTCGGATACGATACAAACACTGTGAACACGCTGCGGCTATGGCAGGCTTCTTCTCCGAACGGATTTGATCTCCAGCTTTTCAACGAGATGAGATACAACGAGGCCGTCTACAAGCAGAACAGCGCGGAGAACATTACGCGCGTTCTTTATCCGAACGACAACGGCCCGCAGGGAAAGACTCTGAGGCTTAAGCAGCAGTATTTCTTCTGCTCGGCTTCGCTGCAGGATCTGGTGCATCACTTTGTCGCAAACCACGGAACAAACTTTGAGCGCTTCCCGGACTACCACGTAATCCAGCTGAACGACACTCATCCTGTCGTCGCAATTCCTGAGCTGATGAGGATTCTGATGGATGAATACGGAATGGGCTGGAACGACGCATGGGCAATTGTCCAGAAGACTTTTGCTTACACAAACCACACAATTCTCGCCGAGGCGCTTGAGAAATGGGACGTTTCAATCTTCCAGGAGCTTCTGCCTAGAATTTATCAGATTGTCGAGGAAATCAACCGCCGCTTTCTGATTGAGCTGCGCGCGAAATATCCGGAAGACTACGCGAAGCAGAACCGCATGAGCATTATCCACGACGGGAAAGTCTACATGGCTTGGCTTGCTATTCATTCTGGATTCAGCGTAAACGGCGTTGCGGCGTTGCACACGGAGCTTTTGAAGAACGTGGAGCTTAAGGACTGGTATGAGCTTTATCCTGAGAAATTCAACAACAAGACAAACGGAATCACGCAGCGCAGATGGCTTCTTGACTCAAATCCGGAGCTTGCGGAGTTCATCACAAAGAGAATCGGACACGGCTGGGAAAAGGATCTGACAAAGCTAAAGGGGCTTGAGAAATATATTGACGACGACAAGTCTCTCGATGAGCTTATGGCAATCAAGCGGCATAACAAGGACGCTCTTGTTGAATATTTAAAGCACAAGCAGAACGAGTTCCTCGACCCTGAGTCAATCTTTGACGTGCAGGTAAAGCGTCTGCATGAGTACAAGAGACAGCTTCTAAACATTCTCCACATCATGTATCTTTACAACAAGATTATCGAGGATCCAAGCTACAACGCGCCGAACAGAACTTTTATCTTCGGAGCGAAGTCGGCTTCAGGCTACCGCCGCGCAAAGTCAATCATCAAGCTGATTAACACAGTCGCCGAGCGGGTGAACAACGACCGCCGCGTCGGAGGAAAGCTCCGTGTTGTGTTTGTCGAGAACTACCGCGTCTCAGTCGCCGAGAAAATCTTCCCTGCGGCCGATGTCTCGGAGCAGATTTCAACCGCCGGAAAAGAAGCGTCAGGAACTTCGAATATGAAGTTCATGGTGAACGGAGCGCTTACGCTTGGAACGCTTGACGGAGCTAACATCGAGATTTTCCAGGAAGCCGGAAAAGAAAACAACTTTGTTTTCGGACTTACAACTGAAGAAATCCAGAAAATGGAGCGTGAGCACACTTACAATCCGCAGCAGTATCTTGAGCGCAATCCGGCTCTTGCAAAAGTTGTAAACCAGCTTGTTGACGGAACTTATGATCCGAGCCATCAGATTTTCAAGGAAATCCACGACTCGCTCGTCTACGGAGTTGAAGGCCAGCGGCCTGATGTTTACTACGTTCTCGCGGATTTTGAGCGCTATGTAAAGGCTCAGGAGCAAGTCGCCGCCGCGTATAAAGACAAGAGAAACTGGGCGCGCAAAACTTTGATAAACATTGCGAACAGCGGAAAGTTCTCTTCCGACCGCACGATTGAAGAATATGTGCGCGACATCTGGCACATCCAGAAAGTAAGCGTGCCTGAAGAAGACATTGAGAAGGTTTAAAATAGCGTAAGAAATAAATTCTTCTGAATTAAAAAAAATCTGCCTGGCGAAAAGTTCCAGGCAGATTTTTTTATCTTTAGTTTGGTTGAAAACTCAGATTTTAATTATGATTTTTAGTCCGGCATCTTCTTGTATTCTTCAAACAGTTTGAGCATCTCAGGATCCTTTTTCTTATCAAGAAGCGAAACACCCACAGCAAAAACAAGGCAGACTAAGAAGCCCGGAATAATCTCGTACAGGTCAAAGATTCCGCCGTGCAGCTGGTGCCAGACAACGACTGTGATTCCGCCTGTAATGATTCCGGCGATTGCGCCTTTTGCAGTCGCGCCTTTCCAGAACAGCGCAAGAAGAACGAGCGGCCCGAATGTTGAGCCGAATCCCGCCCAGGCGTATGAAACAAGCTTAAAGATTGAGCTGTTCGGATTTAACGAAAGGAAGAGAGCTACAAGCGCAATCAAAAAGATTACGAGGCGGCTGACCATAAGAACTTCCTTCTCGCTCGCGTTTTTCTTTACGATTCCCTTGTAGATGTCCTGGCTTACGGCAGAGGAAGCCGCAAGAAGCTGGGAGTCTGCTGTGGACATTGACGCCGCGAGAATCGCGCAAAGGAAGATTCCGGCGAAGAAAGCTGGGTACATTGACTTCATTGTCTCTGAGAAAACTGTCTCCGCGTCTCCAAAGTGTGAAACACCCTCGACAATCACATTCTCGCCGCCGGTTCCAAGCAGGATTCCGTGGTTCAAAAGGAAGGCTGTTCCCAAAGTTCCAATCAGGAAAGTTCCGATATATGAAACAAGCATCCACACCATTCCGACGCGGCGCGCCTTTTTGATTTCGCCGTTTGAGCGGATTCCCATAAAGCGCACGATGATGTGCGGCATTCCAAAGTAGCCGAGACACCAGGCAAAAGCCGAAACTGCGTTCATAACGCTGTAGTGCGAGTTCGCCGCGAACGCGTTTTTCATCGCGCTTCCGAATTCTCCGGCGACAGCCCGCGCGTCAAACGCCTGCACAGCCTGATAAGCATTCGCAGGGCCTCCGAGCGCAATTACCGCGATTGCCGCAGAAAACACGAACGCGAAGAAAATCAGCGCGCCCTGGACAAAGTCTGTGCTGCAGACCGCGACATATCCGCCGGTGATTGTGTAGCAGAGGATTACGACAAGTCCGATTGCAAGTCCCACATAATACGGAAGCCCGAAGACTGAGTTGAAGAGCTTTGCGCAGGCGACAAATCCTGACGCCGTGTAAATCGTAAAGAAGAAGACTATAAAAATCACGCACAGAACAGAAAGAACGTGCGACTTGTCCTTGAATCTTTTTTCAAAGAATTCCGGAATTGTGATTGAATCACCGAACGTAATGGAACATTTTCTAAGCGGCTTTGCGACAATCAGCCAGTTCAAGTAAGTTCCGACAATAAGGCCGAGCGCGGTCCAGAATGTCTCTTTTATTCCGCCGAGGTAGCAAAGTCCCGGAAGTCCCATCAAAAGCCATGCCGACGAGTCCGAAGCCTCCGCCGAGAGCGCTGTTACCCACGGGCCGAGCTTGCGGCCGCCCAAGAAAAAGTCAGAGGCGTTTGTGTTCTTGCTCGCGTTCTTTAGTCCGATGTAGACCATGAATCCAAGATAAAGCACAAACGCAATGATTTTTGCAACTGTAGAAGAATCCACTTTTTTTTCCTCCAATTTTTTATTTATGAGAAGATTTTAAATTAAAACAAAAGTCTCTACAATAAACTTATGTATAATTATGCAGAAAAATGAATAAATTAGTCCGTGATTGAAAATTCAGACAAGTTTCCGATTTTTTTTAATCCGTCAATTAAATCAGAAAAATCATCAAGTTTCGGTGACTTCACAGAATAACGCAGAATAATTTGATTGCTTGCAAGAATCCGGCTCATGTTAAAATCCGCCACGATAAATCCGCTCGCTTCAATTGCAGATTTTACTTTTTTCAAGTCAACGCTGTCATCATCAAAAACAATATGGAGAGATTTTGCTCTTCCTGCCGGAAAATGCTTCTCTTCAAATTTTTCAAGAAGAATAAGCGACAGAAGCGCGACAACAACAATTAAAATTGCCGGAAGATAAAGTCCGCCGCCAAGCGAAAGTCCAACTGCGGAGGCCGTCCAGATTATCGCCGCGGAAGTAAGACCTTTGATATTAAGCCCCTGCCGCATAATCGCTCCGCCGCCAAGAAAACCGATTCCGCTTACAACGCCGGCCGCGATTCTAGTTGAGTCGCCCTTGTTTCCAAGAAAACTCATGTGGATTGACAAAATTCCAAGCAAGGCAGATGAGACTGAAATCAAAATCAGCGTCCTCATTCCGACAACCTGCTGGCGGTGCTTGCGCTCAAGTCCAAGCAAAAATCCGGCGGCGAACGCAAGCGCAAGACGCAGAAGATAAACGAGGAAAAGATCTAAATCAAAAACTGGCTGAATGTTCATGCTAAAAAAGTCCGAATCCGCCCGGATTTCTTGCCCCGGCTTTTATCCAGCTTATTTTCTGCTTGGCGGAAAGCGGCTTCTTGAGCGCGTCAACAGAATCCAGATATTCGCATAGCCAGACTGCAAGCGAGCTGTCGCGGCCGGCTAAATCATTTGTGTAGTCGCAGCTGACCAAAAGCGGAGTTATATTCGCGCTTGAAACAAGCTCCGCCGCCATATTTTCGGCAAAGGCACGGAACGCGCCGCCTGCCGCCGCGACAAGCGAATACGAAAGCTGGACGGCAGAAGTTTTCAGCGCGCTTGAAGTTATGCTTTCGCAGATTGTCGGATTTGATTTATACAAAAAAACGATTTTTCTTTTTTGGTTCTGGTTGCGTGAAAACCTTGAGACGATTTCCTGCGCAAGATATTCGTAGCTTCCAATCAGCTCCTCGAGGATTTTTGAATTTTCATAGCTTGAGCCGAATTTCGACGCGAAAAGCTGCTCGTCAAAGACAAGAACTGCCTCGTCCGCTCCGCCTTCGTTCTCGCAGTTTATCGCAAGCGTACGCGCCGAAAGCACAGAGCCGCGGTTCCATGAAAGAAGCTTTACGTTGTTCTGTTTCGCTTTTTCAGCGTCTGCATCCAGAA
The DNA here is from genome assembly GCA_964538245.1 of uncultured Treponema sp. Lineage (GTDB taxonomy): Bacteria > Spirochaetota > Spirochaetia > Treponematales > Treponemataceae > Treponema_D. The sequence continues at coordinate 24,418 of CAZIFO010000016.1, forward strand.
CTTCGTCGCCGTTCTCATCTATTTTTACGCCGCATGTAATGATAACTTTTCTGCCTTGAAAAACTGCGCCGGAAGCTAAATCTTTTCCGTCTGGAAATTCTTTTCCTGCAAATAAAATCGTCTTGGCCATGTTTTGATTGTAGCATATTTTGCGAATATGGAAAATTGATAATATCTTTGATATAATTTCTGAACTATGAAAGTTTGGATTAAGTATTTGATTGGAACAGTTTTTGGCGTGATTGCCGCTTTTGTTCTTCCTTTAAATATTCCGTCTGTAAATTCCTTTGTGACAAACGCCTCGGAATTCGCCATCAGATTTGGAAGATATGCGGTTCTTCCGCTCATTGTTTTCGGCGTTTCGTTCGCATTCTTTAAATTGCGTTCAGATAAAAAAATCATGAAAACGGCCGGCTGGACTTTTGGAGTTCTGATTTCGTTCACTTTGATTCTGACAATTCTCGGCCTTCTTACAGTTTTGGTTTTCAGGCTTCCGCGCATTCCGATTTCCGGCGAGAAGATGAACAAAATTCCGTCGCTCGACATCAAGAATCTTTTTATGATGATTTTTCCTTATTCAGGATTTGATGTCTTGAGAAACGGCGAATATCTTTTGCCAGCTTTTGTTTTCGCGGCTTTTGCAGGAGCCGGCTGCGCTTCTGACTCGGCTGCCTCGCGCCCGGTTGTCCAGATTCTTGAGTCTCTTTCAAAGCTTTGCTACACAATCGCTTCTTTTTTCGTTGAATGGCTTTCTGTCGGAATGATTGCGATTTCGTGCTACTGGATTGTCCGGGCAAAAACAGTTTTTGAGAATTCAACTTTTGTTCCGCTTTTTATAATGCTTCTGGTTGATTTTGTTCTTCTCGCAGGTTTGATTTATCCTTTGATTCTGCGGCTTTTCTGCAAGGATTTAAGGCCTTTCCACGTTTTGTATGCGAGCATCTGCCCGGTTCTTGTAAGCTTTTTTTCCGGAGACTCGAACGTTTCACTTCTTGCGTCCTTGCGCCATGGAAAAGAAAGCCTTGGAATCCATGACGAGGCCGGAAACTTTTCTTTTCCGCTTTTTTCAATTTTTTCCCGCGGCGGAACGGCGCTTGTAACTTCAATCTGCTTTGTGACAATTTTGCGTTCATACACTGACCTTGGATTTTCAGTCGCGGACATTCTTTGGATTTTTGTGACTTCTTTTTCAGTTTCGTTTGTTCTCGGCGCGCTTCCGCAGGGCGGAACTTTTGTCGCATTGATTGCAATCTGTTCAATGTACGGACGCGGATTCGGCGAAGGATATTTGCTTTTGCGAACCGCAGCGCCTTTGATTTGCAGCTTTGCCGCGGCATTTGATGTTATTACGTGGATTACAGGAAGCTACATTGTCGCGGTCAAAACAAAGATGATTGACCACCAGGATTTGAAGCATTACATTTAGTTTTGCATTTTTTCAGCGACTTTCTGCGCTGTCGGCGTGGTTGCAAGCCCTTCCTGGCTTGTCTCGCGCAGGCACGGCGGAATCAGGCTTCCTATTCTGCCCATTGACTCAATCACTTCGTCGGCTGGAATTGCGCTCTTGATTCCGGCCTTTGTCATCTGGCTTGCGATTATGGCGTTTACAGCTCCCGAAACATTTCTTTTTATGCACGGAACCTCGACTAAGCCCGCGACTGGATCGCAGGTAAGACCAAGCATATTTTTCATAGCCAGGGCGACGGAGTTTGCAATCTGGCTGTTCACAAATTCTGAATCTGAATCAGATTCTTCATCCAAAAAAGTGATTGCTCCAGCCGCCATTGCGCTCGCGCTTCCGATTTCTGCCTGGCAGCCGCCTTCCGCGCCAGAAATGCTCGCCGTTGTCGCAATCACCTGTCCTATTCCGGCGGCGACATAAAGCGACTCAATTATTTTTTCTTTCGCCGGCTTTTTCTGCTCATAATATGTGATTAAGACCGCCGGAATCACGCCGCACGAGCCTGCTGTCGGAGCCGCGACAATACGCTTCATGCACGCGTTGGATTCTCCCATTTTTACGGCCTTTTCCATCACAGTTGTGAGAAATGTTCCGAGAAGGCGGTTTTTCTGCTTCCTGAAAACTTCGAGCTTAGCTCCGTCGCCGCCTGAAAGTCCACTTGAAGAGCGCAGCTCCGGGGAATAGTTCTTGTCGGCGGAAAGCATTGCGGAAAACATTTTCTCCATTTTTGAAAAGCTTTCTTCCTTTGAGACATTGCGCTCAAGCATATCGTCCTGAAGCACAGCTTCCCAGAAGCTCAAGTTTTCTGATTTCGCCTTGCTTAATATTTCTGATATTTTGCTGAAACTCATAGTAAAACCTTTAAGAAAGTGGTTTCGACTCATCTCAACCACAGCAATTTTTCATCAAACCAGGCTGTAATAAGTGACTTTCTCAACGCCCTCAAGCTTTGAAAGCCATTTTAAAGCGTCTTTAGGAACTTCCTGGTCAAGCTCAAGAACCATCACCGCGTCTCCGCCCCGGCTAGCGCGGTAGAGCTGCATTGTCGCGATATTCACGGACTTGTGGCTGAGCATGCTTGTAACTTCCGCGACGTGACCCGGCTGGTCCTTGTTGTGCACAATCAAAGTCGGGCTGTCGCCTGAGAAATTCGCGCTAAGTCCGTCTATGCTCGCAATGTTTATGACAGAGCCGCCAGTTGACTCGCCGATTACAGAAAGCGTCCGGCCTTTTTTCCCTGTCAGGTTCAGCTGCACAGAATTCGGATGATATTTTTTTAAGTCTGCCTTGCCGAAAGTTATTCTGATTCCTCTCTCTTCTGCAATCTTAAAGCTCTCAGGGATACGCTCGTCATCTTCCCTCATTCCAAGAAGGCCCGCGACAAGGGCGTACTGCGTTCCGTGCCCTCTCCCGGTCGCAAGAAAGCTCCCGTAAAGAAGAATCTCGGCGGAGTCAATTTCCTCGCCGAGAAGTTTCTGAGCAACATAGCCGATTTTGCACGCGCCCGCCGTGTGTGAGCTTGACGGCCCCACCATTACAGGCCCGATAATATCAAAAATATTCATGGCTCTTGTCCTGCTTTTCGCATTACGGCTGGTCTGACGGCCAGACAGGAACGCGGCAGTTGTTCAAAAGATTCAGGACTTCGTTTTCTTTTACGGCGTAAAGCTTTATCTTTCCGTCGAAAGTTTCAAATTTCATAATCCAAAGCTCGCCTGAATCGTTAATTTCCACGTCTTTTAGGACGCCACCGCGCTTGGCCGAGTAATACGGCCCGCCGTTTATCTCCTGGAGCTTTTTTCCCATAATCGCCCAGCCGTAAAGTGTCTGGAGATTGTTAGTCCTAAAGTTAAGCTTCTTGATAAAGTCCGGATGAAAGTTGAAATTCACAGGGATTTCAGAAATTCCGCCGCGGATAAAGGACGCGTCAGCAAGGACTAGACGGAATTTTTTTGGATCAAAATAATCTTTCAGGCTTACAATTTCCAGGTCGTTTACTTTTTCACTCGTCATAAGATTTTCCTTCTCGTAAAAACGGCGGCTCTCCGTTTTTCTGCCGTAAGCCGCCGCCAGTTTTCTACTCGCTTTTCTTTACGTACATTCCCTTGTAGTCCGGGTAGGCAAGGACATCATAATAATATCCTGCAAGCTCCGGCGGAATCAAGTTTGTGTTGTTGTTAGTAAAAAGCGGACAGATTACAGTCTCGTCGCTAACAATAATTTTCTCCGCCTGCTGCAGCATTGCCTGCCGCTTCGCCGGATCAAGCTCAAGGTTTGACTGCGCCAAAAGCCTGTCATACTCCGCGTTGTGGAAGTCTATGTCGTTCAAGGCGTTGTCGGAAACATACATCATGAACCATGATGTCGGGTCATTGTAGTCTGCGTACCACTGCATTCTAATCAGCTGGTCTTTCTTCTCGCGCCTCTGGGCAACATAAACCTCGTTCTCAAGAGCCTGAAGCTCAACAGTAACTCCCAGCTCCTTCCACTGCTGCTGCAGAACCTGCGCCACGTCTCCCTCGTAAGACATTGAAGGATATGTGTATGTGATTTTCGGAAGTCCCTCTCCGTTCGGATATCCGGCCTCGGCAAGGAGCTTTTTCGCCTCCTCAAGATTTTCGTCAAGCAAATCTCCCTGCAGCTCGCCCCATGGAGTTCCGTCAACTTTTGAGCGGTAGAATCTTCCTGCGAAGGTTGTTGAAGGCGCGCACGAGATTCCGACAACCGCCGCTATGTCTTTTCTGTTCAGCGCGAGGGCGAACGCCTTGCGGACTTTAGGATTGTCAAACGGCGCGATGTTCGGGTTCATCATGATATAGTTTGTCTGCGGAACATCTGCGAACTGCAAGTCAGGCTTTCCCTGGTAACGCTCCGCGATTGAGCTTGGCGCGCCTGAAAGCATTGTAAGCTCTCCTGTCTGGTACGCCGCGGATTTTGCCTGGTCATCGTCCATAAATCTCATTTTAATAGAAAGAAGATTCACTTTGTCTGCATCGTAGTAATACGGGTTCTTCTTGTAGAGAATGTACTCTCCAGGATGGCGCTCCGCCATGTACCACGGGCCGTTGCTCAGGTTCTTCGCAGGATCCATGTCCCAGGCCTTGTCGTCGTCCTTCGCGTACTTGCAGTTTGAAGGCATGAAAGTCGGAACATTCGCGAACATATCAAGAAAATATGCGCACGGCTTTTCAAGCGTGACTTTTAGTATTTTAGGATCCGACGCGTCAACCGCCACATCGTCAAGGCTTGCCTTGCCGTCGAACGCTGCCTTCGCGCCCTTTATTGGAAACAGAAAGTCAACGTACCAGGCTCCGTTCGAAGGCTCAAGCGCGCGCATCATTGTGTTCTTGTAGTCCATTGAAGTAACATCGGAGCCGTCCGACCATTTCGCGTCTTTTCTGATATAGAAAGTGTAGGTAAGCTCGTCGCTGCTCACTTCCCATTTTTCAGCCGTCGCGGGAGAAAAAAGTCCTTCCTTTGTGTAGGTTACAAGCGGATCGAGCGCGTATGTCTGGTGTGAGAACCATACAAAGGCAGTCGCTCCGGCAGGATCATACTCGCCTGTCTCTGACTGCACCGCGGTTGAGATTTCAAGTATCTCGCCTTTTTCGTTTGTCTTTATCCGGCTGGCGTTCTTGTCTGTGCACGAGGCTAAAAGTGAAATTCCTGAAAGAACAAGGAAAGCGCGGGCTGTTTTTGTTAGAAAGCTAATCTTCATAACGTACCTCCAATTTTTTTATTTCTTAGGCTCGTACAAGAAGCACGCAACCTTTTTTGAACCGACATCATACATCTTTGGCTTTTCCGCCTTGCACCGCTCGGAGCACGAAGGACAACGCGCGGCAAAAGGACAGCCTTTAGGAGGATCAAGCGGAGAAGGAACCTCGCCTTCAAGTATGATTCTCTTCTTGAGCTTCGCCTGCTCAGGATCCGGAACCGGGGAAGCTGAAATCAACGCCTTTGTGTACGGATGGAGCGGATTCTTGTACACTTCGTCTGAAGTGCCGAACTCAACCATGTTCCCTAGATACATGACTCCAATCTTGTGGCTTATGTGGTGCACCATCTCAAGGTCGTGCGCGATAAAAAGATATGAGAATCCCCTCTCGTGCTGAAGCTTTTCGAGCAGGTTTATGACCTGCGCCTGGATTGAAACATCGAGCGCGGAAATAGGCTCGTCGCACACTATGAACTCCGGGTTCAAGGCAAGAGCTCGGGCTATTCCGATTCTCTGCCTCTGGCCGCCTGAGAACTCGAACGGATAGCGGCGGATGTGGTCAGGCTTTAGCCCTACTGTCTGGATAAGCTCCTGTACAATCGCCCTGCGCTCGGATGAAGTTCCCATCTTGTGGATAACCATAGGCTCCTCGATAATCTCGCCTACTGTCATGCGCGGATCAAGTGAGGCGTACGGATCCTGGAAAATCATCTGCATGCGGCGGCGGTAGGGATGCATCTGGCGGTTTGTGAGCTTTGTTATGTCAGTTCCGTCAAATATGATTTTTCCGCTTGTCGAGTCGTGGATTTTAAGGATTGTCCGTCCCATAGACGACTTTCCGCAGCCCGACTCGCCTACAATTCCAAGCGTCTCGCCGCGCGCAAGCGTGAACGACACGTCTTCCACGGCATGAACTTTCTTTCCATGCGCGGCGTCAAAGTATTTTGTAAGATGCTCTACTTGCAGAATTGGCCTTGCGTTGTTCATATCTTTCGCCTCCCTAAGCTGATTTTTTGAGCAGCTTTTTCTTTTTCTTACTGGCTTCCTCAGCCTCTGCCTTCGCCTTTTCATCGGCTTCAAGCTTGTCCTGCGCCTGCATTATCTCCTTGTACCTGTCCTTGCAGTAAAGCCAGCACTTGCACTGGTGCGTCTTTGAGAACTCTGTCTTTGCAGGCCCGTACTTTGTGCATATTTCCATCGCCTCGGAGCAGCGCGGCGCAAACGGACACTCATGTCCCAGCTTGATTAAGTCAGGAGGCGTTCCCGGAATCGGCTTTAGAGGCTCGCGGTTGTCCACATTTGAGTTCGCGATTGAGTTTAAAAGTCCTTTTGTGTACGGATGCTTCGCCTCGTAGAAGATTTCATTCACAGTTCCTTCTTCCATTATGTTGCCGCCGTACATTATGCTGATTCTGTCGCACAGGCTTGCTACAACTCCAAGGTCGTGCGTAATCAGGATAACGCCCGCGCCGAGCTTTTTCGTCAAATCTTTTATGAGGTCAAGAATCTGCGCCTGGACCGTAACGTCAAGGGCTGTCGTAGGCTCGTCCGCAATCAGAAGCTTGGGATTGTTCGCAAGAGCAATCGCGATTATGATTCTCTGCCTCATTCCGCCTGAGAACTCGAACGGATACTGCTTGAGCCGGCTTTCAGGAGCCGGGATTCCGACCATCTTCATCAGCTCTATGGCTCTAGCCACGGCCTGCTTTTTTGTGCACTTTGTGTGGTACAGAATTCCCTCTGTCATCTGCTTTTCGATTGTGACGATTGGATTCAAGTAGCTCATCGGATCCTGGAAAATCATGGAGATTTCGTTTCCGCGGATATTGTTTATCATCTTCTCGTAGGCTTTTTTCTCTTTTTTTGTGTTGTAGTGGTTCGGGCTAAGGTCGCGGCCGTCGAATGTGATTGAGCCTGAAGTGACTTTTCCGTTCCCGGCTAAAAGCCCCATTAGGGACAACATTCCCTGCGACTTTCCGGAGCCGGACTCTCCTACAATTCCGAGCACTTCGCCTTTGTCAACATGGTAGTCAACTCCGCGCACGGCTTTTACTGTTCCCTGGTCGGTCTTAAATTCTGTTGTAAGTCCTTTTATCTCAAGCAAGCTCATATTTTTACCTCCGGATTCTATCTCTTTCTCTTTGGATCCAGCGCCCTTTCAAGCCCCTCGCCCACAAAGTTGAACGAAATGATTGTCAGGCAGATTGCCACAAGCGGATAAACTGTCTGCATCGGATAAACCTGGATAAGCTCCCGAGCCGCCTCGCACAAAGTTCCCCAGCTTGCCTTTGGAGCTGAGATTCCGACTCCGAGAAAGCTGAGCCATGCTTCTGTAAATATCGCCTGCGGAACTTGCAGCGTGATGTTAACAATAATCGGGCCCATCGCGTTAACAAGAAGATGCTTTATAAGGATTCTTCCGGAGCTTGCGCCGAGCACAAACGCCGCCATTGTGAACTCCTGCTCTTTAAGGCTTTTTACCTCGGAGCGGACTATTCGCGCCATTCCAATCCAGCACGTTATTGAAATTCCAAGTATTATCGAGCCAACTCCGGCACCAAGCCACAGCATGATAAGGACAATGTAGAGCATTGAAGGAACGGAATAGATGATGTCCACAATGCGCATCATAATCATGTCGGTTTTTCCGCCTACGTAGCCTGCAATTCCGCCGTATATAGAACCGATTATAAGGTTCACAACCGCCGCCACAGCGCCGACTCCAAGGCTTATTCTAGCTCCGTACAAAATTCGCACGAAAATATCGCGGCCCATCTTGTCGGTGCCGAACCAGTGCGCAAGGCTTGGAGAAGCGTTGCGAAGCGCCATGTTCTGCTCGTCGTATGTGTAAGGGCAGAAAACTGGCCCGAAAATCGCCATCAGAACTACAATGCACAGAATTACAAGTCCTATTACAGCCCTTTTGTTTTTCTTGAATTCAGTCACGACAGACTGGAAAAAAGTCTTGCTTTCAATCGCTATAAACTCGTCGTTCTTCTCTTCCTTTGAAAGCTTCCTGAAAAGAGATTTCTTTTCAATCTCCCCGTTTTTCTCTTCACTCTCCGCTTCGCTTCGTTGGGGCACCACCGAAGTTGTTAAAACCGACTGCTTCATATCTAGCCTCCTCGTAAAAGTTACATTGACTTTCTGACGCGCGGATCGACTAGCGCGCAGAGAATATCCGCCAAAAGGTTGCAAAGGATTATTATTGCTCCCATAAAGATTGTGATTCCCATTACGACTGTGTAGTCGTGGTTCATAATCGCGTTTGTGAACTCTCGGCCGAGTCCCGGAATTGTAAAGATTTTCTCGATTACAACCGAGCCTGTAAGCAGGAACGCGACCATCGGCCCCATGTAAGTGATTACAGGAAGCATCGCGTTCTTTAGGACATGGCGGAACAAAACTGTTGACTTGCTGATTCCTTTCGCCCTTGCCATTGTGATGTAGTCCTGCCTTATAACGCTCTCGTAGCTTGACTGCGTAAGGCGCGCAATCGCCGAGATCGGAAAAAGCCCCATGGCTATTGCAGGCAGAATGTAGTGCGCCGGAGTTGAAAGTCCGATAATCGGAACCGCCCTGAGCAAAACTCCGAACACAATCATCAAAAGAAGCGCGACCAGAAAGTTCGGAATGCTTACTCCGAGCGTAAGGCCTGTAAGCCAGGCGCCCTTTGCGAACGGAGTCTTGGCTTTCGCCATCATGATTCCGGCTCCTATTCCGACCACAAGGACCAGGATCATTGTCACAAGTCCAAGCTTTAAGGTTGGAACCATAGATGTTGTGATGATTTCAGCGACGCTTGTTCCCATCTTCTTGTATGAAGTTCCAAAGTCGCCGTGGAGAATTCCCTTGAAGTAAATAAAGAACTGCTCTACAACAGGCTTGTCCAGCCCGTACTGCGCTTCCATTTTCGCAAGCACATCGCCTGAGATGTTCTTTGACTGGAGCGGGCTTCCAGGCATAAGCTTTGTCATAGAGAAAGTGATTGCGACAAGCACAAACAAGGTTACAACGCCAAAAATAAGTCTTTTTATTATGTATTTGACCATTTCAAAACCTCCAGTTCTTATTCAAGCAAAAAAAACGGCGGAGATGAGGAACATTTCTGTTCGACATCTTCGCCGTCCATATCTTAAACGAATGTTTTTTATGTTTTGATATGGAAGTTATACAGAAAAGAGAGAAGCCGGTCAATAAAAATCAGGATATATTGTAAGGCGGACAAAAGGGGAGCTAAGCTGTTTGTAGAAAATACAATTTGTCCGCCTTTTTATTGACAATCTTTATTCTTGTTTTTATTTTTTCCAAAAATCCTATCCAAAATCTAAAATCAGGAGGCGTGTATGAAAGCCGTTGTAATTCAAGAAAATGTCAAAATGCCGAACCTGGCTCCATCAGAAGTCAGCGCGCACTGGGAAAAACTCCGGGAAATTCCGGGCCTTGAGCTTGAGATAAAGCAGCCGCAGGGCTATCCGGACGTAGAGGAGCTCCACTCGCTTGTAGGAGACGCCGACGCTGTGTTCGGAATCTGGATAAACGACCGCGTGATAAACGAGGAGTGGCTTTCAAGGCATCCGAACTTAAAATACATTGCGACGCTCGGCCACGGCTGGGGAGAGTTCGACGTGGACATGACGCGGAGACGGGGAATCACCATAACCAACACTGTCTACGGAGCGCAGACAATCGCCGAGTACGGCTGGGCGCTTTTGATGGAAGTCTGCCACCATGAGAGCATTCATTCAGACCTTATCAAGAAAACTGACTGGAGCCGCACAGGAAAAGATGCGGACTTCAAGCCGTTCTCAGTCTTTGACAAGGTTCTCTGCCCGCAGATAGAGCTTTACGGAAAAACCTGCGGCATTTTCGGTCTTGGCTCGATCGGGCTTGCGTTCGCGAAAATGGCGTCAGGATTTGGAATGAAGGTTATAAGCTACAGCCGCCACAAGAAAACAGGCGCAATCTACGATTTTGTCGAGCAGGTTGATTTTGACACTCTCCTCCGCGAGTCGGACGTGATTTCAATCCACGCGCCTTTTACAGCGGAGACCAAGGACACGTTCAACAAGGCCGCGTTCAGCAAGATGAAAGACGGCGTGATTCTGATAAACACTGCGCGCGGCGGGCTTATCGTCGAGGAGGACTTGATGGACGCCCTTGACAGCGGAAAAGTTTACGGAGCGGGTCTTGATGTTCTTCGTGAGGAGCCGCCGACAAAAGACAATCCGCTTTTCCACTCGGACAAGACTGTAATCACCGGGCACATCGCCTGGCTTACAAAGGAAAGCCGGCTACGCGCCGTTGACATGGCGATAGAGAATTTCAAGCATTACTTAAACGGAATTCCTGTGAGCGTGATAAATTAAAAATACAGATAAAAAAGCGGTGGTTTTGACAAGCTCAGCCACCGCTTTTTTTATTACACAACCGCGGCTTTCATCCATCTGCCGCTCTTTAGTCTCCAGATATTAGACACGCAGCGCGCAAGCCAGTCAATCACCATGGCAATCCACACGCACAGGACTCCTGGAAGAGGCGAGCCTGAAAGCTCATTCAGGTAGGTTAAAAGATATGCAAATCCAATCCTGAAAACCCACATTATGACAATCGAGGCGGTCATAAGATATTTTACGTCTCCGCTCGCCCTAAGGACCGACTGCAGCGTCCACGCCGCAGGCCAGAGAACTACGCAGCACGCGCTGTGAAACCACATCAGCATGCGCGCAAGACGGTCGCCTTCAGGCGAAAGATTATACCAGCTTGCGATTGTCGGCGTTAAAAGGACAATCGCGATGTTTTCAATCCAGAGCATAACATACGCCCAGAACATCAGCTTCTTTGTGTATTTTTTCGCTGCGCCATAGTCTTCCGCGCCTACGCACTGCCCTACGACTGTTGTGATTGCAAGCCCTGTCGCCGCCGCCGGAATTGTCGCAAGAAGCTCGATTGTGCTCGCCGTGGCGTTGGCTGCGATTGAAGCCGTTCCAAAGCTTGCAATCAGGCTTTGAGTAAAGAGCTTTCCAATCTGGAACATCGCGTTGTCAATTCCGCTTGGAATTCCGAGGGACAGAATCTTCTTTTGGATTTTCCAGTTGAAGCCGAGACGGAGGTATTTATCAATGTGGAGCTCCAGGTTCTGGTTCCTAAGAAGAAGAACGACAATGATTCCTGCGACCGCGCGCGAAATCAAGGTTGAGTACGCGACTCCGGCAATCCCCATGTTGAACACAAACACAAAGACCGCGTTTCCGATTATGTTCAGCACGTTCATTATTGTTGACACATACATTGAAAGCTTGGAATTTCCCATCGAGCGGAAAAGGGCGGTCGCTCCGTAGTAAACCGACAAAAAAGGAAATGAAAAAGATGTTATGTAAAAGTAAACCGCCGCGTTGTCCATCACAGCCTTTTCAACGTTTCCGTAGATAAGCCCTAGAATCTGCCGGTTCAAGAGCAGGCAAAGCGCCGTAATCGCGACAGCCACGGAAAAGCTGATTAAAATCAGCTGGTTTGAGACAATATTCGCAGTCTCTTTCTGCCTGGCGCCGATTGCCTGCGCCGCCACAACCGCGCCGCCTGTCGCAAGGGCTGTAAAGACATAAATCAGAAGGTTTGAGATTGTGTTCACAAGCGAAACTCCTGAAACAGCCGTCTCCCCCGCGCCTGAAACCATAATCATGTCGGCCATACCGACTGTAACCGCGAGAATCTGCTCTATTACAAGAGGCAGGACAAGCTTTATAAGAAATTTCCTGTCGAACTGAATCTTTAACTGCGTTGCTTCCATATCTGCGCCTCCTCTTTTTATTTTTCAGGCAAATGCAAAATAAATTTTCTGTAAATAATAAAGATTTGATTTAATGCTAGTCAATTTTTCAAGCTGATTTTTGTAATCCGGACAAAAATGCGGCGGAGATTTTTGTAGAGTTTTTATAGTCTTTTGAATTCCTTTTCCGTAAACTCATCTTAAATCAAAAAAAGAGGTGAACATATGGACTACACAACACTTTTAAGAGACTCAATCAAGGCGCTTCCTGAAAGCAAACGCGCCGCCCGCCAGCCTGTAAGCAGCTACACAACACCGGATATTTACAGAATGAACTACAACGAAAGTCCTTACGGCCCGTCACCAGCCGCGCTCAAAGCCCTTGCCGAGGCAAGCAGGCGGCCGAATATTTATCCTGACTGGTTCTCAGTTGAGCTTAAAACTAATTTCGCGCGCCTCCACGGGCTTCCAAGCATGATGAACGTCTGCACTGCGTCTGGCTCATCCGCAATCATAAATATGCTCGGAGAAATCTTCCTGAATAAAGGCGACGAGGTTGTCCTAGGAGATCCTAGCTACGAGGCTTTCCGCGATGTTACAAACGTCGCAGGCGCAGTTCCTGTCATGGTTCCGCTTGATGATGACATGCACTACGACTTTGACAAGATGCTTGCCGCAATCACGCCAAAGACAAAAATGCTCGTTGTTGTGAACCCGAACAACCCGACTGGAACTTTCTCAGACTCAAAGGATGTCGAGGCGTTTGTTCGGAAAGTTCCTGAGCACGTGCTTGTAGTTGTTGACGAGGCGTATCTTGAGTTTGTTTCTCGCCCAGGCACTTACAGCATGATAAAGATGATAAACGAAGGCTACGAAAAGCCTCTCGTCGTATTAAAGACCTTCTCAAAAGCCTACGGAATGGCGGGACTAAGAATCGGTGTCGCGGCAGGAAACGAGGACATAATTTCCCTGCTCTCAAAGTCCGGAACAGCCTGGAACATAAGCTTTTTGGGCCAGATGATGGCGGCCGAGGCCTTAAAGGACCAGGACTATATTAAAAAGGTTGCGTCACTTAATGCAGCTGAGCGTGAAAAAATCACTTCGGCGCTTAAAAAGCTTGGCTGCAAGGTTTACGACAGCCAGACAAACTTTATACTTTTTAAAGTTCCGGGCCTTTTAAACACAGATGTGCAAGAAAAGCTCGCCGAGCAGAAGATTTTGATTGGAGCCCCTGTCGAAATGAACCGCGTGAGCATCGGAACCGCCGAAATGAACGACAAGTTCCTTGCAGTGATGAAAGAAATCATCAAGAATGCGGAAACTGAGGCGGCGTAAATGATTCTTGCTGTCTCAGCGTCTCGCTTATTCTGAACCTTGCAAAAAATCGCGGGATTTGGTAAAAATTACATATAAAGGCGCAGCGAAGTGCTAAGAGCATTCCGCTGCGCCTTTTTTTTGTTTTTAGCGGGGGCGTTTTATGATTACAGTCAACGAAATCTTGAATCTTACGCTGTTTAAAAATTTTAAGGTTCTAACAGGAAAGGAATATCTTTCAAACACTGTCACAACCGCTGTGATTCTTGAGTACGAGAGCAGCCGCATAAACTACGCAGGCTACTGCTACGGATATTTCGTCCTTGTCTCGTATTTTTTCGCCTCGACAAATCCGGAGCTTGTAAACGGCAGCCTGCGCAACCTGATTCAAAAGCACGTGTCAGGAATCGCGCTCAAGATTCTGCCGAACGAGCAGCTTCCACCCGACATTGTGCGCCTTGCGGAAGACAACCACGTGCCGATTCTAACATTCTACGACGAGTTCATGGAGGACTTGATAATCTGCATAAACGAGTCGATGAAAACGCGCGCCCAGTACATAATCCACGAGGAAAAGCTCAATATGATTATGAACGAAAAAAAAGATGCGGACGAAGTTGTAAGAATCGCGCACGAGATAAATCCGGAGTTCAAGAAAAAAGTAATTTCCGCGGATTTGATTTCCCGCGAGCCTTCAACGAATCTTCAGGTTCACACTTATTTTGATAATCTTATGTATCACAGCGCGAAAATGGCGCAGGCAAGTCCTTACACTTTCATCAAGAGCGGCTACAACGTGATTCTTGTCTGCTCTTTTTCAGAAAAAGAAGCGGAGGAGCTTCACGCGCTTGCCTACATAAAAGACGTTCTTTCAAAAAACGGATTTGTGCCAGACTCATTTTTTATCGGCTACGACGCGCAGCCTGTCGAGCTTGGCGATTTAAAGGAATCTGTCTACAAGGCGAAAATTGCGGCGGAAATCTGCCAGTTAAAAAACGAAGACTCTCTTTCATACACTTATGTCGGAGTTTACAAGTACGCAGTCGCGCTTATCCAGAACGAAATCATGCGCAAGGAGATTTTAAACAAGATTTCGATTTTGGAGGATTACGACAAGAAGCACGAGGCAAACCTTATAAAAACTCTGAATTCCTTTGTTAAAAACAACGGCGACTACATTTCCACGAGCAGAGAATGTTTCCAGCACACAAACACAATCCGCTACCGCGTAAAAAAGGCCGGGCAGCTTCTTGACCTTGAGGAAAGCACGGCCACAGAAGAAATCACAATTCTAATGCGCTGTTGCCACTTGCTCAAAGCTAAGATTCAATAAAATACAACTCAATCTTCTCGCCGAACTTTTCCTCAAAAAGCGGCTTTAATCTAAGCGACTTTTCTTTTCCCGCGACAAAAAAAGTTGTGCTCAAAGCGTCTGCAACAATCGACTTCTTGCAGATTACAGTCACCGATTTTAGCCCTGATTCCGCCGGAAATCCAGTTTTTCCGTCCAGAATATGATGATAGCGTTTTCCGTCCTGGATAAAATATCGCTCGTAGTTTCCGCTCGTAACGACGCTTCCTTCCTCAATGGAAACAACTTTTGAAACTTCGCTTTCTGGCGCGTCAGGATTCTTGATTCCGACGTTCCAATTCTCATTTTCTGATTTTTTTCCGAACGCAAAGACATTTCCGCCCAAATCAATTATCGCGCGGCGGACATTTCTTTCCCTGCAGATTTTTGCAATTTCGTCCGCGGCGAATCCTTTCGCAATCGCGCCAAAGTCAAGCGACATTTCCTCATCATCAAGAAAAACCGTCTGATTTTTCTCATCAAAAATAATTTTTTTCCAGTCGCAGTGAGATTTCGCCTCGTCAATTTCCGGCAGATTTGGAACATGCGCGTTTTCCGTGTTGATTCCCCAGAGTTTTATAAGTTTTCCGAGCGCAGGATTAAAATCTCCGTCAGAAAGTTCCGCGGCTTCAAGCGCAGTTTTTAAGACAAAAGCAAAATCATCGCTCACTTTTACAGGCGAAATCTTTGCCTTCTTGTTCACGTTTGAGATTTCAGAATTTTCTTTATTTACATTGAATTCGTCGTCAATTCCGCTGATTCTTTTTGAAATCTCATCATAAACCGATTTTTTTCCGTCGTCATAAAGATTTACAAAACAGACAGTTCCAAGCGAAGTCTGAAACTGCGGAGAGATTTTTTTGTCGCACGAAAATAAAATAAACGGAAGCAAAATAAAAAGAATCTTTCTGCCAGTTTTTGAAAATCCTGCTACGCTTTTTTTTGTCATTTCGCTTTTCTCCCGTAGATTTTTTCAGTTTCTTCTGTATAAACGCCTTTTTCCTTGTAAATCACAAGCGGCGGAAGCTCATGTTCTGAATCTGAATATTCATCATTTTCCTTTTGATTTTTCTGAGCGTCAAACAAAACCATTTTCGCGTTTTCGTCTTTAAAAGGCTTTATAAATCTGTATTTTTTGATTTTAAATCCTGTTCGCTTTAATTTTCCGCAAATTTCATCAAATCTTTCCGGCCGATGAATCATAAGAAAATGTCCGCCGTCTTTTAAAGCGTAAAAAGCCGCATCCAGAACATTCTGCAAGCCGCAGCAAATTTCCTGGCGGGCAATCATTTTCGCGGCATTTTTGCTTTGGCGGCCTTTTCCGTTTGCAACGTAAGGCGGATTACAAGTCACGAAATCAAAATCGTTTTTATCAAAAAACTTTTCGATTTCCTTTAAGTCGCCGGTTTTTACAGAAATCAGATTTTCAAGATGATTTAGATGAACGCTTTTTTCCGCCATCTGTGAAATTTCTTTTTGAATCTCAAGCGCGGAAATTCTAAAGTTTTTAAGATTCAATTGATTCTTAGAAAAAAGCCCCGCAAGCAGCAACGGAACAATTCCGTTTCCGGAGCACAAGTCAAGGATTTTCCAAATTTTTTCAGGCGCGGCGTTTTTTTCTTTTTTAGAAATCTCTTCGAACGCAAAATCTGCCAGAAGAACCGCGTCCATTCCAAAGCAAAATGATTTTTTGTTCTGAATGATTTTTAAGCCGCCGACGTGGAGAGAATCAATTTTTTCGCCTTCGTTTAGTTCAATTTCCACTGCTGCATTTTAACAAAGATGTGATAAAATTAAAATCATCAGAATCTAAAAGCGAAGGTAAAATTATGGAAAACATTGATGACAAAAAACTGGTCGGCCTTGCCCTTGACGCGCGCAAAAACGCATATGCGCCTTATTCAAAATATAATGTTGGCGCAGCCTTGCTCTGCGACGATGGGAAAATCTACACAGGCTGCAACGTTGAAAGCGCCTCATATCCGTGCGGAATCTGCGGCGAGCGGAACGCGATGTCAACTGCAATCGCCGACGGACACAGAAAATTCAAGAAAATCGCAATTGCTGGAAGCTCGGAGCAAATTTGCACGCCATGCGGAATGTGCAGACAGTTTATGTATGAATTTGCTCCGCATCTCCGAGTTCTGTGCTGCTCAAGCAATGGAAACTACATTGAAAAAGACTTGTCGGCTCTTTTAGATTTAGGATTCGGAGCAAATTCAATGGAGTGATTTTTTCATTCCATGAATAAAAAGATATTTGACAAAAAAAGAAGACGCTAGAATTATGCAAAATTTATTTCAAGAAAGAATTTGTGATTTTTTCAATGAGCTCGGAGAAGCAAGAAAAATGGTTCTTTCGACATCATCAAAAGAAAAAGTTTCTTCGCGCATGATGAGCGTTGTTCAAAAAAATGGAATTTTCTATTTTCAAACTGACTCAAAGTTCAGAAAATTTCAGCAGATAAAAGAAAATCCGAATGTTGCGCTTTGCATTGATAATTTTCAGATAGAAGGAATCTGCAAGGAACTGGGACATCCTTTGAAAAATATAGATTTTTGCAGGTTATACCAGAAAAATTTTAAAAATAGTTTTAACAATTATACTAATCTTGAAAACGAAATTCTTTTTGAAGTAAATCCAATCTTTATTGAACGATGGATTTATAAAAACGGAAAGCCATTTATTGAGACTTTTTACATTGCACAGAAAATTCATAAAGTTGAAGAATACAATCCTTAAAAAATAAAAAGCCTGCGCCGCGGATTATTCCGTTGGCGCAGGCTTTTGTTATTTACGTGCTATTACTCTTTTTCTGTCACTTTGATATGAAGCTCGTCAAGCTGCTTCTGCTCAACTTCGCTAGGACATTCGTCCATAGGCGACATAGCAAGGTTGTTCTTAGGGAACGCGATTACCTCGTGGATTGAGTCCTCGTGGCACATCAGCATAAGCAGGCGGTCAAGTCCGGGAGCGATTCCACCGTGCGGCGGCGCGCCGAACTTGAATGCCTGGACCAAGAATCCGAACGCGGCCTTTGCGCGCTCGTCCGAATATCCGACAATCTTGAAGATTCTCTGCTGCAGGGCCGGGTCGTTGATTCTCATTGAGCCTGACGCAAGCTCGTAGCCGTTCAGGACAAGGTCGTACAAATCGCCTTTTACAGCGTCAGGATCGCTTTCGAGAGTGTCCCAGTATTTTTTCTGCGGAAGAGTGAACATATGGTGCTCAGTCTCCCACTTGTTCTCGTCCTCGTTCCATGCAAAATAAGGGAAGTCGACAATCCAGACAAAGTGGAACTCGTCGTTCTTGTCGTAAAGATTCAAGTCCTTTCCAAGCTGCTTGCGGACGGCTCCCATCGCGGTGCAGGCAACCTGCCATTTTCCGTCGCTTATAAACAGAAGAAGGTCGTTCTTTTCAGCTCCGAGTTTCTGGCAGATTTCGCTTTCTTTTCCAGCGAAGAACTTTGAGATTCCGCCCTCGAATTTTCCTTCCGCATCAACTTTCATCCAGGCAAGGCCTTTCGCATGGTTGATTTTTGCAACGCTTTCAAGAGCCTCAATCATCTTGCGGCTGTATTTGTCGGCGACGTTCTTTACAACAAGGGCTTTTAGTCCTGTTCTCTTGTGTCGCTCAACATCCATCGATGAAGCCGCGGCTCCAGCCTTGAACGCGTTAAAGTCTCCAAGCCCCGCCATGAATGTGGCGTCCTGCATCTTCATTCCAAAGCGCAGGTCCGGCTTGTCGCTTCCGTAGAAGTTCATCGCGTCGTCCCATGACAGGCGGTCAAATTTCGCAGGCAGCTTGTAGCCTAAAGTCTTGTCGAAGACGTAGCCCATCATTCCTTCTGTTGTGGCAAGAACTTCCTCGCGGTTTGTAAAAGACATCTCCATGTCAATCTGAGTAAACTCAGGCTGACGGTCGCCTCTCGCGTCCTCGTCGCGGTAGCAGCGCGCAATCTGGAAGTATTTGTCGAATCCTGAAACCATCAAAAGCTGCTTGTAAAGCTGCGGGCTCTGCGGAAGCGAATAGAATTTTCCAGGATGAACGCGGCTAGGAACCAGGTAGTCACGCGCGCCTTCCGGAGTTGACTTGATGAATGTAGGAGTCTCAATCTCCAGGAAACCCAGCTTTGTAAGATACTCGCGCACAGCGAAAGTAACTTTGCTTCTCAAAATGATATTGTGCTGCATCGGCTCGCGGCGCAAGTCAAGGTAGCGGTATTTAAGACGCAAATCCTCGTTCGGAAGAACTACTGTTCCATCCTTCTGGCGGACTTCCTCAATCGAGAAAGGAAGCTCCTGCGATGTTGTGAAAATCTCAATGTCTGTAGCCTCGACTTCAATCTCGCCTGTCGCCATGTCTTTGTTCACATCTTTTTCAGCGCGGGCGGCGACAGTTCCCTCAACCGCGATGCAGTATTCAGATTTTAGTGACGAGGCGATTTTTTTAACCTCGTCGCTGGCATTGTCGCCAACTTTCACCTGAGTAATTCCATATCTGTCGCGCAGACGGATAAAAACAAGTCCGCCAAGGTCGCGTGTGCGGCTGACCCAGCCGTTCAGTACAACTTTCTTTCCAACGTCAGCGGCGCGCAAATCGCCGCAAGTGCAAGTACGTTTTGTGTTTTCCATAATGTTTGTATTTTAGTGAGATGAACGTTTTTGTACAACGAGAGATTTTTATTCGTCAAAATGGATTTTTATGGAATTCCATTTTTTTTCATAGATTTTGACATAAGCAATTTTTACAGTAAAATAGAAAAGATATTATGAAAATCTATCTTTCTGAGCCTGGATTTGTCTGCGCGGCAGGAAATTCAAGCTCTTCCTCTGAAATACAGAAATTCGCCCGCCATATTTTTGAAGGAAACACGGACGGAATTGTAAAGGTCAACTGCAGCCTAAAAAATCCTGACGGCGCAGAGCAAAAATCATTTTACGCCGGAAAAATTCCCGACGCAGCCTTAAAGCCGACAGGCGACAAATTTGACTCAAGATTCCTTCAGATTTTAGATTTCGCTCTTAGCACAGTTTCATGGAGCGTTAAGCTTGCAGTAGAAAAATACGGAAATGAAAGAGTGGCTGTGTGCGTAGGCCAGTGCGACAACGGCTCTTTTCTTTCGCTCAATGCCTACAGGCATTTCCATGAAAGCGGAAAATATGACCCGGACTATGACATAAAAGCCCAGGGCGCAGATTACGCCGCGACATACGCCGCAAAGAAATTCGCCCTTAAAGGCCCGGCGCTCTCGTTCGCGACAGCCTGCTCATCAAGCGCAAGCGCAATTATAAAAGCGGCGGAGCTTATCAAGGCAGGCCTTGCGGACGCGGCGGTCGCAGGAGGGGCGGACATTGCAAGCGACACTGTTCTGCTTGGCTTTGACAGCCTTGAAGCCGTGAGCAAAAAGCCTACAAACCCTTTCTCAAAAAACAGGAGCGGAATCACGCTCGGCGAAGGCGCGGCTTTCTTTGTGCTTTCAAAAGACGACCTTGAAAAAGACAGAAACTCAAAAAACAGTGCAGGCATTGTCCTTAAAGGCTATGGCGAAAGCTCCGACGCAAGCCATATGACTGCTCCTCTCGCTGACGGAAGCGGAGCCGCGGACGCGATGAGAAAAGCATTGAAAAGCTCCGGAAAACTTCCCGGCGACATAGGCTACGTGAACCTGCACGGAACAGGAACGCGCCTAAACGACAGCATGGAGGCAAAAGCCGTTGACTCTGTTTTTGGAAGCTATAAAGTTCCATGCAGCACAACAAAGCCGCTTACAGGCCATACACTCGGAGCTGCTGGAGCGCTGGAGCTTGCAGTCTGCTATTACGCGCTCCGTTTCCAAAGGCTCCCCGTCCAGGTGTGGGATAAAGTACAGGACAAAGAAATGCCTGTCCTTAACATTGTTTCAGATGAAAAATCAGCGGAAAATCTAAAAAAGGAAATAAATAGCTGCATGAGCAACAGCTTTGCGTTCGGCGGCTGCAATGCGAGCCTTGTAATCTCAAAGGAAGAAATATGAAAATAAATCACGATGAACTTAAAGCGCTCGTTCCCCAGAAAGGAAAGATGTTTCTGCTCGACGAAGTAACAAATGCGGACTGGAAGAACTGGAAAATTGAGTCCGAGACAAAAATCACAGAGGACTTCATGTTCTATGACAAAAGCTTAGGCGGAGCTCCGAACTACGCCTGCTTTGAGATTGCCGCGCAGTCAATCGCCTGCCTGACAGGTCTTTACTGCCGCGAAAACAATCTTCCTATGAACATGGGAATGATTCTAAGCGTCTCGAACTTTCATTTTGACTTTGACAAAGTCTCTCCAGGCAGCGTTGTTGGCGCAAAGGCCGTGCGCGAGGCGGAGATGGAGAACATCTACTCGTTCCGGGCTGAAATCCTCATTGACGGAAAGGCAAGCGGCGGCGGAAAGCTAACAGTCATGGAAGTCAAATCCAATTAAGAATTGTGAAACCCGCGCAAAACAAGAGAAAACGGTGGTTGAGCTAAGTCGAAACCACATTTCACAACGGCTGAAAGCAACATCATTCCGGGCGGAGCGAAAAATCTCTTAATACGGCAAAAAGGAAAATCTTATGGCAAATGAAAACGAAAACAAAAAAGTTTTGATAACTGGCGCGTCAGGCGGAATCGGACGGGCGATAGCTCTTGCAGTGGCAAAAGAAGGATATGAAGTCTGGGCCAGCTACAACCGCGGAAAAGACAAGACTGAAGCTCTAAAAGAAGAAATTGAGTCTTCCGGCGGAAAATGCAGTCTTATTCAGTTTGACATCTCGGACAGGGAACAGACAAAAACCGCACTCGAAAAATGGTCGGAAGAAAATGGCGCGTTCTGGGGCGTTGTCTTGAACGCCGGAATCAACCATGACAACGCTTTTCCGGCTATTAGCGACGACGATTGGGACAGCGTGATACATACAAACCTCGACGGATTCTACAATGTGCTAAAGCCGCTCGTGCTTCCTATGTGCCGGGCGCGAAAAGGAAGAATTGTCACAATCTCGTCCGTAAGCGGCGTAATAGGAAACCGGGGACAGGTAAACTATTCCGCGTCAAAGGCGGGAATAATCGGCGCGACAAAGGCGCTTGCAGTAGAGCTTGCATCAAGGAAAATCACAGTGAACTGCATCGCCCCAGGATTTATAGAGACTGACATGACAAAAGACATTCCGGAAGAAGCTTTGGCGCAGATTCTTCCGACAATTCCGATGAAACGGGCAGGAAAGCCTGAGGAAGTCGCGGAGCTTGCAGTTTTTCTTCTTAGCGAAAAAGCGTCCTACATCACAAGACAAGTTATTCAGGTTAACGGAGGATTGATTTAATGGCAGAAATCACAACAAGAAGAGTAGTCGTTGCAGGCGGAGGGCTTGTGAGCGTCCTCGGCAACAGCTGGGAAGACGCATTCAAATCACTAAAAGCGTGCAAAAACTTCGTGAAAAAAATGCCTGAATGGGTGGAACGCTGGCCGCTTTTGAACACAAACTTGTGCGCGCCGGTCAATTTTAAGATTGACTCTGATAAATATCCGCGGAAGAAAATCCGCGGCATGGGAAAAGTCTCGCAGATGGCGCTTGTCGCAACAGACAGCGCGCTAGAGATTGCGGGCTTAAAAGAAGGCGACCCAATTTTTGAAAGCGGAAGAATGGGAATTGCATACGGCTCTTCGATGGGAAGCGTCGACCCGCTCATGGACTTCTACACAATGCTTGTCACAAACGAGACATCAAAAATCGGAGCCACGACATATATAAAGTCCATGCCGCAGACCTGCGCATGCAACTTGGAAGTTTATTATCATTTAAAAGGCCGGCTGATTACAACAAACACAGCCTGCACCTCTGGCTCCCAGGCAATCGGCTACGCATACGAGGCCATAAAATACGGACTTCAGGACGTGATGATTGCTGGCGGCGCGGAGGAGTTCTGCCCGATTGACACAGCCTGCTTTGACACGCTTTTTTCAACCTCGACAAAAAACGACACGCCGGAGCTTACTCCAAGCGCGTATGACAAAGACCGCGACGGACTTGTCGTAGGCGAAGGGGCCGGAACTTTAATACTTGAGGAGTACGAGCACGCAAAGGCGCGCGGAGCGAAAATCTACGCCGAGCTCGTGGGATTTGGAACAACAACTGATGGAGTTCATATCACTTCGCCGAACAGAGCGACAATTGCAGGAGCGTTGGAAAATGCACTCTCCGTCGCAAATCTTTCCGCCGACGAAATCGGCTACGTGAACACGCACGGAACCGCGACAGTCGCAGGCGACATCTGCGAGTCAGGAGCAACCTACGACGTGTTCAAGAGGGCAGTCCCTGTAAGCACGACAAAAAGCTACACAGGCCACACTCTCGGAGCCTGTGGAGCAATCGAGGCATGGGCCACAATCAACATGATGAACGCGGGCTGGTTCCACCCGAACCTGAACCTTGTGAACGTTGACCCGGAATGCGCCCCGCTTGACTACATAACAGGAAACGGACGAGAAATCCAGGCTGAATACGTCATGAGCAACAACTTTGCGTTCGGCGGAATAAACACAAGCCTGATTTTTAAGCGGGTCTAGTCCAGGAAGCCGTTTTCCTTAATCCACGGAAGAAGATCCGCATCATTCCAGCGGGTCTTCTTCATAATCCTGCTGTCTTTTTTCATTCCAAAGCCGTGCCCGCCATTAGGATAGCTCACAAACACATGCGGAACATTTCTAGCGGAAAGAGCCTTGTCCAGACGCACTGAATTCTCATAAAGCACAACAGGATCGTCCTCGCATGCAAGAAGGAAAACAGGCGGCATATCGTCCGGGATATTATCCTCGTTCTCCATTGAAAACTCGTCCTTTAGGCTCTGCGAGTATGAATGTCCCCAGAAATTTGCAAGAAGATTCCAGCCTTTTGTTGCGTCCGGCTCTTTCCACTTGTGCCCTAGAAGACTCCTGCGGCTCCATCTGTGCGCAATGTCGTCCTGCATTGAGACAACAGGATAAACCGGAATAACAAAGTCCGGCCGAAGGCTTTCAGAAGTTTTGATGCCGAGCTTTAAAAGCTCGTTATGCGAAGAGGCAAACTCGCCCGCCATCGTCACCAAATGTCCGCCTGCGCTGTAGCCGATTGCGCCTATTTTAGACTTGTCAATGTTAAGATCGTCCGCGTGTTCCCTTAAATAAACAAGCGCCATCTGCAAGTCCTCAAGCTGGTCAGGATAATGATGGCAGTTATACGCGACGCGGTAGCGAAGCACAAAGGCCCGGACACCAACAGACGTAAACCATCTCATCGAGGCAAAGCCCTCGTATTTCATTCCAAGATGATGGTAGCTTCCGCCCGGACAGATAATCACGGCCGGAGTTTTTTTTCCTGACGGAGAAGCCGGATTTTCATCTGATGAATGAGCAAGAGACAAAGGCTCTTTTCCGACATATAGAACAGTGTCGCGCACCTGCGTTTCCATCTTGGGGACATTCTCCCAGAGATAGATTTTCTTGATATAGTCACGCGCAAAAGCAGACGGATGTAAACAAAAAAACATGGCGGCAATAAGCGCCGGGCGCAAAAAGCGGAAGCAAGATTTCATAACAGTATTTTAGCAGAAAAACAGACGAAAAAAAGCCGCCTAAAAAATTAGAGCATGGCGGCCATTGCCTATCGAAATGACAATGAAAAAATATCAGGCAATAAGTTTATTTTCCACAAAGCACTCTTTTATGTAATCCCGGCTTTGATAATAAAAATCAGAATTGTAGTTGCTTATGCTTTTGCAAATCCATGAGCCATAAACTTTGAACAACGCGCTTATAGTTTCCTGGACAGAATCATTTTTCCTGACATCCTCAATTAAGCGCTCAAATACTTCTCCAATATCCCAGTAGTCAGGGACCGAATATTTACAGTCGGAAACATTGTCAAAATTTCCTTTAGGAATATTGCAACGTTCAATGAAATTATCAGATACAGAATCAATAACCTCGCAGTGAAAAACATCTGAATAATTGTAAATGCGGGTTACAGTTTCTTTTCCGAGCGCATTAACGACACTGATCCTTTCAAGCTTCTGTTTTCTTCCAATAAATTCAATCAAACTGCAAGTATAAAAAAGAGCGCTGTCATTTTTCATTTTTCATTTTTCACCTCGTAAGATTTTATAAATGAAAGAGTTTTTAGGCTCATTTCTGTGTGAAAACAAATTTGATGAGTCGGATATTTGAATTCAACCAAGCCCCAGAAATTTTTTCTGCTGATTTTTCCGTCAATAAAATTCTGAACATAATTAAAAATTGTATCATCAGCCATAGGCCCCTCCACAATATCATAATTATGATTTTTTCCGCTCCGACACATGGCAATAAAATCAAGCCATTCCTCTGTCATTTTAGGAAAATTCAAAACTTTTAAATCCGGATTTTTCTTATATAAATACTGGTTTATGATTCCTTTGCCGTCAAATCTGACCGCCCATCGAACAGCCTGTTTCTCCAAGAGTGTACAGTAAAAACCAAAGCCAAAATCCTTGTAATACCTGGAGCTTCTTATTTCAGGATATTTAACAATCTGTGTGCTTACATGAAAAAGAAAAACATTCTCATTCATAAAAAAATATAACATACAAAATTTCCGATTTCAAGAAAATAAAAAGAAAGTCTCTATAAGCCATTCAGCAGCTGTATTATTTCTTCTTTTATTTTATTTTTTTCATTTGATTCCGTTTCCGGGAAAAACTCGCGCGGACTTATATCTAAAGCTTTTGCAAGGCGGATCAATGTCATTGTCGAAGGCTCTTTTTTGCCGTTTTCAACATTTGCAAGAAACGGCTGGGACATTTCCGCCGCGGCAGCGAGTTCTGTCTGCGAAATATTTTTTTCGAGCCTGATTCTTTTTATTCTTTGAGACACATATTCCAAAGTCTCTGTATTAGTCATGCTGGAAATAATATTATTCAATAGGATATTTAACTTACCCGAAAGAGTATAAATTTATTTGATAGAGTATGATAATTTTGTTATAATTTTCTTGATATTTATATTTTTAAAGGAGTTTTTTATGAAAAAAATTATTTTTATTTTTTCAATTATTCCGTTTTTTATGTTCCCTGTTTTTTCTAATGAAAGCAACTGGAAAAAAGAACTTGCATTCAACTTGTCTTTTCCAATTACAAATAATGATATTTCTGTTGATTCTGATAATACAACAGAAGAAGACACTTTAGACACAAAGGGCATTGGATTTCTTTTTGAAGGCCGCTCTTATCATAAGAATAATGGATTCTGCTTTTTAGTAGAAACAGGAATATCATATGCAAAATCTTCTGTTATTGGATTTGATGATGATTTTTCAGGCTTTTTATTCAATATGAATTTAGGACTTGGAAAACATTTTGGTTTTAACAAAGACAAGGGTTCGTTTATCCCAGCCTTTATAATAGGCTATCATGGAGCATTCCTTAAAAATACTTATGAATACGGAAGTTATTCTTTTGATGTCGATGTTACCGGGATCGTTTTTGAAATCGGTGGAAATCTCTATGCGTCATACCTTTTAGGAGAAAAAGCCGGATTATGCGCTTCAGTGGATTTTACATTTAATATAATTGGAGTTGGCAGTGAAAAAGTAAGTTATGGAAATTATTCAGAAAGTTTCTCCGTTGACGTTGACGGAGGAACTGTAAATATTTTGCCGGCGGTAGGCTTCTTTATAAAATTGTAAAACACAAGACAAAAAAGCCGCCTTTGTTCAAGGCGGCTTTTTTATTCTTCAGTCTAATTCTTAGTCAATCTTCGACATATCCGTAACGTCTTTCTCGTAGTCAACGCCAGGAACGTCAAATCCGTTAATCATAAGGAAATCATGGCGCAAGCCCGCAAGGTCGCAGAGCTCGTTCACGTTCTCCTCGGTAACTTTCGGCATAACTTTGTCAACCTCGGCCTGGACCTCAGGATCAAGCTCGCGGTCGTCAACGCGGATTCTGTTGTCCTCGTCAACCGGGACTTTCTTGTCAGCTGTGTAGAGGCGCTCAGCGAAAAGGCGCTCCATCTGCTCAATGCAGCCCTCATGTGTTCCCTTCGCCTTCATAATCTTGAAAAGAACTCCAAGATACTGCGCGATAATCGGAATTACAGCTGAAGAGCGTGTTACAAGGCCCTTGTTCACAGAAACATAAGCACCGCCGTGCAAGTCCTTGAGCGACTTGTCGATTGTGTGCGCGCGGGCCTCCAAGTCTTTTTTAGCGGCTCCGATTGTTCCGTCGCGGTAAATCGGGTGGCTGTACTTAGGTCCGATGTAAGAGTAAGCAACAGTGCGGACTCCGTCAGCGAGAACTCCGGCTTCCTTGAGCTGCTTAATCCATCTTTCCCAGTCTTCGCCGCCCATTACTTTTATTGTGTTCGCAACATCGTCGCCCTCGGCAGGCTCAGCTGTCTTTATTGTGATTTTTCCTGTCATCATGTCGAGTGACGGGCCTGAGAACGGCTGTCCGACCGGCTTAATCACAGAGCGGTACATAACCTTTGTGTCAGGATCTGTGCGGACAGGAGAAGCGAGCGAGTAAATCACAAGGTCAAACTTGATTCCGTCCTTCTTCGCCTCGCCAATGATTGTCTTCCGGCATTCGTCAGAGAAAGCGTCCATGTTGAAAGTCTTTGACTTAAGTCCGGCTTTCTTCGCCTCCTTGTCAAAAGTCAAATTGTTGTAGAAACCTGGAGTTCCGGCTTTTTTCTCAGTCGCTTCCTTCTCAAATGAAACTCCGATTGTGTCAGCTCCAAACTCAAAAGCCGCCGCGATTCTTGACGCAAGTCCGTATCCTGTTGAGCATCCGAGAACAAGAACATTCTTCGGCGCGTATCCGCCTTCTTTCGCTGTCTTTGTTCCGCGCTTCGCTTTCTGCGAAACTACGTAAGCAATCTGGTTCCTTGTATCCTGAGCGCAGCCCTGCGGATGCGAGTTGATACAGATGTTCGAGCGGATCATTGGTTTAATTACTGCCATTGTTTTCTCCATAAAATAAGAATTATGATTTCCAGAAAATCAGCAGTCCGCCGTGCGTAATTTTGCAAAACGTCATGCTGGTTTTGAAAGCTGTTTCCAGAAATTCCCAGAAAGAATCTGGAAAAACAAATTTATCATTTTTAATTATGACATATTTAGACTTTTTGTCAATTTGATTATATGTCCCGAAATTTTATCACAAAAAAGCAAGATTTCCCGCAAGCTTTTATTTTTTGAATTTGGGCGTGTCCTGCCCATTCGGCAGGCCGGGCTATCCGCCGTTCCGCCTTCCGGCTTCATTCCTACGCTCGTTTCACTCGCTCCGGAACGCCTGCGGCGCGGCTACTATCCCTCACGCGTTCACAATTTAAGAGTTTTCTGCTACAATCTTTTTCATGAAATTTACGCCAGATTACACAGTTCTTTACAATGATGACGACATAGTTGTCCTTAGCAAACGCTCCGGCCTTTTAATCGCCGCCGACCGCTACGACCTGGACGCTCCGCGCCTTGACCTTGAGGCTGAAAAAGAATTCGGAAAGCTTTTCGCTGTGCACAGAATCGACAAGGACACTTCGGGCTGCGTAATCTATGCGAAAAACGCGGAAGCGCACAGAAACCTTAGCATGCAGTTTGAAAACCGCGAAGTCGAGAAAATCTACCATGCCCTTGTCTTAGGACATCCGCTCTGGGAAGAAAAGCACGTTGACTCAAAGCTTCTCGTTGACGGAGACGCTAAGCACAGGACTGTTTCAAATCAGAAATACGGAAAGGCGGCGGTAACTGACTTTAGAAATCTTGGAAGCGCAGGCCCTTACAGCTGGATTGAGGCCCGCCCGCATACAGGAAGAACACACCAGATCCGCGCGCATTTAAGCTCAATCGGACTTTGCATTGTGTGCGACCCGCTCTACAGCGGAAACCAGCATCCTGTCCTTTTAAGCGAAATCAAGCGCAAGTGGAACGGAAACCCGGATGAAGAGCGTCCGCTTTTGAGCCGTCTTGCCCTGCACGCATATAAACTCACGCTCGCCCACCCTAGAACCGGCGAAAAAATGACATTCACCGCGCCCTACCCGCGCGACATGGAAGCGGTAAGAAAACAGCTTGCGAATATTTTCGGCGTTGACCCTTTAAGCAATTAAAAATTATGAATCATGAATTAAAAATTAAAAGGCTTCCGTCATCACAAGCAAAGTTTTTTTCATCATTTCATTCGTCATTGCAAGCGGAGCGAAGCAATCTCCGCCGCCGTTTTGCAAAAATCCTTGCTTCTGCATTGTTCGCTTTTCTTGTTTCTCCAGCTTTCTCTATAAGCAAAGAGGATTTTTCGCTTGAGCTGGAGCCGCTTTTCGGACTAAAGTCCGGGCAGGCGGACGAGTACGTCTTTTTAAAGCACTCAAATTATGACGACGACAAGCTGAGCGAGCTTAACTGGGAATTTGACCACGAATTTTACGGCGGACTAAAAATCAATGCAGGTTTTAAGAACATTTTTCTAGAAAATTCCTTTACAGCCGGAATTCCGTCGCGCGTCGGACAAATGAAAGACTCAGACTGGTTCAATATCCAATATTCAGGATTGGAAAATTATCAGTACAAAACAAACTATTCAGAAAGCGACAATTCCCTTGAATATGATTATTCTTATAATCTAAAAGCCGGATACTTTTTCAAACTCCCAGAATTCAAGCAGTTGAAAACATTCGTTAAAATTTTCACAGAATTTCAATATAAAACTTTTAAATTTAACGGAAAAAATGGAAACGCTTGGTATGGAGATATTGTAGACGGATATTATGCAAAATATAACGATTTCATGAACCGGACCGTTTACGATTTTTCGGGAAGCAAAGTAATATCTTACAAACGTCAGGCTTCATTATTTTGGATTGGATTTGATGTAAATCTAAATCTTTTTGAAAATTTCATTTTTTCAACAGGATTCAAAACATCTCCGTATTTTTACTGCGAATCAATTGATAATCATCATCTTACCGGAAATGATTATCTGGACGTTACTCCTGCTTATTTCGCAGCGTTCAATTGGAATGCCGGCGCGGAATATAAAATCACAAAACGGCAGTCACTCTGCTTAAACGCTGACTATTTCTTTATGCGTGTTGCAAGCGGCGATGATTACGCGAAATCAAGTTTTCAGAAAAAATTCAACAAAAGCAATAAAGATTCAAGCGTAGACGGCGGCGCAGGAGAAAGATATTTTTCAATTTCATTATCTTACAAATTTAAAATTTTATGAAATTCTAAAAAAATAGAAGTGTTCAGCGGCTCGCGCTCCTCGCTTCCGCATGTTTTGCAAAACAATATTCAAACCCGAGCAAAAGATTTATAATCATATTATGGAAAACGAACAGATAAAAGAACTTTTATTAAAGATTGAAGATACAAAACTTGATTTTACGGTTGTGCAGACAGGAAAGGAGAGCAGCCGCGTGAACGGCCTCTACAAGCCCGACACGCACGAGATTCTTCTCCACAACAAGAATTTCAAGAACGATATGCAGCTGATTTACACGGCAATCCACGAGTACACCCATCACAAGGAAACCGAGGATTATCTTGAGGTTACCGGCGGAAAGCTGCCTATGAAAGGCTCAAAGGTGCACACAGCAGCGTTCTGGGCAAGGTTCCACACTCTTTTGCAAAAAGCAGAGGAGCTTGGGCTTTACAAGCTTGACTTGGATGTTTCGCCTGAACTAAAGGAGCTTACTGAGAAAATCCGCAAGGATTATATAGAGGCAAACGGCAAGCTTATGCAAGAATTCGGCCGCCTTCTTTCCAAGGCGCATGAGCTTTGCGAGGCGGCGAATATCCGCTACGAGGATTATCTTGACCGTGTCCTGTGCCTGCCGAGAAAAGAAGCGCAGCAGATTACAAAGGTCGGCCAGATTGAAGTGAATCCGGCGCTTGGCTTTGACAACATGAAGAAAGTCGCCGCGATAAAAAATCCTCAGGAGCGAGATTCCGCAAGCCAGCAGATTCTTAGCGGAAAGTCGCCTGACACCGTAACTGAGCTGATGAAGCGCAAGTCTTCCGGAGAAGATCCTAAGTCCAAGCTCGAAAAAGAGAAGAACCGGCTTGAAAAGACAATCGAAGCTCTGCAGCAGCGTCTCCAGTACGTGGAGGAGAGCCTTGAGAATATGTAGGCATATTCCGTTATTGCGAGCTTTCGTAGAATGGCGGGGCAGTTACTTGCTTTCCATGCTTTTTCTTCTGCTCGCGCCGCCGCCTGCTTTTGCGGCGGACTCTTTTAGAAATTCCGGCTCACAAGACTCAATCACAATGCCGTCCGCTCCAAGCATGCCGTCGCTTTCAAAGCCTTCGCTCGGAAGCGGGTTTTACGCGCCTGGCTCAAAAGATTTTTACTACGGAATTCAAAGCCAGGCTTCTAGTCAGGCTACAAGCCAAAAATCCTCATCGGCTCAGTCTTCTGAAAACGCAGACTCGTCCGGCTCTTCTTCAAGTAAAAATGAATCTTCAGCTTCAAGCCAAAACCAGACGGCTGTGGCTCCGGAGATTTCTAGCGGAAATCAATTTTCAAATAGTATTTCTCAGGCTGGCATTGAAGTGAGCAATGCCGCTTCAAATTTAAATCTTCTGACTGCAGGCGACTTGTCCGCGATGAACGGGCTTGGTCTTTTCAGCACGGTTTCGGGGCTGCTTGGAAAATCTTCTTCTGGACAGAACTTGTCTTCAAATTCGCAGTTTCTTATAAACCAGAATTCTAGCGACTCAAAGAAACTCGAGCAGATTTTGGCGGAGCTTTCCGAGCTTAAGTCAGAGAACGCTTCTTCTGACGGAACTGTGAAAGAGCCCAGAAACAGCTTTTCAAACGCGGAGAAACATGAGCCTAAAATACTGCGTTTTATTGTGAACGGATATGATATTCTTTCCACATGCAAGAAGGTTTATTTTTCCGACCAGGAAAGCGACGGAACTTTTCTTCTGACTGGCGACCGTAAATATCTTAGCGCGAACAAGGCGCGGAGCGAGACTTTCTATTTTTTCTTCCATGCAGAAGGAAATGACGGCGGAATCACAAAATACAAGGTTACGCCGGCCGTAAGCCAGGACTACGAGAATAAATATTCATTCTTGTACGGGCTTACGCAGAAAAACGAGCTTGAAGCCCAGCGCACCGGCAACTTAATCACGCTCCGCGCCGGAGACGGCAGCTGGAAAATGGACTTGCTGATTTCAATGTAAAAATATTAAGTTTATGCAGGGAGGATTCCTTTATGTTCTATCCATATGTAGTTTTAGCAGATGAAACTTCTATTTCCCATTCAGAATTAAAGGAGCGTGACGGACAGAAATATGTTGAAGTCCAGTTTGAAAAGCCACGTGATGAAGGTGGCTTTTATTCAGCAAGGGCAGAGCTTCCGTCATATAAATGGATATTCAATGAATATTTTTCAGAAGACGACTTAAAATTCTTTACAACTTGGCTTGAGCACAATGCGCATACAATTTTTAAGTACGCTGCCTGCGGAGGAATACAAATTGCCTAACATACTTCGTATTGGAAGTTACTATGTATATTTTTGGATGAATGAAAATAATGAGCCGGTTCATGTTCATGTGAACGAAGGACGGCCTGAAATGAATTCGACAAAAATTTGGCTCACAAAATCTGGCGGCTGCTTTGCGGCAAATAATAACAGCCATATTCCGGAACAAAAATTAAATAAACTTCTTGAAGTTATTTCAGACAACTATTTTTACATTTGCCAAAAATGGATAGAAATTTTTGGCAAAGATGCTCTGAAATTCTACTGCTGATTTCAATGTGAATATTTTGGAGAAAATTATGAACTATTTGCACGACGGACTTGTTGAGCTTGGATTTGATAAAGGCGCTTTTTTTGGAGTCAAGATTCTGCCGCTTGAGCTTCTTGAGCAGAAACTTGAGGCGTATATTTCGACTCTTCTGGAATACAACGCGAAATTTGATTTGGTGAATGCGGACACACATGACGAAGTTGCTGTCCGCCACATTCTTGACAGCCTTTCCGCGCTTCCTGAAATCTGCGCGCAAATTTCAAGGCGGTTCGGACAGAAAAATGAGGATTCCATTTTGTTCGCGGATATTGGCTCCGGCGCAGGACTTCCGGGGCTTCCGCTCGCGGCGGTTCTTCCTCAGTTTAAATTCATTTTGGTCGAAAGAATGACAAAACGCTGCGGATTCTTAAATCACTGCGCTGCTGTCTTGAATCTTAAGAATGTCTCTATTGAGGAGAATCAGGCCGAGCGGCTTGAGCAGAACAGGTTTGACATGTGCGTTTTCCGAGCGTTCCGGCCGCTCGACAAGAAAATGGCGAAAGTCCTTCTTAGAATCTTAAAACCTGAGGGATTTCTTGCCGCATACAAGGCGAAAAAGGAGAAAATCACAGAGGAGATGGAATCTCTTCCGCAGAGGCCGAAATATGAGATTGTTCCTCTTAAAGTCCCTTTTTTAACAGAAAACACAGAAAAAGATGAGGAGCGGGAGCGGAATTTAGTTATCATCGAAAAAAATTCTGTGATATAATAAATGTACTCAAAGAATAAATTACATCAGGAGGCATATATGAAAAAAATAATCACAATCAGCCGTGAATACGGTTCAGGCGGCCGTCTTATTGGAAAAATGGTCGCTGACCAGCTCGGATATAAGTTCTACGACAAGGAAATCATCGACATGGCTGCAAAGGAAAGCGGCTTGAGCGCAGACTTTATCAAGAAGACGGAGCAGAACCTTTCCTCAGGCTGGCTTTACAATCTTCTTCTTGGAACAAGCTACGCCGGCACAACAGGAACTGCGGGCCAGCCGGTCGGACAGCAGAACCTTCCCCTTGCTGACCAGGTTTTCAACGCCGAGCGCAAAGTCATTCTCGATGTGGCGAAAGAACCGTGCGTTATTGTCGGACGCTGCGCTGACTATATTCTTTCGACTTCAGATGAAGTCAAGAAGGAAGACTTGCTGAACGTGTTTATCTACGCGGACTGCGCTGCGGAAGTAAAGCGTGTTGCTGAAATCTACCACGAGTCCGAGGGTGATGCGAAAAAGCAGATTACAACTGTTAACAAGCACCGCGCAAACCACTACAACACCTTTACAGAGAACACCTGGGGCGACAGAAAGAACTATGACATGATGATTGACAGCTCGTCAGTCGGAATCGAAGCCACCGCAAAGTGGATTGTAGAGCTTGCAAAAAAATCTTAAAATGAAAAGCTGCTTGATAAATCAGGCAGCTTTTTTATTGTAACCTTGAGCTTCTTATAATCTTTATTATTAAGTTCAAAATTAGATTTCTTCCATATGATTTTTTCCATATGAATCAAACTCCAGGAGATTTTATGAAAAAAACTTTTGCAAAGCTTATTTTTGCTTTAAGCGTTTTTGAATTTGCATTCGCCCAGGATGCGAAAGATGAAAAAATTGTGACAAACGGCTGGGCGGACAACGGCAATATTTCATATGCCAGCGACAAAAACAAAGTCATAATTGACGATGCTGCGTATCCTGATCCAGTCAACAAAAGAAAAGCGTTTACATCTGCAATTTCTTCTTCCCGCGCGGCCTTTATTGTTGTGAACGGCGACATAGACCTTAGCGACGGAAAAGTGAGCGACAGCGACCACAGTTATTATGACGCGTTTGATAAAACCAGCGGCGCTCGGCTCCACGAAGATATAAAATATACAGTCGCAAGCAACAAGACAATAATCGGAACAAACAATGCGCGGCTGATGTTCGGAGGACTTAAAATTCCCGGCGGCACAAAAAATATTATAATCAGAAATATAACTTTTTATGATGCGCACGGCTCAGCAGAATATGACACTTCGATTGGAAAATACAAGAATTCAAAAGCCAGCGAGGATGCTCTTTCTATTGAGTACAAGGAGGGCGGCCCTATCGCTCAGAATATCTGGGTTGACCACTGCACGTTCACAGACGGAAAATGCCGCGATCTTACACGCAACTTTAACCATGACGGAGCGTTTGACATAAAGGCTGGAAAGAACATCACAATCTCTTACTGCGAGTTTACAAACCATGACAAGGTGATGCTGCTTGCGCCTAGCGACAAATACACAAACGCGGAGGACCGGCAGGTTACAATCCACCACAGCTATTACCACGGAGTTACACAGAGAAATCCGCGAAGCCGCGCCTGCCAGATGCATCTTTATAACAATGTCTACGACAACATCGGAATTCCGGAAAATTCAGGATATATTTTCGGGCCTGGAATCGGCTCTCTTTATATAATTGAGAACAATTATATCGGAAAAACCCAGGCTGCGATTCTTAACTATTTTGACAAGTCTGAAAAAACTGACAAGACTTTTTCTAAGATTTATCAAAGCGGAAACACAAAGACAATCACGGATTCAAATATAAAATGGGAGAAAATCAACAAGGTGAACTCTCTAAAGGCCCATTCGTCTGATTCCCATGTTTTTGATATTCCATATGAATACAGCCTTGACGATGCGGCTTCCCTAAAAGATTCTGTTGAGTCAGAGGCCGGAGCGAACAAAGTTAAAATCACGATAAACGGAACTTCTTACTAATGAAAATTCATCTTACAGAAGGCGATTCTTTTGGCGGAACAATAGAGTCGCTTCAAGACATTCTAAAGGAAAAAAATCTTCCTGACACTGAAAAAATTGAAATTACCCTTGCTGACGGCGAATACAAAGGATTTGAGCACAAGCGGATTTTCTATGACTTGAAGAATCCTCTCGTTGTAAAAAGCGAGTCTGGAAATCCTGAGAAATGCGCTCTCTGCGCCGAGAACTGCGAGGCCTTCCACAAAGACACGGAGAACCGCGCTGTAATCACATTCGGCATGAGCTGCACGGAAGTTACGCTCGAAGGATTCACGATTGAAAACACGCACGTAAAAACTTGCGACGACGCTTCTCTTGGAAACCAGGCGGAGGCAATATGCTGGTTCAACGACACTGGATTCTTGTACTGCGAGAACATGCGTTTCCTGAGCCGGCAGGACACAATCCATGTGCGCGGATTTTCGCACTTTAAGAACTGCTATGTCGCAGGCGATGTTGACTATATCTGGGGTTACTGCGACACGAGCTTGTTTGACCACTGCCATCTCCACACGATAAAAGACAACCGCGGCGACAACCGCCCTGCATATGTCTTGCAGAGCCGCGCCTTGAACTCACGGCCGGGCTTTGTGTTTATCAGCTGCGATTTTACGGCCGATGACCGCGGCAAGGACGCAAAAATCTTTATAGGACGCTCCCAGGGAACAGGAAAAGCTAAAAGCCCCGACCGGTGGGACTCAATCGCGCTTGTGAACTGTTCTATATCGCCAGAGTACGACGAGGCGCTATGGACTGACGAGGACGGAACTAAGAAAGTCTGGCCTGAAAAAGGTTGCGCCCAGTGCGGCTGGCGGCAGTTTGGAACAAAAGTCAGGTTTGCGGACGGAACTGAAAAAGACTACGACAGCTCTAAACAGCAGAAAAACGGCTACACGCTTACGCTACGCGAGCTTTCTGTTCTGCAGGACGCTGTGGAGAAGTCTGGACGAAAATAAAGCGCAGAATTTTCCCGAAAGTCATTTTGATTAAAAAACGGCAGTCGGGAAAATCCCGAAAGCCATTCTTGTGAGAAAGTGGCAATCGGGAAAATCCCGAAGGGCAATTTTGGTCAAAAACGATGCGAACAGCTTTCCCGAAATGTGTTTTTTATCAAGACGGCAATCGGGATTTTACGGAAAGGCGTTTCTTTAGGAAAACGGCGCGCGGGAAAAAATACTTTTCCGCGGCACATCCAGAAAAGCCGGAATCAGAAACAAAATCTCTAATTTTCACTTGTCATAAAATCTGATAAAATCATTTTTATGAAACATTATATGGAACAGCTCAAGGAGCTTAGTGAAAAAAACGGCCCGCTTTGCGTCGGCCTGGACACAGATCCGTCTTATATTCCGGAAAATATTCTAAAATCTTACAAATCGCCTGCCGAGGCGGTCTTGTCTTACAACAAGGAAATCATCAAGAGAATTTCAAGCGAAAAATCAGCCTGCTGCTGCAAAATCCAGATTGCTTACTACGAGGCGATGGGAATTGAAGGCCTGAAAGTTTACAAAGAGACAATAAACGAAGTGAAAAAAGCCGGGCTTATCGCAATTTCTGACATTAAGAGAGGCGACATTGCCGACACAGCGAAAGCATACGCCCGCGCTCATCTTGGAAAAAATTCTGATTTTGAGACAGACATCATCACAATAAATCCATACATGGGATTTGACACATTGAAGCCGTTCACGGAATATTCAAAGCCAGAGAACGGCGGAAAAGGAATCTTTGTTCTTCTGCGCACATCAAATCCAGGAATGGTTGACATTGAGCAGCAGGAGCTGAAAAATGGCGGACGCGTTCTCGACCGGGTTGGAAGCGAGCTTGAAAGAATTTCTTCTGAGTTCAAGTCAATTTATCATGATGAAACTTGCTCGCCTGTCGGCGCAGTTGTCGGCTGCACAGAAGAAAGCGACGCAAGGGCTTTGCGCGACAAATATCCGGACATCTTCTTTTTGATTCCAGGCTACGGAGCGCAGGGCGGAGCCGCAAGAATCGCGGCCACGCTTTTGGACAAAGCCGGCGGAACCGTCAACTCAAGCCGAGGAATTCTTTGCGCATGGAAAAAAGACGCTTCTCTTAAAGAAAAGGCGGAGTCCGGCTCGCTGACTCTTTTTGACATTGCGGATTCAGCGGCGCGCGCGGCGGTTGCCTCAAAGAACGACTTGCTCGGCGCAAAAGCTTCTCTCTAATTTTTGTTGATATTTAAAATGCCGGACTTGCTCCGGCAATCTTTTTAACGGAGTTTGTCCATTATGGTAAAAAATTGTTCAGGCGAAATTCTACCTGTCTTTACGGTTGGAAAAGTTTGTGAAATAAGCGAGGTAAAAGGCGCGGTGCCGCAAGGAAGCGTTTACGAGCTTTCGCTTTGCGTTTCTTCCTGCGCTCAAAAAAAAGCGTCCGGTCCGCTTTCCGGCCAGTTCTATCTTCTTCGCTCTGTAAAATCAGGACTTCTGCTCGGCCGCCCGATTTCAGTTTATCATTCGGAATTTGATGAAAAATCAGACTCGCTTTTTCTTTATTTCTTGATTTTGCGGAAAGGAAAAGGAACTGAAGAGCTTTGCAATCTAAATAAAAAAGATGATGTTGAGTTAATCGGCCCGCTTGGAAACTACTGGCCGCTTCCTTCATCAGATGAAAAAATTGCGATTTTTGGCGGCGGAGTCGGAGTCGCTCCTGTAGCTGGATTCGCTTCAACCTTAAAGCCTAAGTCTTATGATTTTTACGCGGCGTTCAAATCCGGAAGCTACGGCCTTGAATATGTGGACGCTGAAAATCTCACAGTCACAACGGACGACGGCTCTGTCGGAATCAAGGGAATGATTACAGCTGCAATCGGCGCGGAAAGCATAAAAAAATACGATGCGGTCTATGCCTGCGGCCCTACCCCAATGCTTGCCTATATCCAGAAAATCTGCGTTGAAGCCGGCGTTCAGTGCTGGCTCAGCCTTGAAAAGCATATGGCGTGCGGACTTGGCGCGTGCCTTGGCTGCACAATAAAAACTTCACAAGGCAACAAAAGATGCTGCAAGGACGGGCCTGTTTTTGACGGAAAAATTCTTGACTTCTCTCCGTCGTCTTCCCCTGTCACAAAGCCGCTTCCGCGCCGTGCTCCGCTTCTAGAGAACGAGTCTCCTGACTTGCGCGTAAAAGTCGCTGGAGTTGAGTTCAAGAATCCTGTGATTGCGGCGAGCGGAACTTTCGGCTACGGCTCTGAATATTCAAGCGTCTTTGACGTAAGCTCTCTAGGTGGAATTTGCTCAAAGGGCCTTACTTTGGAGCCTCGCGCGGGAAATCCGGGCGAGCGGCTTGTTGAAACGCCTTCCGGCCTGATTAACTCAATCGGTCTTGAAAATCCCGGAATTGAGCATTTTATAGAACACGAGCTTCCCCAGATGATGAAAATCGGCGCGACTCCAGTTGCGAATCTTTCAGGCTCCAGCCTTGAAACCTACGTAAAAGGCGCTGAGCTTCTTGACAAGACAGAAATCCCGATGATTGAGCTTAACATCAGCTGCCCGAATGTAAAGGCAGGCGGAATGGCGTTCGGAATGAATCCGGAAACCGCGGCGAAAGTCACAAAAGCCGTGCGTGAGGCGACAAAAAAGCCTTTGATGGTGAAACTTTCTCCAAACGCGCCGGACTTAATTTCTGTCGCGCTCGCCGTTAACGAAGCCGGAGCGGACGCGCTCAGCCTTGTGAACACTTTCCAGGCGACTTCAATCAATATTGAGACAGGCCGCCCTGTTTTTGAAAACACACACGCAGGATTCTCAGGTCCGGCCGTAAAGCCGATTGCTCTCAGAATGGTTTATGATGTCTGCCGCGCAATAAAAAAGCTCCCGGCAGAAAAGCAGATTCCAGTTGTCGGCCTTGGCGGAATTTCAACATGGCAGGATGCAGTTGAATTTATCATGGCCGGGGCCCAGGCCGTTGAAGTCGGAACCGCGACTTTCGGAAATCCGCTTGCAATGCGCGATATGATTGCAGGCCTTTCTCTTTTTATGATTAGAAAAGGCTACAAAACTTTGGATGATTTTAGAGGCTGCGCTCTATGAAGCTTGCAAACATTTTTGCCATAATTTATCTTTCAGGAACTGTTCTTTCATTTCTTGTTGATTACATTCTCGAAAAAATTGATTTTTCATTCAGGCAAAAGCACGGAATGGAAATTCCAAAGGTTCTTGAAAGCCATATTGAAAAATCAACTCTGGAAAAAACTTGCCGCTACGAAGACGCAAAGACGCGGCTTTGGCTTCCGCAGGCGCTGCTCATGCTTATGCTGGACATTTATCTTATGTTCTCTGGATTTTATCCGGCGGTTTTCGCGAGCGTAAGTTTCGTCACAAAAAGCGGATTTTTGATTGCGTTCCTGTTTTTGATTTTTGTGATGATTCCGGAAAGCATTGTTTCAATTCCTTTCGACATTTACAGAGAATTTGGAATTGAAAAGCATTTCGGATTCAGCAAGATGACCGTCGGCATGTGGATTTCCGACGCGGTCAAGTCAATTGTTCTTAGCCTTGTAGTCGCCGCTCCGCTGATTTTCGCCGCGAATCTTCTTTTTAAATATTGCGGTGATTTCTGGTGGCTTTTGCTTGGATGCATTTACATTGTGTTCTCTCTTGGAATTTCTGTGGTTTATCCGATTTTCATCGCGCCGCTTTTCAACAAATTCACGCCGCTCGAAGATGGAGAACTGAAAACTCGGCTCGAAAATCTTCTGCAGAAATGCGGATTCAAGGCGAGCGGGCTTTTTGTAATGGACGCAAGCCGCCGTTCAGGACATTCAAACGCGTATTTCACAGGATTCGGAAAATCAAAGCGCGTTGTTTTGTACGACACGCTAATAAATCAGCTTACGCCGGAAGAAATCGAGGCGGTTCTCGGCCACGAGCTAGGACATTACAAGAATCATCATATCATAAAAAGAATGCTGATTATGATTCCGTTTGTCTTCCTGGTTCTGTTCGGGATAAGTTTCCTTGTAAAAATGCCGTTTTTCTACGAAAGCTTTGGATTCAAGCCGGGAAGCAGCGTTCCGTACACAATGATGTTCGCAGGTCTTTTTCTTGTTGAAAAAACATTTGGAAGCTGGGGAAATCTTCTTGAGCCGGTGATGAATTTCTTTAGCCGCAAAGATGAATTTGAGGCAGACGCTTTCTCAAAGAAAATCTGCGGAAACGGCGGACCGCTTGTAACAGCTTTAATCAAGCTGAACAAAGAAAACTTAAGCGAGATTCAGGTTCCGAAAATCTACTCGGCGTTCAACTACAATCATCCGCCGCTTTTGGAAAGAATCGAGGCTTTGCAGCAAGATGATTTAAAAGCCCCGGATTTAAAATAAAAAAAGGTCAGGGTTGCTAGACACAAGGCGACAAATCATAGAGCTGCTCCTTCCGGCCTGACTCGGTTTTGAAATGCGCCTTTGTTAGTTCCTGACCAACGTTGTTAATTTATCATAAAGATAATAAAAACTCAACCCTGTGCAAATGCCGGAATTATCTGGCATTTTTTGATTTATTGAAGCAAGTCATCAACCGACTGATCAACAAAATCAATTCCAGTGTCTGCCTCAAGTTTATAAATATTGTACGAAAAATCATCAAGCGGACATTTTTTCTCGTAATCTGTCGGAGAATGATTTGCAAACTTATAACATTTGTTGTAAGCCTTGCCATCCTGAAAATAAATATACATTCTGTAAAAACTGACAGGCATCACAACCCGGTTGTTTATAAGATAACGGTTTTTTGTGAATTCCTTTTCAAAAATAGGGCCCGAATAAACATAAATTTTTCCATATTTTTCCGCGGCTTCTTCAATTTCCTTTGTGATTCTGTTCCAGATATTTTCCTTTAGTGACTGGCTCATCGGAAGAATATTTGACGTAAGATAAGTGGTCTTCTGAACTTCCGCATAAGTCATAGCGTGCTCTTTCGGGAACATCTGAGTCTTATAAAGATTTAGCGCGTCAAATTCCTTCGCGGTTGTCCGGTTTCTTTTGATTCTTGAGTCTGTAATCCATTCTTCAGGAACATTGCTTACTCCCATTTTCATTGTTGGATCATAAGAATAAAAAGACCATAACGCAAGACCATAAGTATCGCTAAATCCGACAGCGTAACGGTCATTTTTCAGGATATAAACGCTTTGG
Source organism: uncultured Treponema sp. (assembly GCA_964538245.1). Taxonomy (GTDB): domain Bacteria; phylum Spirochaetota; class Spirochaetia; order Treponematales; family Treponemataceae; genus Treponema_D. Next base: position 65,800 of record CAZIFO010000016.1, read on the forward strand.
TCGTTTGCCACCGGATAAGAAGTGATTTGAGCAAAAACAACAAACGGTAAAATTGACAAAAATAAACTCATAAAAATTTTTTTCATTTTAATTCCCCTTCAGCACATTTATATTTTAACTCATAATTTGGAAAATATTAATTTTTTTGTTAGAATTTTTTTATTTAAATGATGATTTTAAAAGATTGATTAGGAAATAAAAAAGGTCAGCATTTTCTGCTGACCTTAGTTGAGACTGACACGATTCGAACGTGCGACCCCCACCTCCGCAGGGTGGTGCTCTAATCCAGCTGAGCTACAATCTCATAAAACAACACTTTAGAAACGTGATTGTCTCGGTGTTCTTTCGGACGGAGGCGACAGGAGTTGAACCTGCCCAGCCCGTAAGGAACTGACGGATTAGCAATCCGTTGTATTACCGCTCTACCACGCCTCCAAGCGTAAAAAAAAGCGGAGCGATAGGGATTTGAACCCCAGATACCTTGCGGTATGCCGGTTTTCAAGACCGGTGCATTCAGCCACTCTGCCATCGCTCCATGTATTTGATACT
>CAZIFO010000017.1:0-62354 GCA_964538245.1 uncultured Treponema sp.
GAGACTCCAAGCCCCCAGAGCGTCTCGCTGAAAATCACGGGAAGGCTCACTTTTACAAGCTTTAGGATAAAAGGCTTTGAAAAATCTGTAAGCTCGCGGAGTTTTCCCCAGGATTCAAATTTTTTCGCGCGGCCGTAGAAAACCGTCACAAAGAACTCGACTGTTCTTGAGATAACTGTCGCAACTGCAGCACCGGCGACTCCCATTTTCGGGATTCCGAGAGGCTCGAATCCAAAGATAAAAATTGTGTTTCCAACTGCGTTCAAGACAAATGAGACTGCCGTCGTAACCATCGGAAGAACGACGTGCTCCGTGCTTCTGTAAGCCATCTGGCAGGCCATTGAAACCGCCATTAAAGGATAGCTCCAGGCGACAATCTTCAGGTAGCTTGCGCCAATCTCAATCACATTCTGGTCGTGCGTGTAGATTCCAATCAGATTTTTCGGGAAAAAGATTCCGCCGAACGCAAAAACAAAAGAAACTGCGAGGCAGGAAAGAAGCATGATTCCAAAAGTCTTGCGGATTCCTTTCAAATCTTCCTGTCCCCAGAACTGCGCGACAAATATTGAGCAGCCTGAAGAAATTCCGAACACGACCATGTTCAGCATAAAGAAAATCTGGTTTCCAAGCCCGACCGCCGCGATTTCGACCGAGCCGAGCCTGCCGCACATCACCGTGTCGAGCATATTGATAAAAGTCTGCAAAAGGTTCTGCAGAATTATCGGAACAGCAATTGAGAAAAGAGTCTTGTAAAATCCGCGCAAAGGATTTTGTTTTTGAGAAATAACGTTAGAAGCCATAGAAAAAACATTCTAAGCGAAAATCATAAAAGTTTGAATACTATTGAGCTTCGTCCGTTTTGTAAGGTTTGTCCATAAATTTAAAGCTATGAAAATATGCCGTCATCAAATTGTCGCTAGAATAAGTTCCGTCCGCATTTATTCCAAAGAAAGCAAGGTCATTTGTTAAAAAAGCCCGCATAACAAGACCTTGGTTCTTCTTATAGAAAAAACATACATTCATATATTTGTAGCCTTTGCCGTAATCAGAATCAAAATCTGAAAAAGTCACCGTGCAGCCAAAATCACCGTTGAATTCTTTTTTTACATCTTCTGGATTGAAATTTTTGATGTTTTCCATCGGAAACGGCTTTCCATAAATATTGCTCAGGGTCGTGAAAACAAGAGCGACATATTGCTGGTTGAATGATTTTTCGCTTCCACCAGTATCTGTAAAAAGCGAGTAGCGAAGCTCGGCGGAAATTCCACCTTTGGAAATCATAAAAGCCTGCGTCACATCCAAGTCTTCATTTTGAGCCGGATTTAAAATTTTCATATTTTCTGTTACGTAATAATTAACATCAAATTCTTCTTCAGATTCAGTGATTTTAAATCTTGGAAAAGCAATTTCTCCAAAGCAAAAATTTGCAGTTGCAAAAATCAGAACAAGCAAAATCAAAATATTTTTTTTCATAAACTTTCCTTTTTGAATCATCTAAGTTAATTTTTTGTTAATAACAGACAAATAAATTTTAACATAGAATTTATGAAAAAAAAGCAATTGTTTTTTTTATTTATGGAACTAAAGTTATTTTTAGTGAAATTGTAAAAAATTTCTCTATTTCCTCTAATTTCTTGTTATTTTTTGAGTTAAACAAAGGAAAATTGCGTTAGCGCTGGTAGCACCGCTGCAGGCGTTCCGAAGTGGCGGTGGTTGAGTAGCGAAGCGTATCGAAACCACCAGAACGCAGGAATGGAGCGAAAGCGGAAGTGCGGACATAGCGACCCGGAGCGAAGCGCAGGGGAACGCCCAGAAGAGAAAATTTAGTTTCTGAACGAATGTATCGGAGCCGGAATTCTTCCGCCGCGGTTTATAAAGTCCGCGCAGCCGAATTTGCTCACAGGAAGCACCGGGCAGCCGCCCAAAAGTCCGCCGAACTCAACCCAGTCGCCGGCTTTTTTGCCAGGAGCTGGAATCAGGCGCACGGCAGTTGTTTTTCCGTTCACCATTCCAATCGCGAACTCGTCCGCCATAATTCCGGAAATTGTTGTCGCCGGAGTGTCGCCCGGAATCGCAATCATATCAAGTCCAACAGAACAGACTGTCGTCATCGCCTCAAGCTTTTCAAGGCAGATTGAACCCTGTTTCACCGCGTTTATCATTCCCTCGTCCTCTGAGACCGGAATAAACGCGCCCGAAAGTCCGCCCACGCTTGTGCTTGCCATAACGCCGCCTTTTTTAACCATGTCGGTGAGCATCGCGAGAGCCGCAGTTGTTCCGGGGCAGCCCGCGCCCTCAAGCCCAATCTCCTCAAGAATACGCGCGACAGAGTCTCCGACAGCAGGAGTCGGCGCAAGCGACAGATCAAGGATTCCAAAGTCAACTCCGAGCCGCTTCGCAGCCTCAGTCCCGACAAGCTGGCCCAAGCGCGTAATTTTAAAAGCCATCTTCTTGATTCCCTCGGCAAGCTCATTTATCGGTCTGCCTTTGTAATCTTTGCACGCGGCGAGAATAACTCCCGGCCCTGAAACTCCGACGTTGATTACGCAGTCGGCTTCTCCCGGCCCGTGAAACGCTCCTGCCATGAACGGATTGTCCTCCGGCGCGTTGCAGAAAACAACGAGCTTTGAGCAGCCGTTCACAGCGCAGTCTTTGCTTGCCTCGGCAGTTTTCTTGATTGTTTCTCCCATCAGCTTTACTGCGTCCATGTTGATTCCGGACTTTGTGGAGCCTGCGTTCACTGAGGAGCAGACAAAATCAGTTGTCGCCAAGCTTTCCGGAATTGAGTCAATCAAAATTCTGTCCGCCGGAGTAATTCCTTTCTGAACAAGAGCCGAAAACCCGCCGATAAAGTTCACGCCAAGCTCATGCGCGCATTTGTCCAGAGTTTTGCAGTAAGAAACGTAGGATTTTGCGCCGCTCGCCCCTGCGACAAGCGAGATTGGAGTCACAGAAATACGTTTGTTTATGATTGGGATACCGAACTCTTTTTCAATGTCTTCGCCGGTTTTCACAAGTTTTCCGGCTTTCCGCATTATCTTTTCATAAATTTTCCGGTTCGCTTCTTTCTCGTCGGAATCCGCGCAGTCAAAAAGCGAAATTCCCATCGTGATGCAGCGCACATCAAGCTTCTGCTGCATAAACATATTTACAGTTTCCTGAATTTCAACCGGTGTAAAGAGCATAAATCCTCCAAGAGCAATTAAGAATTCAAAATTTCAAAATGCGCAACACGGACGTTCCGGCTCCGCCGTCGGGCTTTCCACGGTTCCGGCTTTCGCCTCCATTGCTTTCGTTCCGCTCCGCTTCACTTCAGCAACGCTTCGCGCCGTTCCAATCCCTAACGCATTCACAATCTTATTACAAATTCCTATCTTGTTCAAATAAATGACGTTTTTTCACACTTGACGGCAAGCAAGGCAACCTTTATTATTTAATGGTAATTTTTGTATTTTTAGAGGTAGAAAATGGCTTCAGCTTCAATAACAGAAAAAAGATCTAAATTTGATAATCTTCCAATCGCAGTTCAGATGCTTATCGGAATTGCGATTCTTCTTGCGATTGCAATTGTCGGATTCGGAGTTTTCATCGCTTTCGATTTGCTTCTTCTTGATTTTGATCCAGTTGGAAAACTCGTAAGCTTTATCGCAGGTCTTTTCTCAAAGGCTGCGTAAAAACAGATTAAATCTATTTTGCCGCTGGCTTTTCTCAGGCTAACGAAAAAAACACGCTCTAGAAAAGAGCGTGCTTTTTTTTGTCTATTTTTAGGAAAGACAAGCCGCCTAGTATGGCGGCTTGAACGCAATTCTCCGAAGCCTCAGGCGTTATGGATTCTAGTCCTGGCAGAGTATCGAATACATCGGCTTTTCTCCAGGCTGCAGCTCAAGAATATGCTTTTCGCAAGGAAGAGCCTCTGTCGGATCGTGGGTTACATGAAGAAGAGTTGTTGTTCCTGTTTCCGCGATTGTCTCAAGCAAATCAAGGATTTTCTGGCGGTAAGACTCGTCAAGTCCATGGCAAGGCTCATCAAGAATAAGAATCTTCGGACTTTTTACAACTGCGCGTAAAATAAGAACCGCGCGCTGTTCTCCGTAGCTCAGGCTTCCGAAAGTGTCGTTGGCGCGGCCTTCAAATCCGGCAAGCTTTAGCCATTTTGCCGCGGCTGCAATCTCAATGTCAGTTTTCTTTTCATAAAGTCCGATTGAATCATGAAATCCTGAGATTATAACGCTTTCCAAGTCTGTGTTTCCGAGCATTCTGTACTCAACGTGCCAGCGGTAGCTTACGATTCCAAGATTTTTCTTTATATCCCAGATTGTTTCGCCAGTTCCTCGCTTGCGGCCGAAAAGCCATATGTCGTTGCAGAAAACCTGCTTGTTGTCGCCGGTGATTAGCTCAAGAAGCGTTGTTTTTCCGGAGCCGTTCGGCCCGCGGATAAGCCAGTGCTCGCCTTCATAAACTGTCCACGAAAAATCTTCGAGAACTTTGCGGCCGTCCCAGCCGACATTAACGCTGTTCATTTTTATAAGAGGAACACTTTCTTTTTCCGTGCGGGCCGGTTCAAAATCCGGCTGCTGCAAAACTTTTGTGCCCGACTGAATATCTTTGATTTCGTTTACGAATTCATTTTTATCAGCGTCTCTTGTCTTCGCCTTTTCTTCGCTCCGCTTCTCGATTATTTTTTTATAATCAGAATGAGAGCCGCAGAAAGAGACTTTTCCGTCCGCGAATTCCAGCACGTTTGTGATTGTCTCTGGAATTTCGTGATAACGCTCCATTCCAAGAATTATCGTCATCGGAATTGAGCCTTTTTCCTGCTTTGCGACGACTGCCTGGAAAAATTCAAGCAGGATTTTTCTGCTCTGCGCGTCAAGGCCGGCGAAAGGATCGCTCAAGATTAAAAGCTTTTTCCCGGAAAGAAGAGCGCGGCAAAGCAAGGTTCTGCGGATTTCTCCGGTTGACATAAATTTTAAGCCGCGGTCAAGAATCTTCTCAACACCGCACAGCTTCACTTCGGGCAATGTCTCGAGCCGGCTTGCGATTTGCGGCAGCGGCAGGTTTCTGTGCTTTGCGTCAGGCCCGCCTAAAACTTCGCAGATAAAACGTCTTCCACTTCTTCCTTCGTCAATTTTTCCGATATATTCGCTTTCGTCCAGCTCACGCTCTTCCTGAATCAAGCGCGCCGCGCGTTCCAGGGAAACAACTTCGCAGGAATCTTCAAATCTGTTTGAATATGCGCCGGTCGAATTATTCGGCACAATCTGCTCGTCTCCTGCAATCGCGGCAAGAAAATCAGCCTTTCCGCCGCCGTTCGGCCCTGTTACTAGCCACGCCTCGCCGGCCTTCATCTGCCACGTAAGATTCTGGATTTTTATTCCGTGAAGATTCTGCACGCGGCAATTATTTATATAAATCAATGAGTCTTTCTGCATGATTTTTCCTTAATAACAATAAAAATTATTTTTCTAAACTTTGAACAAATCAATCTGCGCGCCAATCTGCTGGATTGAATTTTTCATCATTCCGGAAATATCACCAAGCGTGCTTCCGTTATGCTCAATAAGCTTGGCATCCTCCGTCATTTTCTGGATGCTTTCCTTCATTGCGTTTGTTGAGTCATTCAAATTATGGACAGAATTCAAAATCGCCTGGTTTCCGGAAGACATCTGCGAAGAAGATGAACGGACTTCGAGTGTCGCATCGTTCACAATCTTGAGCGCGTCTGTAATCTGGCGACTTCCAATCTCGCTCTCTTCCATCGCGGCTTTTATCTGGCCGATAAGCTGGTCGGTCTGCTGGATATTTTCGCTCACATAGCCGAACGCTTCTTTTGCTTCGCTTGAAGACGCTACAACGGTCAAAATTGAATCCTGAATTTTTTTAAGCTCGTCGCCGATTGCCTTTGACTGCTTGGCCGAATTTTCCGACAAGCTTCTGATTTCGTCCGCAACGACGCTGAATCCTCTTCCAGCATCGCCGGCATGGGCAGCCTCAATCGCAGCGTTCATCGCAAGAAGATTTGTCTCGCTCGCAATCTTGCTGATTGTCTTGTTCGCCTGGAACAAAATCATGCTCTGCTGCTCAATCTCCTCAATCTGCTTGTTCACGACATTCTGCTTCTTGATTCCGTTCTCGGTGTGGGACTCAAGCTCTTTAAAAGCGTTCGCCATGTGCTCAGTGCTTTTTGAAACCGAAGTTATGTTTCCAAGCATCTGCTCAATCGCCGCGCTCGCCTGGTTTACGCCGTTCGACTGGTTTTCAATCATCTTGTCGAGGCTCTCAATGTTCCCGGCAATCTGTGTTACAGAAGAAACCGTGTCGGAAACGCTTTCGCTCTGGCTGTCAATCTGGGCCGTAACGTCCGCGATATTTGAAGAAATCTTGTTTATAGAAGAACCTGTAAGCTCCGTTGTCGTTTGCATTTGCCCGTCAACTTTCTGAAGCTTTACCTTCGAGTCCTTGATTTCGGTTATGATTACACGGAGATTTTCAATGAACGTGTTGAATCCGCGCACAACTCCGCCGATTTCATCCTTCGACTTGATGTCAAGTTTTTTGGTCAAGTCAGCGTCGCCTTTCGCAATTTCATCAATTGAATCATTCAAAACACGGAGCGGCCTTAAAAGATGAGTCATGTAAATCGAGATAAAAATTCCGAGCGTAATTACAATCAGAATTGAGCACGCGACAATATTCAAAGACATTTTATTCGCGGATTTCATGACCTCGGTCTCAGGAATCGCAAGGGCAAATGTCCACGAAGTTCCCGGAATCTGGCCGTAAAAAACGTAGTTCGTCTGGCCGGAAATTGTGTTCACAATTTTCTGCGAGCCGTCAAATCCAAGCGAAATATTCTCGCTCATTTCAGCATTTCCAATCAGGCCGGAAGTCGCGTCGTCCATGTTGGAATAATTTTTCATAATCTCATTTTGATCGCGGTGGGCAATTATCGTTCCGTTTCCGTCAAGAATGTAGACAAAGCCTTCCATGTCCTCATCAATTTTTGAAATCTCAATATTGACGACATCAAGAGGAAGCGCGCCGACAATCAGGCCGAAAAGCGTATTGTTTCTGTCTGTGACAGGCATCGCAAGATAAAAAAGATATTTGCCGTTTGTCGGAGAAATCTGCGGATTCGAGATGAACGACGAAACGCCCTTCTCCATAATTTCCTTGTAATATTGATAATGCTTGCAGCTGAATGAAAGCCCGGTCGAGCTGTAAGCCATTCCGTCGATTCCGGCGACAGCGACAAAGTCAAAATCAGTTCCGATAAGCTGCTGGTTCTCGGTCATAAACTGGCCGATTCCCTGGACATCGCCGTCAAGAGCAGCCTCGCAGCGAGTCAAAATGCGCAAGTCCTTAAAATAGCTTTCAAGCCAGTAAGAAAGAGAAGAAATTGACCGCTCCCTGATTGAAGAGCTTAACTCCGTGTAGGAAGCAAGATTATCGCGCCGCGTTGAAATTCCCAGCACAATTGTAAGCGCGGCAAAAAATAAAATTAACAATGAGAAAGTCGATATTTCAAGCTTAAACGCCAATGTTTGTGAAAATTTTCTCTTGCTTTTCTGCTTTTGTTTTTTTCCGGAAGACTTTAAGTTTTTCATATCGGCCTCACATGCCCCATTGCATACGGAGCTTCCAGTTCAGGAAAAGATGAATTTTTTACTTTATTAAATTTTATAAACTTCTCTAGAAAGAAGTTCTTTTTCTTCCTTTAATTATCGTAAATTTTACGTAAAAAGCAAATTTTTAATGATAAATTTTTGTTCAGCAAATGATTAAATGATAAAAAAAATGGAAAATTAAAAAAAACAGATTATAATGATTTTATATTGATTTCGCCATCCATGACGAAGAAAAAAGGAGTTGTAAAAAATGGCAAAAAAAAGTTCTTTCAATTTATTTTTGATTGGAATGATTGTCGTTGCAATCGGATGTTTTCTTCCGCTCACTTCCAGCAAAATTTTCGGCGGAAGCTCAAGCGCGTTCAACGCGATTACTGCTGACGGAAGCGGCGCTGTGAAAATCGGCGCGATTCTTGCTTTTCTCGGCGCAATTGCAGGAATCGTGTTCAGCTTTGTTTCGCTCAAAGGAATTCCAATCAGGCTGATTTCTCTGATTGTTTCAATCGCCGGCGGAATCTACGTTGTAATCAGCTATCTGAACGTTGGCGGCGTTGGCAAATCGCTGATGAAAGGCTTTGCAAAGGCGACTCAGACAGGACCTGGAATCGGCCTTTTTGTAATCATAATCGGCTGGATTATCGCAATCGCCGGATACATTAAAAACCGCGGCTAGCTCTAACGCGCAAGCCGCAGCGCGCTCCGTTTAGAATTTTTTTTCTTCTAGTAGTGCGGCGGCTTGCGGTTTGGAATATCAAGATTTTCCGACAAATCCTTGATTCTGCCCGAAAGAACTTTGTTTTCTTCCCGCAGAATCATGATTTGCTTTGTTCCTTCAACAACTTCGTCCTGCAGCTTTTGGATAAAATCATCCATGTAGGCGATTTTTGTCTCGAGCGCGATAAATTTCTCTTCAGTTTCCTTGTCCATCTTAAGCTCCGGCTGACTGCTGCTTTTGTCTTTCGTAATCACGCTTCACGCGCTCAGCAAAAAGCTTGTTCTGGTCTGTTCTCTCCGGCGCGCTGAATGCCGGGCCGCCGTCGTTTTCGTTGATTCTGTAAATCTTTGTCGGATCCGCTGTGTAAGCCGGACTTTTCGGATCATTTATCCACCAGTCAAGAACCGCGACCATGCAAAGAGCATATTTTATAAGATTTGCGTTTGTCGCGGCCGAATCAGTCTGTTTTTTCGCGCCGAGAAGAACATCCATTCTTTTTGAGACAGGATTTGAAATATCAAAACGGTATTTTTCCCACGGATTTTGAATTCCGAATACCTCGCCGCGGACAGCCGAAGCCGAGTCAATATCCTTTGAAAGATTCGTGAAAAATCTCACCAGAAAACTGCTTCTCATGCAGAGCGGACGGTAAGGACTGTCGTTCTTAGGCTTTTCAAGAAGAAGCTGATCGAATGAAAAATGCGGCAGGAAGTTATATTTTGTCTGCCACAAAAGCGAGGTCATGATTTTTTTGCCGAACAAAGTTGACTTAAAATCAGGCTGGCTGTATTCATTGTTCACCAAATCCTTAATCTGGTCAGAGTAGTTTTTCTCGAAAAGAACCTCGCGGTAAAGTGACCACTCGCCAAGAACTGAGGAAAGCTTGTCGTCAGTGTCTAAATCATCAGTTTCCTCTGAAAAATCAATGTTGCGGCAGCCCTGGAAAATATCTTCTGTTATTCTAAGCAAAGTGATTGTGATTTGCAGAGGATTTTCAGGCGCAAGAAGATTATATCCGTCGCGGAACTGATAAATCGGCTGGAAATACGGAAACATATCCGGAAAATTTCCAAGATCTGTAAAGCCAGCCTCCGGAAACATTGTGTCCAGGAGCTTGATTCCAGCCTCGACAAGATCGGTCTTATGTTTTTCCTCTTCTTTTTTCTTTTTCTGCTCTTCGCTTTCCTCTTTCTTTTCTTCTTCATTCTTCACTTCAACTTTCGCTTCGTTCGGGCGGCCCGCTTTTTTGTTCGGAAGCAAAATGTCGAATTTTGAAAGCTCAAGGAAATTCAGAATATTTGATGAGCAAGTCAGGAAAAAATCCTGAAAATACTCAAATTTGTCCGAGCACATTCTCATCAAAAGCGGATACAAGCCTTTTATGACTTTGCTGTAAATGTAAAGCCATTCTGAAATTGCGCCTTTGCAGAACAAAAGAGCCTTTTTTTGGTCAAATTTCGGATATTTTATCAAATCATTGTAAATATCCTTGAAAATGTTTGAAATTTTTGTTTCGCCAAGATAATAAATCATCATCAAGTCGCGGTAAACAGCCTTTACGAAAGGAACCAGCATTGCGACCGTCGTTGCGTCGACGGAATCCTGCAAGGAAAGCGCAATGGCCTTTATTTCATGCATTTTCCAGTTTCCGACAGTTTTTAGAATGCGGAATTTGTCTTCCTGCGAAGTGAGAATTTTAGATTTGTAAGTTTCCGGGCTAATCTGTATAATCGACTTTACATTTGTAATAAATGCCTGCAAATGCTCAACATGAGTCTGAATGTCATACTCGACGAAACTTCTTCTGACAAGCTCTGTTCCGTTCTTTTTGAAATGGCGCACAAAATTGAAAAAACCGAAATTCGGCTTGATTTTGTAATCGTCGCTCATCATTATGCGGTCCATTAAATTTCTTTCTTTGCTTGTAAGTTCCGGCAAATTGTAAAGATTATGCGACCGTTTTTCTTTTACCGCGTAGCCGTATTTATTTCCTTTTTTTGACGCTGAATCAGAATCTCCATTCTGCTTTCCGCCCGCAATTTCCGAGGCGAGAGTTGAAGCTGATTTTCCGACGACAACTTTTCTTGCGTATTCTTTTGCCCTTGGAAAAGCTGAATAGTCAATCGGCGCAGATTTTTCCGTAAAAACTTCTCCGCCAAGTTTTTTCATCATTTTTTTTGCTTCTTCTTCGTCAATCGGACCTATATTTTTTCTTGTCTGGTCAAGAGTTCCCGGCTCCCATTTTGCCTCAGGTTTCTTAGGTGCTGTATATTCTTCCATAAAATCCGCCTCTTTTTACATACGAAGAATTTGATTTTTCGCAATTCCCTCAAAGTTATGGAGAACGATATTGTTTCCATCCTTCGTTTTTATGACTCCCTCAAAAGTGCCGAAAATTGTCGTAAGCTGGCTTCTCAGCACAAGAAAGGAAATGTCGCGATGAACATCGGAACTTGGAGTAAAAGTCAAATCGACCATATTCTCGAAATCCTGAATGTTCCACTTTTTGCCGATTCCAAACGGATGCGTAATTTTTACTGGCGGCAAAAGAGTTTCGTGGCCGTCAACGCAAAGTACGTTTCCATTTAAATTTTCGGAATCTACAGCATTTTCTTGCGAAGTAAATATCTGAAATGAAAATTTTCTTCCTTCCGATTCTCCGGCAGCCACAACAAATTCTGACTCCGAATGAAAATTATAATAAGCTCTGTTAACAAAAAAGACGGAGCTTCCGTCCATATCTTCCATTGTCACAGGCTCGGACTTGTTTGTTTTTCCAAGCGAGAGCGAGCCGTGGATAAACGGAGTCGCAAAATAAGCGGCTATGCATCTTTTTTTGGACGGAAAAGGAACAACGCTAAAAAGCTCCTTCATGTTCGGATTTGAATAATGCGCAATAAAAGCCGCGTTCACAGGAGGACGTGTTGAGTCGCCGCGCAGATTTAGAATCATTGAGAAACGGTCATGCTTATGATCCCAGCTGATTCTGATGTATCTGCTACGGTTAAAGCTCGCGCAGAATCCGTTCTGCATATTGTGCGGAATAAATCTCCGGCGCGGCCCCATAAAAGAGCGGTAAGAGAATTTTCTTCCGCTTTCCTTGCTCCAGAAAGAAACATCTGCGAAACCAAAAATCTTATGGTCAAAAAAGTCAACTGTTCCGACGTACTGGCCAATGTTGAAAAAAAACATCAGGGAACTTTGGATACGCAAGTTAGTTATCAATGTTGGAAGCGGAACTCCGGTAAAAGGTCCTTTTACTCCGCGAATATCAAAATTTTTCGGGCAGCCTTCAAAAGTTCCAAAATTAATTTTGCCGCCGTGGACGATTTTTTCCGGAGCCGCCAATATTTTGCGAGTGTACAATTTTCCCTCGTTAAAATGATTTAATTTTTATTATATCAAGCAAGAAACAAAAATCCAATAACACTTTTTTTATGATTTAGATTAAAGTTTCATTTTTCAGATTTTCAGGATTGCTTTTCAAGAACGCTTCCGCGGATTCTTTTTACAAATTTCGCCTGCGCCACAGAAAGAATTTTTTGAGAATGATCCGGCATAACTTCAAGCAGAACATTCGCATCATTTTCAGTTTTTGTGACCGAAACCGGAATTCCGACAATAATTCCGCTGTCAAAATGCATCTCAACCATGCTGTTGTTCGAAATCGAGCCTTCAATAATATGAAGTTTGCCAGAATAATCCATGCCACCAGCTTCAATCCGCTCAAATTTTACACTTGCCGGACGGAGCTGCTCAGGAGTCAAGATGATTTTATGCTCAATCCGCTGAAGCAAGCCTTCTTTTTGCTCAGGAGACATCGGGGCTTCTGTCTGCATTTTTTCAAGCGCAGAACGCATTTCATAAAAATGTTTTTTCCGTTCTTCCTCATTTGCAGGAAAATTTTCAGGATTTTTTACCGGCGTCAGATTTTCAACTCTGCAAGTTTCAGATTTTTTACTTATTTCATCATAATTATTTTGATAATCCGGCTCTTCAAGAGAAAGATTTTCATGAACTGGAAATTCCGGAAAACTTACGCTTTGGACATTTTTTTCCGCCGTTTTGATTTTTCCAATAAAATCAAGCCCGCTTTTTTGAACAAGAGCCGCGGCCTCCTCGTCGCTTTCAACAGAAAGAAGATAAATTCCAGGCGCAAGCTTGACCGAAATAAAAGGCGCAATCGCAGGATTTTTTTCTGTAACAGCAGCATTTTTCTCGCTGACTTGAAGAATATAGCCTTTAAAAATCGCGGCCGAAGAATATGAATTGCTCCAATCTTCCAAAGAAACTTTTAGATTCTGAGGAATTTCATACGGAGAATATTTTTCCAGAAGCGAAATTATTTTTTGAGAAGTCAGCCCCGCATCGAATCCGTGCATAGCAGATTTTCTTGTAATCTCAAAAACCGCGGCCGTGTCAAACTGAACGAGTTCCATAAAATCCATAAGAGGAAGAAGCTGCTCAAGAGAAAGGCCCGGCATTAAAGTTACGTTAAAACCTGCATCAATGCTTAAAACTTTCGGAACATCAGAATTTTCTGAAAAAAAGCCGTCATAATGCGAATCTTCAAGAACCGGGCCGCAGGCAAAAATATTTTCGCCAGTTGTGTCAATTCCCTTTATGCTTAAAATTCCAAACATTTCCGCAACGTCAACAAGCCGGTCTAAAACAGAAGATAAATCATCATTGCTAGATTTTTGTTCTGCCTCAGAATTGCGCGAATCTTGATTTTGATTTTTCGCGCGGTTTAAAATCTGGGAAAAACGCGAAGTCAGGCCAAGCGAAGAAGAAATTCCAGGAGCATCGTTCTGGTCTTCAGAAATCAAATATGCAAGACGGAGCAAAACGCTGCGGGAAAAGCCGCTTTTTGGGATTGAATAAGCCGTGTCAATCAAAAGCCTGGCCTGGCGCACAAGTTCAAGCCGGCTGAATCTTCCGTGGGCGGAAACTGCAAGATAAGCGTATTGAAGACGTGGATCCAGCCGGGCAAAACTTAGAAAACGGTTTCTGTCAATTTCGTAGCCGCCGGAATTTTCACGCAATAGAGACAAATTCACAAAAGCTTTTGTAAGATTAAAAAGCATTTCTGTTTTTCCAGGAAAAAGAGAAGCAATTTCAGTTTCTGTGCGTTTTTTAAAAGTTCCGTCAGACTTGCAAAGCTCCGGATTTTTTTCGATAAAGGCGACAAAAGACGCAATCAGCTCCGGGGAAAGCGACGACGGTGAATCGAAATTTGCCTTCTCAATTTCCGGCGCCTTCAATAAGACAGATTTTTTCGCAAACGGAGCAAAATCATCTTCCAGATGAGGATTCAGGCTGATTATCATTTTTCCTGAAATTCTGTCTTTATGCCTGTATATAATAAGTCTTTCCTCAAGATTTAAAAGCCGGTTGTAAAGCTCGGAAAACTTAAACTGGTTTCCAAAAAAAGAAGCCAGCTTCTCTTCCGTCGCATTAGGAATAAATTTCACAGCGCAAATAAGCTGCAAATCAGTTTCACTTAAAAGAGAAATGATTGTTTTCCTAGTGCTAGGCTTTCTGATGAATGCGCCAAGCTCTTCAATAAGTTTCTGTTTATTGAACGGAGTTTTCACTTCACCTAAGTACATTCTTATGATTTCAAAAAAATGGCTGTCCGGCAAAAGAGCTAGGCTTTCGCGCCAGTTTATGATTTTTTGCACTTTAGGATTCTGATTCAATTCCATACGCTCTCCAGTTTTTGTTAATATTCAAATCATTCACACAGATAAAAAGTCTACAAACTGATTTTACAATCTAATTAAGACAGCTTTTTTCTGATTCAAAATACGAGTCCAGGTCGTCCGGGCTTGCGCAGCGCAAAAGCCTGTACTGGTAGCCCTGCTCCGCAAGGAATTTCTGCCTGTTCGCACCGAACTCCTCTTCCACTGTGTTCCGCGTAATAAGTGTAAAAAAGCGCGATTTGCGTTCTTTAGGACGTAGAATTCTTCCGAGCCGCTGCGCTTCCTCCTGCCGGCTTCCAAAAGTTCCGCTCACCTGAATTGCGACGCTCGCGTCCGGAAGATCAATCGCAAAGTTCGCCACCTTTGACACGACAAGCACGCTTATTTTTCCGCTTCTGAAATCTGCATAAATCTTGTCCCTTTCCTCGTTAGGAGTTTTTCCTGTGATTATAGGGCAGCTTAAAACTTTTGAAAGCTCTGAAAGCTGGCTCAGATACTGTCCGATTACAAGAATCTTGTTCTCTGGGCAGCATGAGACAATCTTTTTTACATAGTCTGTCTTAACAGGATTCTCGCTTGCAAGCCGGTGCTTTTTGCGGAGATCAGCAACCGCGTACTCAATTTCCTTTGACTCCGGCAAGTCCATGCGGACTTCGACACATTCCGCAGTCGCGATGAATCCCGACTGCTCAAGGTCCTTCCAGGGAACATCGTAGCGTTTCGGGCCAACGAGAGAAAAAACGTTTCCTTCCAAGTGGTCTTCGCGCACTAATGTCGCAGTCAGGCCCACGCGCCGTATTGCCTGGATTTCTGCCGCAACACGGAAAACCGGGGCCGGAAGCATATGCACTTCATCATAAATAATCAGGCCCCATCTGCGCTTTCTAAAAAGAGAGAAATGAGGATAAGGCCCGTCTTTTTCAGGCCGCCACGTTAAAATCTGGTAAGTCGCCACGGTTACAGGCTTAATCACCTTGTTCTCGCCCGTGTACTCGGCAATTTCATCCTGAGTGAGCGTAGTCTTGTCCAAAAGCTCGCCAATCCACTGGTGAACCGCGCTTATGTTTGTAGTAATAACAAGCGTGCTGGTTTTTAGAAGGCTCATAACCGTCATGCCGACAATAGTCTTGCCTGCCCCGCACGGAAGCACAATCGTGCCGAATCCTGTTCCAGGCCCCTTGTCGCCGACAATAGACTCGGCGGCTTCCATCTGGTATTTACGAACAGAAAAAGGCTTTCCTGAAAGCGTTGTTTCCCGCAGAGAAAATTCGAGCGGCTCTCCGTCGGCAAGCGGAACGTCGTCTTTTACAGGCCAGCCAAGCTTTAAAAGCTCCTGCTTAATTGTACCGCGGTCAGTAAGCGGAAGTCGGAAGCAGTGTTTTTTCTCCTCTTCGCTCACGCGGCACTTTCTCATAGCCTCGTCCTGCGGCTCCTCGTACTCAGCAGGAAGCAGCAGCTTGCGGCCGACAGAGCTTGCCTCAATTTCCTTAAAGACGTTAGGGCTTTCCGTTACAAGATAAAGATTTTCTTCCTTGATTTTTTGCCCCGCGTTCTTTCCAGCAAGCGGAACTTCAATCCACGGAGCCGGAACCAGCCGCAGTTTTCCGAATCTTCCTGCAGTCTCGCGGATCCATTCATCAACTGCCTGCGGCACATCATACCTTGCGTATTTATGGAGAACCGCCACAGCGTCTTCCGGCGTAAAGCCTGCTCCCGACGCGTTCCATAATGAAAGCGGTGTCAATCTGTATGTGTGGAGATGTTCCGGCGAGCGCTCAAGTTCCGCAAACGGAATAAGCGCGTTTCTACATTCTTTGGCAAGCGGCGCGTGAACATCAAGAAGAAGCGTCCTGTCGCTTTGAACAATCAGCGGGTTCGAATAATCCATAACGGATTAGTTTATCAAAAATCACGAAAATTAGGAATTAGGGCGTTGCGTCTCCGCCGCCGGGCTTTTCAGGGTTCCGCCTTCGGCTTCATTCCTGCGCTGCACTTCGTTCCGCTCCGGAACGGCTCCGCCGCCCTTACAATCCCTAACGCTTTTATTTTTTCTGTTATATTCAGTTTTATAGTTGAGATTTCGTCGATTAAGACTTAAAATTTATAAAACTAGATTTGGAGGCAACTTATGGCAGTAACTCTTTATTCACTCGGCGCGGCTCAGGAAGTCACCGGCTCTAAACATATTTTTGAAATTGACGGACGCAAGTTTATGATTGACTGCGGAGCGTTCCAGGGAAAGCGCGCGGAATCCGATGAAAAAAACCGTACTTTTCAAATTCCTGTTGATAAGATTGAATCAGTAATTTTAACTCACGCGCATTATGACCACGTAGGACTTCTTCCGCTTTTGATAAAACGCGGCTACAACGGAAACGTTTACGCGACTCCGGCGACACGCGACCTTGCGGATCTTATCATGATGGACAGCGCGCGGATCCAGGCGCGCGACGCGGAGTATCTTAGAAAGCAGGCGATTAAAAAAGGCGAGACTTTCGGCTGGCGGCCGATGTTTGATGAAAAAGACTGCACAAAGGCCACAAACCAGATTATTACTCTTTCGTACAACCGCAAGATGTACATTGCGCCTGATGTTGAGCTTGAATATTTTGACGCGGGCCATATCTTAGGCTCAGCTTTTGCATATATAACAATAAAGGGCCAGAGAGATGAAAACGGGAATCCGCTCAAAAAGACAATGCCGGAAAAAATATCAATCTGGAACAAGCTTTTCGGCTGGAAAAAAGATGAAAAACGCAAGCCGTCAGACCGCCGCCGTGGAAATCCAGGCGATGAAAAAGAAAATATTGATAACAGCGGCAAAGACGAGCTTAGAATTCTCTTTACCGGCGACCTCGGACGCAAGCTAAAGCCAATTATCCGCGATCCTTCCACAAATGTTCCGCCGCCGGACTACATCGTTCTTGAGTCAACCTACGGAAACAGAAAGCACGAGGACGCAGTCCTTGCAATGGACGAGCTTCGCAAAATCGTTATCCGCGCGGTTGAAAAAAAGGGAAAAATCATAATTCCAGCTTTCGCTATTGAACGCACTCAGGAAATTGTCTACTACCTGCATCTTCTTGTTGACCAGAAAAAAATTCCTAAGATTCCGATTTATGTTGACTCTCCTATGGCAGTCAATGCGACATCAATCTTCCAGGTTCATCAGGAATGTTACAGCGAGGATGTCCACGAGGCGTTCTTGCAGCATCACAAGAATCCGTTTGGATTCGAGTCGCTCAATTTTATAAACAGCGTTGAAGAGTCAAAGGCTCTGAACAAAAAAGAAGGCCCGATGATTATTATTTCTGCAGACGGAATGTGCGAGTGCGGACGTGTCGTCCATCATCTTGCGAACAACATTTCTGATCCGCGCAACACAATCCTGATTGTCGGCTACATGGCGGAAAACACGCTCGGACGCAGAATCCGCGACCATGCAAAGAAAGTCAAGATTTTCGGCGACGAATACGATGTAAAGGCAGATGTCGAGTGTATCAACGCATTCTCAGCGCACGCCGACTACACGGAAATGACAAAATGGCTCAAAACAATCGACACAAGCCGCTTAAAGAAAATCTTCCTTGTGCACGGCGAAAAAGATTCCCAGGAATTCTTCCAGAACTATCTTAAAGAGCATGGATTTCCAGATGTCCAAATAGTAAAATATGGAGAAACTTACGATTTGGAATAGTTTAAGGATTCAGCGCAGATGGACACGGATTTTCACGGATAATTTTTTGTATTTACGGAAGTTTGCTGATTTAAACGAAAGATTTTCATATAGCAAATAAAATTTTCATTTTTTACATATGACAGCATTTCGTATGTAAGAAAGACTTTCTTTTATCAAAATTCTATCCGCTTTTATCCTCTTAATCCGTGTTTATCCGTGTTAAATAACTAGGAGATTCTAATGAAATTTAACAGAAAAGCGGCGAAAGCTGTCGCAATATTCTTTGCAACCGCCGCTGTAATTGCAGCATTGTTTTTTCTTGTGATTTATTTTTTTATGTTCAAGCCGACTTTTGAACGTGGAAAAATGTCTTCTGATTTTGAGCATTTTAAAAAGCAGGAATTCATCGATCAGAACAAAGCGGACACAGAATGGTTCTTCTCCCAGAACCCTGCGGAAATCACAATCACTTCGTTTGACGGATTTAATCTTGCCGGATACAAGCTTGACGCGCCGGACGCAAAAGGAACTTTTGTTCTGATGCACGGCTATCATTCCGATCCGCTGCGTGAGTTCGCAGGGCTTGCAAAGTTCTACCACGAAATCGGCTACAATATCATCTTGCCTTACCAGCGCTCGCACGGAAAAAGCGAGGGAAAATACATCACGTTCGGAGTTAAGGAAAGATACGACCTCCGCGACTGGATTTTAGAGACAAACAAGTTTTACGGAGACAAAAAGCCGGTTTATCTTGAAGGAATCTCTATGGGCTGCGCCACAGTTGTAATGGCCCTCGGATTTGACTTGCCTGGAAACGTGAAAGGTGCTGTTGCCGACTGCGGCTTCACATCGCCAGAAGATATAATCTGGAAAGTGCTCAGGAAAGACAAAAAACTTCCGTTTCCGCACTTGATTATGGCAACAGGAGAGTTCATGACAAAGCGCATTGCGGATTTTGATGAAAAGGAATTCTCGACTCTGACCGCGCTTAAACGCAACAAGATTCCTGTGATTTTTATCCACGGGGCAGATGATGACTTTGTTCCGATTGAGATGACAATCACAAACTACCAGGCTTGCACGGCGCAAAAATATCTCTATATTGTCGCCGACTGCCCGCACGCAATCGCATATTTTGTGGAGCCTGAAAAATACCACAAAAAAGTTACAGATTTCCTTGGACTATAAAAAAAGGCGGATGTTATAAAAACATCCGCCTTTTCTATCTTTTTATTTTACAGTTTCGTGAATCGTCTCACGGACTTTTCCCTTGCCCGAAATCATCTTCATAAAATCAGACTTTGTTTTTTCGTACAAAGGCGAAGCCACAACGTTGAATCCAAAAATCTTTTCATTTGACAAAATCTTTTTGATTTTCGGCTCAACTTTGCTTTCATCATTTTCTCCAAGCTTAATTCCGTCAAGAACAGGCGTTAAGTCCTGCAAAAGCGGATCCGGAGAAAGCTCAAACGCGTTTCCGTTGTCATCAACTGCAAGAAGATAGCGCAGCCACAAAGCATATACAAGCGGAATAACTTTGAGCGAGTTCACATCAAGATTTTTATCCGCAAGATAAGCATTTACTGTTCCGCCAAAGCGCACAGAAAGTTTCTGCGAAGTGTCTGTCGCGATTCTCTGCGGCGTGTCCGGCATAAAAGGATTTGGAAGCCGCTTTTGAATAACCTCGTCGATAAAGCTGCGAGGATTTATGATTTTAGGATCAACAACAACTGGCAGGCCTTCCTTGTATCCAAGGATTTCAACCATTTTTTTAAGGTCGCTGTCCTTCATCTCGTCGCAGATAAGATTAAATCCAAGAAGGCAGCCGGAAAGCGCAAGCGAAGTATGAAGAGGATTCAAGCATGTCCCGACCTTCATTTTTTCAACTTTGTTCACAGTCTCGCGGTCGGTAAAATAAACTCCGGCCTTCTCTAGCGGCGGACGGCCGTTCGGGAAATTATCCTCGACAACAAGATACTGAGTTTCCTCCGCGTTTACAAATGTCGCGCAGTAAGTGTGCTGGGAAGTAACAATCAGGTCAGTTTCCTCAAATCCGTCTTTTTTAAGCATATCTGCAACTTTCGGATTCGGGCGCGGAGTGATTTTATCAATCATTGTCCACGGGAAGCTGATTATTTTGTCATTCTTCAGATAATTAACAAATTCTTCCGTCACAAATCCATTTTTCTGCCAGTTTTCCGCGATTGTAAAAATTGCGCTTGAAAGTTTCTCGCCGTTGTGTGAGCAGTTGTCCATCGAAACAATTGCAAGCGGAAGTTTTCCGGCGTTGAACCGCTCAAGCAAAAGGCGCGTCAAGCAGCACAAGAACATCTTCGCTTTTTCAGGCGGATTTGCAAAATCAGAAACGTACTGGGCCAAAAGTTTTCCGTCTGAGCCCAAAAGCGCGTAGCCTTTCTCAGTGATTGTAAAAGAAATCATCTTGAGGCTCGGATTCTTAAACGCATTTTCAAGAACTTTCCAGTCAGCGCTAAATTCCGGCATAACTTTTACAGCCTCAACAACCGACGCGATAATTTCCTTGTCAATTGTTCCGTCCGCTTTTAACGTAACTCCGACTGTAAGATTGTCGTGCGGCTTAAAAAGCTTGTCCACAATTTCAGGATCGTGGCACTCGCCTGCGACAATTCCCGTTTTCATCAGGTTTTCGTTTAAAAGCCGCTGACAAAGAGCCGCCGGGAAAATTCTAAAAATATTTCCAGCTCCGAAATGAACCCACTCCGGCGCGTTTTTTGTATTTTCAAGAGTTTCCTCATAATCAAACTGCGGAAGTTTGTATCCGCTCCATTTTGATTTGTCTTTGATTTCGTTCAAATTCAGTTTCATTTTGACCTCCGTCAAATGTTTTCATTTTTCGAAATATTCAGGATAATTTTTTTCAAGCGTATCAAGAACTTCCAGCAGCTTATTCAAATGTTTTTCATCAACAAGAATCGCACTCTCAACATCGCCGTTTTGAACAGCTTTTACAAGCTCTTTATGCTCGATTTCAACATCGTCAGCAATATGCTGCGCGTTATAGCTTAAGATTCTAATTCTATGGTCGTTTCCAGTGTGGGATGTCACAACGTCCCAAATCCACTGGTTGCCGGTTTCTGTGTAGAAAAAACGGTGGAGCTCGTCGTCGTTCTGCAGGAAAACTTTTTTGTTTCCGTCAAGAAGATTTGCGTGCTGCTGCAAAATAATTGAATAAAGTTTTGTCGCGCAGATTTTCCTTTCAGCCTCAGTCTTTAAATTTTCCATGAAAATCTTCAGAACCGCAAGCTCCATCGTTGTCCGCATAAAACGTTCCTGTTTAATAATATCTTTGTGCAGAAAAGAAACCCTCGTGCCCTTCTGCGGAAAAATATCGACAAGCTTGTCAATTTCAAGCCGCAAAAGCGCGTCACGGATTGGAGAGCGCGAAACTCCCAGTTCCTTCGCAAGCGAGTTGATGTTAATTTCCTGTCCGGGCTTAAAATCAAGATTTATGATTTTATCCCGTAAGATTTCATAAACAGAAACGTCCTGGTTTTTCATTTTGAACTCTTTTCGATTGCTTCCAAAAGTCCTTGGATATACATTGCTCCGAGCGCACGGTCATAAAGTCCGTAGCCCGGCATACATTTCTCACCCCAGATTGTGCGTCCGTGGTCAGGGCGCACAGGTCCGTCAAAGCCTGTCTCGTACAAAGTTTTTACAGCTTCATACATATCAAAGCTTCCGTCAGACGAAAGATGCGCCGCCTCCTCAAAAACTCCAGGAGAAATATGATGCAAATTCCTGATATGCGCAAAGTGGATTCTTCCCTTGCAGGCGCGCATAATCTCTGGAATGTTGTTCTTCGGATTCGTTCCAAGGCTGCCCATGCAAAGCGTTATTCCGTTGTATTCCTTGTCAACAGCTTTGAGCATCTTTAAGATTGAATCTTTTCCTGTGATAATTCTCGGAAGCCCGAAAACAGACCATGCAGGATCATCCGGATGAATCGCCATCTTCATGTCGTACTTCTCGCAGACAGGTCCGATTGCCTTTAGGAAGTAAACAAGATTGTCAAAAAGCTTTTCAGCCGTAACATCTTTATACGCGGCAAAAAGCTCCTTGATTTTTGAAAGTCTGTCAGGCTCCCAGCCAGGCATTACAAATCCGTTTGAATTGTCAGTCGTCTTGTTAAAGAAAGTCTCCGGGTCAATCGAGTCAACAACTTTCTGGTCGTAGGCAAGAACAGTTGAGCCGTCAGGACGTTTTTTCGCAAGGTCTGTACGAGTCCAGTCAAAGATTGGCATAAAATTGTAGCAAACCATGTGGATGTCTTCCTCGCCGAGCGCGGCAAGAGACTTTATGTAGTTTTCAATGTACTTGTCGCGGTCAGGACTTCCTATCTTGATTGCGTCGTTAACGTTGACACTTTCAATTCCAGCAATTTTGAGTCCGGATTTTTCAACGACGGATTTCAAGTTCTTAACTCTGTCGCGAGTCCATTCTTCGCCAGCCGGAACATCATAGAGCGTTGTAATCACGCCATGAACTCCAGGAATCTGCCGGATTTGCTCAAGCGTAACGGAATCAAAACCAGGTCCGTACCATCTCAAAGTCATCTGCATAAAGAATCCTCATCAAACCTGATAGCCTAAAAGTTTCGGCAGGAAAAGCGAAATTTCAGGAACAAATGTTACAATCATAAGGCCGACAATCATCGTTATATAGAACGGAATCATCGCCTTTGTTGTTTTCTCGATGCTTATTTTTCCAACGCCGCAGCCTACGAAAAGCGCAGAGCCGACCGGCGGAGTGCAAAGTCCAATCGCAAGGTTGAAAATCAGCATAACACCGAACTGAACCAGGCTCATTCCGGCAACATCGTGCACAACAGGAGCAAGAATTGGAGTTACAATCAGGATAAGAGGAGCCATATCCATAATGCAGCCCAGGAACAAAAGCATGATGTTAATCAGAAGAAGCAGGACAACCTTGTTGTCGCTGATTGAAAGAAGAGCCGTTGTAATAATTGTCGGAACCTTCAAAAGCGCAAGAAGATAACCGAATCCGCCTGCAGCCGCAATCAGAGAGAAAACCATCGCGAGCGTTTTTACAGTGTTCATCAGAAGCTTTGGAATCATTGTGATTTTTAGCTCCTTGTAGACAAACACAGATATTATAAACGCGTAGATACAGGCAATCGCGGCCGATTCTGTCGCAGTGAACCATCCGGCAGTTACGCCGACAAGAATAATTACAGCTGTAAAAAGAGCAAGAATAGCATCAACACAAATCTTGACAGCCTGTTTAAAGCCGATTTTCTCTCCTTTTGGATAATGGCGTATAACGCTCATAATCGCGCACACAACAAGGAACAAAAGTCCGAGGGTGATTCCAGGAACAAGACCTGCCATAAAGAGCGCGCCGACCGAAACTCCGCCCGCCGCGACTGAATAGATAATCATATTGTGGCTAGGAGGAATCAAAACGCCCTGGCATGAAGTCGCGACTGTTACAGCGACAGAGAAGTCCTTGTCGTAGCCGCCCTTGACCATCATAGGAATTTCGATAGAGCCGAGCGATGAAACGTCTGCGACAGCTGAGCCTGAAAGATGTCCGAAGAACATTGACGCAAGAACGTTTACATACGCAAGTCCGCCGCGGAAACGTCCTACAATCGCGTTCGCCGCCTGCAAAAGCCTGTCTGAGATTCCGCCCGCGCCCATGATTTCGCCGGAAAGAATAAAGAACGGAATAGCCATCAAGCTGAACGAGTTAATGCTTTTTCCCATCTGCTGGATAAAAGCCATCAAAGGAATCTTGACATAAACCAGTGTGATGCACGAAGAAACGGCAAGCGCAAAGGTTACCGGCATTTTAATCAAAATGAATACAACGAAAGTTCCTAGCAAAAGCCAGATTGCTACATTTGGATCATACATTTGCTTTGCCTCCATCAACGTTTGCCGCCGCTTTTGCAGCGTCTTTCTCAGATTTCTTGCTTTCCCTCATTTCCTCTACAATCTGCTGGTCAGTCTTGCCCTCAGTCTCGCCCTCAATCCTCAAGTGGCGGTACTTTTTAAGACCGAACAAGTCTGTCAAAGCAAAGTAGATAATGAAGATTCCGGCAACAGGCATCATGCTGTATGCAACTCCTGCCGGCCACTGTGTAGCTGGAAGAGTGCTGTTCCATGTCATCGATGTAAGCTTGCTTCCGTAGTAAACAAGAATATAGCCGAAGAAAATTGTCGCGCACGTATTGAACTTCGCAATCACAAACTGCACTTTCTTCGGGAACATATTGAAGAAAAGCGTGATTGCTATGTGCAGGTTTTTCTCAACGCCAATAGCCATTGCGATAAACGCTGTCCAAACCATCAAAAGAAGAGCGACTTCCTCTGACCACATAAGCGACTTGTGAAAAAGAAGGCGGCCGAAAACTTCCACACTTACAATGATTACAATCACAAGGATAACAAATTTTGAAAATTCTAGAAGAATTCTGTAAATGCAGTCGAACACAAAAGTCACAGCGGAAATCACTTTCTCGGCAGTGCTGTATCCGGGCTTGCAAATTTCTTCCGGGGCGGATTTAAAGAAATCTTTTATTTTTTCAATGATTCGATTCATATAAAATCCCTTTATTTTTAACTTAACCGACTAATATTTTAATATATCAGTCATAACATCGGAAAAAAAGGCAAAAAGCATTTCTGCTGTTTGCCTTTTGCGTTTTACTACTGCGCCTGGATCTGTTTAATCAGATCTTCATAGCCAGCGCCGAACTGTGTGTAAAGCGGCTGCATTGCTGCCTGGAACTTCTCTTTTTCACCAGGCTCAAGCTCTGTGATTACACAGCCAGCTGCTCTGACTTTCTCTTCAGAAGCCTTTTCTTTCTCAGCCCAAAGCTGTCTCTCAACCTTAGCAGACTCTTTTGCACATTCACGGATGATTGCTTTCTCTTCGTCAGAGAATTTGTCCCAAGTGATTTTTGAAACCATCTGCATCTCTGGAACACGTGTGTGCTCGTCAAGAACGAAGTATTTAGCAACTTCGTAGTGTGAAACTGAATCGTATGAAGGCCAGTTGTTCTCAGCTCCGTCGATAACTCCTGTCTGAAGTCCTGAGTAAACTTCGCCGTAAGCCATTGGTGTCGGGTTTGCGCCGAGGGCAGAAACCATTCCCATCATCAGCTGAGACTCCTGAACGCGGATCTTAAGTCCTTTCATATCAGAAAGTTTTGTAATCGGGCGTTTTGAGTCATAGAAGTTTCTTGCACCTGCATCAAACCATGAAAGTCCGATAAGGTTGTTCTTTTCCATTGAGTTAAGGAACTGATCTCCGATTGGTCCGTCAAGAACACGCCACATCTGTGCAGCATCCTTGTAAAGATATGGAAGCTGAAGAATGTTCAAAGATTTCTCAAATTCAGCAAGAGGTGAAAGAGAAACGCGTGTAAAGTCAATCGCGCCGAACTGAAGCTGCTCGATTACAGCTTTTTCATCTCCCAGCTGTCCGCCGTGATAAACATCAATATGGATTTTTCCATTTGTTTTCTGCTCAACAAGTTCAGCAAATTTGTAGGCAGCCTGTGTTGTAGGATAGTCCTGAGCCTGGTTTTCTGCATAGCGGAGAACCATTTTATCAGAAGCTCCTGATTTTTTTTCATTGCACCCTGTCAGTGCAAGTCCGGCAGCGAGAAGCGCACAAGTCGCAGCAACTAAAGTCTTTTTCATATAAATCCTCCATTCGTTTTCTATGAAAAATAACGTCCGTCAATTTTTAAGTTGATGAACTAAAATATTAGTATATTAATATTCTGCTACTAGCTATTTCATTTGTCAAATTTTTTTTTAAATTTTTTTAAATTTTTTTGATTTTCAAAATATTTTATTTTTTGTCTTCAATTAAACTCAAAATGCTGGTAGTCCTTTACGCCAGTCCAGTCGCCGCCCCACTCAAATCCCTGCGAGATAAAAAGCTTGTAGCACAAGTCGCTGTGGTCAATTTTGTGGGGAAAATTCTGAGCACGGTCAACGTAGAACGCGCCGGTCAATGGCTCGATTATATTCTTTCCGCCAACCTTCTTTATGTATGGATTGTAAAGCGGATTTATATCAACCGCCAGCCCCGCGCCGTGCATAGAAACCTTGTTTGTGTGGGAGATAAACCTAAAGTTAAAGCACGAAGAATTATTGTCGCGCATAGAAAGCTCATCGTCCGCGCCGTACTCGTCAACCAGGCGGATTTTTTCAATCTGGTAGCGCGCCTTGTACAGCCCGCGGAAAATAAAGACAAGTTTCTCCGCGATTTTCTTGCTGCAGATAAGCTCGCCCTCGCTTTCTCTTCCTGCAAAATTCCAGTGGAGAACGTGGACATAGCGAAGCTCCGAAAGAGGAACAATGCAGTTGTCCTTGTAGGACTTGCCTTTTATTTTCTTAAAAAGAGAATCCGAAATATTTGAAGCGTAAAATTCAGAATCGAGCTTGTCTTCCATGCTCATCTCGACTTTTTCAAAATTCTGGCCGAAACAAAACGGGCAGAGAAAAATCAAAAAGATTCCAGAAAACAAAATTTTCCTCAAGAAAGCCTTTTTATCGTTTCTATCCGGGCTCATCTTTTTGAACAGCAAAGTCATCAGTCAAAGCTCCGCTGCCGGCGCATTTTCTTTCGCTCCGACTTGATTTTCTTCATCTTTAGCCTGCGTTCAATAGAAGCGCGCGTAGGCTTTGTCTTTACGCGCTTTTTCGGAAGAAGAGCCGCGCTCGCAATCTTGTTCTCAAGACGCTCAAGCGCAATTCTTCTGTTCTCGCCCTGGAACCGCTCATCGTCCACGTCAAGAAAAATCATCCCCTCAGAATTTATGATTGAGGCGAGCTTCGATTTTACACGCGATTTTTCAGATTCACTCAGCCCCGAAATCTCGTCAAGTGAAATTGTTATATGAACCTTTGTGTTCACCTTGTTCACGTTCTGGCCGCCCTTTCCGCCTGAGCGCGCAAATGAAAACAACGCTTTTTCCTCTATCGATTTTCTGATTTCATTTCTGTTCATATTTCACTTCCATTTTGTCAGAAATTTGTATAAATTTCTATTTAATATGAACGATTCAACACAGATGCACACAGATAAACACGGATTTTCACGGATAGTTTTGGATTAAACAAAAAATTTTCTTTTAACAAATTAATCCAAAATTTTTAATTTGACAGACAAAAGATATTCATATTTAGGAAAGAATATCATTAATCAAAATTTTATCCGTGTGTTATCCTTTAAATCCTTTGCATCCGTGTTTAATTTATCAATCATTTTAGGAGATAAAAAATGGCTAAATTTGAAGGAGTTTTGACTTTCGACATCAACTCAGGAAAATTCTGGATTACAGATCCGGAAGACCAGTCGCCGATAACATCGCTTGAATTTGGAGACACTTTTGAAGTAAAAACCGGCGACGGCTGGGTCAAGTCCGGAATCGAAATCACCAGCACCGACGACAACCAGCTTCTCTTCAAGCTGAAAAACACCGACTACTCCGGAATCCTAGACGGAATCGAAGTAAGGCAGTAGCAAGTGCAATTAAGAATGCAAAATTAAGAATGATTGCGCCGCAGGAGGCGGCGACTGGGCTAAGAGAGAATTTCCTATTTCTGCTTTCTGCTCTGTTTGGAAATTCTCGTACGAAGAAAAATTACATGAAGGTAATTTTTCTTCGTGAAATTCTCGTGCGAAAAAAAATTACACGGAGGTAATTTTTTTTTCTAGGCACCCATTCCCCCGTCAACGCCAAGCACTTGCGCTGTGATGTATGTGCTCAGGTCGCTTCCGAGGAACAGCGCGGCGTTCGCGACATCTTCAGGTGTTCCGGCGCGCTTTAACGGAATGCGGTCAATCATCGCTTTCTGCAAGTCTTCTTTTAGAACCGCAGTCATGTCAGTCGCGATAAATCCAGGTGCAATAGCGTTTACACGCACTCCGCGCCCGCCGACTTCAGCCGCGAGAGACTTTGAATAGGCAATCAGTCCGCCTTTTGACGCGGCGTAGTTCACCTGTCCGCCGTTTCCGTGGATTCCGACAATCGAAGCCATGTTGATAATCGAGCCTTTGCGCTTTCTAATCATGTCGTTTGAGACAATCTGGCAAATCAAAAAAGCCGAAGTCAGGTTGATTCTAAGAACATCGTCCCAGTCAGCCTTTTTCATTCTGAACGAAAGTCCGTCGCGTGTGATTCCGGCGTTGTTCACAAGAATATCAAATCCGCCGGCCTCGGCGAGAGCGTTCTTCACAATTTCTGTAACCTGCTCGGCGTTGCCGACATCAGCGTAAATCTCGTGGAAAGCGACAGCGTTTTCCTTTGCGAGATTTTCCAAGTCAGATTTCGCGCTGCTAGGCTTTGAGCAAAGTCCCCAGACCTCGCAGCCGTTTTTAAGATAAGCCTCGACAATTCCGCGTCCAATTCCGCGCGAAGAGCCGGTAACAAGAGCTTTTTTATTTTCAAGAAGTTTCATAAGTTTTCTCCAAAATTTGTTTGCAGATTCAACGCGGATACACACGGATATTCACGGATTCTCAAGGATGAAATTTTGTCACACGAGAATCTTTTGATTTAAGAGAAAGATTTTCGTGCATTCGTGCAATCGAATAAAACATTTCTCTATTTTTTGACATATGAACGTCTTCCGTATTTTTAGAACAACGTTCGTCAACCAGTAATCTATCCGTGTTTATCCTTTTAATCTGTGTTCATCTGTGTTGAATAACTGTTTATATCGTTCCCAAAGTTTCCGCTGTGTTCACTGGAAGAGCCGCAAGAGACGCGCCGAATTCAGTCTGTCCCCAGAGTCCTGTAAGAACTTTTCCAGGTCCGACTTCATAGACAGCCCAGTTTTCAGTTCCGCCCTCAACAGAAATGATGTTCGCGAGAACCGCCTCCTCGTCTGTCCAAAGAACAGGATGAGTCAAATGCAGAACCGCGCTTGCCTTTGCCTCTTCTCCGTGGGCAACTTCTTTTCCAGTAACGTTAGAGAAAAGATGAATCTTAGGGTCGTTGAATTTCACATCTTTCAAGACTTTCTCAAACTCGTCCGCGGCTTTCTGCATCAACGGGCAATGGAAAGGTCCTGCGACAGCAAGACGCACCGCTCTTCTAGCTCCGGCGGCCTTAGCCTTTTCCTCGGCCTCGGTAAGCGCATCGAAAGTTCCTGAAATTACAGTCTGCTTTACGCTGTTCATGTTCGCCGCGTAAGCGTTCGGAATGCTTTTTGCAATCTCGACAACTTTCTCAGGCTCAAGTCCAAGAATCGCGCTCATTCCAGGCGCGTGGCCCTCGTTCTCGCTTGCAATCTCCTCGCAGACTTTCTGCATGATAAGACCGCGCTGGCGCACGACTTTAATCACATCCTCAAAGCCAAGAACGCCCGCCGCGTACAATGCCGGAAATTCTCCGAGCGAAAATCCCATAACGGCAGAAGGCTCAATTCCTTTGTCCTTTAGAGCCGCCATTGTCGCAATGCTCGCAGTTGTAATCGCAATCTGGGAATTGTCGGAACGGCTAAGCTCAGTCTTGTCGCTTTCCCACATCAGCTTTTTCATATCGACATTGATAATAGAAGAAACTTCATCAATCACTTTTCTTGCAGAATCAGAAGCTTCCGCAATGTCCTTCAACATTCCCGGAGCCTGTGCTCCCTGTCCTGGAAACAAAAACGCGTATTTTTTCGCCATAGCAATTTCTCCATTCCGGTCCAGCCGTTATTTCGACAAAAACCGTAAAAATGTCATTCTAATTATAAACAAATCTTACAAGAATAAAGATGAAAATTCAATGCGCAATTCGAGATTAAAAATACAAAAAAAATTCAATTTTATAAAAAACTATGCTATATTTAACTCGGAGGCGGACTTATGTCATATGAAACGGTAATAGAGCAAGTAAAATCTGTCCCAGAATGTTATTTGGAAAGCATTTCCGAATTCATTTCAAATATCAAAAAAAATGAATTAAAATCATCTCACAAAAGCATAAGCTCAATTTTTGGAATTCTCCCTAATACAGCCAGCTTAGAAGAAGCAAAAGAAGAGAGAACAAGGAAAAGCATTTGAAAACTGTTTTAGACACAAACATAATAATTGATGCTCTTACAACGAGAATGCCTTACTGCGCAGATGCGCAAAAAATTCTTCTTCTTGCTGAACAAGGAGCAATACAAGGCTGCATAACATCAAATACAGCAACGGATATTTACTATCTTTTTCATAAATATTTTCACGACGCTGGCAAAGTAAAATCTGTAATGGAAATACTTTTTGACTCAATTTCAATTTTGCCTGTAAATGAAGATGACTGTAAAAACTCACTTTATTCACAAATCAGCGACTATGAAGACGCGGTTCTAGAATCATCTGCAAAAAAATGAAAATGCTGACTGCATTGTTACAAGAAATGGAAAAGATTTTAAATTCTCAAGAATTCCAATTTTTTCACCGTCGGATTTTCTTGCAAATTTCCAATTTCTTAACAAGTAAAAAACGGTCTTTAAAGACTTTAAAATAAATTAACGAGGAACCCAAAATGGCAGAAAAATCAAAAAATCCATTAGTTAAAATATGCGTCGCAATCGGAATTGTTCTGGCTGTGATTGCGCTCATCTACAGCTTTTTCGCCGGAAACTACAACAAAATGGTTTCGCTTGACGAGGAAGTCTCAAGCGCGTGGAGCCAGGTCGAAAACCAGTATCAAAGAAGATACGACTTGATTCCAAATCTTGTGGCGACAGTAAAGGGCTACGCAAGCCATGAGGAATCGCTTTTTTCGCAAATCGCAGAAGCGCGCAGCCGTGCCGGCGGAGTTGTGAGCATTGACTCTTCAGTCACGGAGAATCCAGAAAAACTCGCTGAATATCAGAAAATCCAGGGCGAGCTCGGCGCAAGCCTGCAGCGTCTTCTCGCCGTAACGGAAAATTATCCTGAGCTAAAGGCGAACGAGAATTTTCTTGCGCTGCAGGACGAGCTTTCAGGAACGGAGAACAGAATCGCCGTTGAACGCAAGCACTACAACGACGCGGCGCGAACTTACAACACTTTTATCCGCAAATTTCCTGCCAGCATTGTCGCAAACATGAACGGTTTTGAGAAGAAATCATATTTCGAAGCCGACACAGCCGCAAAATCAGCCCCGAAAGTTGAATTCTAAGCCGGCCTAATGTTTTGAAGCAATTTTTTTTAGGCGAAAAAATGAACAGAAAAAATCATTTATTTATTTTTATCATTTTGATTCTTAATCTTCTTGCTTTTCCGTGTCTCGCCGCAAGCCTAAAAGTGCCTGAGCAAACCGCATGGATTATGGACAACGCGGGCGTGATTGATTCACAGACGGAAGAAGAGCTTGAGTCATATCTTGAAAATATTGATGAAAAAATTGGCGCGCAGATTGCGGTTCTTACAGTCAATTCACTTAAAGAGGCGGCCGGAATCGACACGACTATTGAAGAATACGCGAACGAAGTTTTCGAAAAATGGCGGCTTGGGCAGAAAAGCAGGGACAACGGCGTTCTTCTTCTTGTAAGCGTTGATGACCGAGAGCTGCGGATTGAAGTCGGATACGGACTTGAGGGCATTCTGACCGACACAAAATGCGGAATAATTATAAGAAAGTTCATTACGCCTTATTTTAAGGAAGGCGACTACGCAAAGGGAATCAAAAGCGGAGTTGAGACAATCGCAGGCTACGTTTCAGGCGACGAAGAAACAAAGAATGAAATTGACAGGCCGAAAAAAAATGATCCGCTCGATTTTCTTATTCCGTTCCTGATGTTCGCAGTATTCTTCGGAATTGTTTTTGTCTCAGAATTGTCAGCAAGAAAAAATGGAAAACGAAACGGAGCAAACCGCAGAACAACTTCCGGCAGAAGATTTTACGTTGACCATGACCATTACAATGACTCAGATGATTTCGGAGGATTCGGCGGCGGCTCTGACGGCGGCTTCAGTGGTGGCGGAGGCGGACATTCCGGCGGTGGCGGAGCAAGCGGCGGCTGGTAGCATTTTATTCTGCGTTCTTCACTCAAAGACAGGATAGCATTCGAATCCGACGGTCTTGAGCTGCTGGCCGATTGTGCCTTCCTTGTTCTCGCGCACAACTACGATATAGTAAGTCGTTCCGCTCGGGCGCACTTCCGTGTCAATCTCAGGAGAAAAACCTTTAGCCTTTACCTGTTCAAAAAGCCGCTCTGCGTTGGCCTTGTCGCGGAAAAGACCGAGCTGCTCCTTTACAATCCTATCGCTTGAATCTGACGATGAGCTGGCTGCGGCTGAAGACGCCGCAGAATCAGAAGAAGACTTGCTCTTTAAAGATGAGCTGTCCGCCGCGGCGACTCCGGACTCGCTTCCAATATCCAAGTCAGGCAAATCGGCGCCGGTTTTAGGCAAAAAATACCAGAACGGAGACGGCAGAACCTGGACTTCGCCCTTCACGACCGCAGTTTCCATGCTTTTAGGAAAATTCTTCTTTAGTTTTTCAGAATACTCGCTCTCGCCGGTCAAATGCCAGAGCGTAAGCAAAATCTGCGGCCGCACAGTTTTCATGGAGTCAAGCGGCGCATACGCCTTTAGGATTGCGACCGGCTCTTCCACGTTTCCATCCGGCCCCGCCTTGCACAACGCGGCCCACTGCTCATAAAGCTTTACATAAGAAAGCACAGCTTCGTCTTTTGAATTTCTAACGGAAGAGCCAAGGTAGCTCTGCGCCGTGGCATAGTCCCCGGCGCACAAAGCGCACCTTACCGCGTCAAGAACCAGCTGCTCGGAAGTCTTGTTCGGAACTCCGCTCGCCGACTGCGCGCTTCCCTGAATTCCGGCTGCGGCAGCGTAATGTTTCTGCGCGTCATCATAGTTTCCCATCTGCTCCTCGGTTCCGGCAAGAATCGCAAGAACAGCGCGTTTTTCTGACGGAGTTTTAATTGATTCGGATGTTTTTTTTAGGTAAGAAACGGCCTCTTCAAGCGAATTCATATTCGTTGCGGCCGTAAGCGCTCCTTTTGCAGTTGTAGCCTGGGCAAAAATAAAAGAAACAGATAAAAAAACTGGTAAAAAACAAAATCGTCGCTTCATCAATTATATTTTCGGCAAACAAAAATCAGTAATTTAAATTTTTGAAGCGAATCAAAATCATCAAATTCCTAAAAGCAGAGGTTTTCGCAGAGCCAATTTTTACTCAAAAGATTTCTCGACAAATTCCGCCACAACCTGCAAGTCAAGCGGCTTTTTCAAGAATGTCGCGATTCCAAGCTCTTTTACTTTTCTTTCAGTTTCAGGAGCTTCAAGGGCCGTTACAACAATTATCGAAGGCCGGCCGAATTTATCGCTCTCAAAAATGCGCTTGCACAGGTCAAATCCGTCAATTCCCGGAAGATTCAAGTCAAGAATCATGCACGAAGGATGAAATTCCGTCATCAGAGAACCGGCTTCAAATCCGTCAAACGCCTGGTAAATTTCAATTTCCGGCAATTTTTTTTCGATAAATTTCGCAATGACAGAATTCAATCCCCTGTCGTCGTCAACAATCAAAAGAGTTTTCGGATTAAATTTTGCTGACCTGCAAAGCTCTAGCAAATCTTTCGGAACCTGCATTTTCCGCTTACGCATAAAGACAACCAGCTCAACAGGATAGATTCTAAACTGGCCGCCCGGAGTTTTAAAAGCTTTTAGATAGCCGCTGTTTATCCAGTTGATTACTGTCTGATTTACAACTCCGCAGATTCTTGAAACTTCAAGAGCCGAAAAAACGACTGGCTTTTCTTCATTTTGCTGCATAACTGCCGCCCATTTTTATTACTTTCTGAATCATATTATACGAAAAACCGCTTTGTGCCAAAGAGTTTAATACTTTTTCTGATGATTTTCCCTGCTGAACATACTTTTTGTAAGCTTTCTGGCAAAGCTCAAATTCCGGATTCTCCTCAAGATACTCGCTCACGGCTTTGTCCGCAACAGATTTTTTGACTCCGCGCGAAACCAAGTCATTCAAAAGCCGGATTTTGCCGTGAAATTTAAATGCGCAGTGAGTTCTAAGCCACATTGAAGCATATCTTTCATCATTTAGGAAATTCCTGCTTTCAAGATAGTCAAGCGCGGCGGAAATGTCATTTTTCTCAAATCCTTTTTGAACAAGCTTTCTTTCGAGCGATGAGCGGCATTGCTCAGCGCGGGCAAGTGAATTCAGCGCTTTTATGGCGACAGCCTTCACATTTTCCGGCAGTTCGCCGTCATTTTGACCGGAATTATCAGAAAAACATTCGTCCATAAGATTTATTGTACATCAAAATTTATTTTAAGTTGACTTTAAAATAAAAAAAGCCAGCCTTTCTCAGCTGACTTTTCGCATATCCGCAAACGCATCGCTGCGCTGCGAACAAAAGACTAACGCTTAGAGAACTGGAAGCGGCGGCGTGCACCACGCTGTCCATACTTCTTTCTTTCAACCATGCGGCTGTCGCGTGTAAGGAATCCGTTTGCTTTCAAAGAAGCGCGTGTATCAGGATTTACCTGAAGCAATGCGCGTGAAAGTCCGTGGCGGCAAGCTCCTGCCTGTCCTTTAAGACCACCGCCGTAAACGTTGATCAAAATGTCATATTTATTCTCGAAGTTTGTTACGAGCAAAGGCTGATGAACTTCACGAACCAAAGCTTCAATCTGAAAATATTCAGCGACATCCTTTCCGTTTACAACAATTTTTCCAGAGCCTTCACGAACAAAAACGCGGGCAACTGATGTCTTTCTTCTACCTGTTCCGATTGCAATGTTTTTTACTGCCATGACTTGCTCCTATTACAACTCAATTACTTTTGGATTCTGAGACAGATGAGGATGCTCTGAACCAGCATAAATCTTAAGATTGCGGATCATCTGGCGGCCAAGCTTTGTGTGTGGCAGCATTCCAGAGATTGTGCGGTAAAGAGGATCTGTCGGATGCTTTGCAAGCAAAGACTCAAATGAATAAGAGCGCAATCCGCCAACGAATCCTGTGTAATGGCGATAAAGTTTATCTGAGCGTTTGTTTCCAGAAACAGCAACTTTGTCAGCGTTGATAACAATAACGAAATCGCCCATGTCCTGGTTTGGTGTGTAAGAAGCTTTGTTCTTTCCGCGAAGGATTGAAGCAACTTTCGCTGCGACGCGTCCGAGCGGTTTTCCCGCTGCATCAATGATGTACCAGTCGCGTTTCTGGTCTTTTACGTTTACGAAAACGGTCTTCATTCCAGTAGCCTTTTTCTTATCTGTAGTCTTTTCCATTTTAGTGACCTTGATGTAAAAAAATTCTTTGCAGATTTCTGATTTGCATCTTCAAAAATCCGCATCAACGGACGATGAGCAGTCATCCGCCAATGAATAACGGGATAATAATATTAAATTTTTTACGTTTTTTCGTCAATCCTTTTTAGAAGCCTGCTCAGCCTTTTCGGCCTCTTCTTCCTCGAGTTTTGCCTCGCGGCGGTCGTTTATGTCAGCAAATCCGATAAAAAACGCGAAAATTCCAAAAAGAAGCGCAAGGACCGGAGCCGCGCCCTTTAGAACAAAAAGAATTTCATCTCCCCAGCCGAGCCCGATTCCAGCAGGCAGAGCGGCAAAAACAGAAAAAGCGACCAAAAGAATTCCAACAATAACACTAAACATATTTTATCTTTTATATAAAAAATTTGTTTCAAAATCAAGTTCAAAAGTGATATAGTTTTCGTATGCTTTCAAATGTCAACTTCAAAAAAGCCCTGAAAATCACATCGCCGATTTTCTTCGGATATATCGCGATTGGAATTCCTTTCGGGCTTATGGCCGTGAGCGCCGGATTTCCATGGTGGCTGGCCCCGCTCATGAGCCTTGTGATTTATTCTGGAACGGCGCAATACATAGGCGTCGCGCTTTTTGCCTCAGGAATTGTGAACGGAGCTTCGTTCTGGACTTCGGTTCTTGGATTTCTAGGAATTGAGTTTTTTGTCGGGCTGCGCCACGTTTTTTACAG
The DNA here is from genome assembly GCA_964538245.1 of uncultured Treponema sp. GTDB lineage: Bacteria > Spirochaetota > Spirochaetia > Treponematales > Treponemataceae > Treponema_D. The sequence goes on from CAZIFO010000017.1 coordinate 35,717, forward strand.
CCTTTCGTTCGTAAAAAAATATTCTGACACAGGAAAATGGAAAATTCCGCTTATTTTTACGCTGAGCGATGAAACCTACGCGCTGATTGCGGACGTTAAAGTTCCGGAAGACGCGGACAAAGGAAGCTTCTACGCGGCAATCTCTATTCTAGACTTTGGATACTGGTTTCTCGGCTCTTTGATTGGCTCTATCGCCGGCCAGCTGATTCCGGCGGGCTATCTTGACGGAGTTGATTTTGCGCTGACTGCGCTTTTCATCGTCATCATGATTGACCAGATCCGCTCGTCAAAGGATTTTGTTCCGACGCTCGTAGGGCTCTTGACATGCGCGCTCGCAGTCGCCCTTTCGTACATCAATGTGAACGGACATGCGCTTCTGCCGTCGCAGAATGTAATTCTTGTCGGGCTTTCGCTTGGAATCGCGGCGATTATTTTTGTAAAAGGCGTTTTTGGAAAAAAGGAAAATAAGAATGAAACTTACAACGGCTGAAGCAGTTATCGCGACTTTTTGCATTGGAATCATGATTTTTGCGCTTAGGGTTTTGCCTTTTGTAATCTTCGGAAAAAGAAAAACTCCGGCGTTCTTTGGATTCATTGAGAAATTTATTCCGGCGATTTCAATCGCAGTTCTGTTCATCGCGTGCTTTAAGGAAAAGACAACAGACTTAATCTTTAAGAACGGAATTGACTTATCCCAGCTGCCAAACGCGCTGGCGACAATAATAGCAGCGGGCGCGACTGCGATTCTCCATATATGGAAGCGCAACGCGATGATAAGCATTTTCGGCGGCACGATTTTATACATGGTATTAAATTACGTGCTGTAATCTTCGCATTTTACGGCGTTAATCTTTTCGGTTAGCGGCAGCAATCTTTTCGCTCAGCGTCGCTAAGCTTTAAAATTAAAACGCCGGGCAAAAAAACTGAAAAAATTGCAAAAACTTTTAAAAAACTTATAGACAATTTCGCATATTGAAACTAAGTTAAATGAACCTATGAAAAGACGTTACGACTATGGCCCTTTTGGTAAAGGGCTGTAACAAAATCAGCTTATAGAGGTCTCAAATTGAAAGGCAGTCAAGTTACGATTGATCACGTGAACAAAAGCTTCGGTGATTTTGTCGCCCTGAACGACATTAATTTTACAATCAAGCCGGGAGAGTTTTTTACCCTGCTTGGTCCTTCTGGTTGCGGAAAAACAACGCTTTTAAGGATTCTTGCGGGATTTGAGTTCCCGGACGAAGGAACGGTTCTTTTTGATGACAAGGACGTAACTCCGCTTCCGCCGAACAAGCGCCATTCAAACACAGTTTTTCAGAACTACGCGCTTTTTCCGCATCTTTCAATTTACGAAAATGTAGCGTTTCCGCTCCGCTTAAAGAAAGTTGACAAAAAGACAATCGACCAGAAAGTGCGCGAGTACGTGCATCTGGTTGAGCTTGACGAGCATATATGGAAAAAACCAAACCAGCTTTCAGGCGGACAGAGGCAGCGTGTTGCCATTGCGCGCGCTCTTATCAACGAGCCTAAGGTTCTTCTTCTTGACGAGCCGCTCTCAGCTCTTGACGCGAAGCTCCGCTCGAATCTTCTGATTGAGCTTGACGAGCTGCATGACAAAATCGGAATCACATTTATCTTTGTAACTCACGACCAGAGCGAGGCGCTCGCGGTTTCTGACAGAATCGCGGTAATGAACAAGGGGCACGTTCTTCAGGTCGGAAGCCCGTATGAGATCTACGAGTCTCCGGCGACCCAGTTTGTGGCGCAGTTTATCGGCGAGACAAACCTGTTTGAGTCAACTGTCGTAAAATGCGAAGGCTACAAGGCAAATTCCGGGGAAGAATACATGGTCACATTGAACACTCCGGCCCTAGGCCTTCAGGCGCAGCTCAAAGGCGACACGCAGGCGACAAAGGAAGAGGACAAGAATATTCTCGTGACCGACTATGAGCACACGGACGAAGGCCAGAAAGTCGCCTTTACAGTACGCCCGGAAAAAATCAGGATCACGCTTGAGGAGCCGGCGTTCGGCGGCAGGCGCGACATCAACGTGTTCAAGGGAGTTGTCGAGGAGCCTGTATACACAGGATTCCAGTCTAAGTTCTATGTAAAGCTTGAGAACGGCACTATCGTAAAAGTGTTCAAGCAGCACCAGAACTATCTTGATGAAGGCCCTGAAATCCAGTGGAAAGACACGGTCTACATCTCGTGGTCAGCGGAAGACGGATATATCGTCGAGGACATTGAAAAGTAACTGACACATTCAAAAGGATAAACGCAGATACAAGGGATGCGCATGGATTGCAAGCAGCGCAGGCAGTAATTTTTTTGATGTTTAATATACGATAATATTTCATTGCATCAAAAATTTGCCGCAAATCAAAACGTAATCCGTGTTTATCCAGAACATCCGTGTGTATCCTTGTTGAATCTTGAGGTGATTTATGAAAGATACAAACAAAATCCGAAAGCACAACCCTGGGCCGTTCTACAGCTGGCCGATGGGAATCTGGTTCTCTGTTTTCTTTATTGTTCCGCTCGCGATAATTGTCGCCTACTCGTTCATGAAGCGCGATATGTTCGGAGGCGTCATCCATCAGTTCAGCCTTGAGGCATACAAGCAGATGTTCTCAAAGGCCTATGGAATGATTTTTCTGCGCACGCTGTGGATGACAGTTGTGGCGACAGCAATCTCAATCATCGTGGCTCTTCCATGCGGCTACGCGATTGCACGGAGCAAGCACCAGACTTTTCTTCTGATTCTGGTCATCGTTCCGTTCCTGACAAATTCTCTTATAAGAATCTTCGCCTGGATGACGATTCTAGGCGAGAACGGAAACCTGAACAAGTTCCTTGAGTTCCTGACAAAAATCTTCTTCTTTGTGACGCGCAACGAGGACGGAGTTTTTGTTCCTCACAGGTTCATGATGACAAAAGGCGCAGTAATCCTCGTAAGCATCTATATGTATCTTCCGTATGCGATTCTGCCGATTTTCACTTCTATCGACCGCTTTGACTTTACCTTGCTTGAGGCGGCGCGAGACCTTGGAGCGACAAAGCCGCAGTCAATGATGAAAGTCCTGATTCCAGGAATCAAGAGCGGAATTATCAGCGCGCTGATTTTTACTTTTATCCCGATTTTCGGAAACTACACAGTTCCGCAGCTTGTCGGCTCGACAGAAAGCTATATGCTCGGAAACATCATCATGGACCAGATAAACAAGGCGCGGAACCTGCCGCTCGCCTCTGCGTTCAGCGTTGTCTTGACCGTAATCAGCATGATTGCGATTCTCTTTATGATTTCGTCCGACAAAAAGGACGCGAATCTCAAAGAAATGAAGAAGTAAAGGGACGTAAATATGGATTTTCTTGTTTCTGTAATTCTAGCTATATTGAGAAAAAATCCTCTTTCAAGGACAGAGGGAAACAGGCATGCAAAGCGCAACTGGAAAAGGCATGGAAGACGTTTCAGCCTTTCAAACACGGTTCTTGCGCTCTCGCTCGCCTTTCTTTTCATTCCGCTTTTTGTGATTGTGTTCTATTCGTTCAACGACTCAAAGAGCGCGGAGTTCACAAAGTTCTCTCTTGTATGGTACGAGGAGCTTTTTCTTCATTCCGGAAGATTGTGGAAGGCGTTGCTTTTCAGCGCGATTGTAGCCATTGTCTCGGCCGCGATTTCCACAGTCCTTGGAACGCTCGCCGCGATTGGAAACAGCTGGTACAAATTCTTCGGACGCAGCTACATACAGTCTGTCAGCTTTTTGCCGATGGTTCTGCCTGAAGTAATCATGGGCGTCTCGCTTTTGATTTTCTTAAGCGGAATCCACATGAACCTGGGGCTTGGAACAATCATAATCGCGCACACAACATTCTGTCTTCCGTTTGTTTATCTTATGGTAAGCGCGCGCGTTGACGAGTTTGACTACTCGATAATCGAGGCGGCGCACGACCTGGGCGCAAACGAGAAGCAGACGCTTTTCAAGGTGATTATTCCGGCGATTATGCCTGGAATTATGAGCGGATTTATGATGAGCATCACAATGTCCATTGAAGACTTTGTAATCACCTCGCTCGTGAACGGCAACGTCGAGACGCTTCCAATCTACGTCTACAACATGATCCGCCACGGTGTAAGCCCGGTAATAAACGCGCTTTCGTTCGTTCTGATTCTTATAATCTGCCTTATTGCAGTTCTGCTTAGAAAGAGCCTTAAAACTTTCGCGGCGTCAAAATAATCATCTTGCTTTAGAATTTCTGCGGCAACTTGAAAAATCATGCCGCTTCGCACTAACATTTAAGGCATGAAAAATCTCAAGATTAGAGTCCCAGTGTATTTGCTGGGACTTTTTATTATGACAGTCGGAATTGCGCTGTCAGTAAAGTCAAACCTCGGCGTTTCGCCAGTAAGCTCAATTCCATATACAATGACGCGCGTATGGGGAATTGAGATGGGAAACGCGACAATCATATTCCACTGCGCGCTTGTCTTAATCCAGCTTCTGATTCTGCGGAAAAAGTTCTCGCCTTTTATTCTGCTCCAGATTCCGGTTGGAATCGTGTTCGGCAAGTTCACGACGCTCTGCAACTACCTTGCAACGTTCTTTCCAACGCCTGACGGATTTATTCCGCGGCTGTGCCTTTCGCTCGCAAGCTGCTTTTTTGTGGCGTTTGGAATCTTTCTCTACGTGCCGGTGAACCTTGTTCCTCTCGCCGGGGAAGGCTGCATGGGCGTAATTTCAGAGACGGCGAAAATTGAGTTTGCAAAGGTAAAAATCGCCTTCGACTGCTCTATGGTCTTGATTTCCTGCGTAACCTGCCTGACTGCGCTCCATAGCTTCGGCAGCGTCGGAATTGGAACTGTGATTGCGGCTGTTCTTGTCGGCGTTATTCTTGGCTTCATGGTAAGAAAATTGGGAAAGCTCCGCGACAAGCTCCTTGGAAAAGCTGAAGAGGAACAACGCAGTCCTTGCATGTAAAAAATCTAAAAACTTTTTCAAATTATTTTTCTAAATTATATTGATTAAAACCTTTCATTAAATTAAAAAAGATAATAGATATTTTTTTTTCAGCAATCAATGGCGGCTCAATTTTTTGCGGCCGCCATATTTTTATTTTTGGAGATAAGCGTTATGAAAATCGCCTCTAAAATTGCTCTTGCGGCGCTTGGTGCTGCCGCAGCTCTGGGTCTTGCCTCGTGCGACGAGAAAGCAAAAAGCAAGACATTGAACGTCTACACATGGACTTACTACACTCCGACTGAGGTCGTGCAGGCATTCGAGCAGGAATTCGGCTGCAAGGTTGTTGTTTCCGAGTACGATTCAAACGAAACAATGTTCAACAAGCTGATTAACGGCGGAGCCAAGAGCTTTGACATTGTTTTTCCTTCGCAGGACTATGTCTCAATAATGATGAAGCGCGGAATGCTCGCCCCGATTGACCAGAGCAAATTCACGAACCGCGACAAAATAAATCCAAAAATCCTTGAGAAAATAACATACGACCCGGACATGACTTACGCCGTTCCATACTATTTTGGAGCAGCGGGAATCTCGGTGAACAAGCAGAAAGTTCCTGGCGGAAACTATGAGCGCACCTGGAATATTTTTGCGGACAAGCAGTTCAAAGACCATGCGTCTATGATGGACGACTACCGCGAGGTTATAGGCGACGCGCTAAAATACAAAGGATACAGCGTCTCAACTTTAAACGAGAACGAGGTTAACGAGGCGGTTGACTATATCAGGCAGAACTGGCTTCCGAACATCGTGAAATTTGACGCGGAGGGATTCGGAAAGGACTTCGCGCGCGGCGACCTGTGGCTCTGCCAGGGCTATGCGGAAGTAATCTTCGGCGAAGTTCCGGAGGACCAGTGGGAAAGCACAATTGACTTCTGGATTCCGGAGGACGGCGGACCTTCTTATCTTGACTCAATGTGCATCTTAAAGGACTCAAAGAACGTGGAGCTTGCATCTGAGTTCATCAACTTTATCCAGCGTCCTGAGAACTACGCGAAGTTCCTTGACTCGTTCCGCTTTCCTGATTACGTGAACCTTGAGGCCGAGCAGTACATGACAACAACGCCGATGTATCCGGCGAGCGCGCTTGACAACTGCGAGCTCAAGAACGATGTCGGCGAAAAGCTTGACATGTACTACAGCAAGTGGGAAAAACTCCGTTTGCAGTCAAATTAATTGGCTCTTTATAAAAAAAACGCGTGGGAACAAAAAGTTTTCACGCGTTTTTTTTTATTTTTTTTCTTGCAATATTGATATACTTTTCGTATACTTGTTTTTAATGAAAGGATTTTTTAGATTTTTAATTTCTTTTTTCCTTATTTCCGCAGGATTTTCTCCGGTATTTTCTCAAGCTTCGGAAGCGCAAGATTCATCAAGACTTTTGCGCTTCAAATACAAAGCCGGCGACAGCTACAGAATTCTTTCAACTGTGAACGAAGATGTAAAAGTGAACGGAATCAAAAATCATTCCGCTGAAATTGTTAACCGTGTTTCCGTAAAAATCACTGATGTTGACAGCGATGGCCGCGGAAAACACGAGGCGACATTTATGACGACGGAAAGCTCAGTTTCAGCTTCGTCAAAAGAAACTCTGCATTTCGGCGAAGAATATGAAAGCGAATTCTATCGCGATGAAAAAGGCGTTTACGAAATCTCAGATGAATATTTTATGCCGGTTGTCCGCGACGTTCCCATTCTGCCGGAAGAAGCCGTGAAAATCGGCGACGAATGGACGGCGCAAGGGCACGAGGCGCACGACTTGCGGAAAACTTTTGAACTGCAGAAGCCATTCAAAGTTCCGTTCTCAGCAAGCTACAAATATCTGCGCGATGAAAAAGGCGTTTCAAGCGACTCATCAAAATCAGAAAAAACTTTCCAAGTGATAAGCTGCCGCTACAATCTTTTTTATGAAAGTCCTGTTCCGGCGGATATATCAAAAGTCACAGCAGATTTTCCTGTGACAACGATGGGATATTCAAACCAGACAATTTACTGGGACAACGAGAAAGGCCAGATTGACCATTACACGGAAGATTTCCGCATTGTCCTTGAAACGTATCTTGGCGACACTTACGATTTTTCAGGAACTGCGCACGCAGAAGTGACAGAATTCGAGAGAACTTCAACAAAAGAAAAAGCTGATGAAGTCCAGCAAAAAATCAACGAAATGAAGATTGAAGATGTCAATGTTGTCCAAAACGACAAGGGGCTGACGCTTTCAATCGAAAATATCCAGTTCAAGCCGAATTCAAGCGAGCTTGCCGACGGCGAAAAAGAAAAGCTTGAGAAAATCGCGCAGATTGTCTCGGCGTTTCCAAACGACCTGCTGATTTCAGGCCACACAGCAAAAGTCGGATCGCAGGAAAGCTGCCAGATCCTAAGCGAGGAACGCGCAGACTCTGTTGCAAAATTTCTGATTGAAAAAGGCGTACGCGATAAATACCACATCTTTACGCAAGGATTCGGCGAGCGCGTTCCAATCGCGACAAACTCGACAGTAGAAGGCCGAAGCCGCAACCGCCGGGTTGAAATAACAATTATGGATTAATTTTTACATTTTTTTTCAAATTTCTTGCCGTTTCTATCACTTTTTTTCGTATTTAAAGATGATGGAAAAACAAAATGAAAAAAAACCGGGCCAGGAAATTTCAAATTCCGAGCTTTATGAAAAAGTTTCGATTGAAACAGACGGCGACTGGGACATTGACGAAGCGACTAAAGCCGCAAGGGACGGATTTAAAGTAAAATATCTTTTTCCGTGGCAGAGGCTTGTAATCTCCAACATTCTTGACGCGGCAAAATCTGCGGCGGAGGATGAAAATTTCACAAAACATAATGACGATGAGATTTTCTGTAGAGGAAGGCAAATCGTTCTTCTTCCGACCGGAGCTGGAAAATCAATGTGCTTTCTTGTTCCGTCCATGCTTCTTCCAGGCCCAACTCTGGTTCTTTATCCGCTGATTGCGCTTATGGCGGACCAAATGCGGCGGATGGACGAGGCTGGAATTCCGTGCGTGATTTTTAAAGGCGGACAGACAGAACAGGAACGCGAGAAAAATTTCAATCTTCTTGAGTCAAAACAAAACGGCGCGGCGAAAGTGATTCTTGCAAATCCGGAAGTTCTTCAAAATGAAGCGCTTGTCGAGCGGCTTTCAAAAGCCGGAATTTCACACATCGCGATTGACGAGGCGCACTGTGTTTCAGAATGGGGCGACAGTTTCCGTCCGGCTTATCTTACGCTCGGAAAAATCATAAAAAGACTTGATGTAAAGATTGTCACGGCCTTTACAGCGACGGCTTCTCCGCCGGTTTTGAAGAGAATTGCTGAGGTTCTTTTTGACGGGCATTTTCATCTGGTTCAAAGCCCGAGCGACCGCGCAAATATTCACTATCAAGTTCTGTATGCGTACGCAAAGCAAAAGGCCGCTTTAAAATGCGCGCTCACAATGCGAAAGCCGATGATTATTTTTTGCGGAACACGCCGCCGGACAGAAGACATGGCAAGACTTTTAGTTTCATATTTTGGAAATGGAAAAGCGAAATTCTATCATGCCGGAATGACAAAAGAAGAGAAACTCGCGGTTGAAAAATGGTTCTTTGACTCCGACGACGGAATTCTGACCGCGACTTGCGCTTACGGAATGGGAATGGACAAAGGAAATATCTACACGGTTGTCCATCTTGACGCGCCGGAACATCTTGAAAACTTCGCGCAGGAAGCCGGACGCGCCGGAAGAAAAGGCGACAACGTGAATTCCGTTCTAATCTGGAACCACGCTGACACGCAAAGATGGAAGCAGGCGGAAAAAGGCAGCCGTGAAAAAGCGCTGGGCGACTTTGCGCTAACAAAAACTTGCCGCAGACAGCTTATGCTGGATTATCTTGGCGGTGAAAAAACAGTCTGCTCCGGCTGCGACATTTGCGACGCGCGGCAAAAAGGCAAAAATTTGAACTATAAAGCGACAGACGCGGAGCTTGCGCTTAATTTCATCAGGAAAAACAGGCGGATTTACACGCGGGAAGAATGCGCCGGAGAAATCACGGAAAAATTGAACAAGCGCGACTTAAAGATTTTCGGCCAGAACGTCTGGGATGCAAAAGACACATCGGAAATTTTCAGCCAGCTGCTAAATGAAAGAAGAATCAAAATCTGCGGATTTCTGTGGGAAAATCATCTTGACATATTAAATCCGAAAAGCAGAAATTTGATTCTTAAAATTATTTCGAAGCGTGGGCGGCGGCAGGTTTGGAATCTGAGGAAGACGATGAAGATTCTTCTCCAGCGGCTTGAGAATCTGACGAGCCGCCTTGGAAATCTGCCTTTTGCGTAGCCGCTTTCGGCGCAGCGGCAACTTTGCGCTTTTTTATTTTCGGCTTTTTTCTGTAGCGGACAATATAGCAGCTTAAGTCCATCGCGACAAAGCAGATTATCGCAGTGACAATCACACGAGGATCTTTTAAGACTTCAAGAATTATCTGAATCAAAGATTGACTTGCCATATCATCAATTATCGGCAGAAAACGCCGCCTTTCTGAATTTGATTCTTCATCTTTCCTGAAGTCTGATTATTCCACTTTTGGACAGTTTCTAAGCCTTGACGCGCAGACATCTCGCAAATAGAATTTGATTTATGATAGGAATTGTTGATTACAACGCTGGCAACATCAAAAGCGTGGAGAGAGCGCTCGCTTTCTTAAAGGCTCCATATGTTCTTTCAAAGTCGCCGAAAGACTTGGAAAAATGCGGCAAGCTGATTTTTCCGGGCGTGGGCGAAGCAAAATACGCAATGGAGCAGCTAAAGCTCACCGGTTTTGACTCATTCTTAAAAGACTGGGTTCAAGCTGCAAAGCCGCTCGTCGGAATCTGTCTCGGTTCCCAGATTATCTTTGAGCATTCTGAGGAAGGCGATGTTGACTGCCTTGGGCTTTTGCCTGGCACAATCCGCCATTTTTCAAGCATCTGGAAAGACGAGGATATAAACACGGGCCTTAAAGTTCCGCACATGGGCTGGAACAATCTTAACTATATAAACGGCTCCTCTCCGCTTTTTAACGGAGTTGCGCCAGAATCGGACTTTTACTTTGTCCACTCGTATGTAATCCAGCCGTCAGAACCATCTATTATTAAAGCCTACGCTGACTACGGCTGCAGAGTTCCGGCCTGCGTTTCAAAAGGCTCCATAACCGCTTTTCAGTTCCATCCGGAAAAATCTGGAGCCGCTGGACTTAAAATCTTGGAGAACTATGTAAAATGCTAAAAAAAAGAATTATTGTCTGTCTTGATGTAAAAGACGGAAGAACCACAAAAGGCGTAAAATTCAAGAACAACGTTGACATTGGCGATCCAGTCGAGATGGCCGCAAAATATTACAAGCAGGGCGTTGACGAGCTTGTTTTCTATGACATCATGGCTTCGGCCTCAGGACGCGGTCCGATTCTAAATCTTATAAGCCGCGTGGCAGAGCAGGTTTTTATTCCGTTTTGTGTCGGCGGCGGAATCGGCTCTATTGAAGACATACGCTCTACAATTCTTGCAGGCGCGGAGAAAGTAAGCCTTAACTCGCAGGCTGTAAAAAATCCTACGCTTATACAGGAAGGAGCGCGCATTTTCGGAAACCAGTGCATTGTGCTTGGAATGGACGCGGCGCGCGACCCGACAACGCTCAGCGGCTACAGGGTCTACATCAACGGAGGACGAACAAAGACAGACTTTGACGCGCTTGAGTGGGCAAAAAGAGCCGTGGAGCTTGGAGCCGGAGAAATCGTCCTTAACTCAATCGACGCCGACGGAATGAAAGACGGCTACGAGCTGAATCTTACGAGAATGATTGCAGAAAATGTGCCGGTTCCTGTAATCGCTTCTGGCGGCGGCGGAAAACCGGAGCATCTTGCAGACGTTCTGACAGAAGGCAAGGCCGACGCCGCGCTGATTGCAAGCATGGTTCACTCAATGGGCTACACAGTGGGCGGCATAAAGGACGACCTTTCCAAAATGGGAGTTCCGGTAAGAATCATTTGATAGCCGCAAGAACAACGCAAAATCAAAAGGAAAAACGACACCTTTATTCAAAAGGTTTCTTTTTTCCTTTCAATCCTTTTTTCTTCCAAAGTCTAGACGGAGGTTCTATGAAAAACGACAGATGGGTTTTCTACAAAGATGTGGTTCCGCAGGAAAACAACGGCGTAACACGAAGGGTTCTAGCCTACAGCGACGACCTTATGTGCGTCGAGAACACATTTAAGAAAGGCGCGGTCGGCGCGCTTCATCATCATCCGCATACGCAGATTACATATGTTGTGAGCGGAAAATTCGAGTTTGAGATTGACGGCGTAAAGAAAACCGTCCAGAAAGGCGACACAATGCTAAAGACAAACGATGTTGTGCACGGCTGCGTCTGCCTTGAGGACGGCGTTCTTCTAGACATCTTCAATCCATACAGAAAAGACTTTGTAAAAGACTAAAGCCTTTGCAACCTTAGTTTATTTTTGAGTGGTTTAAAATTAAATTAAAAATTTTTACGCCAACTATTAAATAAATTATTGCACCAAAAACTGCGCCAAGACTATCTGAAATCCAGTCAAATACGGAGACGCAACGATTTGGCACAAAGCTTTGATGAATTTCATCAGAAATGCCCCATAAAGAAATTATCAAAGATGGAATCCAGATTTGTTTTTTACATTTTATATTGCAGGCAAAAGCTGTCCAAAATGAAAAGCCTGCATAACATAAAAAATGCACAAATTTGTCGGCGCTCCAAAAGGTCGGCATATAATCCAAATGAGGCTTTGATGAAAAATAAAAGCTGCAGGCCGCAATAAAAGCGGCCGGCAGCCATTTTAGGATTTTCCTAAGCATTAATACTCGTCACGTGGAGCTGCTCTTTTAAAAGAAGAAGCTCCTGTTCTTTGAGTCTGGGCATGGGCACGGCGTCCAAAATCTCTTCCGCCGTCACGTCTGTCATCACGGTCGCGCCCAAATCCGCCACGTCTTCCGCCGAATCCGCGGTCACGCTCACGTCTGCCGCCAAATCCGAAATCGTCGTCGCGGTCGCGTCTGCCGCCGAATCCTCTGTCGCGTCCAAAGCCACCGCGCCTAGAGCCTCTGTCGCCGCCGCTCTTTGTGTCAACATGGACATGAGGGATTTTTCCGCTTTGAGAAAGCTCAAGAACTTTGTCCGCATTCTCAACAGGCAAGCTTACGAGAGAGAAATTCTCGGCGACATCAATGCGGTCAACCTTGCTTCCTGGAATATTAAGCAAATCGCTGAAATAATCTGCAATTCCTCTTGCATTGTATCCGTCACGCCGTCCAAGCTGGACAAAAAGACGCTTCTGGCTTGGATCATCAAAGCCGCCGAAATCTCTGTCGCGTCCGCGCTCACGTCTTCCGCCCATTCCGCGCTCACCGCGTCTGCCGCGGTCAGAATCTCTTCCACGGACTGAAGAAATCTTTCCATAATGGCTTTCGTCAAGAGATTTTCCATAAACGACGCTCAGAACACCGGCAAGAACATCCTCTGCATTCTGTCCTTCGCAAAGGTTTGCCGCCATTTTTGTGTAAATCTCATCAACTTTGTGAAGCTGAGGCACAAACTCCTCTTTTTCCTCATCAGGCGAAGTGACGACCGGCTTTCCGCCGCCAATGTAGACAACTCCGTCTTTTACATCGGCAGGATCTCTTTCAAGGCCGAGCTGGACTTTGAGAGTGTCGAGCATTCTTTCGCGCTTAACTTCAAGAACTTTCTCAACTGAAGGAATCTCAGCTTCGTGCATCTCGCCTTTTGCGGCTTTCATAACCTTTGATTTCAAGAAATCAAGCTTTCTGCGCTCTTCCGGACGGACAAATGTAACTGCTGTTCCGGAAGTTCCGGCGCGTCCAGTTCTTCCGATTCTATGAATGTAAGTCGCCGCGTCATAAGGAAGTGAATAGTTCACAACATGGCTAAGTCCGTTAATATCAATTCCGCGGGCCGCAACATCTGTCGCAACAAGAACGCGTGTTTTCCGGCTTCTAAAGCGGGCAAGAATCTTCTCGCGCTGTCCCTGCGGAACATCTCCGTGCAAGGCCGCTGTGTCATAGCCTTTTTCATCGAGCATACGCGTTACGTTGTCTGCGTCGTTCTTAGTCTGAGTGAAAACGAGGCCATAAAAGTTCGGGCTCATGTCAATCAAGCGAACAAGCGCCTCAATCTTGTCAGACTCGCGCACAAACCAATACTGCTGGTCAATTAAAAGCGGCTCCTCGACGAATCCTTCCTCTTCGCAGATTTCGTATTCGCCCATGAACTGCTCAGCAATCTTCAAGATTGGCTTTGGCATTGTCGCGCTGAAAAGAAGGATTCTAGCGTCTGGATTTGCCTGCTCAAAAATATGCTCAATGTCGTCGATGAATCCCATGTCGAGCATTTCATCGCCTTCATCAAGAATAAAATAGTCGATTTTGTCGAGCTTTAAAGTTCCGCGCTCAAGATGATCCTGAATGCGTCCAGGAGTTCCAACTACAATCTCGCAGCCGCGCTTTAAGTCGCGGATCTGGTCGCGGTAAGAAGCTCCGCCGTACAAAACTGTAGTCCGCGGATATTTTCCAGTCGTGAACGACTTCATCTCAGTTTCTGTCTGGATAGCAAGCTCGCGGGTCGGCTCAAGAATAAGAGCGCGCACATGGTCGCTTTCCTCGTGGATTTTCTGCACGATAGGAAGTCCGAACGCGGCCGTTTTTCCAGTTCCTGTCCTAGCCTTGGCAATAATGTTTGTGTCGCCGTTCAAAAGGCGAGGAATTGCAAGAGCCTGAATTGGAGAAGGATGTTTAAATCCTTTCTTGGCGATTGCAGCAAGAATTGTCTCGTCGAGTCCAAGATCTGCAAAAGAAATTCCATCGTCGTCATCAGAATCCTCATTCGAAATTTCATCAGATTCTTCGTCTGAATTCAAATCAGATTCTTCATTCTCTGATTTCACTTCGTCTGACGCAGAATCGTCCGCTGTCTTTGCCGCAGTTTCATCAGATTTTGTTTCTTCAGTTTTTTCTGATTTCTCTGTTGAATCAGCCTCGCGGTCTGTGTAGTCGCGCTCAAGGCTGTCTGCAAACTGCTCAAGCGCGCTTGAATTTTCACTAGCGACACTTGCCCCGCCGTTGACGGTTGTTTCGTCAATTTCTGTTTTTTCCATGATGTTCCCCTATGGCGTGTCTGGCCTCTGGGAATCGCAAAAATGTTATCTTACAGGATTTTAAATCTGAAATTTGATAAGTGCGAATCAAAAGCGTAAACACGCAGAAAAAAATAGGAAGCCCTCTGCTTCCTTCTCGAAAAGTTCCTTGATTCTATTATAAATCGAATGAAATTGCAAGCGTTTAGATGAAAACTGTTGAAAATTTTGCATTTTTATTACAATTTTGGCAGACTAAACAAGAGTTTTGCAATAAGTCAGATTTTATGATATAATAATAAGATATGAGCACAGAAAAACCAGAGTTCGATGTAAATCAGCGTATTGTTTATCCAAGCCAGGGCGTTGGACAAATCACTGAAATTTTCGAAAAAGATGTAAAAGGCGAAAAAGTTCCTTATTATAAAATTTATCTTGACGTCTCAGAAATGATTGTTATGGTTCCTGTAAAGAATGCGAAAATGCTCGGAATCCGTCCAATTGTTTCTGCCGAGGACGCGCTAAAAGCGCTTGATTCTCTAAGCGACGAAATTGAGCCGGTAACTTCAGACTGGAAACTCCGCTACCAGATGAATCTTGACTTGCTGAAAAAAGGCTCGGTTTATGATATTGCGAGCATTGTCCGCTGTCTTTACCATCGTTCAAAGGTCAAGGAGCTTCCGATTCTTGAGCGGAAACTTTACGACAGCGCAAAAAAGCTTCTAGAAGATGAAATCGCATTCGCGACAGGAAAACCTTTGAGCGAAGTTGAATCAATGCTCCATGCAAAACTTGAGCCGCTCGGCGCGATTCTTCCGAAAAAGGCCGTCATTGTTGACGATGACGACGACGATGATGAGTTCGCAGAGGACGAGACAGATTCTAAGAAAGATTCTGATGAAGACGATGACGACGAATCAGAAGATTCCGATGACGCAGATGAAGGAGACGATTCTGATGACGGAGATGACGACGAGTAATCAGGGCGCAAGGCCGGTTCTGATTTTAGTCGCGGCCGGCTCCTCAACAAGAATCGGCTTTGACAAAAACGGCGACAAAATCAAAAAAGAATATTTGCCGCTAAAAAATGGAACTGTGCTTTCCGAGGCGGCAAATGCGTTTATTTCCGTCTTAAATCCAAAAATTATTGCCGTGACTTTTCCGTTCAGCGCGAATTCTGATGACTTAAAATCAAACGAAGAAAAATGCAAGAGCGCGATTTTTGCTGATAAAAACGTAAAGAACAGCGGCTGCAAATTTCTTTTTGTTCCGGGCGGAGAAACCCGGCAAAAATCTGTTTTTGAGGCGTTGCAGGAAATTTCATCAAATTTAAAGAATGAAGAGAATCCTATAGTTTTTATCCACGACGGAGCGCGTCCTTTTGTAAAGGATGAGACAATTTCGCTTGTTAACCGCGCGGCGCAGGAATTCGGCGCGGCGGCTCCCGGACTCCGCCCAATCGACACGCAGAAAGAAATTGACGACAACGGATTTATCAAGCGTCATCTTGACCGCTCGCATTTAATTTCAATCCAGACTCCGCAGGCTTTTAAATTCCGGCAGATTTTTGAGGCGCACAAAACCGCCGACTCAGTTTCAAAAGAATATACCGACGACACAGAGCTTTGGGATGAATTTATCTCAAAGCAAAAAGACGAAAGCCGCGTAAAAGTTGTCATGGGCGATCCTGAAAACAAAAAAATCACATATCAAAGCGACTTGGAACTTCTAAAATAATTATGACAAGGGTTGGACTTGGCTACGACAAGCATCTTCTAAAAGAGGGAAGAAAACTCGTTCTCGGAGGAATCGAAATTCCATTTGAAAAAGGCGAAGACGGACATTCCGACGGAGACGTTCTTTTGCACGCAATCACAGATGCTCTTTTAGGAGCGGCGGCTCTCGGCGACATCGGCTCGTACTTTCCGCCTTCTGATGAAAAATGGAAAGGCGCGGATTCAAAAATGCTGCTTTCAAAATGCTGGTTAGACGTAAAAAATGCCGGCTGGAAGCTCGGAAATCTTGACTGCGTAATTGCGCTTGAAAAACCAAAATTTCTTCCATACCGGAATCAAGTCCGCGAATCAATTGCTCTGGTTCTTGGAGTGGAACCTGAGCAAATTTTCGTAAAAGCAAAAACCGGCGAAAAATCAGGCGAAGTCGGAACAGGCAAATGCGTTGAAACTTGGGCCGTCTGCCTGCTCGAAAAATAAGCTTTATTCATCAGGTCCAATCATTTCAATCGCGAGCTCAATCTCGCTGATGGAACGATTCAAACGGCGCGCTATTTCTTCCGGTTTCCAGCCCATTCTTGTCAAAGATTTTATAGTTTCACGGTCAGTCGGAGTAAGCCGTCCCGAACTTTCAGATGAAGCAGGATTTTCTTCCATTTCCTGCTTTGTTAAATTTGCAAGAACCTCGAATTTCTCATCAATTTCGCGCTGCAAATTTTGAAGCCGAGTTTCAGTCGTAGCTATTCCTTCCCTGCTTTTCTGGACTTGCTCAATGCGTTTTTCTGCGTCGCTTACGAGACTTGTAAGATTTGTGACTTTATCAACCGCGTCATTGATTTTTCCAGTGTTGTTCGTGATAAAATCAACTTTTTCCTGAATTGCCGCGACAGTATCAGGGAAAAGCTGCGCCTGCCGGGTAACATTGTCAAGTTTTGATTCAAGTTCTTTCAAGTCGTCGAAAGTCTTGTCAACCTGATGGTTTACCTGGTCAATCACATTCTGCTTTTTCTCAAGGCGGTCATATCTTCCGGAAATTTCACCGAGAGTTTCCTGGAATCCGCGTACAGCGAGCTGCATTGACTGCAAATCATCGCTCGTTGTCTGAAGCTCATTGATTTTTTTGTCCATTGAGTCGCTCAACGATACAAGCTTATTGAATTTTGTTTCAATCGAGTCAATATGATTTTTTTCCTGATTGAACCTCACAATCTTTGAGTCAACATTCTCGTTGATTTTCTGTATGCTTGAAAAATGGTTCTCAAGCTCATCAACAACCGCCTTGTATGTGTCAATTTTGCCAAGCTCATTTTTCAAATCAGAAATCTGAGAATCAAGCTGGGCTTTTAGCTCGTCGGCTTTTTGATAAGCCTGCATTTGTGTTGCGAACGCCTTTACCTGGCGGTCAATTTCGCTGAAACGAGTCTGCAAGTCAGTTGCATCATTCTGCATTTTCATAACGTTGTCGGCCTGAACAGCGGCAATCTGATCTTTCATCGTCTGGAACTGAGATTTTATGTCACGGACAGCCCTGTCAGCATTTTCATTTAAATCTTTTTGAACCGCCGAAATCTGCTCGCTCATCGACTGAACTCTCGACTGAATTTCATTCACAGACTTATCCATATTATCATTTTGATCAGCCATTTCCGCTTTGGCCTGATTTAAAAGATTTTCATAAAGCGTTTTCTGCTCATCCGCAAGCCGGGACGACTCCGCCGAATAAGATTTTATGCTCTCGGAAATATTCTGCCTTAATTCGTCCAACGAAGAGCCAAGCTGCGCCTGCTGTTCAGAAGTGCTGTTTGTAAGATTCTCAAAATTCTGCGAGAATTGTGACTGAAGCTCATCAAATTTCTGCTTGGAAGACGCTTCAAGATCTCCAAAATTATTTGAATAAAGCGCCTTTGCCTCATTAAACTGCTGGTTAAGCTGATTTTGCTGGTCAACTGCAGATTTTTTAAATTCATCAAAATTTCTGCTGAATTCCGCCTGAAGCTCCTCGAATTTCTGGCTTGAAGAATTTTCGATGCTTTCGAAATTTTCAGAGTAAAGATTCTTTGCATCCTCAAACTTCTGGTCAAGCTGCGCCAATTGCTCGGCGGAAGTTTTCTTGAAATTGTCAAAATTCTGGCTAATCTGAGACTGCAAATCTTCAAATTTTTGCTTGGAAGTCTGCTCAATGCCGCCGAACTGATTTTCATAAAGAGCCATAGCATCATCAAACTGCTGCTTTAGCTGATTCTGCTGTCCGGTTGCATTTCTCTTAAATTCTTCAAAATTCTGGACAAATTCGGCCTGAAGCTCTTCAAGCTTCTGCTTAGAAGATTCTTCAATATTGCCGAGCTGGCTTCCATAAAGCGCCTTTGATTCTTCAAACTGCTGCTTGAGCTGAGTTCTCCAGGCGTTGAAATCGCTCACCATTGCGTCGATGTTTGCAGAATTCGCCTCGCTTTTTGCCTGCACATCCTCAGTCATCTTGTTGATATTCGCTTCTGTGTCTTTCAAAGTTTTGTTCAAAAGCTCGTTAAGGCGTTCGCCGTAAGTTTTCAGAGTTCCTTTTATATAAGCGTCGGAATTTGTTGTCGCGGCAGCAAGATCTGTTCTGTTTTTCTCGCTGAATTCATGCATTTTCTGCTGAAGTCCGTCAATCTGATCCTGAAGCTCCATCTGAGTTTTTTGGATTGAAGCCTCAAATCTGTCAGAAGCTTCAAAATTTTTGTCCTGAATCGCAGAAAGCCGGTTCTTCAAGTCATCAGAATATTTTGCTTCAAGATTCCGTCTTCCTTCCTCGCTTTCTGAAGAAAGAACCGCAAGCTTTGACTCAATATCCTGTTTCCATTGATTCAAGTTGTCGTCAATCGCATTTCCGCGACGCTTTAAGTCCTGGCCGAAGTTTTCCTCGAAATCTTTGAGCGTCGCGCTAACATTTGTGCTCGCGGTTTCCTTAATTGTGTTCAAAGTGTTTTCCAAATCTGAAATTTTCGCTTCGGCGGCATCGGAATCCTTTTTAATTGCTTCCTGGAACTGAGAATGACGCGCAATTTGCTCCTGGGTAAATTTTGAGAATTCTGCAAGAACTTCTTCCTGCGTTTTTTCAAGAGCGCCTTTTAAAGAGCCTTCAAGCGCGTCAATATCTGCTCCTGTCTGCTCAAGTTTCTGGAAACGGTACTCAATGTTCTTCTTGTAGTTTTCAAGCTGTTTGTCCACAACGCCAAGAAGATTCGACTGCTTTTCATCGTAATTCGCCGCAATGTTCTGGAGCATTTCCTTGAGCATTGCGTTGACCTGGGAAATCTGCTCATCCGACTGCCTCTTGAAATTCTCCATCTCAAGATTCGCCTGTGTCACAGTTCTTGTGATTTTTTCAGCGGCTTCGCTGGCGCCTTCCGTTGAGCGCTCAAGATTTTCCTTTACCTCGTTCAAAGCTGAATCAACTTTCTGGTTTGCATCATTTACGCGCGTATCGACGGAATTTTCAAGATTTGAGATTCTTGTCTCGACATCGCCGGCAAGATTCTGGACACGAGTCTTTACATCAGTTTCGATTGTCTCAACTTTTCCTGTCACTTCCTGGTTCAAATTCAGAACAGTTGACGCGACATTTTTCTGAAGATTGTCGCATTTTTCAGAAACAGATTTGTCGAGCGTGTTTACTTTCTCAACAACCTCGGACTGCAATGAAGAAACTTTGTCACTAACAGCTTCCTGCAGCGCTGCGACTTTTGTGTCTACATTTGACTCCATTTCCTTCAAAAGCTGATCAACATCTTCCTTGAGCTTTACAACTTTGTCATTTACGCCCGTGTGAAGGAACGAGACATTTGAGTCAACCGCATCTTCCAAAGTTTTGACTTTGCTCTGAACTCCGTCAACAATTTTTGTGACTTTTGTATCAACAATTGTCTGAAGTCCGCCGACTTTTTCCTGAATTACAGTTTTCAAATCGTTTACATTTGACTGGACTTCATTTTCAAGATTTTCTACTTTTTCACCGACATTTTTCTGCAAATCAGCTACTTTTTCATCAACTTTCTGCTCAAGCTCGGCGACTTTTGACTCAACGCTTTGATTCAAAGAAGAAACTCTGCCGACAACGTCCTGGGTAAGGCTATTGACTTTTCCGTCAACTGTATCGTTCAAAGCTGTAACTTTTACATCAACTCCAGAATCAAGATCTGCAACTTTGGCGCCAACTCTCTGCTCAAGACCGTCAACAGATTCCTTTACATTGCTCTCAAGCGCGGAAATTTTTTCATTTACTTTTGACTCAATATCCTGCACAGTTCCGTTGATTGTGTTCTCTAGATTTTCAACGCGCTCGCCGACAGAATTCTCAAGATTTCCAACTCTGCCGTCAACATCGTTCTCAAGCTTTGTTACGCGGGAATTCACGGAATTTTCAAGATCGCCAACTTTTGTCTCTACGCTGCCGCTCAACGCCGCAACAAGATTGTTCACATTGTCTTCAAGTCCGCTAACCTTTGTGTCTACTACATCGCTAAGATTTTTAACGCTGCCGCTGACTTTCTGTTCAAGCGAAGAAACCTTCGAGTCAACTGAATTTTCAAGATTTCCGACTCTCCCGTTTACATCGTTCTCAAGCTTAGTCACGCGCTCGTTCACAGAATTCTCAAGTCCGCCGACTTTCGACTCAACTGTGCTGTTAAGATTTGCAACGCGGTCCGTAACGCTCTGCTCAAGTCCGCTTACCTTTGTCTCTACATTTCCGTCAAGATTTGAAATGCTGTCGTTCACTTTTTGCTCAAGCTCGCCGACTTTCGACTCAACCATGTCGTTCAAGTTGGAGACACGGCCGCCAACATTCTGCTCAAGCTCACCGACTTTCGAGTCAACAATATTATTCAAATTCTCAACGCTGCCGTTGACTTTCTGTTCAAGCGCAGAAACCTTCGAGTCAACTGAATTCTCAAGATTTCCGACTCTTCCGTTCACATCGTTCTCAAGCTTAGTCACGCGCTCGTTAACCGAATTCTCAAGTCCGCCGACTTTCTCTTCAACCGTGCTGTTAAGATTTGCAACGCGGTCCGTAACGCTCTGCTCGAGTCCGCTTACCTTTGTCTCTACATTTCCGTCAAGATTTGAAATGCTGTCGTTCACTTTTTGCTCAAGCTCGCCGACTTTCGACTCAACCATGTCGTTCAAGTCGGAGACGCGGCCGCCGACATTCTGCTCAAGCTCGCTGACTTTAGAGTCAACAGAGCTTTCAAGATAATTAACTTTGTCGTTAACGTTTTCATCAAGTCCGTCAACTTTTGAGTCGACAAAATCCTTGAGGCCGTTCACTTTTTCATCAACCTGGCCGACAATTCCCTGGACTTTCGAGTCAACATCAATATTCAGGCTGCTGATTTTTCCGTCAACAATATCCTGGATTCCGGCAGTTTTCTCCTCGAGAGCATTGTCCATCTCGGCAATTTTATCAGAGACAGCCTGCTGGATTGCGTCAACTTTCTGGCTGACTTCGCCCTGAAGCTCAGAGACTTTTCCGTTGACATCGCGCTGAAGCTGCTCAACTGAACCGTTGACAAGATTTGTAATGCTTTCAACGTTCTGGTCAACTTCTTTTTGCAAGCTCGTGATTTTCGTCGTCAAATCTTTCTGCAAATCGACAACTTTCTGATCAACGCCGCTGGAAAGTCCGTCAAATTTCTGGACAACGCCGTTCTGAAGCTCGGAGAATTTATTTTCAACATCTGAGCTCAAAGTCTGAAGCCGGTTTTCAGAAGCCGAAGTCATATTGTTCACTTTGTCAACAAAATCAGAAACCTGCGTGTTCATTTTATCAACAAATTCTGAAACCTGAGAGTTGACCTCAGACTGAACAGAGTTGATTTTGTTCTCAACGGCGGATTTATATGAAGAAAGATGCTCTTCTGAAATTTTCTGATATTTTTCGTAGGCCGCAGTTTCTTTTCCATCGGCGCTTTTAATTGCGTTTTCGTAAAGATTTCCGTATTTTTCCTGAAGAGTTTGAATCTGCGCCTCAAGATTTTCACGCAAAGTCTGCAATGTTTTTCCGTTTCCGCTGACTTCGGCGGCAAGCTCCTTGGCAGTTGCCTTTGCGCCTGTCAAAGCGTCGCTGAGAGTTTTCCTAAGATTTATTCCTTCCGCTCCAAATTCCTGATGAAGAGCGTCGGTCCGCTCCTTTACGCTCGTCTCAACCTGCGACATCTGAGCCTCAACATTGCTCAGCGTGTCAGAAAGCTGGCCGTCCACATTGTTCTGCAAGTCATCAACTTTTTCCTGGACAGACGAAATCTGATAGTCGATATTTTCCTTGATTTCGTTCATCTGGCTTTCGACATTGTTTCTTGAATCCTCAAGCTGAGTTTCAATTTCATTCTGAAGCTGGGACATTTTGCTCTCAACATCGTTCTGCAAATTCTCCGCGCTGCTCTGAACATCGGAAAGCTTGCTCTCTACATTTTCCTTGATTTCAGAAATTTGAGCCTCTGAATTTCTCTGCATATCCGAAAGCTTTGTTTCAATGCCGCTGCTAACGCCGGAAAGCCTTGTTTCCGCGTCTTGCTGAGTCTGCGAAATTTGAGATAAAAGATTGCTTTGGATTTCAGAAATCTGGCTCTGCGTATTTTGCTGGATATTTTCAAACTGAGAAGCAAAATTTCTCTGCAAATCAGAAATTTTCGCGTAGCCGGAATCTGCGACTTCTCCGGTGCGGGAATTTAACTGTTCTGAAAGCTGCCTTGTCTGTTCTTCCAACGCGCTTAAAATTGCGTTCTTGCGTTTTTCTGAATCCTCCTGAAGATTTGCAAACGACTCATTCTCAAGATTTCTAGCTTTTTCCGCAGCGTTTTTATACGCATCCTCAATGCTTTTATTAAGATTGTCCAAAGTTTCCTGCGCAGTTTCGGCAGCTTTCTCAGAAGTTGATTTTATCTGTCCGGCCTTTTCCTGATATTGGTTCAAAAGCTCAGTTCCAATCAGCTTAAGGCTCTCGTTGTTCCGCTTCGCAAATTCCGCAGAAATCTGCGGCAGGCGCGACTCAAGCTTTCCAGCCTGTTTTTCCGTAGTGTCAAGCCGTGAATTGATTTTATCAATAACGCCGGATTCTTTTTTTACCTGAAGAAGATTTTCCTCAACTTTCTGAGTCATTTCCATCAGTTCTTTAAGAACATCTCCGTAAGCGTTTATTTTCTGATTAATATCTTCAACAGCTTCAAACTGCTTGTCGAATTCTTTGCTCGCCCCGGAAAATTCATCAATCTGCTTTTCAAGACGTTTTACAGCGGCGACAGCCTGAGCCTGGCGGGTTTCCATATCTGCAGAAAGAGAATTTAAGCCCTGAACCTGATTATCGAAAAAATTTTTGAATTCAGAAATTCTCTTGTCTGCGTAGCGCTTTACTTTTGACATTGGGTCTTCATTATGGCCCATTTTATGGAATACAACGGCAATTGCCGACGAAACCAGCACGGAGAGTAATATTGAGATTGCTAACATTTTTTAACCCACCCTGAAAAAACGTTTTTTAGCTTGATTTTCTGTTTTAGCTTATTTTAACAGAATATTCATAAATTGGCGATAATTTGAAAAAACAATGTCCGCCATTTTCAGTTTTTTGTTGAAAATTCTTTTTATTCTGCCGGCGATAATTGCAGTTTTCATCCCCGCGTTTTTTGCGCCGAGCAAGTCATATTTTATGCTGTTTCCGACGTAAAGAATTTGCTCCGGTGGAATTTCAAGTTTCATTGATAAAATTCCGAACGGATATTTTGAAGGCTTTAGCGCGCCGATTTCTTCGCTTCCGACAACAAGATCGCAGTAAGAAGCCAAGCCCCAGACATCGCCTTTTTGTTCCGGCGGAAAATCTGAAAGAAGCGCAATTTTATATCCTTTTTCCTTTAAAGCTTTAAAAGTGTTTTCTGTATTCTTGAACGGTTTTATTTTCTTAAAATAACCTTTAAGTCCGTCGTAAACAATATCCTTAATCTTTTTCTTCGCGACATCTTTTGAACAGGAAAGCTCCTCCGCAAGAAGACGCGCCTGATATTCATAAAAATCTGAAAGCGGAGCCGTTCTGTGCAGGATTTTTCTGACTTTGTAATAATGGAGATAAAATCTCAAATGTCTGATTACATAAGGAACCAGCCTGATATTAAGAGAAAATGAGGAATAAAGAGTGCCGTCAATGTCAAAAGCAACAGCCTTAATGTTTTCAAACATGACGGAATATTATAATGCAAATCTATAAAATTATAAAGGGAAAAATATTTCCTAAAACTAATTAAGCGCAAAACGGTCTGAAGCTAAAACGCGGGTTAAATTTACGTAGCAGTCAGAATATTTTTTCACAAACTGCGCGAGCGTCATTTCTTCTCCGTTCTCAAAAACAACGCAGCCGAAACGTTTTTCATCATCAAAATACGGAAAAACTGCGGCGGATTTGTCAAAAACATAATATTCCGGCTTTCCGTTTGCCGGCGCAACTCTTCTTCTTACAGCCGCAAGATAAAAATAAGTCGGCTCGGACGCGGCGAGAACATACAAAATAGGTCTTAAATTCTTGATTTCATAACCAGTATTTTTTATATAGCCTGCGACAGAGCTTATTCCGTTTGCGCCGATTTCAGAGCTGAAAGGCTCAATGTCAACATCAACGCCTGACTCTTCATAAAGATAATTTTTTCTTGTCTGGATAGAAAGCCTTGCCGCCGCCAGATTCCGAGTCCAGTCCAACGCAAAGGATAAATTCTCCTTCTGCCCTTTTATTCCTGCATATCCGACCGGATTCTGCGAAGTCGTCGGACGCAAAAGCGGATTAAGATAAGTCGAGCTTCCGGCCTGGGCTTCAATCAAACCGTCAACAATCCATTTTACAAATCCTGCGTCTGACAAAGTAAGTTTCTTTGCGTTCTTATCTTCCTCAGAAACATTTCTCGGCTTTCCGTCAGAAATTTTGATAGGATTTCCATTCTCGTCATAGCAAGCGTCCCACTCAGGCTTTACCCGAGGAAGATTTTTTCTGATTGCGCCAATCATCTTCAGGCTGTCAGAAGACTGCTCAGGATAAATTTCCGCATATTTCCACGGAAGCGACTTCTGAGTTAAAGCAAGAACATCAGAAAAAGAAGCCGTGTAAAAATAATCAAAATTAACGCCGACCGGAACTCCGCGCGAAGCGAATTTTCCGTCAATAACAAAATCCGCGAGGGATTTTTTTCCGTCATTTGAAGGCGAAAACTGAACGTAGATTCCGCTGTCCGCGGCAAAATAAAATCTCACGCTGACGGGCTTTCCTGTGCGGCTGTCACGGATTAAAGCCCACGAACCTTGCGCGTCTTTTAGATATTCGCTTACCGTATTTGTTTTTACGCCGCTTTCCGTGTAAAAATCAACAGAAAGAAAAGTTTCCGGCGCGACAATCACAGAAAAATAAATATCATTTTCTTCCATTTTTATCTGGAAATTCTGGCCGACAGAATTTGTACGCAGCTCGGTTCTTTTTTCCCGGAGCGCGCTTAAATCCGGCGAAAACCAGCTTTCAGCAATTTCAGCGCGGATTTCACTTGAATCAGGCACATTGAATTTATTGTACTGGGCAAAAACTGGCAAAACAGCCGCCGCAAAAATCAGAACAAATGTCCGTCGAATGAATTTCATAAAATCTCCAGAAAACTTTATCTTCTTTGAATTTCGGCAAAAATGCAGGCGAATTTTATTTGATTCCGACAACATCGCGAGGTTTCTGCGACAAATCAAGCTCAATCCGGACATTTCTAAATCCGCAGGACTTGAAAATCTCCGAAGTTTCCGCCGCGTTATACTCGCCGGTTTCCATAATCAGAACTCCGTTGCGCGAAAGATGCGAATAGCACTGCGGAACAAGCCTTTTTATAAGAGCAAGACCGTCGTCGCTCCCAGAAGGATTTCCGTTTTCGTCAACATCGCCGTCAAGCGCGAGCAAAGGCTCTCCGCGTCCGTCCGTCAAAAGCTCCACCGACTCAGAATGGGGAACATAAGGCGGATTTGTCGAAATCAAGTCAAAAACATAAGGAATCTGCTCAAAAAGATTCGACTGGACAAAGCGTGTTCTTGAAACCAGGCCGCCAAGAAGATTTTTTGCGTTAAGCTCCGCGACTTCAAGCGCAGCCGAGCTTAAATCCGCAAATGTAATTTTCGGAAGATTCTCCGCGCTGAAATTTCCGTCCGGAAGATTTGAATCAGAAAAAAGACGATTTTTTATCTCGCTCAAAATGCTGATTCCGACACAGCCGGAGCCAGCGCACATATCGCACACAAGAGGAATCGAAAGCGAGACTTTTCCACGGGCTAGCTCATATTTATCCAAAAGCGCGTCAATTGACAAATCAACCAAAAGCTCCGTGTCCGGCTTTGGAATCAGGACAGAAGGATTCACATAAAAATTACGTCCGTAAAATTCTTTTTGATTTGTGATATATGCAATCGGAAGCCCGGTTTTTCTTTTTTTTACGGCGTCTTCGATTTTTTCCGCAGTCTCTTTATCAATCTTAAAATCGCGGTTAAACAAAATCCACGTACGGTCTTTTTTTAGGAAATGTGAAAGAATTAAATCGACATCAAGCGCGGCCGTCTCCGCCTGAAATTTCAACGACTCGTTTCCAGAAGACAAAAAAGAGGATTTTATGATTTGAACAGATTTTTGGCGGATTTCGGAAAGTTTCATTCAAAAAAGAATGAGAGATACAGGATTCGAACCTGCCACCTTCGCCTCCGGAG
>CAZIFO010000018.1:0-59540 GCA_964538245.1 uncultured Treponema sp.
CTTGTGTATGCGTGGTCAAGTGCCTTTGTTACAGCGTCTTTTGCTGCTTTATAGTTTGTTCCGCGGCGTCCTGTAAAACCTTTTGCAAGCTTTAAAATCTTCGCACGGCGGTTCTTGCGTTTTGTTCCATCTATCGCTCTCATTTTTTATCTCCTATAAAAAATAATTAGTTAACGGACAGCAATTAGCCGTACGGAAGCTGCTGCTTGCGAATTCTTGCTGCTGAATCTTCAGAAAGGATTCCAGCACCACGAAGATGCATTTTACGTTTTGGTGATTTCTTTGTCAAAATATGACGAAGATTCATTTTCTTGTACTTAACTTTTCCAGTTGCTGTAAGAGAAAATCTCTTTGCGGCAGCTCTCTTTGTCTTCATCTTAGGCATTTTTTCTACCTCTAAAATTATTTGGCCTTAGCGTTCAACGTCAACGACATAAAACGCCCTTCCATTGCGGCAGGCTTTTCGACTACATACGAGTCTTCTTTAAGCCTTTTCAATACTTCGTTCAAAACATCATAGCCGAGTTCGGTATGTGCAAGCTCACGGCCGCGGAAACGGATTGTAACCTTGACTTTATCGCCCTCGTCCAAGAATTCCTGAACGTGTTTTGCCTTAGTATCAAGGTCGCCTGCGCCGATTTTCGGCTGCATTCGGATTTCCTTGAGCTTAAGGACTTTTTGAGCCTTGCGGGAATCACGGAGTCTTTTTTCCTGCTCGAACTTATATTTACCGTAATTTAAGATTTTACAAACAGGCGGATTCGCGTTAGGCGAAACTTCAACGAGATCAAGATCTCTTTCCTTTGCCAATTTAAGTGCTTCAATAGTTGGAATAATACCATTTCTTCCACCCTCATCGTCAACGAGTCTGATCTCGCGCACGCGGATTCTTTCGTTAATCCGCAATCCTTTTGTGTCTGCCAACACTCCTCCTAGGTGCTTATAAAATTTTAAACACGCAAATAAATATGTTTTAATAAACTAGCATAAAGTTAAAAAACAGTCTAGTGATTTTTATAAAGAAGGCTGAAATAAAGCGGTCCGGCGTTGCCTGAAACATCAGGGAGAATATGCGCGCCGAATTCCGTTTTTTCATATTCCGGAAGATTTTGCCGCGTAAATTTCTTATATTCCAGGCTGATTTTAGGCTCGCAGATTTCAACATCATCAAACTTTTTTAAGAGCTTTGAAACAACGCTGTCGTTTTCATCCGGAGAAAGCGCGCAGGTGGAATAAAGCAAAAATCCTCCTGGAAAAAGCATGCGCCACGCAGAAGACAAAAGAGACCACTGAGCGACGGAAAGCGTTTTTATTCTTGAAGGCGACCATTCGGCAAGATATTTCGGGTCGGCTAACACATGACGTTCAGAAGAGCAAGGCGCGTCAAGCAAAATTCTGTCAAAACTATTCTGATTCTCACTTTCAAGACAGAGCTTCGCGCCGTCCTTGCATGAAGTCTTGACTCTCTCCTGAATTTCAGGCGGAAGGCAAGTCTGGATTGTCCGGTCAAGACGTTTTTTTCTGTCAACCGAGCGCTCGTTTGCAAGAAGATTCGCATCGCTGTCCATGTTCGAGGCAAGAACCAAAGTTTTTCCGCCGGGAGACGCGCACATGTCAAGAATTTTTTTCGCTCCGGAAAGAGGAAGAGAAACTGCCGCGCGGACAGAAGCCGAGTCAAGAAAATAAGACATCTCTCCGCCCGCTTTCCACTCAACATAATCGCTTTCGTTCGCAAAAGCTGATTTTATATTTTGCCAGCGCGGGCCGAAAAGATTCGAGTAATATCGCTCAAAACCTTCCGCGCCTGAAAGCTTTTTCTGACGGTCCTTTTGTTTCATAAAAATTCCTTGTCAAAATCATCAAGATTGAATTCCGGATAATTTTGATTTATCTGAACTTTGTAAGACGGAACGGAATTTGAATCATCTTGATTTTCAGACGGGATTTCTTCAAGAAGCAAGATTCCGCATTTTATTTTGAATCTAATCACATTTTTAACAGCGGAATCAATTTTCCGCGCGAAATTTTCATCTTCAAGCGACTTTTTATATAGAAGAGAAGCCGCGCCGCCAAAACGTTTTTCAGAAATCATAATCGAGTCAATTCCAGCCTCAACAGCTTTTTGAGCGGCAATCTCCGGAGGAAAGCCGTTGTCTGAAAGCGCGCCCATAAAAATATCATCTGAAATAACAAGGCCTGAAAACTTGAGCTGATTTTTGACAACCTGCGAAACCCAAAAATCAGAAAGACACGAAGGAATTTTCTCCTCCGTGTACGACTCATCATCTGAAATGTTAATCCGGGCATGGCTCATCAATACGGCTGAAGAAAACGGAAGAAGATTTTTAAAAGGAAGAAGATAAGAATTCTCTAATTCTGATTTTGAAACAAAAATCTCAGGCAGGCCAGAATGAGGATCCGTGCTGGAATTTCCAGGGAAATGCTTTAGCGAGGTCGCAATTTGATTTTCTTCATACGAAGAAATTTCAGTTTTTCCATACGAAAGAACTTTTTCAAGATTTCCAAAAGTCCGAGTTCCTAAGAATTCAGAATTCGCCTCGTTCTCAACTTCGACGACAGGAGCCAAGTTCAAATGGATTCCAAGATTTTTCATCTGCCTTGCCTGCGCTGAATAAACTTTTGCGGCTTCGTCCAAAGAAAGAGTCCCGGCGATTTTTTTCTGGCTCGGAAGAGGACGAGTCAAGCCGCGAAGACGGTTCACATCTCCGCCCTCCTGGTCAACAGCGACAAACGGCGGCACAAGATTGTTCTGAATATAAAAATCATGGATTGACTTTATGAACTCATAAGTTTCAAGCGGATCTTTTGAGATATTGTAGGAAAAAAGCAGAATTCCGCCCGGAACAAGCGGCTTTTTTGCGCCGCCAAATACGTCAGGAACATTTTCAACGCTGTGGAAAGTTTTATTTCCCTCGACATTTACAAAAAAAAGCTCAGAAAATTTCTCGTCGGCGGAAAGCGAATCAACAAAATCTGAAATCGCATTGTCTTTTGCCTCGGCGATTTTCTGATTTCTAACGGCAAGAAGCTCCTGCTCGGAAGGCTTTTTCTCGCATGAAAAAAGAAAAATAGAAAGAAAAATGAAAACAAATGCGGAAATATTTCCAGAGTTTTTTTGTGAGTAGCGAGAATTTTTTAGCATAAAAAAATTTCCCTAGAATTATTTTCCGGCTTCAGACAATGTTTCAAGCGCAATTTTCATCATATTTGTGAAAGTTGTCTGGCGTTCTGCGGCTGTTGTTTCGCCGCCCTTCAAAATGTGGTCGCTGACTGTCATAACAGCAAGCGCGCGCCGGTGATATTGCGCCGCCAAAGTAAATAGCTCTGCGCTTTCCATCTCAATTCCTTTTACGCCGTATTCCTTCCATTTTTTCCAGTTTGAGTTGATGTCATAGAAAAAATCAGAGGAAGTCACAGAACCGACCGTGTATCTTATTCCCATTTTTTCAGCGATTCTGTCGGCAGTTTTCAAGAGAGTAAAATCAGCTGCCGGAGCAAAATGCAAATCTCCGAAACGCTGGTTCAAAAGGCTTGAGTCGGAGCAGGCCGCGTTCACCAGAATTGTGTCGCGAAGCTCCAGGTCTTCCTGAATTGCGCCGCAAGTTCCGACCCGGATTGCGTTCTGCACGCCGTAATCCTTAAAAAGCTCCGTCACGTAGATTGAAAGAGACGGCTGCCCCATTCCAGTTCCCTGCACGCTCACTGGCACGCCTTTGTAAGTTCCTGTGTATCCGAACATTCCGCGGACTTCGTTGTAAAGCTTCGCGTTCTCAAGGAAATTTTCCGCAATAAACTTTGCCCGGAGCGGATCTCCAGGAAGAAGAATATTTTTTGCGATTGCGCCTTCAGGCGCGTTAATGTGTGTGCTCATTTTTTATCTCCTGTGATTTTTTTGATTTTTTATCTTTTTTGATTTTTATTTTCTTCTGCTTTGAAGAATCAATTCCTGTTGATTTTAGCGTAGTTTCCGCCTGCGACAGAAGGTTCTGCGAATTTGAGGCGGCTTCTGAAATATCTTCCGCCATTGTCTGGTTTGAAGTCATCATCAAGTCAAAGCTAGAGCTAGATTTGTTCACAAGCTCGGTCAGGCTGCGGAGATTCGAGTCAATTGTGCGTCCAAGCGTGTTCTGCTGCTCAATTGACTCAGACATTTCCTCAAAGCTCGCATTGACATTCTCGCTGTTTTCTACGATTTCCTCAAACGAAGAATGGACAGATTCCGCGCTCTTGACCATCGACTCAATCATTTCGTTCATGCTGTCAATCGCTTTCTCGACATTAACTTCCTGGTCGCGGCTTTTTTCCGCCAGCTGCCTGATCGCAGTCGCGACAACTGCGAATCCGGCGCCGAATTCTCCGGCATGAGCGGCCTCAATCGCGGCGTTCAGGGCAAGCAAGTCCGTCTGTGAAGTTATGCTCGCAATAAGATTGTTCGCCTCGACAAGCTGCTTAGAACAGTCAACAATTTTCGTAATATTTTCTTTAAGAGCGTCAATGTGCTCCTGGCCTGAAGCCGAGCTTTTCTCAAGCGCCTTTGCATTTCCAAGAGAATTTTTCCGCACGCTGTCAAGAACACGCAGCTGAGTAAGCAAAGTCTCAATGTGGCTTTCAGATTCTTCAATGCTCGCTGTCTGGTTATCAATAAGCTCGCCGTACTGCTCAAGCGAAGTTACGTTTGTGTCAACAGTTTTCTTTACATTCGTGACAAATTCATTTTGCTCAGAAGCGA
Source organism: uncultured Treponema sp. (assembly GCA_964538245.1). Lineage (GTDB taxonomy): Bacteria > Spirochaetota > Spirochaetia > Treponematales > Treponemataceae > Treponema_D. The sequence continues at coordinate 4,751 of CAZIFO010000018.1, forward strand.
TTTCTTTTGTCGATTTTATGACCGACGACATTGATTTTAAGATTTTGTGGACAAAAACAGAATAAACCGCGACACAAATTCCTGTAATCAAAATCAGAAGATAAGCCATCAGCGCAAGGTTGTTTGTAAAAATGTCAGCAACTGTATAAGGCTTGAACATAACCATCATCCAGTTAAGGGATGTTACAGGAGAAAAATAATACTCGCCGGTTCTTGTTGAAAAAGAAGTCGGAAAAACTTTTACAAGCTCCTGGCCTGAAAGCTCAGGCATAACATCAGTCAGGGAAGTCTTTTTTTCCATTTCAGAAGTGTCGGCGGAACCTGTAACTTCTCCATTCTCATTGTAAAGATAAAGCCTTTCATTAAGCCTTAAACCAAGAAAAACATCATCAAAAACGCCGTCGAGCGGAATTCCTGTTCCTGCAACGCCGACAGGCTCATAGTTTTCATTTCTGACAACGGCATTTATCCAGAGAAAAGAAGATCCAAGATCCGGATTATAATTTATGTTGAAATTGTAAATATCAGTTTCGTACATCGTCATGTTGAACCAATACTGCGCGCTGTCGTCCGGATTTAAGGTGTAGATATAGTTCATATCTGAATAAAATTTATGATCTTTGGCCGAAACCCAGAAAATATTCTCGCCAGAAAAAGAAGAGCGGAAAGACTCAAGATCGCTAAGCCCCAAATCCTTATAGTCCGGATTCTCAGGATTTTCCATGAACCTTACAATCGCAGGTGCTTTTGCCATCTGCTTAACAATGCTAAGCTGGTTCGCGAGCTCCGATTCAAGACGCAGCGTTTTCAGCTCGGTTGTATTCAAAAGATATTCATCAGCATTTTTATTAAAAACACTTCTTGAGCCAAAAACGATAAGGCAGACGGAAATCAGCAGAACAAAAACGATAAAAGCGCATGAGAAAATTTGTGATTTGGCTTTGTAAGTCAAGTTTTTAATGTTAAGCATAGTTAAATTATCAGACGAAAAACGCGAATTTGCAAGTTTTATGATGTCTTAAAAATCCGCGCCTTTCTAAATCAAATATGATTCATCAATTAAAAATTGTCAGCAGAAAAGAACTCCGAACAGCGCGCCGGCAAGAACGACAAAAACCGGATGCAGCTTTGTCTTCATTAGAACAGCAAGCGCAAGAAGATAAAACACAAGATTCGGAAGAGAGACAACAAGGCCGGAATTCCAAGTCGAGATTTGAAGAGGCTGGAACGCAGGCAGAACTGTGACAAGCGCAAGAATCAAAATGCGCGCCGCCGCGACAGCAATAACGCCGGAAACCGCAGGACGCAATGTCGAGAACGCCGCCTGAACGCCTTTTTTATCAGTGAATTTTCCAAAGAACTTCGCAATCAGAACAATCGTTATAAGTGAAGGAAGAACCTCGCCGAAAGTTGTTATAAGACCGCCAAAAACTCCATAAAGCTCGGTTCCGACATAAGTCGCGATGTTGATTCCAACCGGGCCTGGAGTTGACTCTGAGATTGCGACCATGTTGAAGAATTTTTCCTCAGTAAGAAGCTGGAACTGGTCAACAAGGCACTGCTGCATTATTGTGATTGCGACTTGCCCGCCGCCGATTGTAATAAGCCCGACATAAAAGAAAACTCCGATCAGGCAGAAAAGCCCCGGAACGCTCTGGCTTTGAATCTCATTTACAATAAAATCTGTCATACATTCTCCATTTAGGAATTGCGCTTTTCTCTAAGCTCGCCGCGGAAACCTGCAAGGATTACGCCTAGCGCTGCAGAGCCCAGGATAACCCAGATTGTGCTCACCTTGAAAATAAAAATCAGAACGAAAGAAATTAAAAGAAGAACAAGCCCGAACAGATTTTTTATAGTCTTCTTTGAAAATGTGTAGACCGCGCTTGTCAAAATAGCGGCGACGGCGACGTTGATTCCAGTCATTACTTTTTGAACCCAGATAATGTCAGAAAAGTTTCCGATGAACAAGGCAATAATCGTTATGATTATAATTGAAGGGCAGATCATGCCAAAAGTCGCAACACACGCTCCAATAGTTTTCGCGCGCTTGTAGCCGATAAACGTGGACACATTGACCGCGATAATTCCAGGAGTCGCCTGTCCAATCGCGTACCAATCCATAAGCTCCTCGCTAGTTGTCCAGCCGCGTTTATCAACAAGCTCTCTTTCCAAAATTGGGAGCATAGCGATTCCGCCGCCAAAAGTGCACATTCCAATCCTAAAAAGAACCCAGAAAAGCTCAAGCAAAGTTTTTATCATTTTATATTTCCTTTGTTTTTATATTTTATCTTCTATAAAGACGCGTCATTTCTGAAAGCCAGTTTTTGACTTTTCCTGACTTCGCGCTGTCATAAATCATATTCTTGTCAGCCCGCCATGCCCAGTTGCTTCCGGAAGTTCCAGGCGCGTTCATCCTGCCCTCGTCGCCGACAGCATACAAATCCTGGAGAGGAATTACCGCAAAGTCGGCAGTTGAGCTGAATGCAAGGCTCACAAGCGAGCGGCAAAGCTCGCCGGATTTTTGCATTGCGCGCGCTTTTTCAACGGAGACACTAAAGCCTTTTACATAGCTTGCCACAAGCGAAATCATATCGTCGTTCAAAGTATTGAACCAGCCTTGCGTCGTGTAGTTGTCATGGGTGCCTGTGTAGCAGACGCATTTTGATGTTGTAAAGTTGTGCGGCAGAAACACGTTTTTCATTCCGCCAGCGTTGTATTCATTCTTATCAAACGCAAACTGCAGAATCTTCATTCCAGGAAAACCACAGTCGTCGCGGAGCTTGCGCACATCGTCTGTGATTTCTCCCAAATCCTCTGCGATAAGAGGCAAGTCGCCGAGTGCTTTTTTAACCGCGTCAAAGAACGGCTTTCCAGGTCCCTTCTTCCACTCGCCTTTAACAGCGTTTTCGCTTCCGGCGGGAATCGCCCAGTAAGTGTCGAATCCGCGGAAATGGTCGATTCTAAGATAATCGTAAAGCTCAAGGCTTTTTTTGATTCTTAAAATCCACCATTCGTATTTGCTTGTTTTCATCTTGTCCCAGTCGTAAAGTGGATTTCCCCAGAGCTGGCCTGTCGGACTGAAATAATCCGGAGGAACGCCGGCCACATTCTCGAAAACTCCGTCCTTAATCTGGAAAAGCTTCTGGTTCGCCCAAACATCGCTTGAATCCGGAGACACAAAAATCGGAATGTCTCCGATAATTTCAACGCCTTTCTCATTCGCATAGGAACGAAGCTCCTTCCACTGCGTGAACGCGAAGAACTGAATCACCTCTGTCTTTAAAAAATCCTCGGAATTAGAGTTAATCCAGCTCTCGACAGCCTTCGCATCGTGCCTGGCGAGATTTTTTGGCCAGTAGGAATCCCATCTTCCTGAAACATTGTTTCCAGTTTTTTCACGCTCATCTTTTGCCTTGGCGTCATAGAAGCCCTTGATGCTCATAAAGGCAGAGTAATCCTTGAGCCAGAAAGCATTCTCACGGCAGAAAGTGAAGAAATTCATCTTGACTTCTGATATTTGCTCAGCATTCAGCGTAAACAAATCTTTCTCACTGTCCGGGCTTGTAATCGCTTTTAGAAATCTTTCTGCGATTTTCTTTAGCGCGCCGTTTTTCCAGTAGGTGACAGCGCCATAGTCAACCGGCCCTGTCTTTTTTACCCAGCTAGGCGCACGTGTGTCGCTTTTTGAAGCCCAGCCTTTTTCAAGCAAATCATCAAAGTCTATCAAGAGAGGATTCAGGGCAAATGTCGAGAAAGACTGGTAAGGACTGTCGCCATAGCCTGTCGGTCCAAGAGGAAGAACCTGCCAGAGCTTTATCCGGCTCTCGCAAAGAAAATCAACAAAGTCAAACGCAGCGCGGCCGAAAGTTCCAATTCCACGCGGCCCCGGAAGCGAAGTCGGATGAAGCAGCACGCCAGCCTTTCTTTCAAATTCCATAAAATCCTCCTGTAACTAATCTGTGGTTAATTATAACAATTCCACTCGCCTGTCTTTCTTGAGCTGCTCGACCACTTTTTTTACGTCCTGGACTTTTGACTTGTCGCAGACCAAAACCGCGTCTGGAGTTTCGACAACTACAATGTTGTCAAGTCCGATTGTCGCGACAAGTCGGCCGCTTGAATACGAAATGCAGTTCTTAGTATCAATGTTTATCTGGTCGCCTATAAGGACGTTTCCGTTTTTGTCCGCGTCGTGAAGAACGCCGAGCATGTCAAAGCTTCCGACATCGCTCCAGCCGAATTCGCCCGGCACAACATAAACATCAGGAGATTTTTCCATGATTCCGTAGTCAATAGAAATTGATTCAATTTTCGGATAAATGTCGGCAATCACATTGAACTCGTCGTCAGTGCCCATCGCATTTCCGATTTTCTGCAAGTCATTGTAGATTCCAGGAAGGAAACGCTCAAAGTTTTTCAGGATTGTCGAGGCTTTCCAAATGAACATTCCGGAGTTCCATGCGTACTCGCCGCTCGCGACATATTTTTCAGCAGTCGCAGCGTCAGGCTTTTCCTTGAACTCAAGAACCTTGTAGACTTCTGTTCTTTTTGCGCCATCTCCGTCCTTTTCCGCATTTTTTGCAGAGAATCTGATATATCCGTAGCCTGTAGCGGCAAAAGTCGGCCGGATTCCGACAGTCACAAGCGCGTCTTTTTCCTCGGCCGCCTTGACCGCAATTCCAAGGATTTTTGTAAATTCATTCTCGTTCTTGATGTAAGCGTCGGAAGGAGTTATCACCATTATTCCGTCGCCGTATTTTCTGATGATTTCCATCGCGGCGTATCCAATGCAGGCCGCTGTGTTGCGCGCGCTAGGCTCTGAAAGCACATGGTTGCGTCTTACGCGCCCTTTTGTGGCCTGGAGCATTTTCTTGACCTGCGTCTCGTTCGTAACGATAAAAATATTGTCTTTTTCAGCAGTCTTTGAAAGACGGTCAATCGCCTCATTCACCATCAAGTCTTTTCCAGACAAATTTAAAAGCTGTTTTGGTGTCTCCTGTCTTGAAAGCGGCCAGAATCTAGTTCCGCCGCCTCCGGCCATAATAACGCCGTATGTTTTCATACAAATATTCTCCAATAAAGAGCCAAGAAAAAAAACTTGCTAAAAGCTTCGCCGCAATTTTAAGCAGAGTCCCTGGCTTATTCTTCTTTGATGAAAACTATTCTACAACAAAAGCGAAAAAGTAGGAAATGAAAAGTTTAGCGGATTTTATTAAAATTTAAGGGCGGGGAATTCCGCAGACGTTATCAACGCAAGATTCCCGCGGAACAGGATTCTTTACAAAATCCTGCCATTTGAAAGTCAAAGCACCATCTTCTGTCTGCAGAATTGGAATTCCAATCAAGCCTTTTTCCTTGGCTTTGTCAAATTTGGGATTCGTATCACGGAGCACGATAAAGGCCTTTAAATCCTTAAGATTTGCTGTTATATCGTGAAACTCATAGACGATATTTTCAGCGTCAAATGATTTTTTGCAGGCAATGCAGTCCGGGCAAAGATTAGAACCATAAATCTTAATCATACAAACCTCCACAGAATCATAGAAACTTATGGCTTATTGTAAACAAGCCGCACGGCAAGTTCAATAAAAATATAATTAAATACGCAAAATTCCGCCGTATGGAATGTCCATGTTCTTGCACAAAGACTTGTATTCCTCTTCTTCTTTCTTGTCGGCCTTTGTAACAAAGAACGTAAGATTCAAAAGTTCATCTGACGGGCTTGCAACATTTGCGCCGCATTCATCAGTTTTGCATTTTGAATTCTGCATTCTTAATTTTCTAATCGCCTGGTTTGCAACTCCGTCGCGGCTGTCAACAACTTGAATTTCTTCTCCGCACGCCTTTTTCATTTCGTTAAAAATATGCGTAAAATGTGTGCATCCTAAAACCACGGTGTCGCAATTCTGCGCCTTAAAAAAATCTGCGGCGGGCTTTACTGCGGCAAGACGTTCTTCTTCATCTGCCTCGAAATATCTTTTTTCAACAAAGTTGACCAAATCCGGATCGCCGCGCTTTGCGACAAAACAGTCGGACGCAAAATCATCAATAAGCCGCTGGCAGTAAGGATGGCGCACAGTCGCGTTTGTGGCGAGCAAGCCGATTCTTTTGTTTCTTGTGATTTTCGCGGCCAGCTTTATCGCAGGAACGGTTCCGATTATGGAGATTTCAGGAAATATTTTTCTTAATTCATCGAGCGCAGTCACAGAAATTGTATTGCAGGCAATCACAATCACTTTTGGATTCCAATTTTTAACAACAGTTCTGATTGTCTCTGCCGCGCACTCCGTCACTTGCTCCGGAGTTTTTTCTCCATACGGAAAATGCAGCGTGTCGCCAAGATAAACGCACCGCGCTTCCGGCATTTTTTCGTGAAGAGAAATCATATATGGAATTCCGCCGGTGCCGCTGTCTAAAAATGCGAAGTCGATTCTTGAAGTAAAATCCATGTTATGAATAGTATTATTTTTATTCTATTCTTGCAATTAAGGCAATTTAGATAGAAAATAACGTATGTTTAGTTATCAGACTTGTTCAGTTGAAGGCTGCAAGGGACTTGCTGTCTCGGAATTTGACGAAGACGGCGCGCTTCTTGAAAACGGAAGATTCTGCTTTGCGCACGTTCCCGATCCTGAAAAAACAAAAAAAGAAATTTATGATTACATCAACTCGCACGACAAAATTGTCGGACTTAACGCAAACGGTGTCACTTTTGAAAATATCGACCTTTCAAACAAAGGATTCTACGGATGCAGCTTCGCGCACTGCAAATTCCACGGCTTAAAGACAACAGGAATAAGAAGCCGGATTTCGACTTTTGAATTCTCGACTTTCAGCGACTGCAACCTTCTTGAATGCAACATGCATTTCACAAGTTTCGCCGGAGCAAAATTCAGCCACGTGCTTTTAACCGGAAGCGACATGATCCAGGACAACTTCTGCGGAATTGAATCCTACCAGTCATCTTTTGATGACTCAGATTTATACAACTCGCGGTTTATGAACGGAATTTTAATTGACACATCGTTTAGAAACTGCAATATAAAAGGCACAATGTTCTTTAAAATCATCATGAAAAATATCTCGTTCCGTCAGTCAAATACAAACGCGGCGGTTTTTGATGAACGCGGAAGCGCGCTTTTCACCGGCCTTGAGGAACTGAATGTTCCGCGAGGCGAAATCAAAGCGCCTGGAGCCCTGGAAAGCGCGGATTAACTAGAATTTTCAAGAAAAGCGAAGAGAAAAAACGAAAATCCGCTTTTTGAATTTTCTCCGCAGCCGTGCGGAAAATTTGCTTTTATAAAAAGGAAATAAATATGAAAATCTATTTTCACTTAAATACGGAAACTTTCAGCAACAGTTATATTGTGGTGAACGAAAAGACAATGGAGGCGCTGATTGTCGATCCCAGCAAAATCACAACAAAGATGATAAACCAGATTGAGTATGGGAACTACACGCTTAAAGCCGCCTTAATTACGCACAAGCACGAACATCACACAGCAGGTCTCAGCACGCTCAAGAAAATTTATGATATTGAAGTCTTCGCCGCGGATCCGGAAATCAGCGGCGAAGAAAACATGCTGAACGGCGACGGTCATATAAAAGTCTGCGGACTTGAAATTTCGTATTTCGCAGTTCCAGGACATTCGTCCGACTCTCTTATTTACGAAATCGGAAACGAAGTTTTTACAGGAGATGTTATCTCCGCCGGCCTTATAGGCGAAAGCTCTTGCAGCTACAACCACACAAGGCTAATGAACGGAATCCGGGAAAAGATTTTTTCAATGCCGGATTCAAACTTGATTTTTCCAGGACACGGACCGCTCTCATCAGTCGGCGCGGAAAAAATGTTCAACGTAGAGCTTGGCGAAAAGCGCAACTGGGAACATTCAGAACCGCCGCTCTGATTTTTATCTTGAAACGAGCCAGACACGTCCGGCATTTAAATTCCACCGGCCGCTGACGTACTCATCAAGCAGAGTCGCGGCGCTCACAAATCCAGCGGCATTTGTAGAAATCACATAATCAGCTTCTTCTTTCGCCCATTTTTGAGAATGTGCGCGGCTCGCCATATCGACAAAATATTTTTCTGTCGCAGAAAGCGGCCTCTGAAGCATATAGGCCATAAATTCATTTTTCATAAGATAATCATCATTGACATCGTAATTTAAGCTCGGAGTCACCTGAAAATATTTTTTCAGGTAAGCGAGCGTTTTTTCATCAAGCGTATAATAAATCGAAGCGACAGCGTTTCTAAAATCCTCGTCAACAAAATAAATTCCGTGCCATCCTTCGTGAGCAATAAAAGTTGTTCGCAAATACATAGGAGATTCCTGTGAAATAGAAATAAGCGCGCCTTTTCCGGCAGAAATTCTTCCATCATTTTCTTCTATAATGATTCCATTTTTCAAAAGAATTTCACGCAAAAGCATTTCCCGGGAGTTTATCGGAAAATTTTCCCTGCGGGCTTTCTCGAAAAATTCCGCAAGGCTTTCTGCCCTGTAGTCATGCGCATTGTAGCCGTGCTTATCCTTTAAAAAATCATCAGAAAGGAGCCGCCCCTTGTATCCGGCCTTTTCAACAAAAAATGCTATTCTCCGTAAAAAATCATCCTGAACCGCGTAAGTTGAAATATCCATAATCAGGACACCTGGAAATCTGTCCCATTCAAAAAGCTCATAGTCATTTCCGCGCCAGACGTTGCGGGACCAGTTCATAATCAGTCCTGGATCTGTTTTAATAGGAACAAGCGGATTCCTTGAAGAAGATGAAAATTCGAGGAGAGAAGCGCTTCCTGCCTTCATCATTAAAACTTCAGGCGCATTTCCGTCAGGATAAGTTGCAATCGAAAAAGGCGTTTTGAGCGCGGCGGATGAAAACTCCTCGCCGTCAGAAACAGGCCTGAAAGTTAAAGTTTCGCCTCCGAACGCAATTTTCTGAATTTCATCTTCCGCAAACTTGACTTTATAAAACGGCATTACACCTTCCGCAGTATTTACAGCCGGAAAAACCTGCGGACCGCCTGTAAAATCATCTTGATTTGAATTAGAATTAACTCCGCCGTTTGGACCAAAAGCAAAAAGCGGAATTTCTGACGAAAAATCATGTCCAATGCATGCGCGGATGATTCCAGCATTTTCTATTTTAAAAGATGAAGCTGATTTTATGAAAAATCCCGCCGGAAGATCTTTTGTTCTATTCACACAAAAAACAAGCGCAAACGCCGCATCCTGAAATTTGCTAGTTACGACAGGCCGCTTTGAAAGCGAGCTTAAATCTGAATCATCCTTGTAAAAAAATCCAAAATCAAGCGAAGAGTCTCCGTCTGTTTTTACACCGCGGAGCTGAATAAAAAACGCCGCGTCCTTATTTTTATCAAAAAAATTTTTAAATGCGGCCTGCTGCTCTGATGAAAGCCTGTAAAAATGGATTTTTTCTCCGTCAACATTCTTTGAGCTTTCTGCAAGCGGAGAAGCTTGAAAATCAGGAATAGTTAAATTGAAACCAGATGTTTTTGAGCACGAAATAAAAAAAATCCCAGAAACCGCCGCCAAGACAATTTTTTGAAAAGATTTAGACATATAAAAAATCTATCATAATTTCGTTAATTTTGCTATTGTGAATCTGTACGGAAAAAATGAAAGAATTCGCGATTTTTTTTCATCAGAACCAGCTTCTCGAAATCAGAAAGTTCCAGGAAGAACTTTGCAATGCTCTTATAAAAAACGGAATTCTCTGCGTCCCATATTCGCCTTTAATGATTCAAACTGAAAAGCTCAATGAAAAATCGAAGATTTCTTCTATAAAGATTCTGCCATTTTCAATAGAAGATTTCAAAAAATCAAACTATCAAAAAAACGAAACCTTAAACCTAAAAGCGGAAGCAGAAATTGACGGAACCAAGGAAGAAGGGGTAATAAAAATCATAAAAATTTTTCAGGACTCTAAAAACTGCGCATCCAGTCTTTCTTTAAGCGGAGAAGAACTAAAGCTTGACCTTGAAAAAGTCAGCCCGTTTAAGATTTGCGAAATTGAAATAGAAGAAACAGAAAAATCGACTGCCTGGAAAATTTTGTCAGAAAAATGGATGAAAATAAAATAAAACATTCTCCGTCAAAACTGAATGACGGAGAAAAACAATAATCACTTTGCGGACTGAACCATTTTAAGATCGTTTTTCAGCCGCTGGCTTTCAGGATTTGATTTCAAAGCCTCGTTTAAAACTGCAGATGCCTCGTCATATTTCTTTGAATTTACAAGAGGAACAATTTTATTGTGAATTTCAGCGGCATGGTTTTGAAGGCATGCATTCCTTGTGTTTTTTAGATAAGAGCTTTTCGGCAGCGACAAAAGCCCTTCATCGCAGATTGACGCCGCGGCAAGAAAATCTCCGGAATTAAAAACGGGGACAATTTTAGCAGACCAAAAACTTTCCTCAGCTTTTTCAAGGTTCCGGGCAAAATTCTGGTCGCTTAAAGCAAACTGCGATTTTCTAGCGTTCTGGACATATTTTATTCCGTCATCCGCGACAAGATTTTGGGAATCGTAAAATGTCCGGCTTTCAAAAATCATCTTTTCGATGTCGTCTGCATTTTTCCGCGTCAAATTATCTCTCCGCTTTTCAAAGTTGTTCTCCGCCAAATCGAAATTATTCTGGTTGCAGTTGAAGGCCGCGGAATTATAAGCCACGTCATTGTATTGCTTTAAAAGATATTCTGATTTGCCGTAGCGTAAGAAAACTTCATCAAGAAAATCAAGCCCGGCCTCAGACAAATGTTTTTTATCAGCGTAAACAACGAAATTTCCGGCAACTGTGTCAAAATCGTTACGCGCATCGTCTTTTTCTGCGGTAACAAAACTGTAAGCCGCGGCCGCAAGCGGAAAAGCCGAAGCATAGTCATCTTTTTCATTCAAATCAGCGCAAAGGTTTTTTGCGACCAGAGTAACGGCGCGTCTCTTTGAAATTTCTTTCCGGTTTGAATAATAATTCCGCGGAACAACTGCATATTTTTTTGAATCCGGCGAAACAGATTTCTTTGTTCCGGGATTAAACCCATAAGGATTCGTAGTTTCTACATCAATTTTTCTTCCATCAGAAAGATACAAAGTTATAAAAGCATGGCGAGCTGTTTCCTGGACACGCGCATCAAGGCCTAAATCAGAAGCAAGAGCAAGATATAACAGAGCGGAGGAAACGCAGTTGTAAACGCCAGAGTTAAGCGCAACATCAACTTTTGTCTGCTTAAGCCTGTACTGCGAAAGGACATTTGAATACATGGCAGTCAAAATCGCTTCGCCGCGCTCTTCCTCGCCAAGCTCCGCAATTCCAGAGGAAACGCAGTAGTTTTTTAGATTATCATATGCAGAAAGCGCATTGCCAAATTCCTGGGAAGTTTCGTCTAAAAGCCCGAAGTACATTGAGAATTTTATAATCTGATTTCCATCAAGATTTTCTTCTGTAAAATCGCTTCCATCCTGATTCTTAATGACAAAACTTTCTTCCGCAGAAGGAATTTGAAGAATATTATCCGCCGCCTTATTTTCTGAAAAAGCAAAAACGCATGGCAAAGCAAGGAACACAAAAAAAGCGGCAGAAAAATTAAATATATTTTTCATAACAACTCCGTTTCAAAGTAAGCAACAAACTGCCTGTAATTAAGTTACACATTGTTATTTATAAAAGCAAGAAAAATATTTCTAGACTGCAAGAAATAGATTCTGACAAAAGAACTCCGCCTAAAACAATTATTGCTAAACCGATTTCATTTCACTAAACTATAAAAACTATGAAAACAGAATTAATAAAGGATATTCTTACATCCGCGCCAGACGGACGCACTGTTACTGTCTGCGGATGGGCGCGCACAATCCGCGATTCAAAGAACCTCGTTTTTATTCAGGTGAACGACGGCTCTTGCTTTGCTTCAATCCAGCTTACTTTTGACCGTTCTAATCCGGCTAACCCACAGAATCTTGAAAATATCGAAAACGCTCTTAAAAATCTTTCAACAGGAGCTTCTCTCAAAGCGACAGGGAAACTTGTCGAGTCTCCTGCTTCCGGCCAGTCAGTCGAAGTTGCAGTCGAGACTTTAGTCGTCTTTGGAAAATGTCCTTCTGACTATCCGATTCAGAAAAAAGCGGCGACAATGGAGTTTCTTCGAGAGAACGCACATTTGCGCGCAAGGACAAACACTTTCGGCGCAGTTTTCAGAATGAGAAGCCAGATGGCTTTCGCGCTGCACACATTCTTCCAGGAGCGCGGTTTCTACTATATAAATACTCCGGAAATCACTTGCTCGGACGCCGAAGGCGCGGGCGAGATGTTCCAGATTACAACACTCTCAATGGAAAAACTTGCCAAGATTGCAGTTGAAAAAGGCGCCGCCGGAATGAAAGCGGAAGATGCAGCAAAACTCGTGAATTACAGCAAGGACTTTTTCGGCAAAAAAGCGAATCTGACAGTTTCAGGCCAGCTTGAAGCGGAAACTCTTGCGACTGCGCTCGGCCGCGTCTATACTTTCGGACCGACATTCCGCGCCGAGAACTCGAACACGACCCGCCATCTGGCTGAGTTCTGGATGTGCGAGCCGGAAATGGCTTTCTTCGACTTGGAAGACGACATGGACATCCAGGAAGAGTTCATCAAATATCTTTTGAACTGGGCTTTGACAAAATGTTCTGCCGACATGGAATTCTTCAACAAGAGAATCCAGTCTGGCGTAATCGATACTCTCCATCATGTTGTCGAGACCCCGTTCAAGCGCGTTTCCTACACAGAGGCTGTCGCAGAGCTTGAAAAGCACGCGGACGAGTTTGAGTTCAAGCCGTACTGGGGCTGCGACCTTGCAACTGAGCACGAGCGTTATCTTACAGAAAAAATCTACAAGTCTCCTGTCATGGTCTACAACTATCCGAAAGAAATCAAAGCTTTCTATATGAAAGCGAACGACGACGGAAAAACCGTAAAAGCGGTTGACGTTCTTGTTCCGGGGCTTGGCGAGATTATCGGCGGCTCTGAGCGCGAGGACGACTACGACAAGCTTTTGAACAGAATCAATGAGCTTGGCCTCGACGAGAGCTCTTACGACTGGTATCTTGACCTGCGCAAATTCGGCTCTGTTCCGCACTCAGGATTCGGACTTGGATTTGAGCGTCTTCTTCTCTATGTTACAGGAATGCAGAACATAAGGGACGTGATTCCGTTCCCGCGCGCGCCGAAGCTTGCAGATTTCTAGTCTGGACTTCTAGCCGGGCAAATTAATTCACGCACAAAATAAAAACTGACTTATTGAAAGATGAAGAAACCTCACAAGATTACAGTAGCAACTTTTTCTCAAGTGACGTTTCTCACTTTCAAGTATTTTTTGCAGAACAGGCTTCTGTCATTCGCAGGAGCCTGTTCTTTTTCTTTTCTGTTCTCAATAATTCCGATTTTTGTGATGATTGCGATGGTTCTGATAAGAATTCTACACGCGTCGCCCCAAATCATAAAATCTATTCTTGATATTATTCCTGAACTACAGGACTACATAGATTCAGACCACATAATAAATCTAGTGCAAACCAAGCCATCAGCACATTCTTTTGAAATTTTCATCGGCATCTTCATATTCTGGATGGCACGCCGATTTTTCGCCTCTGTCACAGACAGTCTTCAGAATATTTTCCATAACCGCACACGGCGGAAGGCATTTTTTAATCAAATCTTCACATTTATTGTCGAGCTTTTAACAATAAGCACAATGAGCGCAGTTCTCTTTTTCTATTTTTCACTGGGAACTCTGCATTTTTTTGACTTCATATTTGGGTTCATAGAAAAAAATCCTGCGTTGAAATTCCTATTAGATCTACTTTCCTTACATTCTGTTAATTCACTGCCAGATTTTCTGATTTTCGCTGTCGTGACAATTTTATACAAAACGAGCGCGGGCACAAAACCTCATTTTAGGCTCTGTGTTTTATCTGGATTTCTGTGCACGGCTGCTTTCAAGATTTTCAGGACGTTTTTGAACGCAATTTTAAATGTCGGAAACTACAACTTGATTTACGGAGTTTTGAGCCACGCAATCATTCTTCTGATGGAAATTTTCTTCTTCTTTGTGTTTTTCTTGTTTTTTGCGCAGCTGATTTTTTCAATCCAGTTTTTCGATGAGCTTTTGCTCGGCGAGCTTTATCTTCTTCCAAAAATCGACAAGAAAGGGCTCAGAGGAAAAATAAAGCGGCTGTTGTTTATCCGGCCGGATTTTCTTGTAGCAAGCGGAAGCGGAACTGTAAATCTGAAAGAAGGCGAGACGCTTTTCAAAGCGGAAAGCAAGGCAAAAAACGCTTTTTACATTGCAAAAGGAAGCATGTATCTTATTTATGAGGACGGAAACAAAGCTGTAAAGCAGCGCGGAGACTTTTTCGGCGAAGTTGAGTGCGTCATGAACCAGAAACGCAAGTATTCAGCCAAAGCGGCAGAAAATGCTGAGCTTGTAAAAATCGGAGCGGACTCATTCAAATTTCTGATTCATCAGAACCAGGAAGCCTCTAGAAAAGTTTTCAGAAAAATAATTAACGCCGAAACAGATAAAAGCGTATGTCGTATTTCCGGAAACGTTAAGAGCCCAAAAGCTAGAAAATAAGCTTCACTTCATTTACTTATTGAAATTTGATATAATCATATAAATTTTGGGAGATAATTAAATGTCACGTTCAAAAATCGTTGTACTTGATTTTGGCTCGCAGTACGCGCACTTGATTGCAAAGCGTTTCCGCGCGCTTGGTTTTTATTCGGAGATTGCGCTTCCGTCAGCTCCGCTTTCGGCCTTTGAAAACGCGAAGGGAATTGTTTTAAGCGGCGGACCTGCCTCTGTCTACGACGAGAACGTTCCGGAATTCAACAAGGAGATTTTGAATCTTGACCTTCCGATTCTCGGCCTTTGCTACGGACATCAGCTTATGGCGCAGAGCTACGGCGGAAAAGTCGGCAAGGCGGAAGTCGGAGAATTCGGCCACGCGAATTTAATTTTAAATGATAAAGGAAAATCTTCTCCGCTTTTTAAAGATTTATCGCCAGAAACTCAGGTCTGGATGAGCCATCAGGACGAAGTCCTTGAGGCCGGAGATGGATTTGAAGTCATCGGCTCGACAAAAGACTGCAAGAACGCGGCGCTGCAGAACTTAAGCAAAAAAAGATTCTCACTCCAGTTCCACTGCGAAGTAAAGGACACGCCGGAAGGAAACCTGATTTTCAAGAACTTCGCCGGAATCTGCAACATGGAAGTGAACTGGGACGAGGACACAGTTTTAAATCATATCTTGGACTCAATCAAAACTGACGCTAAAGACAAGAACGTGCTTCTGTTCCTAAGCGGCGGAGTTGACTCGACAGTCGCGTTCGCGCTTTTGAACAAGGCTCTAGGTCAGGAAAGAGTGCTCGGACTTCACATCGACAACGGATTCATGCGAAAGAACGAGTCAAAGAATGTTGAAAAAGCATACAAAGAGCACGGATTCAACAACTTCGCCGTAAAAGACGCTTCAGAAAGCTTTCTTGAGGCAATCAAAGGCCTGACAGACCCGCAGAAAAAACGCATGGCTGTCGGCGAGAACTTCATAAAAGTGCGCGACGCGTTTGTAAAGGAACAGAACCTCGACGATGACAAATGGATGCTCGCCCAGGGAACGCTTTATCCTGACATCATCGAGTCGGGCGGAACAAAGAACTCAAAGACAATCAAGACTCACCACAACAGAGTCGAAGGAATCCAGAAACTTATCGCGCAGGGAATGATAATCGAGCCGCTCAAAGACTTGTACAAGGACGAAGTCCGCGCAATCGGCAAAAAGCTGGGGCTTGCGGACGAGCTTGTAATGCGCCATCCGTTCCCAGGCCCTGGCCTTTCAATCAATGTGCTCTGCTCCGACGGAACTTTCTCCGACAAAGACAAGGAAGAGATGGAAAAAGCGCAGAAAGAGCTTGAAAACGTCGCAATCGATATGTTCTGCCCGAAATGCACCGCCGGACTTAAACGCTCGGTTCTTCCAGTGCGCTCAGTCGGCGTGCAGGGAGATTTCAGGACTTACAGATTCCCGGCCTGCCTGACTTTCAGAAGCGAGGGAGACGGATTCTACCATGTTCCGAAAATGCGTGAAAAAGTAGAAAGCTGCTCAACAAGAATCACAAACGACGCCGAGTATTTGAACCGCACAGTCATAAAGCTCTACCAAAAGCCGGAGCTTAAAGACGAAGACTTAAAGCTTCAGGAAGGCTACTGCGACAAACGCCGGCTCGACCAGCTGCGCGAGGTTGACAACATTGTTCTAACAGAGCTGCACAAGAAAAATCTTTACAGCACGATTTTCCAGCATCTGACTATTGACCTGCCTTACGCTTCTTCAAAAGAAAACGCAAGCTTTGTCTTACGCCCAGTATGCTCGGAAGACGTGATGACAGCGCGCTTCGCATGGCTCCCGATGGACGTGCTGAGCGAGATTGTGCGCCAGATTGCGGCCCTGCCGTTTGTTGACGCGCTTTATTTTGACGCGACAAACAAGCCGCCGGCAACATTCGGGTGGGAGTAACACGAACGGAAATTACATCCGTGTAATTTCCGTTCTAACGAGAAAATTCTGTTCACCTGAAGGCAAACAGAATTTTCTCTCTTTACGTTTTTGCCGCATCCGTGCGGCAGATTTTGCTGCAGACAGAATTTTCTCTCTCTGCATTGTTGCCGCATCCGTGAGATACCGCATTATACAGATTTATATGATTTTGTTTTGACCATATTTAAAAAAGTTTAAGGAGAAGTTTATGGGGGAAAACAAGGATAAATCATTTTCGGGAAGGAAAGTTTTTTTTATCAATCCTAATCTTGCCGTGGAAAACAGCCTGATAGCGCGGCTCCAAACAATGGAGTATGAGGTTTACGCAATAAAAGATTACAGGACCGCAAAAAATCTTTTTGCAAAGATAAAAGACGGAATCTGCTTCATCAGTCCGGACTCCGTTCTTGACAAAAACGGCTGGAGAAACTTCATAAAATATTTTGAAAACGACGGAACCTATAAAGATTTCGACTTCGGCGTTGTATCAGAAATGATTCCGGAAAACAAAAAAGAGGAATTCATAAAAGACTTAAAGCTCGCCGCAGGATTTTTTTCAACGCTCGGAAACGAAGACACAGTAAGAAATCTTGTAAAATCGCTCGACAAGCTCGGAGCAAAAGGAATGAGAAAATATATCCGGGTAAGCTGCCTTGGCGACACAAAATCTGAGCTTTACTGGTTCACAAAAGACAAAAAAATGTTCAGATGCAAGCTGATTGACCTTAGCACGGCTGGAATCGCAGCTAAGCTTCCGCTCTCACAGGCCAAGGCCGTGTTCATAAACCAGCTCATTTCAGACGCGACACTTGTCCTTGCCGGAAAGCAGCTTCCAGTCTGCGTGAAAGTCTCCGGAATAAAAGCCGCGAACGATGTTCTTCTTGTGATTATGATGTACGGAATGGACACACCAGTTTCAACGCAGAACCAAATCCGCTCGTATGTAAATGAAAAGCTCAAGCTTGACCTTGAGCGTCAGATGAAAGATCTCGCGCCGGACAAGACAAAATACGGAGCCGGAGAAAAATAAAAATCAGCTGCCTAAAACTTTGCTGAAAACCTCGAAATTCCTCTGGTCCTGCGGCGGACAGTAAACTGCGAATTCAACAGCCTTAAAAGCATGTTCAAATTCTGAAAGCACTTTTTTAGAGGCTCTTGCGACAACTTCCGGAGGATTTCTGAAAGCCCCGCAGCCGAACGCGCCGAGAATCACAGTCTCGTCTTTGTTAAGAGCTGCGGCATCAAGAATCTTCCTAAGACGGCTTTCGTGAAGAGCAAAAAGCTTTTCATCAGAAATATCAAGGACTTTTCCAAAACCCATTCCGATATTTGGAGCCGCGCACGTCAAGACATCAACATCAAACCATTCATTTTCCGGAAGCATTTCTGGGAATCTCGTGTCAGACTTGAAAACTTTCACGCAAGGTGAAAAAATCACATCGTCATTCGCCAATTCATCTAGCGTTGCAATATGTTTCTTGTAGAAATTCTCAATCATAAAAGGCGCAACAAGGCTGTCGTACAAAGTTGAGCAGCGGCAAAGACATTCTTCCTGCGCGCCTGCCCCGCTCACGACTCCGCCGCCGGGATGAAAACTGTTGGCAAAATTCAAGACGGCGGTTCTTGTTCCTTTATAGGCAGAAGCGGCTTCAAAAGTGCGTTTCTTTGAAACAACGAGTTTTAATTTTTCAGGAAACCGCTGCCTGTCGCATTCAATTTTCTCATCCGCAAGATACAGCTTTTCATTTTTTCTTGTGTTCTCGCAGGCCTTCACAAGCACAGGATTTTTTGAATACTGCGCGTACGTGTCCTTAAAAATCTCAGCAAGCTCCCGACTCATTTTCTCCTCCACACTCTCATTAATACATCACGCCGAAATAACGCTCAACCTTGCGGCTGCCACATTCCGGGCATTCCGGCTTTTCAGTTTTTCCAAAATCAAAGAATCCTCCATCTTTAGGATTCGGGCCGGTAAAGATTTTCTTACATTTGCGGCACTGCAGAATAACCGTTTCACCAGGAAACGGCATGCGGAAAGAAGATTTTTCTAGAAATTTCATATTTTCATTCTCATAAATTATAAAAAATACAATTCCGGACTTTATAAAATATAAAAAAATTAAAATCTTAGTAAAGTTTCATGATGCAAATAGATTGAAAAACTCTTTGCACAAAAAATTTGCCTCCACTTCTGGAGGCAAAAAAATGGACTAAAAACTACATCAATCTAGTTTTATCTTTAAATTATTAGCACTGGATCATTCCGAAAACCATTGTGAACAAAGCTACAGTTTCGCAAAGACCTACAACCATGATGTAGTTTGAGAAACCTTTGCCTGTCTCGCCGAGAGCGTCAGAACCAGCAGCGCCGGCTTTTCCCTGCGCGATAGCAGAGAACATCATGCCAAGTCCGCAGGCAATTCCGAGTCCAAGGAAGAAGAGCGGATTGTCGTTGATTTTTGAAGAGCTAGCCATTGACTGCATAAGAAGGAAGCCATAGATTGTCTGTGTCAAAGGCGCACCGGCAAATACAGTCAGGATGAATGGAGCCGGCTTGTTCGCCATAAAGCATCTTTTCCAAGCTCCAATAGCGCCCTGTCCGGCGATTCCGATTCCTACAGCCGAGCCAATAGCGGCAATACCCATAACAAGACCTGCACCAATCATTCCAAAATTCATAAGTTATCTCCTTTAGATAAAATTCAATATATTTTGTACAAGCTATTTCTCGCTGAACGGCTTGTACTTAAAACCAGACCATGACATTCCCAAGTGGTTTGAGAATTCCAACGTATTCAAGCGCACACCGTGCACAATGACCGAAAGCAAATTCAGCATCATGTTCAGGCCGTGGCCGAACACTAGAAGAATTATAAGAACAAGGAACATAGCCGCATGTCCGATCATGGGTCCCGCCATTGTATTGACGGTTCCGCTGATTGCAGCTCCTGCAAGTCCTACCGCCCAAAGTCTGATGTATGAGACAATGTCCGAGAACACGTTCACGACACCAAGAAGAACAGAAATAATGTTCTTAAGGCTTTCAAGGATTGACTTTCCGATGCTTCCCTCGTAGTTCGAGAAGATAAAGCTCAGCGCGAATCCGATTCCGACAAGGGCTACTGAAATTGTTCCCCACGGAAGACCGAAGATGTCGCCGCCAATCATCGGGAAAAGCTTGCTGTTGACAACCATCGACAAGACAATCCAGTACATTCCGATAAGCTCTATGAAAGAGCCGAATTCAGCGATGCACTTGAGCGACTTTTCCTTTAGCTGCCGCGCCATTCCCTTGATATGCGCGATACAAAGCTGAATCAGCGCCAAGGTGAAGCAGAAAATCTGCAGGTTGTTCGCCGTTGTAAGCGTTCCGGCAGAAGTGTCTGTTGTCCAGAACGGAAGCCACTGAACATTGTCATACGCATTTGAAAGCGGCTTGACAGAAATCTCCTTGAGCCATGAAGGAAGATACTCAGGCTCAATTCCAAACCATGTGCACGTAACAACGCCCCAGGCCATTGTCGCAAGGCCCAGAAGAAGCACAAGCTTTAGCATAGGAGAAACTTTCTGCTTTTTCGCGCAGCTTCTTATAATAAAGGCAAGAGCCGCCGCCGTAACAAGGGCACCATATCCGCCGTCTCCGAAAATCATTCCGAAGAATACCATGAAGAAAATCAGGAACCAGCCCGAAATGTCATACTCATGGTAGCCAGGAACAGTTCCCAGGAAGTCTGTGAGCGGATAAATCAAGCTTACAAACTTGTTGTTCTTGAGCTTGGTCGGAACATTGTCGTCATCGCTAGGATCAGCTGCGGCGTAAGCCCACTTCTCTTTCTTCGCGAAATCCTCAAATTCCTTGAGCGAGTCAACAGGAACATATCCTGTAAGCCATGAAAGCTTCTCCTCTGTTCCCATTCCGGAATAAAGGTTCTCAAACTCAATGTCCTTTGCAATCTCGGAAGTAGAGTCTTTCATCGAGTCCTTGTACTGGACGAGAGACTTCATCTCGCTTCCGATTCCCTCAATGCGCTTCTTGTTCTGTTCAATTTCAGACTTGAAGCCTTCTGTGGAAATTCTCGGAAGAACAACCTGATATGCTTCAGGAGGAATGTCCTCAGGACGATCGTTAACAGAAAGAGGCTTGTCAGAGACAAGCACAAATCTCTTGTGCGCCTTGTCAGGAACCGCATTGGAAACGAGCACAGTCTTTGCTTTCTCGCCTACCAGGCTGTATTTGTCCGCAGGAATTTCATACAGGGAAAGATAAATTCCCTTCTCTGCAAGGTCAGAAAAATCCTTCGGATCAACGTTTCCCCACTTTGAAAGACGCTCAAGCTCAGCCGTGTCCGCAGTGATTCTGTCAAGGCAGGCTTTTTTCTCGTCCGCCAAGGCGATTACTTTCTGGGCTATGTCAAAGGCAGCGTCCTTTCCAATCAGAGTCTGGCTGATTTTATCATTTTTTCCAGGCTTGATTTCTGAAAGAAGCCCCAGAGCCTTTGTGATTTTTGAAGTGTGGTCCTTAAAAGACGCAAGCTCGTCGCTTGAGCCCTGCACTTCCTCAACATGGAGAACGCCAAGCTTCCTAAGATTTCTCAACGCTTCCCGCCGTTCCTTTGAAAGAACAATCAAGGAAACTTTTTTCATTGGAACTATCATGAAACAGCCTCCTCTTCCTTAGCGTTAAGAGCCGCAGCCTTGTTGCGCGCGTCAATCTTCTTCTTTGAGATTTTTGAACGTACAACCGCGCTAACCTGCTGGTCGCCCAGGTAAACAGAAATCTTCTTTATATTGGCTTTCGCCTCAGGAATCTTTATTTTTTCAAAGAGATTCACACGCTGGCTAGTTGTGCGAAGCTCCTGGGATAGCAGCCTCACCTGCTCGTCAAGAACGCTGGCTTCCAAATCAAGGGAAAGAGCTTTTTCCATTCTGTCCGCGGCAAGATCTACCCAAAGAGGCGTCTCGTACAAGTCGTAGTCGCCCCTTGAGAAATCCGCGCCTTCATAGACAGGAATTGTAACTCCGGCTATATTGCCTTTGCCTTTCCTTATGTTTTTCACGGTCACCATTCCGGGCTTAAAGGCCTCTTCCTCGCCGAAAACTCCGATCCAGACCTTGAATTCTTTCTCAAGCTCCGCACGCGAGTTTCTGACTTCCCTGGCCTTTGCCTCGATAGTTCTGATTTCAGATTGAAGCTGCTGTTTTTTGAGCGTAAGAGTCGGAAGATAGCGCTGGTACATTTTCAGCGCGTCTTTCTGAACCTTCTGCTCATTTTTTGTCAGCTTAATTTTTGCCATTGGCTTCTATTCCTCACAAATTATTTGTTCGGCCAGAATTCTGCAATCAATTCAGACTTAATTCCAGTTTCATCCTTGTCAAAGCACTCGGCCAGGATTTTCCATCCGAGGTCAAGCGATTCCTCAAGAGAAATGTTCACTGACAAGTCCATCATCTTCTTCTCGAAAAGATCTCCGTATTTAAGGAGCTTTTCGTCCCACTTTGTCATCATGAAGCCCATAGACTTCTTTTCGAGTGTGTCCTTGTAAGAAGAATAAAGGCGGATCATAGCGTCCATAAGGGCGCGGTGGTCTTTTCTTGTCTTGCCGTTTACATTCTGCTTCAAGCGCGAGAGCGAACCGAAAGGCTCGATTCTTCCGCCCTTAAGATAATACTGGCCTTCTGTGATGTATCCTGTGTTGTCCGGAACCGGATGAGTTACATCGTCGCCAGGCATTGTTGTCACAGCAAGAATTGTGATTGAGCCGCTTCCCTTGAAGTCAACAGCCTTCTCATAGCGCGCCGCGAGCTGCGAGTACAAGTCTCCAGGATATCCGCGGTTTGAAGGAACCTGCTCCTGTGTGATTGCGATTTCCTTTAGCGCGTCGGCGTAAGAAGTCATGTCTGTAAGAAGAACGAGAACGTCCTTGTTCTGCAGGGCAAACTGCTCGGCAACAGCAAGAGACATATCCGGAATCTTGATACATTCTACAGTCGGGTCGGCCGCAGTATGAATAAACATTACTGTCTTGCTGAGAGAGCCGCCCTCCTCAAGAGTCTTCTTGAAATAAAGGAAGTCGTCGTATTTAAGTCCCATTCCTCCGAGAACAATCACGTCAGCCTCAGCCTGCATAGCAATGCGCGCGAGGAGCTGGTTGTAAGGCTCTCCTGAGATAGAGAAGATTGGAAGTTTCTGCGAAACAACGAGAGTGTTGAACATATCAATCATAGGAATGTTCGTTCTCATCATGCGGTCTGCGAGAATACGCTTTGAAGGGTTTACAGAAGGTCCTCCGATCTCAGTCATATTCTCCGTAAGCTCAGGACCGTTGTCGCGTGGCTCGCCTGAACCGTTGAAAATGCGTCCGAGCAGGTCGTCGCCGAAAGAAACGCGCATATCGTGTCCGAGGAAGCGGATCTGGTCTCCGGTTGAAACACCGCGGCCGCCGGCAAAAACCTGGAGCGAAACTGTGTCGCCGTCAATCTTGTTAACCTCGGCAAGCGATTTTCCGAATCTTGTGGTGATTTCCGCAAGCTCGTTATATTTTACGCCTGTCGCTTTTACAGTAATTACGGAACCTGTAATTGAATCAATCTTATTGTATACTTTGTTCATCTCGATTTGCCGTCCTTACCTATGCTTTTAAAAGAGCTTCCGCCTGCGCGGTCAGCTTTCCTGATTTTGATGCGTACAAGTCATCAATGTCTTTCTCAAGTTTCTTGAAGTCATCGCTTCCAAACTCTGTGTAGTTCCAGTCAAGGAATTTCTGGCGGAGCTGGTTAAAGTAAGTTCGCGCCTCGTCCTTGTCTGAAAGCTCAAATGTGGAGCCAAGGATTTTGATAATTTTGTCAAGGTCGTATTTCTGCCGCTCAACTGTGGCGTTAGCGTCAACAGCATCGAAAGAGTTCTGCTGGAAATAAACCGAGTCGAGCATCTCTTCCTTTAGATAGACGAGATAGTCATCAAGCGAAGTTCCCTCCTCGCCGACAACTTTCATCATTGAGCTTACATCAACGCCCTTCCTCAAGAGGTCAAAGCAGAAGTTCACTTTGTCAGACGAGATAATTCCCTTGTATCTTGACCATGACTGGATCGGGTCAATAGCAGGATATTTGCGCGCGTCAGAGCGTGCGCGTGAAAGTCCGTGGAACGCTCCTACAACTTTAAGTGTAGCCTGTGTTACAGGCTCCTCAAAGTTTCCGCCGGCTGGTGAAACAGTTCCGCCGATTGTGACAGAGCCTTTTGTTCCGTCAGGAAGAACGACCTGGCCAGCGCGCTCATAGAACGCCGCGATGTACGACTCAAGGTAAGCAGGGAACGCTTCCTCACCAGGAATCTCCTCCAAGCGTCCTGACATCTCGCGCAACGCCTGCGCCCAGCGTGATGTAGAGTCAGCAAGAAGAAGAACGTTCAAGCCCATCTGCCTGTAATATTCAGCCAATGTCACTGATGTGTAGACTGAAGCTTCGCGTGAAGCTACCGGCATTGAAGAAGTGTTGCAGATGATGATTGTGCGCTCCATCAATGATTTTCCAGTTTTCGGGTCTTTAAGCTCAGGGAACTCTGTCAAAGTCTCAACAACTTCTCCCGCGCGCTCTCCGCAGGCCGCGATGATTACAATGTCAACGTCAGCGTACTTTGATGTCGTGTGCTGCAAGACTGTCTTTCCAGCTCCGAAAGGTCCTGGAATACAATATGTTCCGCCTTTTGCAACAGGGAAGAACGTGTCGATAAGGCGGACTTTTGTAACCATAGTCTCTGTAGGCGCAAGACGCTCTTTGTAGCAGTCGATTGCACGCTTTACAGGCCATTTGAAAGAAAGTCCAATCTCAACATCGTTTCCTTTCTCGTCAGTAAGAACTGCGATCTTGTCCTTCAATGTGTAGGAGCCTGCAGGAACAATTGATTTTACAGTGTAGTTTCCAAGCAAATAGAAAGGAATGAAAATCTTGTGTGTAAAGGCTCCCTCTGGAACGGATCCGACATACTGTCCGGCCTTGAGCACATCGCCAGGCTTTGCAGTCGGCGTAAATTCCCATTTTTTCTCCCTGTCGAGAGGATCCACATAAACGCCTCTCTCAAGGAACCAGCCCGCTTTTTCAGCGAGAAGAGGAAGCGGGTTCTGCAAGCCGTCGTAAACCTGTCCAAGAAGTCCAGGTCCAAGCTCTGCTGAAAGCAAGTCTCCTGTAAATTCAACAGGATCTCCTTCCGCAATTCCCTTTGTCATTTCATAAACCTGAAGCTGGGCGACATTTCCGCGGATACGGATCACCTCGCTTTTCAGGCTTACATTGTCAACTTTTACATAGGCAACCTCGTTCATGGAAACAACTCCGTCAAACTCGACAGAAACCATGTTTCCATTAACTCCGACTACCTTTCCTTTTGTATCCGTCATTAATCTTCTCCAATTCTACTTTGAAATCAAGAATACTCACGAGCCTTGCAAAATACGGTTGTAGATATTCTTATAAGAAGCCATGCCTCTCTCAGCGTCAAATTTCTTCATGCGGGTCGCAAGCAACAGCCTTAGCCCGTACTGGAACACAGCGTCAGATGAAAAGCTGTCCATCGGCCGCATATTCTCAAGAACACTGAGCCTGTACTGGTTCAAGAACTGCTCCGCGGCAAGCGGGCTGTCCATTCCGGAAGCTGTGCGCGCGGCCTGGACTGCGTCAGGAGCGATTGACTCATTTCCGGCGCTGAACTTTTTCTTCATCTTTACAGCGCGGATCTGGGCCAAAGCAAGGCGCAGCCCTCTTTCCTTTTCGTTCCAGCTGTCAACCAGCTCAGAACCAGTCTTGGAAGATTCCCGTGGAGGCTCAAGCGAAAGAGCGGAAAGAATCTTCATCTCCTTTTCGTCAAGAAAACGTGAGCAGAGGTCGTAATAATAGTCATAAGTAATTGGCAGAACATTCTTGTCGCCGCTGGCAGAAAATTCCGGAAGCTGCGACACAAGATAATACTGCTTACTCATCTACACACCTCCGTTATGCCTTTGCAGCCTCTTTCATAAGAGCCGCGACTTTTGGATTAAGATATGCGCTGAACAAATCTGCGACAGCCTCTGCTGAGAAGTCGTAGTAAGCCGCTCCGTCTTTTTCTCCGATACGGAATCCACTTCCAACAGAATTGTCCGCTTTGAGCGTAAGGCCCTTTGAAATTTCTGATTTCAACGCCGCGAGCAAATCTTTTTCAATGGCTTTCAAATCTTTTTCGTTGAGAAGAACAGAAACATCATCAGCGTCCTTATTAGACACCCATGCTTTTACTGCCTCTGGAATAAGCTTTGAAAGAAGCTCCGGTGAATAAGCCTTCTCAGTTTCCGCAGTAACGATTGCCGAAAGCTCTTTTGTAACACTGTCTCTAAATGAAAGAATAAGATTACGGCTCGCCTGGCGGATTGCATCCTCGCTCGCCTTTTCCATTCTTGCTGTCTCATCTTTTGCCGCTTTGATAATTTTGTCAGCTTCCTCTTTCGCGCTGGCTACGATTTTGGCAGCCTCGGCATTTGCCTGCGCGATTTTCTCAGAAGCGGACTTATCGGCAGCAGCGACACCGTCTTTTTTGATTTTTTCAATCAAATCTTGTAACTGGACGTCCATGCAAACCTCGCTATCTTTAAAATACTCTTTAAATTTTCATAAACATGAAAACTTACCTTATTATAATCCAAAATTATTCAAATGCAATAAATTTGTTGTTATGGCAGAAGTATTTTTAAAATAGAATTTCTGCATTATGAGAAATGATTAGCTAATTGCTGCAATTTCAAAAAAAGCGCCGATTTTATTAATTTTTCATTCTTAGCTTTTAATTCCGCACAGTTCCGCCAGCGTGTCGCTCTCGCCTGTCTTCTCGCTTTCTTCAAGCGGACGGACTACACGCACGCTGATAACGCTTCCAGCCTCTGGAAGATTTTTTTCTTCCAGGGAAAAAATGAGCTGGCAGTGCAGGAAGTTTTCCGTGACGGCGTGGACAACCACACGGTCTTTTACAAGACGGGCGCGGTGAACTGTCTCGCAGACGGCGGGCAGGATTTTTCCTTCAAATGACTTTATATAGGAAGACTTTGACTTTCTGTTGAATTCCTCAAGCCGCTTGATTCTTGTGTCCGTGATGTAGTTCGGAACCATCGGCCGCATTTTGAACGCCTCTGTTCCCGGCCGCGGGCTGAACGGAAACGCGTGGACAAAAGTAAATCCGCAAGAGCCGAGCATTTTCATCGTCTCTTCAAAGTCCTCGTCGCTTTCGCCCGGAAAACCGGCGATAATGTCGCAGGCAAGAAAAGGATTTCCCTTGGCCTCTTTTAAAAGCCGGCAAGCTTTGTAAACCGCCTCGATTCTGTAAGGACGCTTCATTCTCGCAAGGACAGCGTCGCTTCCGCTCTGGACTGAAATATGGAAATGAGGCCGCAGCCGCGGATTTCTTATGATTTTGCAAAGCTCCTCGTCAACAATTTCAGGATAAAGGCTTGAGATTCTGACCCCGATTTTCTCAGTGTTGCCCAAAATCAACGACAAAAGCCCCGCAAACTTTATGAATTTCTTTCCGTCCTTTTCAAACGTGCGGATATTTTCATCAGTTTTTAGATTTTGAGCCTTGAATTTCTCTTCGTCAAGCTCGCCGAAATACTGCGCGATGTTCACAGTCGTGATTACAACTTCGTTCTGCCCCGCACTCTCAAGCTCGCGAACACGCTCAACTGCCGAGAAAGCGTCGATAGAAACTGACTTTCCGCGCGCAAGGCGGATTCTGCAGTAAGTGCAGACGCTGTTGCAGCCGTCCTGAATTTTAAGCGACGAGCGCGAATGGTTTATGAAAGTGTCGGTTGAAAGGCGGAACGGCTCTGTGATTATATCTTTTAATGATGACGAATTCTTTCCGTCAAAGAATTTCTGAAGCCGCGCCGCAATCTCATTTCCATCAGCGAGAGGATTTTCAGACAGAATTTTCTCAAGGATTTTCGGAACATCAGCCATTGCGCCCTTGTGCTGCCCGCCGAGAACGCACACGCGGCTGTCAATCGCAAGAATGTCCTTCTGATTTAACTGGGCGTAGCATCCTGTCACGGCGACAGCGCAGCACGGACAGATTTTTAAAAGCATTCTGATTATGCGGCGCGCCTTCTGCTCGGCTTTCGCAGTTACAGTGCACGTGTTCACGACGCAGAGAGCGACGCTTCTGTCTTCCGGAGAGGAAGCTGTAAGCGGCGACATTGTGACTTCAAAATTCCAGTCAGAGAAAAAACGGGCCGCTCCCTCGCTTTCAACCTGGTTAAGCTTGCAGCCGAGAGTTTCAAAATGGATTTTTCTTGTGTTCATCTTTTAAGAATATGGTTCAAGGCAATTTTAGCGCAGGCGTGCTGTGACTCTTTCTTTTCCGCGCGCAGCGTCGCCCTGGTTCGCATCAAGCTCAAGAGCCTTGTTGTAAGCGTCAAGGGCCGTCGCATAGTTTCCTGCCATTTCGCGCGCATATCCGCATCTTGTCCACCAAAGAGCGACAAGCGGCTCCGTGTAGACAGCTGTGGTCATGGACATATCTGCGTGCTGGTACTTTGCCTGCCTGATATAAATTTCGCCCATGTAGTAA
Organism: uncultured Treponema sp.; assembly: GCA_964538245.1. Classification (GTDB taxonomy): domain Bacteria; phylum Spirochaetota; class Spirochaetia; order Treponematales; family Treponemataceae; genus Treponema_D. The sequence goes on from CAZIFO010000018.1 coordinate 32,931, forward strand.
TACGCGTTTCCAATCCTGGCCGCGTTTGCCGGCGCGCTCGCAATGTACTGCTGGAACGCGTTCATAGCCTCGTTGTTTTTTCCCTGGTAATATTTCGCCTCGGCGAGAATCTCCATAAGGCGCACATCGCCCGGAGCAAGCTGGCGGGCTGTTGTCGCGCGCTGCTCGGCTTCCGCGTACTGCCGGTTGCGGACAAGGCTCCAGCAAAGGACACAGTAGGAGTCAACATTGTTCGGATTCGACTTTATCTCCTGCTCGCAAATCTTTATTGCCTCGGCGTAATTTCCGTTTCTGTAAAGGACAAGCGCATCGGGCTTCTGCGCAAAAACAGAAAATCCAAAAGCGAAAACAACAGAAAAAAGAATCAAAAATTTATTAATCTTCATTGTATATTTCATTTCCCCACCAAAAGCTTCCAGAAATCAAGCTATTTTATCATTGTGCAGCGTCCGGAAAAATAAGAGCCTGGCTCAAGGACAACCTGCCTTGACGAAATATCGCCCGAAACCGAGCCTGACGAAGTTACAAAGACAAGATTCTGAGCGTTTATGTTTCCCTCGACTTTTCCGCGGACTAGAACACGCGAAGCGGAAATTCCAGCCTTTACAACGGCGTTTGTGTCAACAACCAAGTCGCTAGTGGCTTCAATCGAGCCGTCGACTTTTCCGCGTATCATAAAAGGCTTTGCAAATTTTATGTTTCCATGAAAAGAGATGTCAGAGGCAAGAATTGTGTCAAAATCCTCATCCTCCAAGTCAAAAAGGTCAGTGTCTTTTACTTCAGTCATTCTAATAATTTAGTGCAAAATAAAGTTTGATTCAACAACAGCCCTTCTGCAATTTATAAGCATCATATAAATTGCGTTTTCACACATTCCTGCGGCTAGGAAGATTCTCACACGCAACCTGATTTTTTATCTTCTTCCGAAGAACTCCAAATTCTTTAGTCCGCGCTTGAACTGAGGAATTCTCGCGCTTGCAGTTGTGTCAAGCGGACTTGTGTCTCCGCGCGCAAGGAAATGATACGCGACTCCTGCAATCATCGCTCCGTTGTCTCCGCAGAGCTTTAACGGCGGGAAAATGCAGTTTATGTCCGTGCGCTCGGCAAGCATTGAGCGCAGCCTTGAATTCGCCGCGACTCCTCCGCCCGCGACAACTGTCTTGAGCCCTGTGTCGTCAACCGCGCGGAAAAGCCGCGAGACCATTGTCTTGCAGGCCGTCTCCTGGAAAGCGGCGCAGATGTTCTCGTTTGTCTTTTCATAGCCGGGCTTCAGGAACATATCCGTCTGGTGAATCACTGCTGTCTTTAATCCTGAAAAAGAGACGTCGTATCTGTGGTCCTCGCCCTTGTCCAGTTTTGGAACCGGGAATGAGAAAGACTTTGGGTCTCCTTTCTGGGCAAGTCTGTCGATAATCACTCCTCCCGGATATCCAAGCCCGTAGTATTTGGCGACTTTGTCAAACGCCTCGCCGATTGAGTCGTCTATTGTGGTTCCAAGAACCTCAAGGTCGTCAAATCCGTTTACTTTCGCGATGATTGAATGTCCGCCTGAAACAAGAAGGCCGATGTATGGATAAGGAATGTCGTTCACAAGATGCGCCGCGTACATATGACCGAGCATATGGTTTATCGCGATAAAAGGCTTGTTTACCGCCCAGGCGAGCGTCTTTCCGAATGTGAGTCCGACAAGGAGCGCGCCCATAAGTCCGGGGCGGTTTGTGGCCGCGATTGCGTCTATGTCGTCCAAAGTAATATTTGCTTGGACTATGGCTTGCTTTACAACAGGAAGAATCCACTCAGCGTGCTTACGGCTCGCGATTTCCGGGACAACGCCCTTATAAATCTGATGGAATGGAATCTGGGTCGCGACAACATTGCTCAAGATTTTCTTTCCGTCTTCAACAACCGCGCAGGCAGTCTCATCACACGAACTTTCAATTCCAAGAACTTTCATATATACCTCAATTTAGAATGCATAATTAACTTTCCATTGATTTTATCGCAGCGTCGATGGAGTTGCAAATCTGTAGCCGGCGGCCTTCATGTACGGGTACATTTCGGCGAGCAAGTCCGGCAGAATCTTGACGCTTTTGTCCACGTGGCCGATTACAACGGCGTGCCCGTGGTTGTTCGCATAGCGCAAAGTCTCGTACATGCGCTCTGTCATTTTTTCGCGGGTAAGGTCATTGTCAAGATAAGGACCCGCTTTCTCGTAGATTCTCATGTCGCGCTCAAGGGCAGCCTGAGGAGCTTTTGTAGCGGCTGTTGTGCGCGAGTCAAGGAAATAGATTCCGTGCTTCTGGCATGCGTCAAGAACCGCGCCAATTCTGATTACATCGCCGGTAACTTCGCTTCCCTCATGGTTGTTCATGCCTTTTACGCCAGGTCCAAGGCTTGCAAGGTTTCCGCTTATGACATCCGCAATTTCAGAAAAGCTCATGTCCACGGTGATTTTTCCAGGCCCCGGATCAAGCTTATGGTTCACTGACTGCATCGGCTGGTGCAGAATCACTTCCTTGCCGAGCGATATTGAAACCTGCGCGCAATCGCGGCTGTGCTCAAGGCGCGGCAGAACAGCAATCGTAAGCGGAAAAGGAAGCGACGCGTATTTCTTTACGTTCTCAACGCTCCGTCCCGCATCGTCAATCACAATCACAACAGTCGCGCCGTTCACAGCCTTGGGAATGTCAAAGCGCGGATTTTTCAGGGCCTGGCTCTGCGCATTGTCATTCTGCTTCTGGCCCGCCGAGCTTGCCACGTAGGAAGATTTTTTTTCAGGCGCTTTCGCCTGGGCTGCTTTCTGGGCAGAGCTATTTTTCTGCGCTAGAGCGTTTTTCTGGTCAAGACTTGATTTCTGCGCTGGCTCAGCTTTTTTAGCAGAAGCTGTTTTTTGCGCCGGCACAGATTTTTCAGTTTTTTTCACGGATGAAACCTGCTGGACATTTTTTGAAGCCTGAGATTTTCCAGGCGCAGGATTTGAAAGCGAAGCAGCAGTTTTTGAAGCAGGCGCGCCGGATTTTTTTTGAGCAGAAACATTTTTCTGCGGCGCGGAAGATTTTGCCGGAACCTTATTTTCCGAAGATTTCTGCCCGGCCGATTTTGCCGTGGAAGATTTTTTAGCAACATTTTCTGGCAAAGATTTCTCAATTTTTTTCTGAAGTGAACTTTGAGAAGAAGAATCCTCTGAAGATGACTTTTTCTGAACCTGAGTTTTTGCAGAATTTTTCGCCGGCTTTTTTTCATCAGTGCCCAGTTCTGATGAAGATTTCTGCGCCAAGTCTTTATTCAAAACAGAATTCTGTGATTTTTTTTGCGCAAAAGACGCGGTTTCCTGCTTCTGAAGATTTTTCTCCGGAATTGAATTTAAAACGACGCTCAGTCCAAGAAACAAAGCGCAAAAACAGCAAATGCAAACGCAGAAAGTTATAACTTTTTTTGTTGAAAGAACAACTTTCGGCTTTCTATTTTTTCTTGTTTTTTTTGACTTCGTTTTTCTAGACGCCGTTGACGCAGACTTCTTTCCAGTTTTCGCCGCAGAAGCCGGAGTGTTTTTTTTCCGCAGTCCTGTTTTTCTGCCTGCGGATTTTTTTTCTTCAGCCATAGACAGTGATTTTAGACTTTTTATCGTCTATTGTCTATTTTCTTAAAAACTAAGCCGAAAGCTCTTCGTAGAAATTCTGCTTTTCAGCGAGCTCCCTGATTTTTCTAAGCGCGCGGATCTCAATCTGGCGCACTGTCTCGGCGGAAACACCAAGAGCCGCGCTTATCTCGCGCAAGGTCGGCACAGAAGACTTGCATTCAAAATTAAATCTCTCTCTTATGATTATTCTTTCACGCTCCGGCAATGAGTCCACAAGATCGTGTATTCTCTGAATGCTTTCCTTGTAAATAAGGTTCTGCTCCGGATTAAAGGTGAAGTCTGGAATCAGCTCGCCGAAAGTAACATCGCTGTCGTCTGCGCATGAAGAGTCAAGGCTTGTGAATGAAAACTCAAACGCAATGATTTCGTTCAGCTCCTCCATTCCGATTCCAAGAATAGCGCAAAGCTCAGTTTTAGCGGGATATCTTCCGTGCTTCTGAATAAATGAGTTCTGAACCTTTGAAAGATTTCTAAGCAAAATTTCCTTGCGCTGAGGAATAGAAATAACAGCAGTTTTGTTATGGATAAAGCGCAGCATGTACTGGAGAATCCACGGATAAGCATAAGTTGAAAATTTTGTGTTGAAAGAATGCGAGAATTTTTCAGCAGCGGCCATAAGCCCCATGTTTCCTTCCTGGATCAAGTCCATAATAGAAGCTTTGTAGTTCTTGACAATTTTTCCGGCCACAGAGACAACCAGACGCAGATTCGATTTTACAAGTGTATCAACCGCTTTTTTGTCGCCGTTCTCGATTTTTTTTGAAAGCTCCTTTTCATCTTCAGATGTCAAAAGCTTAAACTTATTAATTTGATTTACATAAGACTCAAGAATTTCCATATTTTCCTCGCTTTGTTAAAAAACAAAATCTAAAATACAATATGCAAATTCCGTGCCAACTTATTAAAAAAGAAAAATATTTTTCAAGCTCAAAGCTATTTCCTTATAATACAAAGAAATAACTCGTGATTCTTTTCATAACGCAAAAAAAATATATTTCAACTGTATGAAATAATATTCTTCTTATAAAAAATTAGTATGATTTTTTATACAGCTGCAATCATTTGCACATCTTTTTCTGTATAAAAAAGTGAACAGGGATTGAAATTCATGCTCTTGTTTTCACATTCAAAAAAAATCATTAAAATAAAAGAAAAACTGGAGAAAAATATGAACGTAATTTGTTTGGATATGGAAGGCGTTATCAGCCCAGAAATTTGGATTGAATTCTCGAAAGTTTCAGGAATTCCGGAATTAAAGCGCACAACGCGCGACGAGCCGGACTATGACAAGCTTATGAAATGGAGAATCGGAATCTTAAAAGAGCACAACTTAAAGATAAATGACATCCAGAACGTTATTGCGAAAATTGATCCGCTTCCGGGCGCAAAGGAATTTCTCGACGAGCTGCGTGATCTTGCCCCTACAATTGTTCTTAGCGACACTTTCGAGGAATTCGCAAAGCCGCTTATGAAAAAACTTGGAATGCCGACACTTTTCTGCAACTCGCTTGAAGTTGACAAGGACGGCTTCATCGTTTCGCACAAGATGCGCTGCCCGAATTCAAAGCTGACAACGGTAAAGGCCCTGCAGTCAATCGGCTACGACACAATCGCCTTCGGCGACAGCTACAACGACCTTGCGATGATCCAGGCTTCAAAGGCAGGATTCCTGTTCCGCACAACGGACAAAATCAAGGCTGATTATCCTGATATTCCGGCGTTCACAGAATATTCAGATCTTTTAAAAGCTATTAAAAGCGCTTTGTAATGATTCACTAACAGAAACTAAAAAATGCGCATTCTTTTTTACTCAACAAATTCGAATATTTTCGACGGCGAAAAGACAGATCTGCAGACGCGGCCTTTTCTAAAAAAACAATGGGAAGATTTGGCCGCGGCGCATTCAGAAGACACATTTCTGATTGCGACGCAGCTTCCTGGAATGTTTTTAGTCGATGTGCATGGAAATGAAATTTTAGAAAAGGCAAAACGCGTTGAATATCACATAATAGAAGAAGATAACGAGGAAAAGATTGCGGATTTTCTCGTATCACTAAAACCTGATATTGCGGTCGCGGCGACTTTTTACGCGCCGCCGTTTGACTGGCTTGGAATAAAAGATTCTATCGTAGCTGAAAAAATGCGCAGAAAAGGAATAAGAACTATTTGCCATCCGCTTGAAAGCGAAATTATTTGCTTTGACAAATGGAGAACGCATCAAGCCTTTGAGAGATTCGGCGTTCCATGCGCAAAGGCTGTCTATTTTAACCATGAGCTTTTTATAAACGGCGGAAATAGGCGCGAAATAAAGAGCAATGTTTATAAAACAGCATTTTTTGAAGAGCTCAAAAATCTAAAATATCCTGTAGTTATAAAAGACACGACAGGGTTAAGCTCTTACGGAATGGATGTCGCCCAGAATTTTGAAGAAGTTAAATCAATAATTCTCTCAAAAAAAACAACTTCAAGCAGGATTATCGAAGAAATGATACAGGGCGGGCAGTTCGGGCTAGAAGCCGTTAGAACTGTAGAAAACGGAAAAAGCCGCATAAAAATATTTCCGCCTTTTAAATTTTCAGTAAACAAGTACGGCATAACATCTCCGAAGCAGTCTGTAAAAGTTGGGCCTGTTTTTGACAATGAAAAATATTGCCTCGGCGCTCTGCACAAGATAATTTTCAACCTCTGCGAAAAAATGCGCCTTGAGGGAAGCGCGAATTTCGATCTTGTTTTTAATGAGAATGAAAAAAAATGGTTTGTTCTTGAAATAAATCCAAGGCTTTCAGGAATGACAACAACTTACGCTTCAAGCATGGGAAAATCCATAAGCGAAATGCTATTCGAAATCGCTGAGCCAAAGCTGGAAGCAGACCTGGTTTTCCGGCCTGCCATGAATATAAAATTTCCGCTCTTAAGCGAAGAAAAAATTGAGAAGGCAATCTCGCTTCCATTTGTTGACTTCGTAGGCCAGCAGGAAAATCTTGGCGCAAGGCAGCTCAGGGAAAAAGGCTACTCTGAGATGATATTCTCGGCTGACACTTTCGGCGAATTAAAAGCCAACCTAAATACGCTGAAAGAAACATTCACCTCAGAAATGGAGAAAAGCTTCTTTGAAAAGGCGCAGAATCTTCTGGACTCACTGTAAAAAGCTAGCTCTTTTTAGATTCTTCCAATTCATTTCTTTTCTGCTCGGCTTCCCACTCAGATTTCTCAATATATTCAGCAGAAATTTTTCCTGAGTTCTCGTCCAGAGAAATAACAGCGTATTTATCATAATTTTGAATAAGCCAGTTATCATAATCAGTCCAGCTGCTAAAAGTCTGTGTCATTTTATCTCCCAAAAAAGCCAGGAAGAAAGCCTAAGCTTCCGTCCGCATGACAAGAACACGCAAATGTATTTTTATCATTATGATTAAATCAAAGCAGAAATATTAGTCATTCTGCCGTTTGAAGAACCTTCCTATTATTTCCTTCGACTGCAAGACATTTATAAACGCATCAGGATCAACAGAACGCAGGGCTTTCTCAAGGCTTCCGCTTTCCGATGACGAGACTACAGTATAAACCATTTTATGAGTTTTGCCAGAATATTCCCCGCGGCCCTCAAAAACAGTCGCTCCATGATTAGTAAGCTCCTTGACTTTTTTATAAATTTCATTCGGCTTGTCGGTTATGATTAAAAGCGTCGTCTTCGCGTATTTTTTATAAAGCGTGTTGATAACCTGAGTCGATGTAAACTGAAAAATTATTGAATACAAGGCCTTGTCCCAGCCAAACAAAATTCCAGCCGAAAAAAGAACGCAGCAGTTAAACGCAAAAATCAAGTTCCAGGCAGACTTTCCAGTTTTCTCTGAAATAAAAATCGCTATAAAATCAGTTCCTCCTGAAGAGGCGCCGGCAAAAAGACATATTGAGATTGCAGTTCCGTTCACGATTCCGCCGAAAACGGAGCATAAAAGCATGTCGTCAGTAAGGCGGGGAAAATTGCAGGCGGCGAGCAAATCTGTGAAAATTCCGGAGACAAGAATCATCATTATGCTGAAAAAAGTAAAACGCTTTCCGATATATTTTATTCCAATCCAGACAGGAACTGCATTTAAGATATAATTGATTATTGAATACGGAAGAGAAAGATTCAAATACTTTTTAAAAACATCCTGGATTAAAAGCGAAATGCCAGTAAAGCCGCCAGGAAAAAGATTCGCAGGGCGGGCAAAAGTAACAATATTCGCCGCCATAAGAAAACCGCCGATAAAAACAAGAAGAAAACGCTTTAAGTCTTTTGAAAGTTCTTCACGCATAACTAAAGATAATAGCCTAAAAAAAGCATTTTTAAAAGGACAGATTTTTTCAAATCACTCTTTTATCATCTTGACTTCTTCCGCCGTAAGCTCGCGGTATTTTCCAAGCGGCAGGCTTTCATCAAGCTTAAGATTTCCCATCGCAACGCGCTTCAAGTAGACAACCTCGTTCCCCACCTGCGCGAACATTCTTTTAACCTGATGGAATTTTCCCTCGTAGATTGTAAGAAGGCAGTCTGTCCTTGACGACGAGTTCGGATAGCTTTTCTCCGTAAAGACAAGCTCGGAAGGCTGGCAGATAAACTCGCTCTCCTTGTCCTCGCGGTCAACCAGGAACCCCTTCTTAAAAAGGCTGATGTATTTCTGCTTCTCGTCCTCTGAAAGCTTGTCGCGCAGGGCGACCGCGTATGTCTTTGAGATATGGTTTTTAGGAGAAAGAAGCCTGTGGGTAAGCTCCCCGTCGCTTGTCAAAAGCAGGAGGCCCTCAGTGTCAATGTCAAGGCGGCCCATGCAGTGAAGGTCGCGGGCGGAAAAACTGTGGCGCAGGCTCTCGTCAACCAGATCAAAAACAGTCTCATGCGCTCCGTCCTTGTTGGCGCAGACAACGTTCTGGCACTTGTTCATCATGATATAGACATCGCGCTGCAAGGAAATCTTCTCGCCGTCAACAACAAGCTCGTCGCTGTCAATGTCAATCTTCGCGGACGGATCAGTCAGAAGGCTTCCGTTCACGAAGACAAGCTGGTCGTGGCAAAGCCGCTTTACATCCTTGCGGCTGCCGAAGCCGCGGTGTGAAAGAATTTTATCGAGTCGCTCCAGTGCCATGAATATTTCCTATCTGTCCTCAATCGGAACGTACTTGCGCTCAGGAAGAACGTTCTTGTAAGCCGGGCGGTAGATTCTTCCGCCGGAGATTATCTCCTCGATTCTGTGCGCAGACCAGCCGGCGATTCTCGCAACAGCGAAAAGCGGCGTGAAAAGGTCGCGCGGAATATTCAGCATTGAGTAGACAAAGCCTGAATACAAGTCAACGTTCGCGCAGATTTTCTTATCGTCTCCGTGCTTCTCGTAAAGAACCTCAGGTCCGATTTTCTCAATCAGCTTGTAGAGATTGTATTCCTCCTCAAGCCCCTTCTCCTTCGCAAGCTTTGCCGCCCTGTCGCGAAGAATCGAGGCGCGCGGGTCGTTTATAGTGTAGATTGCGTGTCCAAGTCCGTAAATAAGGCCGGTTCCGTTGAACGCTTCCTTGTTAACAATTTTCCTAAGGTACTCGCGGATCTGGCTCTCGCTCGTCCAGTCGGTCAAGTGCTCCTTGATGTCGTCCATCATCTCCATGACCTTTATGTTCGCGCCGCCGTGCCTGTAACCTTTAAGGGAACCGATCGCGGCTCCGATTACAGAGTAAGTGTCTGTGTCGGCGGAAGAGACGACGTGGACTGTAAGTGAAGAGTTGTTTCCGCCGCCGTGCTCGGCGTGCAGGATAAGCGCAAGGTCAAGAAGCTTCGCCTCGTCGTCTGTGAAAGCCTTGTTGTTGCGGATAAGACGCAGAAAGTTCTCCGCTGTGGAAAGCTCCGGAAGCGGATTATGGATATACATCGACTTTCCTTCATAATATCTTCTTTTCGCCTGGTAAGCGTAGGCGACAAGCGTTCCAAAACGGCTTATAAGCTCAATGCACTGCCGCAGCACATTCGAGATGGAGCGGTCCTCCGGATTCTTGTCGTATGAATAAGAGGCCAGGACACCGCGCGCAAGCTTGTTCATGATATTTGACGAAGGAGCCTTCATAATCATGTCCTCGGTAAAGTTCGGAGGAAGAGTGCGCAGCTCTCCGAGATATTCCTTGAAATGCTCAAGCTCAGTCGCAGTCGGAAGCTCTCCGAAAAGAAGAAGATAGGCCGCCTGCTCGTAGCCGAATGAATTGTGCGCCTCGGCGTCTTTTATCAAATCCTCGACATTATAGCCGCGGTAAAGGAGTTTTCCAGGGACAGCGATTTTCTTGCCGTCCTTAACATCGTAGCCGACAACATCGCCAATGCTTGTAAGCCCGACAAGGACTCCGGTTCCGTTCGCGTTGCGCAGGCCACGTTTTACGTCATACTTTTCATAAAGACTTTTATCAATCGGGTCGTTGCGTTCCGCCAGAACAGAGAGTCGGCCAATAAACAAGCTTTCTTTGTCAGTCATTCGAGCTCCTCAGCAATTTTTATGCAATTTTATGAACTGTTTCTGCATAAATATGCAATCAATTTTGAAATCTTCTTATAATTATACGAAAATCAACTTTAGTATGCAATAATGTAAAAAAAAGCGGACAGATAAAAATCCGTCCGCGTATCATCCTGGCAATACTTTATTTCTGCTTCATGAAAGCCGCCCAGACTTTGTCCGCCTTGGCGATATGGTTGAAGACCCAGCCTGCAATGTAGTTGTAAAAGTTCAGGACGCTGTTCTTGTCGTCAGAGGAAAGCTTCTTTACCTGGAAGTCAACTTCCTTTATAAAGAAATTATGCGCGTTCTTATGGGCGTCAAGGCCAACGTAGCCGATTTTCTTCATCAGCTCCTCTTCATTCGAGAAATGATATTGTGTATAGTCGGTAAGTTTTTTTAGAATAACAGGCATTTTCGCCTTGTAGTCTGCGTCGCTTCCCTTGACGACATCATAAAGCTCGTTCGCAATCGCAATCAGCTTCTTGTGCTGCGCGTCAATTTCAGGAACGCCAAGAAGATATGAATCATCCCATTCGATTTTTTTAATCTCTGCCATAGTCTGCCTCCTAATCTTTGATTTAGATTATTTTAAGAAATCTTGCGCGATTAATATAATAAACTGAAAAAAGCCCGTCAATCTTTTGATGAAAAAAATCATCTTGTCTCAACAGTGACGCTTGAGCCAAGGTTTGTCTTGTTCACCTTGATGACAGACTTTATGTCCGGGAAATCCTCCATCTCGCTCACGTGGCTTATCATTCCTATCATTTTTGTCTCGCCGAGCTCGGTAAGGACAGACATCGCCTTTTCAAGCGTCTCAGGGTCAAGAGTCCCGAAGCCCTCGTCAATAAAGAGAGAGTCAAGCTGGATTCCGCCGCTGGAATTCTGCACAACGTCAGTGAGCGCAAGGGCAAGGCTTATGCTCGCCTCGAAAGTCTCGCCGCCAGAAAGCTCGGCAGGATCTGAATATTTTCCTGAGTGGCTGTCGAAAACCTTAAGGTCGAGTCCGCTCATATTGTTGCCGGCCGCTTTTCCGCTGTTGAGCTCAAAGGAGAATCTTCCGCCTGAAATGTCAAAGAAACGGCGCGACGCAAAAGAAACAACCTGCTCAAAATACATTCCGAGCGCCCAGGTCTCAAAGCGCAGCTTAAGCGGATTCGCCCCGGACAAGTCAGAGTTCAGGAGGCTTAACGGCGCGATTTCTTTCTCTAATCTTTCGTGCTCCACCTTGGCCGCCTCAAGCTTCTCAAAATCATTCTTGAATTTTGTGTTGGAAGTTTTTATGTTCTCAAGAGTTTTTTTGATTTCAGAAAGCCTTCCGTTCGTATCATCCTCGTCTTTTCTGCAAAGATCGAGCTTTCCAAGAATCTCCTGCGACGGCGCAAGGCTTTTGCTCTTAGCGTTTTGAACCGCGTCTGAAAGCGACTTTACATTTTCACTGTATTTTTCACATCGTTTCCGCGCGCTCTCAATTTCGTCCGTATCAAGAAGAGAATCTTTCGCGTCTGCAACAGTTTCAAAGACAGACTCCGCGACTTTCTTTGAAAGAGTCTGCTCCGCCACGGAAAGCTTCTCCGCAGCGTCTAAGGCGTTCTTGCGCGCCTCATCAGTTGTCGCCCTAGCCTTTTCCGCCGATGTCTCAGCGCTCTTGTGCGCGCTCTCCCATTTCTCGTAGGCCGCTTTGTCCGCGGAAAGCTCCTTGCTTAGAGCGCCGCGCTTTTTTACAACATCTTCAAGAGGCTCGCCCAGGGACTTCTCCAGAGCCTCGCGCCTTGTTTTTGTCTCAAGATACTTTTCTTTTGCCGTTGAAGCCTTTTCATTAAGCTCCTCAAGACGCTTCTCAAGGCCGGCGATATTCTCCGCGCTTTTCTGGACACGGCGCAGCTTTTCTTCAAGGGAAACAATCTCACCGGAAACTTTTCCAAGCTCAAGGTCAATCTCTTCTGTTTTACGCTGGGTCTTGATTTCAGAGAGAACCGACGCGGAGCTTTCAATCTTCTGCTTTAATGCTGATTTTTTTTCATTTAGAGATGAAATTAAATTCCGGACTGACTCAAGGTTCTCCTTGTGCGTCCTGATTTGCTCAGCATAGTCAAGAAGCCCCGCAGGTTTTTCCGCAGGAGACGGATGGGAAAGAGAGCCGCAGACAGGGCACGGCGAGCCTGGCTTTAGGAAGAGAGAAACCGCGTATGCCCGGTTTTTCATGTCCTGCTCTTTTTCAGCATTCTCAAGAGCCTCGACCGTCGCGGCGGTGCGCTCAAGCTTTTTCTGCTCGTCTTCAACTCTTGACATGGATTCAGAAAGGCTCTTTTCCGCGGCAAGTTTTTCCTGCATTGCTTTGTCGCGCCTCTTGCTTTCCGCGCTTTCGTTCTCAAGAATATTCTTCTTTTCGCGAAGGCCTTTCAAGCTTTCGTTCAGCTCTCCTGTAATCTCAACGGCAGTTTTTCCGCCTAAAGAAGACTTTTCATCATCAAGGCGCGATTTTACAAGCTCCACGCCCGAATTGTTCTCTTCTATATCTTTCTCAAGAGATTTCTCAGCTTGAACAAGCGACGGAAGCTCTTTAGCCTCGTCAATCTTCCGGTTCAAGACCTGAAGGCTCACCTCAGCCGCCTTGTTCTTCTCGGAAAGGCTTTTCATCTCGTCCTTTTTTTGCTCAAGCCCGTCAAAAGCCTTCTCAGCGGAATTCTGCAAGCTTAGCGCGCTCTCAAGGTTCTTCTGCGCCGAAGTCTTTGCATTCTCCGCGTTTTCCGCTGCCGTAATGAACTCCTTTAGAGCGAGAGCCTTTTCAGCGTCCGAAATTTTCTTCTGCAGCGCGTCAAAGTCCGGCTTCCGCTTTAAAAGCTCATCAAGCGACTTCTGGTTCTCCTCGGACTCGCGAGAGTCTCTAAGCTCGTGCTCAAGGCTTGCCTTTTTTGACGCAATGGAGCTAAGCTTTCCAACGGCCTCTTTCTCAGCCTTTTCAAGCATGGCGATTTTCTTCTCATTCTCCGCGATTCTGTTCCTGGCGTCTGAAAAGTCGCGTCCGTCCTCCATAGATGAGATATTGCCTTCAAGGACTTTAAGCTTGTAGTTCTCGCCGTCAAACTTTTCCTTGATTCTTTGAGTGATATTCGTATAGAACTCGACCGGGAACAAAGTCTTAAGAGTTTCCGCGCGCTCCTTCGAGTTCTTGTGCAGAAACTCGGCGAACTTTCCCTGCGGAAGAAGAATAATCTGCGCGAACTCGTCAGAGCTAAGCCCGATTATCTCCTGGATTTTTCCGTCAATCTCGCCAGCCTTTCCGTCAAACGTCTTCCGTCCGCCCTGTGCGAGCTCGCAGAAATAAACTTCGGACGTTTTTTTCGATACTTTTCCGTTCCGGTTCTCATACTTGAACGGAACAGTGCGGCTTATAAAATATCTTTTTCCGTTGGCGTCAAATTTGAATTCAACAAACGACTCGTCGCTGTCTTCTGCGTAGCGGCTTTTAAAGTCGCTCTCGTGCCCCTGCCTGTTTCCGCGGAGCTTTCCGTAAAGGGCGAACGTAACTGCGTCGAAGATAAAAGTCTTTCCGGCTCCGGTGTCGCCTTTTATCAGAAACATATTGTCAAGAGCGGAAAAATCAATCGTCTCGTCAAGATACGGCCCGATATTTTTCATGTGAAGTTCAACAGGTCTCATTTTTTACTCTCCCAGGCTTCTTTCCATTTCCAAGGCTTCTTTCCTAAAAAGCTCTTTTTCTTCTTCCAAGAGCTCGGAACCAGAACGCTCCTCTCCGTAGACATCGCTAAGAAACTGTCCGAAAATCTGCCTGAAGTCATTTGACCTGACCGCTTCCCTGCGCTTTTTTATCGAAATGTTTTCCGCGGAGGCCGCTCTGGTTCTTGACGAGAGAAGAAGAAGGTTCGGAAAAATCTTTTTGAGCCGGGCGAAAGGCTCGCGCGGAGACGCCTCGTCTGTCAGGATTATCTGGAGAAAGTCGTTCCTGTGCTTTTCAACAGCCTCGCGGTTTTTATCATCAGAAACAAAGTCAGAGAACTTTCCTTCAAGAGTCGCGATTTTATGCGCAGGCTTAAACAAAATCCGCTTTACAAGAGGAATATCTTCCGCGCCCCTTATCTCGACATCGAGCATTCCGCTTTCCGGCTCATCGTCAAAATTGTAAGGAAGAAGCGAGCCTGGATAATAGCATCTGTGCGCCTTGCCGCAGGGCTGGAACTTGTGTATGTGCCCGAACGCTCCGTAGGCAAAGTCCTTGAAAAGCGAGACGTCAACCTGCTCCGCCGTTCCGATGTTGCTCCGCTCAGACGAGCCTTGCAAGCTTCCGAGCGTAAAAAGATGCGCGTTCAGGACCGCTGGAATATCTCCGTACGTTTTCTTATGGTGATTTATAATCTGGCCAGCAGCCTCTCTGAAAAGCTCCTCCTGGCCTCTTAAAATCTTCTCCGGATTACCGCCGCTCTGAGCCGGCCTTATTGAGCCAGGATGCAGAAACGGAAGCTGGTAGAACGCGACTTTCTCGCCGTCTTTTTCAAGGACGACAGGCTCAAGGAAGTTCTTTGTGTCAGTCGCAAGATGAATATTGTGCTTCTCCAGGAACGACGACGCGAATGAAAGCCGCGCCGCGCTGTCGTGGTTTCCGCTTATCATGAAAATATGAAGATAAGGAAAGGTGCCGGAGGCCTTTGTAAGAAAGCCGTCCAGCATCTCCGCCGCCTCAGCCGGAGGAACAGCGCGGTCATAGATGTCGCCCGAAACCAGAAGCGCGGAATAAGGGCGACCCTCGCCCTCCGCGTTTTTTACAGTCTCAAGAATCTGGCCAAGAACATAACGCTGGTCCTCGCACAGAGAATACTCGTGGAAAACCTTTCCAAGATGCCAGTCCGAAGTATGAAGAATCCGCATAAAATCTCCTCAGTTTTTCAGATTAAACGGTAAAAGCCTGGTGATAGATAATTCTCTCTGCAGCCATTCCGCTATTCTACGCGGACAAGGAAATAAAATCCGCGGGAGTAACGGCTTTTACAGATGAAGAGGAGAAATCTTTTATATTGCGCGTAACGATAAAATCAAGATTAAAATTCTCTGCGCATCTTATCTGAAGTCCGTCCTCAAGGTCTGCCATAAATTGATTTTCCGCAACGTAAAGATAATCACCGCCGGATTCTGCTATTATTGTAAAATATTTGCACAGAGCCGCTATAGCATTCTTTCTTTCCTCAACTGAATGAGATTTTCTCATGATAAAGAAAATATCTGAAAGAGAATGGGAAGAAAGATATCCGTTGTCATTGCCCAAAATGCAGCGTTCAAAAACTTTATACGAATTTTCAAAATGCTCTTCCCGTTTCTGCGCGACATCAAGGATTATGTTTGTATCAATCAGAATCTCCATATTTCTCCTTTAAATACTCATCACGAGCCTGCTCTAGCGAAATATTCTGAGGCACACTTCCTGCAAATCTGTTAAGCCACTTTAAGCCTGCTTCCACTGAAGGATTCTGCTGACGCTCATGCCGGTTCACAATTCTTTTTATCACAACCGAGATTTCATCAAGGCACTCTTCCGGCGCGGACTTTACCTGCTCCACGACAGTTTCGTATGACATTTCCACACCTCCCCACATAATAATTATAGCATACAGCGGAAGCGTTTTCCATGGAAAACTTGCAAGAAGGAAATTGATTTCTGCTATTCAGCTCGCGGATGAAACACAATTTTTTTTCTCAATGAAACAATTTCTTAAAAAATCCTTTTTTCGGCGGGTTTGTTTCTGTTTCATTGTGATTTTTATCATCTTCTCCAAATTGCGCACCATTTTCACTATATTCTTCAAAGCGCGCATCATTTTTTTCATCTTTTTGAACGGCAGGCTTTTCTTTTGGTTTATGATTTTTTTCCGTGTCCAATTTAGAAATTGTCGCTTTAAGGTTTTCAATTTCCGCTTTCAATTCATTTATCTGCGATGAAGATTTTTCCCCCTGCTCCCGGACAAGATTTTTAAGCTCCTTTTCCCTTTCAAACAAGTCTTTCTGATCATTCAACTGTTTAAGGACATCGTCTAACTCTTTTCTCGCGAAATCAGAAATCTCTTCTTCAGAAGCATTTTTCATTTTTAATTCCAGTTGTCTGTAGACACTCCGGTTTGCGGCGAGAGAGCTTGTTCCAAGCATAAAAAGAACTTTTGTCGCCTCGACTAGCTTTTCCTGAAGCTCAAGAGTTTTCTTCTGCGCGATTGAAACTGCCGTCAAGCCTTCCGCCTGCTCTTTTCCGGACTGCTGGAGAGCCATGATTGCCTTTTTCTTTTTTCCGAAGCCCGCCGACTTTCCAGCGGCATCATCTGCGGCAGACTTTGCCATTTGCGCGCTAAGCTCCGCGCGTTTCGCCGCCCGCATCGCATTCTGATATTCCTCGTCGATTGTCACAACCGCGTCAATTTTATTTACGATTTCATGGTTTAATTTTAAATCTGGATATTTCTCCGATTCATCGCTTGTCTTTGCTACGCTCGTTACTCTATCTGAAACCGAATAGTTATCCATTTCACTTGAATAAGATCCGCTTAGTTTTTCAGAAAATATTTCTCTATAAGAAGGCTGATTCATCTCCTCGTCAAAGTCAAAAACTTTTCTCGCCATAATCTATTAACCCCACTTTAAGATTTCTTGCATTTCTTCAATAAGACCAGGATTTTTCTCACGGATTTTCGGAATGTAAGAGCCGATTTTATCGACATCGCCATAGATTTGCTGGTACGATTCAACAAAGCAAGAACAGGATTTCTCCATTTCCAAAACCAGCTCTTCCATGGCTTTTTGGCTCCGCGCGAGCTGCAACCACATTCCTTTCTGATAGCAGAACATTCTTGCGTTCCGAAGCTCAATCTGCTCCGACATAAGCTTTATTTTTTCATATTCTAGATTGCTCTTTTTTATGCCCATTCCGATGTCAACGCCGACAGCGACTGCAAACCGCCCGATTCCGACGAAATTGACGCGGAGAATAAAATCTTTCCAGAAAAGCGGATTTCCAACTTGCCCGGCATTTTTTACAGCGGAACGAACCGCAGCATCCGCCAAGTCGCAGGCGGTGAAAGTTCCGCTCGCAATTGTAATCATTCTTACGATTGTGCGGTTGTTAAGGGGAAGCGTATTTTTCCAGTTGATTTCGTTTAATGAATTATGTGCCCGCGCTTCCATAATAAAACGCCGGATAAAATAAGCCGCTCTGACTATAACTTCATTTATGATAACTGGTGCGGACTGCCTTTTTAGTTCAAGTTTTACAGCATTTTCTGTCCGGTAATCAAATTTGCTGGAAGCGCCTTCGAACAAAGCATTAAAAACTTTTAAATTAAGTTGCTGTTTTCCAGTGCCAATTCCATTCTGATAAGCCTTTCTTAAATTCTCTCCAAAATTCGAGCTTCTAAACAGCGGCAGGGCTGAAAGTTCTTTTAAAAGAGACATAAAAGGCCCCGGAAGTCCCATTCCTTTTCCAGCGGACTGATTGCTTCCCGCCAAATCGCTCATCCAATGACCTTCTGCATTTGAAATCGCTTTGGCCGCGCTCATAAACCAGTTTATAATTCCGCAGAAAAAACGCGTTACAACGTTATGGCCTTGCAACATTCCATAATCATTAACTGTGACCGGCAAGTTTATAATCTCACTGTCTTTATTTACATAGACTGAAGTCCCAGTGAATTGGACAACAATGCAGCAAATTAAGCCAACTAAAGTCGGATGATGGCAAAAGTCATCCAGATGATGGGTACTTTCGGTAATAAAATTATCTATAACGCCCCATTTGGTGCCGTCATTTTTAGGGAAATGTTCATTCATAAATTTTACAGCATCTACATATTTACCTTTCTTCCCTGGAGGTGGAGCAAATCCTTTTTTCTTGGCTTCATCAACAAATTTCTTTTTTAAATTCCATTCAATATCACCAGGAAGTTTATATTTCTTTTCGAGAAAATCAACAGCGTCTTCTAATCGTTCACCTTCATATCCTTGTTTTTTCGCGAAATTGATGATTTTTTCATTTATCTGTTTATTTGACAATGCTTTTGCACTTTCAAAATCCCATTCCCCCACAAAAAAAGAATCAATAGCTCCGCACAAAATCCCGCTTGCCACCGCGACCATATAGTCAATTCCGTCGGCATGGTTTGTAAGTCTGTCTATATCCGTGTTGAGTTTTACGATTTTGTCTTCTGCCTGCTGAATCCGGGAGCTGATTTCATCTAAATCCGTTCCGGCGACCTTCTCATCCTCGCTAAAAGGAAGCGGCTCAACTTCAAATTCAACTGTAAGCTCTTCATCTTTTACTTTTAAGAGCTTTTGAGATTGAGGATAATTTGCCATTTTTAATTCATCTCCTTTTCAGAAACGTCACTTTTTCCGGGATTTTCAGTTTTATCCGCCGGGCCTTCGCCATTCCGCGGATTCTCATCATGATTTTCATTTTTCTGTGTATTTTCATCTGAATCTTCATTTTTTCTGACACCAAACGCGTTTTTTACTTCAGACAAAGACAAATCATTGTTCTCAAGAAGATACTGCCTGGCGGATTTTCCGCTGCTGTCCGCCATGTTTTCGTCCGCTCCGGCCGCGAGCAGGACATAAACCGCCTCCGGCTTTTTATAGTTTTGAAGAGCGTACATCAGAGCTGTCTTGCCGGAATTGTCGGCCAGGTTCACGTCCGCGCCCGAATCAATCAATAGCTTTATAATAGAAGAATCCGCCCCGTTTTCGCAGGCGTACATAAGCGCGGTCTTGCCCTGCGAAGTCTTAGAGTTAACGTCGTCCTTATATTTGAGCAATGTCATCAGAACGCCAGGATTTTTGTTGCAGGAGGCAAGCATTAAAAGAGAAAGCCCTGCGGAATTGGAGCTCATGTCCGCTCCGCGCAAAACAAGGTCCTCCGCGACAAGAGGATTTGGATTATAGCGCGCCGCGTACATCAAGGCCGTCCATTCATTCGCGTTTTTCGCGTTGATTGCGGCTCCTCTGTCAAGAAGATACTTTACTGTGCGCACGTCAGCATTGCACTGGGCAGCGTACATCAAGAGCGTCTTTCCATTCTTATCTGTAAAATCAAAGTTTTCCGTCAAGTCAAGGACATCTTTGAAATCTGGAAAGCTGCCGCAGTTTTTAATATACTCAACGCACGGAAGATTTCCATCATCTCCTGGATTCGCCCAGTAATTTTCCGGCATTATGGAGGCAACATATCTGATTGTCCCGCTGTCTTTTGACTTGAGCGAGTAATAGACGCAGCCACGGCCGGAAGCATCTTTCTCATCGATAGAAGACGCGCCTTTTTCAAGAAATGTTTTTGCCGCGGAAAGATTCTTGCTTTCTATCGCAATAAGGAGCGGAGTCGCGCCGCCGTTTCCTTCATCGCGGACAGCGTAATATTTATTTTTCTCAACATATTTTTGATACTTCTCAAATCCTTTTTTATCAAAATATTCCTGGGCCTTGCTAAAGTCCTTTTCATCTTTTGACTTGCACGAAACCGCGCATGCAAAAGAACAAACGATAAAGAAAACGCAAAGCGCATTTTTTATATTCCTTGTAAGCATCAGAACGCTCCTTTTGCAAATTCTTCCGAGATTTTCTTGTATTCACCTGCAACATCTTTCCGCATTCTTATCTGCGCGTCTGTAGCCTGCAAACTTTCAATCCGCTCAGAATAGCCTTTCAGCACGCTTTCGTACTGCCCGAGAGTTTTCTGGATATAATCTTTGTCGTTTCTTGAATGTTCGAGATTGTAGCCCTTTTGCCGCCATTCCGAGCAGTTTTTCTTTAGAGCGTCAAAAAGCAGATTCCTGCCTTCTTCTCCCAGCTGGCTCCATTTCTTCAAGATGTTGTCAAAGTCATTTTTTAGCGTCTCAAATTCCTTTTGATAGTCTCCAATGGATTTCTCATATTCTGTTTTCTTGTATTCTTCGCGGGCCCTATTTAAAGCCTCAAGATTAATCTGTTTCTTCTGCTCGTCAGTTTCCTTGTCAATCTCATCCTGAAGCGATGCGCTGTTTCCGCCGAATTCCCTTATTCTTTCAAGATAAGTGCCTGTCTGCGCCTTTATATTGTTTTCTCTTTTTCGCAGTTTATTCTCTTCATCATTTTTACTCTCAGAAATCTTTTTTATGAACAGCACAAGCCATCTTAATAGCAAAACCAGGATAAAAATTACAACAGCCGACGAGATGATTCTAATACGCTCTGTCGCGGCCTTGCTTTCCTTTTCAGCCTGCTTCCGCAAATCCGACTTAAGCTCTTTTATCTCATTGTTTTTCTTCGCCTCATATTCAGATGAAAGCTCATTTCTGACTTCCTCCTTGAATTTCTTTTCGAGTGCCTCATTTTCAAGGGAGATTGTGTCTCGCAGCTCCTTTTCTTTCGCCGCAATGTCATCTTTCAGTTTTGAGTAATATTCAGATGAAAGCTCATTTCTGACTTCCTCCTTGAATTTCTTTTCGAGAGCCTCATTTTCAAGGGAGATTGTGTCTCGCAGCTCCTTTTCTTTCGCCGCAATGTCATCTTTCAGTTTTGAGTAATATTCAGACGAAAGCTCGGTTCTGATTTTTTCCTTGAATTTCTTTTCAAGAGCATCATTTTCAAGGGAGATTGTATCTCGCAGCTCCTTTTCTTTCGCCGCGGCGTCATTTTTCAGTTTCGCTTCATATTCAGATGAAAGCTCGCTCCTGACTTCTTCCTTGAATTTCTTTTCGAGTGCCTCATTTTCAAGTGAAACCGCGCTTCTGATTTCCTTTTCTTTCGCCGCAATGTCATCTTTCAGTTTTGAGTAATATTCAGACGAAAGCTCGGTTCTGATTTTTTCCTTGAATTTCTTTTCAAGAGCATCATTTTCAAGGGAGATTGTATCTCGCAGCTCCTTTTCTTTCGCCGCGGCATCTTCTTTCAGTTTCGCCTCATACTCAGAACTGAATTTTTCTGTAAGCTCCTTTGTAAGTTTTTCTGTTATCTCAGTTGTGAGCCGCGCAGTTTCCTTTGCCCGCACATCCTGCGCCTCATTCTGATAAAAATCTTCCTTCGCTTTTGCGACAGCGGCCTCAATATTCTGCTTCTCTTCATCCTTTACCTTGATGATTTCAGAATTCTTCGACCGCCTCTCACTTTCCTTTATCTGTTCCTCGAAGTTTTTTATGGCGGACTCATACTGCAAATAGATTTGCTGGAAACTTGCCACAGACTCATCATAATCAAGCATATTTTCCGGCGAATCGTAGTTCACATCAAGAAGGCTTTCATTTTCAGCAAACGCTCCGCCCAATGACAAGCATAAAACAAAAAGCAAAGCTGTCTTTTTCATTGCGCCTCTCCAATCTCCGCGTCCGGCTGAGACAGAAAAAGCATGTCGGTCGAAATCAGCTTCTCGTTGCTTTTCTGAGTCTCAATTCTTTGCCTGTAGCTTATCTGCGCCAAAGCCGCCTTAAGGCTCCTGTCAGCCTCCTCGTCCTTTTCGATAAGCGTTTTTATTGTCGCCTCGCAGTCGTCAATCCTGTTAAGATAGTTGAGCTTGTCCGTGTCGCTTGACGCCTGAGCTGAAAGCTCCATAAGCTTTTCTTTTTCGCTCTGGTTTGCATCAATAAGCCGCATGAATTTTTCCTTTTGAATCTCGCTGTTTTTATACAGAAGCTCGATTTCAGCCTTGTGTGATTCCGTTGTGTACTTCAAGTAGCTGGAAAACATATTTGAAATTTCTGCGATTGCTTTTTCCTTTACCCGGTTTTCGCTTTCAGAAATCGCAACATCGCGCCGCGCTTGAATCTCGGTTCTTCGGCTCTCTTCTTCTTCCTGAATTCTTACTTTCTCTGTGCTCTGCTGGGAAGCAAATTTCTCTGACTCCGCCTGCTCTCGGCTCTGCGCAAGGCGGCTGTTCTCCTGTATTCGCGCGGATTCTAAATCATGCTCATGATTCTGTTTCTGACGTTTAGTTTCTTCTTCCTGGGCTTTTGCATCTATATCACGCTGAATTTCAGCCCTTTTATTCTCTGCGTCTTCATGAATTTTTGTTTTCTCTGTGCTCTGCTGGGAAGCAAATCTCTCTGATTCTGCCTGGGCATGGGCCTGCGCAATGCGGCTGTTCTCCTGTATTCGCGCGGCCTCTAAATCGCGTTCATGCTCCTGCCTCTGCCTTCTTGTCACCTCTTCTTGCTCTTTTGCATCTATATCGCGCTGAATTTCAGCAAGAGTTCTCTTACGTTCGTTGTCCTTGTCAATCGCATATTTTTCAGCTTCAATCCTTGCATTCTCAGTTTCAGCATTTGTCCTTGCGATTCTTTCCTGGGAAGCCCGGTCAGCAGCCTCGCTCCGGGCCTGCGCCTCACGCTTTCGTTCTTCATTTTCATACCGTTTTTGCTCGGACCTTGCCTGGGCTGCTATTTGACTCTGTTTCTCTTTTTCTTTCGCCTCAAGCTCCATCTGCTTTAAATGCTCTTCATGCTCGCGGTCTTTGCGTGTCTGAATTCCGAATAATCCCATTTTTTGTCTCCAGTGCAAAATCAATAAAATGATGAATGAACATCAAGAACTTAATGTTCCGAATTAATATTACATCAATTTATTGTTTTTGGAAACTCTTAAACTTCAAGATTTTGATATTCTCTATTATATGGCTTTTCGGGAACGGCTAAGAGAAGAAATTGAGTACAAAGGCATGCTTGTAAAAGAAATCTCCGCCGAAGTCGGAATCAGCAACAGCACTTTTCTTTCCTACATAGATTCGCGCGGCGTTCTTCCGAATGTCGAGACAGCCGTGAAAATCGCGAAAGTTCTTGGAGTTTCCGTAGAATATCTTGTCGGCGGCGAGGATGAGAAAAAAGATGAGTCCAGCGGAAAAAATCAGGCTATCAGCGAAATAACAAGGGATTTGTCATCGCTTGACGACGAGAAGCTTTGCATCATAAAAAAGATGGTTCATTCCCTCGTCGTTTAAAATCAGATAAAATATTGGAGGTGTTCGAAAACTTCAGTTTTTCGGACACCAGCCTTAGAAAATCGCAACTCTGCAAGACTTTTGCCTGAAGAGTTGTCAGACCAGAGAGGAAACTAACAAAGTTTCCGAACAGGTCTATCAGGTCAAGCTGCGAGTTTTATATTTTTGATAAATTTGTGTCATTCCGAGCTCGTTTCGGAATCTGTAATGTCAAGATTTTTTTAAAAACAGATGCTCAAAGCCCGCGGCAAGCGCTGTTCAGCATGGCGTATTTTTCCAAATTTCAAAAACTCGAAATTAAGCCTATTATTCCGCGCCGCGGGCTATAGCCTTAACAATTCCGCTGTTAATTACAACGCTTTTCTTTAGCGGCTTTCCGCCCGCGCTTAGCGATGTCTCCACAATAAAGATGTATGTTCCAGGCTTTATTTCCTCCACGGCGAATTCAATCTGCGATGGTGCGTTCATGGCTATATGCTCAATCTTTATCCATGCATCGCGCCCAGGAATCTTTCCGCTCCAATTTTCGTCAACAGCCGCGGCATAAAGTCCAAAGACATCTCCGCCCATCTTTACGGCCTTGCCTTTTATGACCGCCATTCTTCCGCATCTTATGACATTTGTCCCGGCTCCTTCCACAAGAAGCTCGCTGACAGAATAAATGACATGCTGCGCGCTGACTTTAAAGACATGGCCGACTTTAAGGCTTTTTACAGCGTTCCGCGACTGTTTTGACGGAGTAAAACCGACTTCAATATGTGATTCTATCTTAGACGGAGTGTCGTTAGGGCCAAGGCTGCCTTTCATAGTCGGAAAAACCGTGCCGAAACCTAAAAGCTCCACAGCGTAGCCGTGCCTGAGCTTATTCATCATGCGGCTGCTAAGCTCCTGCGCCAGATAGAAAAGCAGCTCCTTGCTCACAATGCTAGCATGGTTCTCCTCCATCTCGGTCAGGATAGACTTGACAGACACTTTGCGCCGGCTTATCGAGCCGTAAAGCGTACCTTTTCCATTTTCTCCTGTAAGATTGCTCTCGCGGACTGTCACATTCACCTTTGACGGAGCCTCCTTGAAATCAAGCAGGCCTTCCTTTTTTCTTGGCATTTTTTATTCCTTTTCTTGATAATATATCCATGCGGCTTAACTGCGCACTATCCGCGGCACAGCCGGCTGCTCTCCATCTAGCTGACATGCTAGCAGACAGGTTCCGCACCACAAGGACACGTGCCACTTCACCGGCTAGCAAACAGACATTTCACTAGATAGAAAGCAGGCTCTTCACCAGATAGTACACAAGCTCTTCACCAGGAATGCAACGGACACTCACACTGAAGGACAACAGACTGCTACACGTCAATAAAAAGGATTATAACTTAGTAAGATTGCGCGGTCAACCTAACTATGGTGTTCTGATAAATCTAGTTAGATTATTCCGTCCGCTTAGATAGGATATAGATTATTATGATGACTTGAAGAACGGCAGGAGCTTTACCTTACGCTTTGATTATATCATGAAGAATGGAAATTTTCCATGGAAACAACAGAACTTTGCAGATTTTCTTCTATAAGGGGAGACTGTACGAGCTATGGAGCAACTGCGAATGTGGAAAATTCCGGCCGGTCATGTTATATTTACAAACGGAGGCAAAAGATGATTACAGCGGTAAAAGCTTATTATGACGGAGCAAATTTTGTGACACTGCAGGACTATGAGTTCAAACCGCAGCAGCAGGTTTTGATTGTCGTAGACGACGACAACCAGAAACAAGAGACAAGCGCGGAAGCATTTCTAAAACTTTCCTGGGCTGGAAACGAAACCGCTGAGGAAATATTAGACGGCATACACTCTGGCAGAAATAATTCAGCTAGGTTTGAGGATAAAAATGCATTATTTAATTGATACGAACATCCTGATTTACCGTCTGAAAAACGTAGGCAATGTTAACGCTAATTTTCTAAAAAACAAAGCCGAGCAAATGTACATTTCGGTTGTTTCCTATGGCGAACTTGTGTATGGAGCAAGAAAATCTATGTTTGTGGAAAAAAATCTTGAAACAGCACGGGCAATTAAATCGATTTTTCCAGTTGCAGACATAACCTGCGATACTATGGATGTTTTCGGAGAAATAAAAGCTTATGTCCAGCGAATCGGAAAATCTGTTGACGACATGGACTTGCTTATAGCAGCGACAGCTATCGCAAACAATATGACGTTGGTGACGCATAACACAAAACATTTTGAACATATTCCAAATCTAAAAATTACAGATTGGTATTAAACGGTGAAACAGCATTAATCAAAAATATGATACGAGCCATGGAGCAAACAGCATGGGAAGAACCATCTTTACTTGTGATAATGCGTTCCGCTATAAAACCTCCTCTATTTTCCCAGGCTTTCCAGTCAGAAGAATTCTAAGATTGAGCTTTACGTAGGCAAGAATCTCGCGGCAGTAAGTGTTCAGAACAAAAAGAGCTGGAACCTTAGAGCCTGCTCCGTAAATATCTTTGAATCCCATGCGCCTTGCAATCCTCTCCGCGCGCGCAAGATGGAAACGGCTCGTAACAACCGCGACTGGCGACGAGAGCACATCGGAGACCTCGACGCCGTCATGCTCCGCCAAAAGACGCGCGCTGTACATAAAGTTCTGTATTGTGTCCAGGGCCTTGTCCTCGGCAAGGATCCGGCTTTCATCAACTCCGAGCGACGCCAAGGCAGGCTTTAGGACATCGGCCTCCGGGCATGGAGCGAAACTTCCTTTTCCGCCCGTCACAACCGCGAGCGCGTCCGGGTGCGCCTTAAGATATTCCGCCGCCTTTTCAACTCTCATCTGCACAGATTCTGTAAGCCTGGCGTCCTTTGTGACTCCGCCGCCTAGAAGAATCACGTATTTTACATTCTCGCTCCCGTCGGAAACTTCCGGATTCAGGATAAAAGCAAGGTTCAAGGCGGAAACTGCGGCTCCAATAGCCAGGACAATGCAGACAACCGTTCTTGTCCGCTTTCTCAGTCCTAGCCAGACTTTCTTGATTCCCTTTTTCTTTTCAAGGACGGCAAGAAGAGCGATGAAAACCGCGAGGTAAAGCCAGACTGCGGAGAAGCCAAGGAAAGTTCCGGCAAAGGTTCCGGGAGAAGAAAGCTGGAGCAGAAGAAAATAAAGAAACGACAAGGCTGAAAGAGAAATCAAAATCAAAAAGCACATAGAGAGAATATTACAGGAAATTCTCTCTCCGCGCCAATGCCAAAGGCAAGAACAGGCTGAGCGCGGCAGGATTATTTTACAATTGTTTATCATCTTTCAAAGTGATAAAATAAATTATTATTTTTCAAGAGGTTTTACAGATGTATCCATTTCAGAACATTGAGGCAAAATGGCAGAAATACTGGGACGAAAACAAGACTTTCAAGGCGACGGAAGATGAATCTTTTCCGAAAGACAAACGGAGATATGTGCTTGACATGTTTCCTTATCCGAGCGGAGCGGGACTCCACGTGGGCCATCCTG
>CAZIFO010000019.1:0-45698 GCA_964538245.1 uncultured Treponema sp.
ATCCAGTACCGCTGCGTTTCCTGCTTCTCGTCGCCTTTGCCGCTCCAGTTCTCTGAAAATGTCTTTGCGGCTTTCTGCTGTTCTGCCTGTGTCATTTTAATTCTGCGTTCCTTTTTTGAATGTTCTCTTAATTATATACCGGAATATGAAAAAGTCATAATCAAAGGCTTTTTTTATTTTTTTTCCGTTTCCCATAGGCTGCGCCGCATTAAACTTTTTCCTCTATAAATTCATATTTGCTTTACGCATCCCATTCATAGGCAAGTTTAGGCCCGCCGTCAAAATGAATGAGCCCGCAATATGTGAATCCTTCACGATTCAGGATATGCTGCATGACTTTATTTTCATCCTGCGTATCAACCCGGATTGCTTTTACTCCATTCTGGAGGCAGTAATTCTTAATCAGCTGGATAGCTACCCTTGAAAGCCCGCTGCCTCTTGCTGACGCACTGAACGCCATTCTGTGAACAACAGCATAAGGACGGTCCGTTGCCCAATGTCCCTCTATTTCATGATAGGCTGGTTCATCCCCAATGATAATGCAGCAATAGCCGATTGTTTTCATATCCTCTACAAAGGCATATCCGGTTCCATTCTCTATGTCATCCAGAATGGTCTGCTGTGTCGGATAGCCTGGATGCCATTGTTCAAATCCCAGGGATTTGTGGTAAGCCCTCGCATCTTCAATGCACTGATAATATTGGGCTGCCTTCTCTTTCTCTGCTTTAACTAGTTCCATTGAACTGCCTCCATAAAATAGTATGAACTGACCCCATAAAATAGGACACCCATGGATGAGCAAAGATATGGGATACACAAAATTTCCTCTTGATTATATACCGGAATAAAAAAAAGTCATAACCAAAGGTTTTTTCTTTCATTTTTTTCTTCCAATTTGTACATCTTCAGAAAATTTTTCTTGTATGTACTGTTATAATTCAATTTAAATAAAAAGGTAATTTTACTAGATAAAAAGTGTTATACTTAAAGAGCGATAAATATTTGTGGAAATATAAATATGAAACAATCTAATGAAACTTTTGAAATAGATTTTGACTCATATATCCGGCAGAGTGAACCTTCTAAGCAGGAAAACGGCAAACTTTGGCAGACAGCTATCGGCTTGCAGCAGGTTGATGGCCTAAATACTTCTCTGTATTTATATGAAACGGCAAAACGGAATATTGACGGCGAAATCTCGATTGAAGAAGCGAAGCAGCTGATTGATTCGTATTATGAAAGCCGGAAAAGTAGAGAGGAAGACAGCTCTGGCTCGGAAGAAGCAGACAAGGTCTCTGTCCGCATCCGTGAAATCCTGGCTGAAAAAACATTCAGTTTTACACCAGATTTGCTGCTTTCAATTTATAAGCGCCTGTTTACTGGGCTTTTTTACAATGTAAAAGCCGGCTGTTTCCGCGATTACAATATTTCAAAACGCGAGTGGGTTTTAGATGGAGAATCTGTTTTATACGCAAATGCTGATATGATTCGCCAGACACTTGATTATGATTTTGGACAGGAAAAGGCTTTCGATTATTCTGCCATTTCTAAGGAGGAGGCTGTAAAACATCTTGCGAGATTTGTTGCAAATATCTGGCAGATTCATCCGTTTGGAGAAGGAAATACCCGGACAACAGCAGTATTTACTATAAAATACTTGCAGTCGCTTGGCTTTGATGTCAATAACGAACCTTTTGAAAAGAACAGCTGGTATTTCCGGAATGCACTTGTCCGTGCAAATTATACTAATATGAGTGCTGGCATTTATATGAATACGGAGTATCTTGAAAAATTTTTCAGAAATCTGCTGCTGAATGAACATAATGAGCTGAAGAATAGATACTGCCATATAAGAGCGCAAAGTCTGCCTGTAAAAGAAAAAAAAGCCGAAAATGCAAAAAATCTGCCTGTAAATCTGCCTGTAAACAAAACAGAGAGGGCTATCCTGGGGCTTTTAATGGAAAACAGCCGTTATACCTATGATGAGCTTGCGGAAAGAATCAATAAAACCCGCGAGACTGTGCGTAAAAATCTCCGTTCTCTGGAAAAGAAAGACTTGATTGAAAGAGGCGGCGCAGACAAAAACGGCTTTTGGATAATAAAAATACAGTTATTATAGTAGTAAAAAATTTCGGATTAAAATCAGTGCCATTACGTTTCGAAATAGCACCGACTTCGGATTAAAGTGGCGCTGACTTCGGGTTAAAGTGCTACCGACTTTGGAGCAAAGTGCTACCGACTTCGTTTCAAAGAGACCCTGACTTTGTCTCAAAGAGACCCCCACTTTGGATCAAAGAGAGGGGGACTTCGGCTTAAAGTCTTGCTGACTCCGCATAAAAGCTCAGGCAAATCTGATAAAAAAAGCGCAGGCAAGAAAATCTTCTCGCCTGCGCCGAACACGATATTAATTCTTAACTATCTTCCGTGGCAGTTCTTGTATTTTTTGCCTGAGCCGCACGGACACGGATCATTGCGGCCGACTTTCGGCGTGCTTCTGATGTACTGCATAGGCTTTCCGGAAGAGGCTCCGGCCATCGTGCGGCCTGCCTGCTGCTGTGCCTGCCGCGCCATCTGCGCGCCGCGCACCTGGTCGCCCATTGACTCGGCCTCCTTGTGCTGGGCCTGTCCCTGCATTACCTGTTTTGGCGGCTCTTCCTGCCTGTTTATCTGGATTCTTACCTTAAAGATTCTTCCTGCAAGCTGCAGACGGATTGAGTCAATCATCTCGTCAAACTTGTTGAATCCGTCAATCTTGTACTCTGTGAGCGGATTCTTGCTTCCGTAAGAGCGCAGGTGGACAGCCTCGCGCAGTCCGTCCAGGAACTCGAGCTGGTCGAGCCATTTCTTGTCAATCAGCGAGATGTACTGGTAGCGGATGAACATATTGAACTGCTCGTGTCCGACAAGCGTCTCTTTTTCTGTCAGGTCGTTCTGAAGCACAGACATGATCTTGTCTTTTTCGAGCATTTCAGGCGGAAGAAGAACGCCGAAGTTGTTCTTGATGTTCTCGGCAAGCTCTTTCTGTCCGTTGCCTTTCTTCGCGTGCTTTGCTTCGTCAAGCCACAGGTCAAGGTAGTCAGACGCCGCGCTCATTACGCGCTCGTCGAGCTTGTCGTCGGCAAGGATGTCGTCGCGCTGTCCGTAGATGAACTCGCGCTGCTCGTTAAGAACATCGTCATAGTCAATCAAATTCTTGCGGATCTCAAAGTTGCGCTCCTCGACTTTTTTCTGCGCTTTCTCGATTCCTTTTGTAAGCCACGGATGGTAGATTGGCTCGCCAGGCTCCATTCCGATTCTCTTCATGATGTTCTTCATGCGGTCGCCGCCGAAGAGCCTCATAAGGTCGTCGTCCATTGAGATAAAGAACTTTGAGCGTCCCGGATCTCCCTGCCGTCCTGAGCGTCCGCGCAGCTGGTTGTCGATACGGCGCGACTCGTGTCGCTCAGAGCCTATTACGTAAAGTCCTCCGAGGTTTTTAACTTCCTCGTAGTCTTTCTGCCATTTTTCTTTTTCAGCTTTTACTGCCGCCTGGTAAACTTCAGGCGAGGCGTTTGTGCCGACTTTCTCAACCGCTCGCTGCTCATAGCTTCCGCCGAGCTTGATGTCGGTTCCGCGTCCTGCCATGTTTGTCGCGACTGTGACCGCGCCTTTTGCTCCGGCCTCCGCGATTATCAGAGCCTCGCGCGCATGGTTCTTCGCATTCAGGACTTCGTGGCGGATTCCGGCTCTTGTAAGGAGATTTGAAAGGTGCTCAGATTTTTCAACAGAGACAGTTCCGACAAGAACCGGCTGTCCCTTTTCGTGTGCCGCCTTGATTTCTTTTACAATGGCGTTCCATTTGTCATCCTCGTTAAGATAGACTTCGTCCTGCTCGTCGATTCTGGCGATTGGAAGATGTGTCGGGATAACAACAGTGTCGAGCTTGTAGATTTTCTGGAACTCGACAGCCTCTGTCGCCGCGGTTCCGGTCATTCCTGAAAGCTTCGCGTACATCCTGAAGAAATTCTGGAAAGTGATTGTCGCCATTGTGCGGTTGCGCTGCGCAATCTTTACGTGCTCCTTTGCCTCGATTGCCTGGTGGAGTCCCTCTGAGTATCGTCTTCCCTCAAGAATACGGCCTGTGAACTCGTCTACAATCTCGACTTTTCCGTCGCGCACAACATACTCGTCATCCTTGTGATAGAGAAGGTGGGCGCGCAGTGCCTGTGTAAAGTAATGCACGTACTCGAAGTTCTCGTCGTCGAAAACTGTTGTGTCCGGCGCAATCAAGTTGTGCTGGTGCAAGATCGCGTCAATCTTGTTCATTCCTTTGTCTGTGAATGAGATTCTCTTTGACTTCTCGTCGATTTTGTAGTCGCCCTTGAGAGCCTCGCGCTCGGCAGGCTCCATGTTCACTTCGTCGTAGTAGTCGTTTGTCTTAGGGTCCTTTTCGGCTTCCTCGAACTGGTCAACGTACTTGTCAACTTCGTAGAACTTGAAAGTGTCGTCCTCTCCGGCGCCTGAAATAATAAGCGGAGTTCTCGCCTCATCAATCAAGATTGAGTCGATTTCGTCCACGATACAATAGTTGAATCCGCGCTGGACTTTTCCGCGCAGGTCAACCTGCATGTTGTCGCGCAGATAGTCGAATCCGAACTCGTTGTTCGTTCCGTAAGTGATGTCTTTATTGTAGTTTTCTTTTCTTGCGGCGTTGTCCATGTTGGAAAGAATTGTTCCGACTGAGACGCCGAGATATGAATAGACCGGACGCATTGTGTTCGCGTCGCGCTCGGCAAGGTAGTCGTTAACTGTTACAATGTGGACTCCTTTTCCTGTGAGCGAGTTAAGGTAGGCCGGAGCTACGGCGACAAGTGTCTTTCCTTCGCCGGTCTTCATCTCTGTGATTCTGCCTGAGTGGAGCACGATTGAGCCCATCAGCTGAACATCATAAGCGCGCTCGCCGCGCACTCTGTAAGCAGCCTCGCGGCAAAGCGCGAACGCCTCCGGAAGAATATCGTCAAGAGTTTCGCCCTTTGCAAGACGCTCTTTAAAAATCTGTGTCTGCTTTGGAAAATCCTCAGCCTTCAATGACTTTGCCCAAGGCTCCTTTGCGTTAATCTGGGCCACAACCGGCTGAAGTTTCTTTACATCGCGCTCGTTCTGCGATCCAAAGATGAATGATAATATCTGGTCTAACATAATATTGTAAATATATCGGAAAATCGGCCGATAGTAAATAAAAATTAAGAATTAAAAGTTTGGCTCTTACGGAAGCTCGACCGCAATCCACTTGCTTCTGTCCTGCATGCTGCTTGGAATCATTCCAATCGTTACGCCTTTCGCCGTTGTCTCGCCGACAAGATAATCCTTGGCTCCGTTTTCTTCCTTTACTGGAATCGTCTGTCCCTGCTTGTCTGGAAAATAAACGCCTAGAAGCGCATGTGAATATTGTGCGCTCACGAACATGCACGCGTCAACTCCGCAGTTTTTTAAAATGCACATCAGCAAAAGGCTTCTTCCGTCGCAGTCGCTTGGGCCGCCCTCAAGAATTGCCGGAATGCTTTCAATGTCGGCTTTGTCCGGGCTTGCGGATTTCCGCGCGTATGGAAAATTCTGCGCCCATGTCAAAAGAAACTGCGAGAGCGCGCAGCTCGGGTTCTGTGCGTCTGTTTTCTCTGCTTGCGGCCACAGAATTGAGTAAATGTCAAATGCAGGCCGCTTTACGCGCTCCATTGTGTCTTTGGCAATCAGACGGTAGAAACGTGTCCATGCGTCGAACATTTCCGGAAGATTGTTCTCCGCGTAGAATTTGAACACGGCGAACTCGCGGTCAATCACGAACTGGCTTGCCTCGGCGTCGTCAGAATCAATCTGCGTGCTGATTTTGTTTCCGTTTATGTTTAGCGTTATGTTTTTCGGCGAGTTCCGAGGAAAAAAAGCCGATGTGATTAAGCCCGGCTCCTTGAAGCTTCCTGCGTCAATCATTACGGAGTCGAGAATTGAAATCATAACCTGCTGCAGGTCCGACTCGAATTTCTCTGGCGAGTATGTCAAAAGCGAAAGATAGCCGCGCTTTTGCGGAAGCGGAACAGCGACCGCCCAGCCTTTCGCGTTCTCCTCAAGAAGCGAAGGTGAAGAAAAGCTTGCAATCGCGCATCTTTGCCTTCTCCACATGCATTCTGAAAAATCTGACTGCGCGCTTAGCCGCGTGAAAGTGTCCTGGAGCGCTTCCTTTGCGCTTTTGAATTTTGTCTCCGGCCAGATTTTTACAAGCGCGTTTACATTAAGATATTTGCTCTTGAACATGACCGTTGTCTCGTCTTCCTCCATGTCGGTAATCTCAAATCCTTCCGGCATGTCGATTGTATAATTGAATTTCTGCGAAGTGACAAAAGAGGCGTAAAGATTTTCAAATCCAAAGAAAAAGAAAACAAGAATAAAAATTCGGAAAATATTTTTTTTCATATTTATGATTTTAACACGTAAAGCGAGGAATAAAAATTATTTCAGCGAGATTTTAATTGAATTAGTGCGCCGATTTGTTTATATTTTTGATATGCTGAAAATCCCGATTGTTTTTGAGAATGACGAAATCTTTGTTATAAATAAGCCTGCCGGAATTTCTGTGCAGGGCGGGGAAGGGGTTGCCCATCCTCTTGACTCTGAATTTTCTAAGCAAGTCGGATTCAAGGTTCATCTTGTCCACCGTCTCGACAAGGAGACTTGCGGACTGATGATTGTAGCAAAGTCTGCCGAGGCCGCGTCAAAATGGATAAAAATGATTTCTTCTAAGCTCGTTCAGAAAGAATACGCTGCTGTCTGTTTCGGCGAGCCTGAGGTTGGCGGAAAGAAGAGAAAGTCCGGCGTGATTTCCGGGAATGTCGAGAAAAACGGACGGGAGCAGGCGGCTGAAACTTTCTTTGAAGTCCTTGAAGTAAAAAAAATCAATAAGGAATACGAAAAACAGGATGAGAAAGGCGTAATCCAGAAAGCAAAGGCGGAATTTACGCTTTCAAGGCTTAAGCTTGTTCTTGGAACCGGAAGAATGCACCAGATTAGAATCCATATGGCGCAGGCTGGAAGCCCTATTGTGGGCGATGACAAGCATGGAAATTTCAAGCTTAACAAACTTGCGAAAAAAACTCTGAAAATCAAAAATCTTCTGTTATGCTCAAAGAAAATCACTTTGCCTCTCGGCGGCGTTCCAAAGACTTTTGAGATTGAGCTTCCGGAATATTTTCAGATTAATGACTGATTATTTGCTTTCCGATAATTTTTATTATGCACAGAAAATTTAAAATAATTTCCTCGGTTTTTGTTCTTTTTGCTTTTTTTTCATGCGTAACTCCGCGTGTTGCGCAGATTTGCTCCCGGAATCTTCTTGATGATGGAATTAAGAACGAAAATCAGCTTGCGGATTTTTTCCTTTCTCACAATCCTGATTATGACAAATCTAAAATCACAAAAATGGCTGAAATTTATATAGAAGAAAGCCGCATGGAAAATATCAATTCTGACGTGGCTTTTGTCCAGATGTGCCTTGAGACAGGATTTTTAAGATTTGGGAACCTTGTGACGCCGGAAATGAACAATTTCTGCGGACTTGGAGCGATTTCGCCTGAACAGCCGGGAGAAAGCTTTCCCGACGTCCGGACCGGAATCCGCGCTCATGTCCAGCATTTGCAGGCGTACGCGACTCCGGCTGACGTAAATCTCCACAATCCGCTTGTTGACCCGCGCTACAGCTGGCCGCACAAGGCCAAGAACGCGAAGACTGTTTTTGATCTTGCCGGAAACTGGGCCGCGGACAAGGAATACGGAAACAAGCTCGACAGGCTTTTGTCAGAGCTTGAGGAATTTTAATCGTTTGAGATTGTTGTTCCGATGTAGTTTTTGCCTTCAAGAATTGAGCGTATGTTCTCAAGGTTCTTGCCGCCTGCGCAGATTACTTTTAAATTGAGTTCCTGCGCCTTTTTGCTTGCAATCGGGTCGAAAGGACAGTTTTTCCCTGGAAGCCACTCGTCGCCGACAATCTTCCTGAAGTCTGCCCAGCTGATTTTGTCAATCGGCTTTGCGTCAGGATTTTTGCGCGGATCGTCTGTGTAGACTTTCTCAATGTTGCTAAGGTTCACAACAGTGTCGGCTCTGAATTTCTCCGCCAGAAGAACAGCGTCGTTGTCCGTCGAGAATCCTGGTTTCCAGCCGGCCGCGAGCAGAATTCTTCCTGTAAATTCCTTTGCTGCTGTCGGATCTGTAACGACGGCTTCCTTGCAAAGATTTCCGAAGCAAGCTTTTACGAGCTGGGCGTTAAGGCGTGTCGCCATGATTCCAATCCAGTCGGCAGCATCTGTTCCACTGTCGGCCGCTGTTCCTGTAACATCGCGGAAAGCTTTCTGGTAAATGCGCGCAGGTCCGCCGCCGCCAACAACAAAAATCAGCTTGTCATTTTCATTTTTTGAAAGATAATCCTTGACCATATCCGCGAATTTTCTGATGAACTCGCTGTCAGGACCTTCCGGAGCTACGATGGAGCCTCCGACTGATAAAACTTTTACAGACATATTTTCCTCCAGTTGCTTTGCGCCGCATTTGCGGCATTTTTTCATTTTTAGTTCATGATTCTTTAGATTTTAATAAATTCCAAGAACCGCCGGGTCGTTCCACAGCGAGCTGTAGTTTACTTTTTCTCCGCTTGATTCTTCCCAGATTGACTGCAGCGCGTAAGTTTTCGGCCGGTAAACGGTCTTGCTGTTTTCGGAAAGAGAGCGCTTGAGTTCGTTCCAGCCGCGTGAAAAGGCGATGTGCTGGCCGTCGATGTTTCCAAAGTAAAATTCCTTCGGATTTTCAACGGTTTTGAAAGGCTTGTATTCCATGCCCATGCCGAGCGCCACGTCTGAAGGAATCCAGCCGTAGTTCTCTATGTAAAATTCCGTCCACCAGTGATTTTTTGCCGCCAGATCCGCGTCAACAAGAATTCCGCTCATTGTCGCCGCTGGAACTGAAGAGGCCCGGAGCAGGGCAGTGTAGAAGACCGCAAAGTCGTACGCATCGCCGGATTTTTTATCTTTCAAGTCGTAAGGCGAGGCTTCAATCTTTCTCAGGTTTTTCTCAAGCTCGTAGTTTTCAAGGAGATAATCATAAATCATCTTTGCTTTTAAATACGGATTTTTTTCTTTTCCGGTGATTTTCGCGGCTAGGGCGGCGAGATTTTCATCTTTGCTTTTGATAAGCTCGTCTTCCGCCGTGTAAAGCTTGTAAAGCGCGCGGTCAGTCTCGGCGAACGGCTTTACGTTCTTTGAATTTATATTTGTGCTGACTGCGTAAGTTGAGATTATGTAGTCCTGCTTGAATCTCTGCTTTTTTTCAGGCGAATTTTTTGTGTTTTTCGCAAGCTCAAATCTGTAGACAAGAGTTTTCTTAAAGTCGCGGAGAATCGGTTCCGGCGAACATTCTGTCATTTCTGCGAGTGGCTCGCATGCGCTTATCTCCGGCTTTGGAATTCTAAGAGTAATATTTGCGCTGTCTTTTGTGTTCAGATTTTCAATGTCCGTGTAGATTTCTACAAGATAAGTTTTCCTGTCGCTGTATTTTTTTTCTTCCGGCGTGACAGAAACTTTCATCGCGAATTGATTGCTTTCGCCTTTTTCAGTTCTGACAACGAGCGGCCCGCTTCCTGCTCCGTCCGGAACTCTCACTTTTATTTCCGAGTCGTTCCAGGATTCATAGTCAAAATCAGCCGGATTTGCCTCTATATATTGAAGTTCAAGCTCGCCTGTTTTGTCGCCTGCGTTCTGCTGTTTCTGGTTCGCGTCGTCTCTGTTTGCGGTGAAAAGAATTTTGCTTTCGCCTCTTGCGGAGCCGAAATTTGCGCCTGAAATTGTGACAAGCGCTCCGTATCCGCATTCGGCCGGCTGAACTGAAGTAATGACAGGCTGCTCTGTTTTTTCTGTCTCCGGCGCAGCAACAGGAATTCCTGTCTCGTTCGCGAAAAATTCCGGTTTTGATTTTCCTGAAGATGTCTGGACAAAAACAAGTCCGTCCTGGACGTTTGAAGGAAGAACAAGCCTGATAGTGTCGTCCGACCACGAGATATAACCTGACGCAGTCACTCTGCTTCCGCCGATTTCAACAAAGCTTGTCCCTCTGTTTGTTCCGAAGCCGCTTCCTTTTATAATCATTGTGTCGCCTGGAGAGCCGACAGCTGGAACTATCGCCTGGATTGCAGGCTTCTTTTTTGCTTTTACTGTCGCAAGTGAAATAAAGATAAACGCGGCCGCGACAACAAATACAAGAAGCGCAAGCCGCGCCGACGAATATTTTCTAAAAAGAATTGAAAAGAAATTTTTAAGATTCAAAACTGGCTTCCAAAATTGCTGTCATTCAACGTTTTCACGGAAATCTTTCTGAAAAGC
The DNA here is from genome assembly GCA_964538245.1 of uncultured Treponema sp. Lineage (GTDB taxonomy): Bacteria > Spirochaetota > Spirochaetia > Treponematales > Treponemataceae > Treponema_D. The sequence goes on from CAZIFO010000019.1 coordinate 10,392, forward strand.
AGGAGATTCTATGAATCAGTCCAAAGGCAGATCCGGAGAAACGGCGATGACAAGAGTTTTACTCCCAATTATCGCTTATTTCTTCAATTGTTGGAATAGGAATTTGAATACGGTAAGGCTTTATCTGCGGGTCAGGAAATTCAGGCCTGAACGGATCATATGAAGGAAGATTGAAAGAGTTTCCGCCTGAAACCATCGCTGAAGCGCGGACAGTTTTCTGCTCAACAGCCGGAATTGAGCCGTCGCTAGAAGCCGTCAAATCAATTTTAGCTGTATTGCCGTCAATGTCTGAGTCTGATTTTTTTGCTGATGCGACAGCTATTCTAGATGACAAGTCAGTCTGCTTCAGATTTCCGTCAACGACAATTTCTTTTTCTGAAATTGGTTTTATCTCGCTGCTGCTTTTGATTTCAATTGCCGCGACTTCTTTTCCGTCTTGCGCCGCCTGTGAAATTCCGTAGTTGTAAACAGGCACAAAAGCAACTGCGAAAACCGCGGCCGCCGCTGCGAAACTTGCCACATACTTTGTGAACGGAATAATATGCGAAGTTTTTTCGGCTGTGCGGACTGTGTTTGCATAGCTCATCTTTGTCATAAGACGGTCAAAGCTTGCGTCCGCGAAGTTTTTGTCAACAGTTTTTGCTTTTGCGTCTTCCTGCAGCAAGCTGTGAATAGAACGCATTTTCTCAAGCTCCGCCTTAGCTTTTCCGTTTTCAGCGATTTCGGCTTCGTATCTTGAGATAAAATCTTCCGGCATTTCGCCGTCAATGTAAACAGAATGTAAATCTTTTTCAGGAGATGTAGACATCATCGGCCTCCAATAATTTTTCAAGCTGTTCACGCGCGCGGAACATACGGATTTTTACATTTCCTTCCGTAATTCCGAGCACTTTGCCAATTTCCTTGTAGTTCAAGTCTCCATACTCACGAAGAATGAGCACTTCACGGAGACTTTTAGGAAGTTTGTTGAGAGCTTCAAGCGCGATTCTCTTTGCGTCTTCTTTTAAGAGCTGAGTGTCCGCGCTTTCGGAGGTTTTCTTGCTTTCGTAAAGAGCCTTGTGGTAAGCCTTGGCCTCGCGGGTCTTGCGCTTGGCGTAGTTCAGGCTTGCGTTCTTTACGACTCTTATAAGCCAGAATTTCGCATCTTCAAGGCTTGGAAAGACCATCTTTTTCTCGCTGGCCTTTATGTAAGAATCATGGACAAGGTCTTCCGCTGCTTCCTCTTCGTTTACAACGCGCCATGCGACCCTGTAGAGCAGGGTAAATGTCGAGTCATAAATCTTTCTGAAGTCCGCCGGATTTGAAGCGTCATATTTCTTGTCAGCAACGACCGGCATAATCATCCTTCCTCATACAAACAAACCTTTCAGATAACAAAAAGTTACAAAATAAATAGCATTTCAACACAGATGAACACGGATAAAAAGAATTCTATGCTTTTGAATCCGCTCATCTGCTTTCTAGTTTCTTTTCCAGACGGCTCCGGACGGAGTGTCTATGATTGTAATTCCGCGGGAAGCAAGGTCGCCGCGGATTTTGTCGGCTTTAGCGAAGTCCTTAGCTTTTTTTGCCGCTGTTCTTTCTTCTACGAGCTTAGTGATTTCATCAGCTTCCGGATCGCCTGCGTGGTCGTCGGATTTTTCAGAAACCTCAGCCTGCTTTTTCAAGAGAGCGAACGCGTTCTCAATCACTTTGAGGGAAAGAACCTTGTCCATCTTGAAGATGTTTGAAAGCGCGTCTCCAGCCTTTCTGTCCTTTCCGTTTGATTCTTTCTGCAGAGCGGAGAGAGCGATTGGTGTCGCAAGGTCGTTTTCAAGGCCTTCCTCAAAGCGCGTGATGTTGTCTTTTTTCTCGGAATTGATTTTTGAAAGCACTTCGGCGTAGTTTTGCTCGGTAAGTCCGAGATTCTCTTCCGAGTTGGCCTTTTTTATCAGCTTTGCGACACGCTCGTTAAGAGCTGCGCGGCCGTTCTTGGCTGAGTCCATTGCGTCCCACGAGAAGTAAATCTGCTTGCGGTAATGTCCTCCGAGCAAAAAGAACCTGTAGTCGAGCGCGTCGTAGCCTTTGTCAAGAAGCGACTGCAAGCGCAGAAAATTTCCTGACGACTTTGACATCTTGTTGCCGCCCTCGATTACCAGAAACTCATTGTGGAGCCAATATTTTACCCATGGCCCTTCGGCGCGCTCTTCCGGAGTGAAGCTTCCCTCTGACTGCGCAATCTCGTTTGTGTGGTGGACTGGAATATGGTCAACTCCGCCTGTGTGTATGTCGATATGCTTTCCGAGATATTTCATGCTCATTGCGGAGCACTCTATGTGCCAGCCTGGATAACCGCGCCCCCAAGGAGAATCCCAGGTCATGGCCTGGTTCTCGAACTTTGACTTTGTGAACCACAGCACAAAGTCGCTCGGATTGCGCTTGTTCTGGTCGATTATTGAAACCTTGCGCCGTCCGGCTCCGGCTTTTAGCTCGTCAAGGTTCAGGTTCGCAAGCTTTCCGTAGTCAGGGAAAGTTGAAATGTCATAGTAGAGGTTTCCTCCAGCTGTGTACGTGTGGCCGTTCGCCTCGATTTTCTTGATCAGCTCAATCATTTCAGGAATATGCTCCGTCGCCTTGCAGACTACGTCCGGGTGGCGGATATTGAGCGCGTCGATGTCCGACATGAACGCGTCTGTGTAGAATTTCGCCACGTCAAGAACGCTCTGGTGCCTCTGCTCCGCGGTTTTGACCATTTTGTCCTCGCCGTCGTCAGCGTCGCCTGTCAAGTGTCCGACATCTGTTATGTTCATGACGTGCTTTATGCTGTAGCCGAAATAAGTCAAGGTCTTGTCGAGAATGTCGAGAAAAACATAGGCGCGCAGGTTTCCGATGTGGGCGTAGTTGTAGACCGTCGGGCCGCATCCGTAGAATCCGACGTGGCCTGGAGTAACAGGAACAAATTCCTCAATCTTCCTTCCCATCGTGTTAAAAAATCTAAGCGACATATTTTTCTCCTAAAATTGTTAGTTTTATGTAATTGTGTTTCTAATTTTAGTTCAAACAGCGTTTCTGTTCAATTATTTAGGATATTTATGAAAATCAAATAAATCAAAATTCTGATATGAAATTTACGGAAAAATAAATGTAGAATAGACTAGAAAATCTTTAATCAGAGGTTTATATGAAAAAAACTGGTTTAAAAAAAGTTTTGTGCGCTTTTGCCGCCTTGGTTTCGGCAGGCGCGCTTTTTTCTCAGTCCAGAAAAGTTGAAGTCTGGGATTTTGGCGGAGTTGCCGAGAAAGGCGCGGTGAACCATATCTCAGTTTCTGATATTGACAATCTGCCTGAAATTGCGGCGGACGGAAAATTTTCAAAGGCTGAAATAAATTTCGGCGACGTGACAATTTATCCAGAGGCCAATGACCGCATTTATTACAGCGGAAAGAAAAACTACGGAAAACAAGGCTATGCTTCTTTTTCTTTTTCTGATGGATACGTTTCTGACGGAATCTGGTACTGCAACGGAAAAGGAGCCGAGGAAAAACGTTTTATCATTATTAGAAATGTAAAATCCGGCGATGTAATAAGCCTTTACGCAAGAACTTCAAACGCCGCCGACGAGAAAATTTATTTTGCGAGCGTTGACGGCTCAGGAGAAAAAGACGGCAGGCAGCTTGAGGAGGCTCCGTTAAAAGCGGAGTCTGCCATGTATTCATGGATTGCCTCTTATTCAGGTGCATATAAAATCTACCCTGGAAAAACGGCGGGAAAACCTGTTTACTACAGGGTTTCCCGTATTCCTGCCGCGGAAGTTTCCGGAGCGTTTACAGGAGCTGCTGCCGGAGCCGGGCTTAAGTTTGTTGTTAAGGACACTAACCAGGAGATTCCAGCAAGTGTCAATGGAAGCGTTTATTCCGCGGGGCTTCCCGCAGGCTTTGAGCTTACAGCGGTTTTGTCTGGAATGAAGGGCTATGGAGTTTCATCTGAGTCGAAAGTTATTAAGACATCAAAGTCCGACGCAGGAAAAAGCGTAAAATTCAATGTTGCGGTCGCGGAAGCTAAAACATACAAAGTAAGCGGAAAAATCACAGGATTTGACGCTTCATATGATGTTTCAAAACTTGCTGTTGAGTTTGTTCCTCCGGAAAATTCAAACTACCAGAGCGTTGAGATTGCCAGCGAGGACGGCGTGTCTTATTCAGGCGAGCTTGAGCCTGCTGTTAAATATACAGCGCGCTTGCTCGGCGTGAATGACTATGAAATTGTCTCTGACAATATTTTTGACTCGCTTTCAAATCTTGAGAAAGACATCGAGGTAAAGACAAAGCCTGTCTATGATGTTACCGGAAAACAGTTCGGAGATGTTCCTGTCTACCCGGCGGAAATCTCGTTCAAGAATCTTGATGACGGATATGTCTATCCTGCAAAATTGATTGCCCGTGAGTATTCAGCGAAGCTCCGCGACGGAAAATATGTGGTTGTGTCTGAGACTGACACGACTTATTCTGAGAACCATGTTGTTGTGGACGGAAAGGCTGTAAGCAAGGACATTAAGTACAAGAAAAAGGATTCGCTTCCGGTTGTGCATCCGCTCCGCCAGGACTTAAAGGTCGGACGCAAGGATGAGTTCAAGACAGTAGGCGCCGCGCTCAAGGCTGCCGCGTCAATGAATCCTAAGAGCGAGAAAGATAGAATCACAATCCATATTGAGCCTGGTGTTTACCGTGAGCAGCTTTTTGTCGAGTCTCCGTATATCACGCTCAAAAACGACAGCCCTTCAAAGGAAGTCAAGCTCACATGGTATTATGGAATCGGCTACTATTATTATTCAGCTGACGAGAACGGATACTACGATGAGGATCTTGCCTACGACAAATTCGCAAAGCACATTGCGGCTAAATGGGGAGTTGCGACTTATGTAAAGCCGTCTGCTGTCGCTTTCCGCGCAGATGGAATTACATTTGAAACTTCCTTCAATAAATATGTGACAGACGAGGAGCTTTCAGACGGTGTTGAGATGGACGGAAGCTTCCCGTTCCAGAGAAAGCTCAATTCTGATGTGCGCTCAAAGGCCGCCACAGAGCGTTCTGCTGCAATCGCTGTCGAGGCTAAGGATTCTGAGTTCAAGAACTGCCGCTTCCTCGGAAGCCAGGATACTCTTTATACAGCGGCGGTCAACGCATATTTCAAGGACTGCTATATTGAGGGAAACACAGACTTTATCTTTGGAGACGGTGATGTTGTGTTTGAAAACTGCGAGCTCCGCTTTGCAGGCTATACAGACAAGGCTTCGGGCGGATATGCGACAGCGGCGCGCACTTCAACTTTAAAAGGATATTTGTTCTACGACTGCGTTTTAAGCCAGGAGACAGGGACAGAGCAGACTGTCTGCTTTCTCGGACGCCCATGGGGTGCTGACGCGAAAGTCGCATGGATTAACACTGTATTTGGAAATGATTCTATAATCGCAGATGACGGCTGGACGCAGATGAGCGGCAACAAGCCTGAGAACGCAAATTTCCGCGAATTCAACTCAATATGGGACGGAAAGCCTATTGACCTGAGCCGCAGAGTAAGCGGCACGGAATTAAAGTCATCTGAGGGCTACACACCTAAAGACTTCTTTGGAACATGGAAGCCTGCGTTCTACACAAAGCCTGAAAACGCAAAGCTCAAGGCAAAAAAAGCCAGCTTTACAACAGACGACGACATCAACACGCCTTATCCGGGCCACACAATCACGGTTCATTATTCTTTCGGCAAAGTGCCTGAGGCAGAGGACGAGTCTCTTATCCAGTGGTACAGGACGGAGCCTGTTAAAAATGGAAAGTCAACGCTTGTAAAGCAGAGCGCAGGCTATGCCGACAAGACTTATCTTCTTACAAAGGAGGACACTGGATTTATCATCACCTGTGTTGTAACTCCGCGCCTTAGGAACGGAACTGAAGGAAAGCCGTTTACAGCCAAGCTCGACAAGAAGGTGAACGAGGGCTATTCATATCCGTCAAAGGCCGCCGCCGCGCGTCCGAGAACTGCCGACGCAATAAATATCTTCCTTGCCGGAGACTCGACTGTCAAGGACTATTCTGCGGACGGAATGTGGAACTCAAAGCAGACTCGAAACGAAGGTGCCTGGGGAGAGTTTCTGCAGAGCTGGTTCAACAGCGGTGTCGCAGTCCAGAACTACGCAAACGGAGGTCGCTCTTCAAGGAACTTTATCAACGAGGGCACTCTGGACAAAATCGCGGAGAATATCGGAAAAGGCGACTATCTTTTTATTCAGTTCGGACACAACGACTGCTCAAATTCTTCCGGCTATCTTGAAGACCGCTACGTTCCGCTCGGAAAGCCGGACGCAAAGGGAATCTACCCTGTTACAGAAGGCAAGAAAGTTCCGACTCCGGCTAGCTACGTCTCTAAGTACGGAGATGAGTTCTACTCATATGACTGCGGCGGAACTTATAAATGGTATCTAAAGCAGTACATTGATGTTGCGCAAAAGGCCGGGGCTGTCCCTGTGCTTGTGACTCCGGTTTCAAGAATGTATTTTGAAAGTGACGGAAGAATTAGGCCTCACCATGACTCTACAGACACTTCCACAGGAACACAGGTGACTTCAAACAACGCCTATGTTGAAGCTGTCCGCCAGCTTGCAAAAGAAGAGAAAGTTGACTTGATTGACGGCTTTGAAATCACAAAGTATCTGTACGAGAAAGCCTATGCAGACAAAGGCGATGACTCTGCTCCCCGTGAGCTTATGTTCCAAGGCGACAGCACGCACAACAACAAGCTCGGAGGATTTGTAATCGCCGGAGAGTTTTCCAAGTCAATAAAGAAAATGATTCCGCAGCTAGGAAGAAACATTGTAAAGCCTGCTAAAGTACTTGGCGAGAACAATGACGGCACAGTCAGCTTTGCTGTTGACAGCGAGAGCCGTTTCTCCTGCCCTAGCGCGTACTGGACGGCCTATGAGCAGAAAGTGATTGATACAATCAACAATTGAATGCAAAATTATAATCCGGAATTAAAGATTTAAGCTGCGATTCGAAAAGCTTAGAGAAAAGTTTTCTTTTCTCTAAGCTTTTTTTTTGATAAAATCATCTTATGCGAGATTTTGATGTTACTGACGAATTTATTGATTTGAAAAATAAAAAGCAAAAAAAGTGGAATTTTAATAAGAACCGGAATCATGAAAGCGGTTTTGATGATTCAGATTCTAACGATAAAAAATCAAAAATAAAGCGCGGCTTTGTTGTTTTTGCCGTCGCTGCAGTTCTTGCCGCGGCGGCTGTGATTTCCTTTTTTGTCTACGCCGCAAGCTTTACAAAAAAGCAGAACATCGTCGCGCTTACAGAAGATCAGAAGCTTGAGCTTAATTCTGTTCTTGATGAAGAATATCCTGAGCAGCGGACGAAAATTTTAAAAAATCTTCCATATAAAATCTCTCCAAATCTTGATGTCTGGGCTAAAAGCGCGATTCTTGTCGACGCTTCAAACGGAGCTGTCCTTTTCCAGAAAAACTCGGATGAAGTGATTCCGCCTGCGTCTTTGACAAAGCTTTTTGTTATGTACATTGTTTTTAAGGACGCTGCGGCTGGCAAAGTGAATCTTGACGATGTTGTTCCGCTTCCTGAGAAAAGTTGGGCCGTGAATCTTCCGCGGGACGCTTCTCTTATGTTCCTTGGGCAGGGACAGACTGTTACTTTGCGCGAGCTTTTGAAAGGCCTTGCCGTGGCTTCTGGAAACGACGCGGCGATTGCTGTCGCGAATTATATTTCCGGCAGCACGGACGCTTTTGTTGACCGCATGAACGAAGAGTGCGCGCTTTTGGGGCTTGAGAAAACTCATTTTGTTGAGCCGAGCGGCTACGATGAGCACAATGTGACGACGGCCCGCGAGCTTGCGGCGTTCTGCTGCGAGTACATTAAAAATTATCCGCAGGGAATCGAGGAATTTCATTCCGCGCCGAGCATAAAATATCCGCTTGGAAAAAATCTTCCGAGCTGGGAAAAGGACAAAGGCGACTCGCTTGCAATTTATCAGCGGAACACAAATCCGCTTCTTGGCGTTCTTGAAGGCTGCGACGGAATCAAAACAGGATTTATTTATGAAAGCGGCTATAATCTGGCTCTTACGGCTAAGCGCGGCGGAACAAGATTTATTTCCGTGACTTTGCGCGGAAGCGGCGTCGGCTCAAAGCAGGGAAACGCCGGAAGAGTCCACGACGGCGAGGAGATGATGGAATGGGCTTTTTCAAATTTCGCTGATTTTGTGCCGGAAAAAAAGCTTTCAGAAGGTTTTCCTGACGGATTTGTTGTCGCTTCAATCGGCGCGAAAAATGACTCTGGAAAATTTGTGCGCCTTGTTCCCGCGTGGGAAAATGCAGTTACTGTGATGAAAAAATCTGCGGAAACTCCTGCAGATGAAGCTGCGGACGTAAAAATCAATATTCAGACTCCGAAATTTATTTACGGCGGAACAAAAGCCGGCGACATCTACGGCCAGATTCAATATATTTCAGAAAACCAGGTTCTTGAGACCGTTCCTCTTGTGGCGGACAGAACGCAGAAAAAAGCCGGCGTTTTTGGAAGAATTCTCGGCGCGCTTGTAAGCTGGAAAATTTAAGAAGATTTTATTTTACAGAAAAATTTTAATTCCAGCCTACGCCAGATTGTAGCGGCGCGAAGCGTTGGAAGCAGCGAATGCTGCTTCCAATGAAGCGAAAAGCGGAACCGCGGAAAGCTGGGCACTTGAGCAGAAGCAGCGGAACTTTAAGCCAATGAAAAGCTGCTTAAGAAAATGTCCGTCCAAAAAATAAAAATAAATAACAAATATAAAACCTATTGACAAAGTGGGTAAATGATTTTATTATCTATTCATTCCTACTAAACAGATAGGAATTATTTTAAAAATGGGAGGGAGAGATTATGGCAGAGAAAAAAGAAACAGCCTTGTCTGCTGAAAATCTTTTAACCCTTGAAAAAATGCTTTCTGACATGCGTTTTGGAAGCATTACAATCATTGTGCAGGATGGAAAAATCATTCAGATTGAAAAAACTGAGAAAGTGAGGATGAAATGAAGCTTTTTGAGAGGAAATGCGGCTGAAAATTTGAAAAATTATTTAAAATACGTTTTTAACTGACCGGAAAACCGGAGGTTTTTGCTGAATTCAGAAGCAAGCAGATTTGCTTTTGATGAAAGTGAGAATCTCCGGTTTTTTTTATTTTATACAATAGAGGTGCAAAAATGAACACAAATCTTCGTTCGGCGAATGTCGCTGTCCGCGAGAACAGAATCGGCTCGATAACAGGATATTTCGGTTCGCTTTCGGATCTTGCGAAGGAAAGCGAGGACGGAACATTAAAAGGCTGCGGACGCTGCTTTTCACAGTCGAGCTCGTGTCTTTCTGGCTGCGCTTTAAATCAGCTTGCTGGAATCCGCGATGTCGCGATTATCCATCACGGGCCGTCAGGATGCTCGGTTGCAAGTTCGAACGCATATTACAGGGAGCGTGTTCTTGCGAAAAAACGCGGCGTTACGACCACAACGGTTTATGTCGGAACTGACATGAACGAGAAGGACACAATCTTCGGCTCGACAAACGCTCTTAGAAGCATAATTGTCGAAGTGAACAGAAGATACCATCCGAACGCGATTTTTGTATCTAGCTCATGCGCGACAGGAATCATCGGAGAGGACATCGACAGCATAGTTGAAGAGCTAAAGGACGAGATTACAGTTCCGATTGTCTCTGTGCACTGCGAGGGCTTTAAATCGAGAATCTGGGCGACTGGATTTGACATTGCCGACCACGCTGTCTTGAGCGGACTTGTGCAGCCGCCTAAGAAGAAGACAAACAAGATTAACTTTAAGAACTTCTACGAAAGCGCGCGCCCTGAGATTATCGAGATGTTCAAGAATTTCGACCTTGAGCCGACTTTCCTTTACTGCAACTCGACTGTGGAAGAGCTTGCGCACATCTCGGAAGCTGCCGCTACGACTTGTATCTGTGGAACGCTCGGCAACTATCTTGGAAATGTCCTTGAGGAGAAATTCGGTGTTCCTTACATCCGTTCTATAAACCAGTGCGGAATTGTCGGATTTGAGACATGGCTTCGCGAGATCGGCCGCGTTACAGGCAGAAGCGACAAGATTGAGAAATATATAGAAGAACAGCGCAAAATCTACATTCCTCAGATTGAGGAGCTTAAAAAAGAGCTTAAAGGCCTTACTGCTGTTATTGGAATGGGACCTGGCTACACATTTGAGGTTTCGCGTGTTCTTAACGAGCTTGGAATCAAAGTTGTGTGGGCTCTTGCCTGGCACTATGACAAGAAGTATGAGAACGGAGACGTGCCGCCTTCAATGAAGTATCTTCTTGACCATAACATTGACTTTGGCGCGAGCGTTTCAGACCAGCAGAACTTCGAGGTTATGAACATCCTCCACCATTACAAGCCTGACATGTATCTTTCACGTCACCCAGGCTCAACCGTCTGGGCTACAAAGAACGGAACCCCTGCAATCTACGTGGCTGATGAATATATGATTTTCGGCTACAAGCACACGCTTGAGTTTGCGCGTGCGATTCTTGACGCTGTTAAAAACAGAAGCTTCGAGGAAAACCTTGCCCGACGCACAAAGACTCCGTACACAAACTGGTGGTACGAGCAGAAGGCGGACACTTTCCTTGAAAGAAAAACAGAGAACTCCGCAGTCAATAAATAAAAAGAGGTACAAAAATGGCGAAGCTATTAGACAGACAAAGATATAAATGCGCGCTCGCCGCTATGCAGACAGTGCAGGCGATTGAAAGGGCGATTCCGGTTCTTCACTCAGGGCCGGGCTGCGCGCAGAAACTTTCAGACACAACGGGAAGCTCCGGATATTTTTCTCCGAACATCTTTCCTTGCACAAGCATAAACGAAAAGGATGTAGTTTTCGGCGGCGTTAAAAAGCTGAATTCGACAATCGAGAACGCGCTCAAAGTTATTGATGCCGACCTTTTTGTTGTTCTTACAGGCTGTATTCCTGAGATTGTAGGAGACGACACTGCTGAGGTCGTGAGCCGCTTCAAGAACGCTCCTAAGCCTGTAATCTACGCTTCTACCGCGGGATTCAATGGCAACAACTACAAGGGGCACGAGCAGGTTATCGACGCGATTATCACGCAGTACCTAAAGCCGCAGCCAAAGCAGCAGGGGCTCGTGAATATTTTTGCCGATGTTCCTTACCAGGACTTGTTCTGGCTTGGAAACCTTCGTGAGCTTGAAAGACTTGTCGCAGAGCTTGGGCTTACGCCGAACACAATTTTCGGCTACGGACGCGGTATCAAGAACATAGACAAGATTCCTGCCGCACAGTTCAACCTGCTGGTTTCTCCGTGGGTTTCAATCGGCAATGTTAAAAAGCTTGAGAAAAAATTCGGCACGCCTTATCTTCATCTTCCGACTCTTCCAATCGGTGCGACGGAGACAAGCAAATTCCTGCGCGCTGTGGGTGACTTCGCCGGAGTTCCGTCAGAAAAAGTCGAGAACGTCATAAACGAGCATGAGAAATATTTCTACTATCTGATTGAGCGCTACGCCGACCTTTTCCTTGAGAACCGTGTAATCAACAAGCAGTTCTCTGTTGTAGGTGATGCCCAGTACACGCTTGCAATCACAAAGTTCCTTGTGAACGACCTTGGGCTTGTTCCTGCGACGCAGTTTGTGACAGACGACACTCCAAAGGAATTCCAGGACGCAATCAAGGCGGAGTTCCAGAACCTGAACTTCGGGCTTAAAGCCGACGTTGTGTTCGACAGCGACACTTACAAGATTCACAAGAATATAAGGGAGCACGACTACCACGGCTATCCGTTAATTCTTGGAAGCTATTACGAAAAGGAAGTGAGCGACGCCCTAAAAGGCAACTACCTTAATATTTCGTGGCCGGTTCAGGACAAGGTCGTTCTTGATGATTTTTATGCCGGCTACACAGGCGGAATCCGTCTTATTGAAGACATTTATTCCGTGGCGGTGCAGAGATTCAACTAAGAATTGGGCGTTCCGGCTTCGCCGTCGGCAGTTCCGCACTTCGCTATCCGCTCATTCTTCCGCTCCACTTCGTTTCGCTTCAGAACGCCTGCGGCGGTGCTGCATTGCCTAACGCAATGCAAGCGGCGCAAGTAAGAGAAAAATTGTCCTAATTAAAAACACATACAGAAATTATATGAAAAGGAGAAGACTATGAAAGAATTTGGAAGAAAAAAAGATTGCAAGAAAAAAAGAAACCTTTTTAAGGTTGCGTTTTGTCTTGCGGAAGTTTTTGTCCTTGCGCTGGGCTTTTCAGGCTGCAAGGAAAAATCGAACCAGGCAAAATCCGGTGCGCAAAAAGTTGTAAGAATCAATTTCCAGCGGGGCGGACTTTGCGCGGCTCCAGTCCATGTCGCCTGGAAGCTTGGAATTTTTGACGATGAGCTTTCAAAAATCAACCAGAAGGCGGAATTTGTAGAAGTTGTTGAAGGCGGCGCGACGCTCGGCGAGATGATTGCTTCTGGAAAAGTTGACGCAGGCTACGGGCTTTACGCGACGCAGCTCCAAGCCATGGAAAACGGTCTTCAGATTGTATACACATCAGGAATTCATATTGGCTGCACGAAATATTATGTCCGCGCCGACAGCGACATAAAAACCGTGGCGGACCTGCGCGGAAAGACAATCGGTGTTCCTGGTCTTGCCGACAGTTCGGTCACAAATCTAAAGAGAAAGCTCGCCGACGTTGGAGTCGGAGTTACGGCGGCGGACAACGAGGTTGAGTTTGTGTTCTATCCTTCATCGGAGCTTGCTATTGCGCTGGACAAAGGCGCGGTTGACGCAATAGGCGCGCACGACCCTGTCGCGGCAAAGGCGGAGCAGGCTTACGGATTTAGAAAAATCCTTGACACAGGAACCGACGAGAAATTCCGGAACCAGTACTGCTGCATGGAATTTGTGACTCAAAAGCTGATAAACGAAAATCCTGAGGGCGCTGCCGCTGTAACACGCGCTTTGCAGAAAGCGTCGGCTTTTGTCGAGGCAGAGCCGAGAGAAGCTGCCAAGCTTCAGATAGATAACGACCTTGTTTCAGGCGACCTTGATTTTAACGCCGCCCTTCTTGACGAGCTTAACTATATTCCTTCGCGCACATTAGGCCAAAGAACTTTTGAGGCCGGAGCGCGCGAGCTTCAGAAAATCGGCTTCCTAAAGCCGACAACGGATATTGAAGAGTTCATTAAAAAAGGCTATCAGGAGCTTCCTGGCGTTCCGGAAGGCTATACTTACGATCCGGCGGCAAAAAACTGGAGCGAAATCAAAGATATTGCCCAGATTGAAAATCTGATTTCAACAGAGCTTGCAGAGCATGGAATCAAAAAGTCCGAGATTGATATTGTTGCGTCGGCGGTTCCTGCCCAGGAATCCAAGAAACATTGCTGCGAGTAAAAATTGCCATTGCAGACCGTAGATGAAGCAGTCTTATTAGTTTCAAATATCTTTGAGGTTGCTTCATCGATTCTCGCAATGGTGTTGAAAAGGAAAATCATATGAAAAAAAAGTCAGCGGTTTTATACAGAATTTTCCCTGTTTCCGGATTTGCCTTCGCGCTATTAATTCAGCTTCTTATTCCTGACAGCGCGCTTCATCCAGCTGCCAAAAAACCTTACTACACATATCTTCTTGCGGCTTTGCTTGGAATTTTTGCGCTGGCGCTTATCCTTTCGTTTTTTGCAAAGCCCGCCGCAAAATATCTTGAGAGCAAAGGCCCGTTTATCTTTGGCGCGGCCGTTCTTATTACGCTTCTGGATATCTTTATCGGCAAGCTCGCTATTCTTCCTGTGATTTTTTTTCCGAGCTTTGACAATATCCTTTCCGTGTTTTTTACAGATTCCGCGCTTATTCTAAAATGCATCTTCTTTTCGTTCCGGCTTCTGCTTCTCGGCGTGATTTACGGAACTTTAGCCGGGTTCATAACCGGAATCTTTCTCGGATTCAGCAGAAAGTTTTACTACTGGGTGAATCCTTACATCAAGATTATCGGTCCGATTCCTGCGACGGCGTGGATTCCGCTTGTGCTTACAGTCTTTCCGACGACTTTCGGGGCGAGCGTTTTTATAATCGCGCTTGCAGTCTGGTTTCCAGTCCAGCTTATGACAAGCTCCGGAATCCAGAACATATCAAAGTCGTATTTCGAGGTCGGACGCACGCTCGGAGCAAGCAATGTTTTCCAAATCTTAAAGATTGGAATTCCCGCGAGTCTTCCAAATATTTTCCAGGGGCTTTTTAACGGTGTCTGCTCTTCGTTTATCGCTCTTATGACAGCGGAAATGTTCGGAGCAAAGGCCGGAATCGGCTGGTACATCAGCTGGCAGAAGTCGATGATGGTTTACTCCGGCGTTTATGCGGGTCTTATTATGATTGCGCTTTTCTGCACAATTATTATCACTTTGCTTTTCCAGGTGCGAAAGCGCGTGCTTGGCTGGCAGAAAGGCCTTATCAGATGGTAGGTGGACGATGGCTGAAAACTTGACAGAAAAACTAAGTGGAAAAATAAAAATCAGCGGAGTTACAAAAATCTTCGGCGGGGAAGATGAAAGCCAGACTGTCGCGCTCAACGGCGTGAACCTTGAAATCCCGGCTGGAAGCTTTGTTTCTTTTATCGGGCCTTCAGGCTGCGGTAAGACTACCTTGCTGCGCTGCATAGCGGGCCTTGAAACTCCGACATCCGGAGAAATCAGCGTTGACGGAAACATTGTCAAGGCTCCAGGAAGCGACAGAGGATTTGCCTTCCAGCAGGCGAACCTTTTTCCCTGGCTTACAGTTCGCGACAACATTTCGTTCGGGCTGCGCGCCCGCGGAATCTACAAGAAGCACAAGGCCGATGTAGATGAGTTTATCAAGATGGTGGGCCTTGAAGGATTCGAGGAGCGTTACCCGCACCAGATTTCAGGCGGAATGAACCAGCGTGCGAGTCTTGCCCGCGCCCTTGTGGGAAAGCCTAAAATCCTGCTTCTTGACGAGCCGCTCGGAGCGCTTGACGCTTTCACCAGGATGAACATGCAGGACGAAATCATCCGGCTTTGGAAAAAACACAGCATGACAATGGTAATGGTAACCCATGATGTGGACGAGGCTGTGTACCTTTCAAACTATGTTGTTGTTATGTCGCCGCGTCCTGCAAAAGTTGAGAAAGTCATAAAGATTGATCTGGGCTATCCCCGCGTCAGGAGCCAGGATATGTTCATATATTACAGAAACGAGATTCTTGAAATCCTTCATTTCGCAGGAAAGGTCAGGGAGCCGGAATTTATAATCTAAAAATAAAAAAAAAAGGTACGAAATATGTCAAAAATTTATCATTCAGTTACGGAGCTTGTAGGAAAAACTCCGCTCGTGGAGCTTGACCGCTTTGAAAAAATCAATGAGCTTAAAAATCAGGATGCACACATTCTTGCTAAAGTTGAATACTTTAATCCAATTGGAAGCGCGAAAGACAGAATTGTCCTTAAAATATTGCAGGACGCTGAAAAGGCCGGAAAAATCAACAAGGATACAACTGTTGTCGAAGTGACAAGCGGCAACACTGGAATTGCGGCGGCGGCATTCTGCGCGGTCCGCGGCTACAAGGCGCGGTTTTATATTCAGGACTGGGTTAGCGTTGAGCGAAAGAAAGTGATAAAGGCTTTCGGTGCGGAGCTCCGCATAATCGGCGACATTCCTGAGGTTCAGAAAGTCCTTGATGAAACAAACAACGACTTTTTCGCGGCGACAGCGGCGTTAAAGAATCATCTAAGAAGCGAGAAGAATCTGTTTTTCATCGACCAGGCTGTAAATCCGTCCAACGCGGCGGCTCATTACGAGTCAACAGGAAAAGAGCTCTGGGACGACACTGACGGAAAAATTGATATTCTTGTCGCCGCTGTCGGAACCGGCGGAACATTGAGCGGAAGCGGAAAATATCTAAAGGAGAAAAATCCTGATATAAAAATTGTGGCGGTTCAGCCGACTGTCACGGATCAGACGATAATCGGCGTGCATAACTTTACCGACGTTCCTTCTGACCGTGTGCCGGCGAATCTTAATAGAAGCCTTGTTGACGAGGTTTTTACGGTTTTGCCGGAGCAGGCGTTCTGGGGAGCAAGGACAGCTGCGAAAAATGAAGGGCTCCTGGTCGGAACTTCAAGCGGAGCTGCGCTGTACGCGGCGGCCGAAGTCGCCAAACGCCCGGAGAACAAAGGCAAGAATATCGCTGTAATTCTTGTGGACACAGGACTTCGCTATTTGAGCACGGACTTGTTTGAAATTTAGTAAGAAAAAAGAAAATCGATATTCATAACCTATTGACCAACTAGGTTATGAACTGTAAGATTTTTTTATGTCACAGTTAAAACTTGAATATCTTTTTTCTGATCCAGAAGAACTAAATCCCGTTGCTTTGCCTGACTACACAACGCTTGATTTTGTAAGCAACGGCTCTCATATTTATGGTGAAATCATGTGGCCTTCATCTGATTTTCCAAAGCCGCATCCTTGTGTGATTATGCTGCATGGTTTTCCAGGAACCGCGCGCAACGACGATATTTCCCATGCGCTGTGCAGAATCGGTTGCGTGGTTATTGTTCCTCACAACCGTGGCGCTTGGGGAAGCCAGGGAAAATATCTTATTACAAACTGCATTGAAGATGCCAAGAATCTTGCGGAATATGCTCATTCTGACGAATTCGCAAAGAAATATAATATTGATGTAAACAATATTTTTTTGCTCGGACACAGCATGGGTGCAAATTCCGCTCTTAACGCTGGGAAAAAAATCAGCTGGGTAAAAGGAATAATCATGCTGACTCCTTACGATCCGACACGTTACTTAAACCGCAACAAAGAATCATATTTCCGTTCGCTTCTTGAAGAAGGAAAAATTCTTCAGTCGGACGGAGCCGAAGCAATTTATGAAGATGTTGTTCTGAACAAAAATGAAATAAATCATCCTGGCGCATTTGAACTTGTAAAAGACCGCAACATTCTGATTTTCGGGGCGACTTATGATTCTGTCTCGCCAATAAACGAAATGGTTCTTCCGCTTTGGCAAAAACTCGCCGCCCGAAAAACGGACGCGCTCCAGAAAATGATTGAAGTTCCGACCGAGCACGGACTTTTGGGACGAAGAATTTTAGTCATAAAAGAAATCGCGAAATTTATCGACGAACTGTGCTAAATGCGGCTCGCCCGGTTCTGCAAAAGCAAGTCGAGCAGCGTTATTGCTGTCATTGCCTCAATTACAGGAACAATCCGCGGGCAAAGGCACACATCGTGCCTTCCTTCAATTATTAGATCAGAATTTGTAAAGTTTCCGGCCTCGTCAACAGAAACTGTTTCCTGGCTTCTGAAAATGCTCGGGACCGGCTTTACAGCAACGCGGAAAAAAATATCGTTTCCGTTTGAAATTCCGCCTAAGATTCCGCCTGCATGGTTTGTTTCAAATTCAACTGATTTTCCGTTTTCTGTCGCGCGCATTTTATCATTGTTCACGCTGCCTGTTGAATCAGCCGCGTCAAATCCGTCTCCGAACTCAATTCCTTTTACAGCTCCAATTCCAACAATCGCTTTTGCAAGCTCCGCGTCGAGCTTCCCAAAAACAGGCTCTCCAAGTCCCGCCGGAATTCCAGAAACTCTGCATGCGACAATTCCGCCTGCGCTGTCTTTGCTGGCCCGGATTTCTTCAATTCTGGCGTTCATTTTTTCTGCTGCGGCAGAATCTGCCGCACGGAGCGAATTCTTCTCGATTTCATCAAAATCAACTTTTTCAATTGAAATTCCAGCCGCCCTTTCCGTGTAGGCAGTGATTTTGGCTCCGCAAATCTGCTCCAGAACCTGCCGGGCAATTTCGCCTGCGGCAACTCGCGCGGCTGTTTCTCTTCCGCTGGAACGTCCGCCGCCTCTGTAATCGCGGAAACCGTATTTTTCATAAAATGAAAAATCTGCATGCCCAGGGCGGAACGTCTTCGCCAAATTCGAGTAATCTTTTGAATGCTGGCTCGTGTTTCTGATTAAAATCGCAACTGGCGTTCCTTCCGCTTTTCCTTCAAAAACTCCGCTCAAAATTTCAGCCTTGTCATCTTCTTTGCGTGAAGTTACCGAAGCGTTGTTCTTTCCGCCGAAGCTTTGTCCCGGCTTGCGTCTGTCGAGCGCTTTCTGGATTTTTTCCGCGTCGATTTTTGCGCCGGCAGGAATGCCGTCAACAATGCAGCCGAGCGCTGCGCCGTGGCTTTCGCCGAATGTCGTGACTTTAAAAATTGTTCCGAATGTGTTCTGTGCCATTTTTTCGAATAAAATTATATCAAAAACAATGAAAAGTAGAAATAAAAAAATGCCTGAACTGGAGTTTTTCACTTCCAGCCAGGCATTCCTGAGGTTTTAAGACATAAACCTAAAAAACTAGTTCAGTTTTTTGTAGCCGTAAACTGCGTTCTCGCCAAGCTCTTCCTCAATGCGGATAAGCTGGTTGTATTTCGCGATTCGGTCTGTGCGGCTCATAGAGCCAGTCTTGATCTGTCCAGAGTTTGTAGCAACTGCGATATCTGCGATTGTAGTATCCTCAGTCTCGCCAGAGCGGTGGGAAGTGACAGTGTTGTAGCCATGGCGGTGAGCCATCTCGATTGCCTCGAGCGTCTCTGTCAAAGAGCCAATCTGGTTTACTTTGATAAGGATAGCATTTGCAACTCCCATTTTTATTCCTTTCTCAAGGAACTTTGTGTTTGTTACAAAAAGATCGTCGCCGACAAGCTGAACCTTGCTTCCGAGAGCCTTTGTGAGCTTCTGCCAGCCTTCCCAGTCGTTCTCGTCAAGCCCGTCCTCGATAGAAGCGATTGGATATTTATTGCAGAGTTCCTCAAGATATTTAATCTGTCCCTCGTCGTCGAATTCTTTTCCATTAGGATCTTTCGGCATTCCGTTTGTAAGCTGCTTGTAGTTGTAATACCATTTTCCGTCTTTCTGATAAGCGAACTCAGATGAGGCGCAGTCCATAGCGATTGTGACATCTTTTCCTGGCTCGTATCCGGCGTCTTTGATTGCCTGGCAGATTGACTCAAGCGCGTCGTCGATTCCGTTCAAGGCTGGAGCGTAGCCGCCCTCATCGCCTACAGCAGTTGAAAGTCCGCGTTTTTTGAGCAAAGAGCCGAGAGCGTGGAAAACTTCAGCGCCGCAGCGGATTGCTTCTTTCTCGCTTTTAAAGTTGCGCGGCTGGATCATGAATTCCTGGAAAGCGATAGGAGCAGATGAGTGCGCTCCACCGTTGATTATGTTCATCATAGGAATTGGAAGAACGTAAGTATTTGCGCCGCCGATGTAGCGGTAAAGCGGAAGTCCGAGGTCGTTGGCAGCAGCGTGAGCTACAGCAAGTGAAACACCGAGGATTGCGTTTGCGCCGAGCTTGCTTTTTGTAGGTGTGCCGTCGAGCTTAATCATTTTGTAGTCGATTGCGCGCTGGTTGAATACATTGTCGCCTTCCAAAGCTGGAGCGATTACTTTGTTGATATTCTCAACTGCCTTTAAAACGCCTTTTCCGCCGAATCTTTTTTTATCGCCGTCGCGAAGCTCAAGAGCCTCATTTTCGCCTGTCGAAGCGCCAGACGGAACACTTGCGCGTCCCATAACGCCGTTGTCGAGCGTAACTTCAACTTCAACAGTTGGATTTCCACGGCTGTCGATGATTTCGCGGCCATGAATCTTAGCAATTTTCGTTGTTTTCATCTATTGACTCCTGTTAAAAAAAAATCTGTTAGCAAAAACTAACTTCTATGACGACATTCTATTTATTTATTAAAATAAATTCAATATTTCAATTCATAACCGTTTTAAAAAATGATTTCATAAAATTTAAAAATGTTAGAGAAATATTATCAAAAAAATAAAACCTATTGACACGATAGGAAATAAGTTTTATTATCATTTTATTCCTAGTAAACATATAGGAATGAACAAAAGTTTGTGGTAAAACGAAACAGTCTTGTTTGCCAGAAGCTTTAAAAAATAAAGATGTTTTTAAATGTAAAGTTTGAAAACGCTGTTTGAGACTAAAAAGTCAGAACAGAAAAATAAAAGATAAAGACTGACCGGAAAACCGGAGGTTTTTGCTCACTGTGAAGAAGCAGGAATTTTTTTTTTTGATAAAAATCCTGCGGCGTTGTCATATGGGCAGAAATCTCCGGTTTTTTTATTTGATAGGCAAACAGAGGTGCTTAGATGTCTAGAAGTTTTGAAGAAATCCAGAATAATCATCCGTGCTTTGGCGGACACAAGAACAACGCTGGAAGAATCCATCTTCCGGTCTGTCCGGGCTGCAATATCGCCTGCCGCTTTTGCGAGCGCTCAATAAACACAACAGACAACCGCCCCGGAGTAACGAACCGCGTCTTAAAACCTGCCCAGGCGATTGACTTGATTGACGAGGCCTTAAAAATCAGCCCGGAAATAAAGGTCGCCGGCATCGCAGGTCCTGGCGACACTCTCGCCACAAACTACGCGATTGAGACATTCAAGCTGGTTAAGACTTTTTATCCGGACATGATTAAGTGCATGAGCACGAACGGACTTTTGCTCGATGAGCGCGCCGATGAAATCATAAAAGTCGGAGTCGACACTTTGACCGTCACTGTTAACGCAGTTGACCCTGAAATCGAAGCTAAGCTCAACGACTATATCATCTACCACGGAAAAAAGATTGAAGGCGTGGAGGGAGCTAAAATCCTGATAAAAAATCAGATTGCCGGAATCAAGAAAATTGCCGACGCTGGAATCACTGTGAAAGTAAATACAGTTCTCGTTCCAGAAATCAACGGAGCGCATATCGGTAAAATCGCCGAGACTGTGGCAGAGGCCGGAGCTGATATGTACAACATCATACCGCTCATTCCGAACGCCAAGCTTAAAAACTGCGCGGCTCCGACTTGCGCCGAGATTGAGGCGGCACACAACGCTGCAAGTCCTTACATCGACTTGTTCCTGCATTGCAACCATTGCCGTGCGGACGCAGTCGGCATTCCAGGCAAGACGGAGTTTGCTCCGCTTTTGTACAAGAACTTGGACTGCAGAATCCAGGAGACGTTCTCTCATGGCTGACAAGTACAAAATCGCCGTGGCTTCTACAGACGGCGAGAGCGTGAACCAGCATTTCGGGCGGGCTGATAAATTTTTTATCTACGTAATAGATGATGATGTCGGCTACGACTTTGTTGAAACCCGCGCTCTTGTTCCTGTCTGTCTCGGAAAAAGCCACAAGATTCCTGAGATGGAAAGACGTGTTGGCCAGCTTGCCGACTGCAAGTATGTCGCGGCGGCAAAAATCGGGCCGGGAGCTGAGAGCGCGCTTGGACAGGCTGGAATTACAGCGATGGAGCTGCCAGGAGAAATTGAAGAGGCAGTTCTGAAAATCTGGAAATACAACCAGATTCAAAAATTATACAAGGATAAATTGCAAGGGCAACCAGGCAATAATATATAGGCAAAAAGAGGTATTTAAAATGGCTTACAGACAGATTGCTATTTACGGAAAGGGTGGAATCGGAAAGTCCACAACAACACAGAATTTGACTGCGGGACTTGTTGAAAAAGGAAAGAAAGTGATGGTTGTAGGCTGCGACCCTAAGGCTGACTCTACGCGTCTTTTGCTCGGAGGACTTGCCCAGAAGACTGTTCTTGACACAATCCGCGAGGAAGGCGAGGACGTTGACTTGAGCCGCATTCTGCGCACAGGATTCGGCGGAACACGCTGCGTTGAGTCCGGCGGCCCGGAGCCAGGAGTCGGCTGCGCAGGACGCGGAATCATCACTTCAATCAACATGCTTGAAAACTTGGGCGCGTATACAGACGATTTGGACTTTGTTTTCTACGACGTTCTTGGCGACGTTGTCTGCGGCGGATTCGCAATGCCTATCCGCGAGGGAAAAGCAAAGGAAATCTACATTGTCGCTTCCGGCGAGATGATGGCTTTGTACGCTGCGAACAACATTTCAAAGGGAATCGCTCGCTATGCAAAAACTGGCGAAGTCCGTCTCGGAGGAATTATCTGCAACTCGCGCAGAGTTGACCACGAGCAGGATTTGCTCCGCGCATTCGCAAAGGAGCTTGGAACTCAGCTTCTGTATTTTGTTCCGCGCGACAACATCGTTCAGCGCGCCGAAATCAACAAGAAGACTGTAATCCAGTACGCGCCGGAGTCAGGCCAGGCACAGGAATACAGAAATCTCGCCGAGGCTGTAATCAACAACAAGAACTTTGTAATCCCAACTCCAATGACCCAGGAGCGCCTTGAGGAGATTCTGATGGACTACGGCCTTATGGAGTCATCAGACGACTATCATATCTAAAAAAATTGCCGCGCTTTGCGGCAAACATAAGATAAAAAAGAAGGCAAAATGAGTTATAAGATTGCTGTGGCAACATCGGACGGAGAAAAAATAGATTTACATTTTGGAGCGGCTGAATATTTCTACATTTACAATGTGGATGAAAAAAATATCAGTTTTCTGGAAAAACGTTCTGATTTTAAAAATGATAAGAAAACATCCGCTGGCGAAGGCGAATGTTGCAGCGAAATGTCCGGCAAGGTTGAAGCCTTGAAAGACTGCCGCGTAATTGTCGCTTCAAAAATCGGATTCAATGCCCAGAAAATGCTTTCCAAAATAAATGTGTCGATTTTTGATGATCTTGACTGTTCTGTAAAAGATGCTCTCGAATCAATTGCAGAGTATTTTTACAAGGTTGATAATCATCAGAATTTGGCGGAAAGAAAAAAATAAAGAGGAATATATATATGAAGAAAAAAAACATTTTGAAGAAAATTGGAATTGGCGCAGCGTTCGCTTTGTGTATTTTTACATCGTGCAAAGAATCTTCCAAAGCGAAAGATTCTCGGCCTGTAATAAAGATTGCCTTTGCGCAGGACGAGGGAATTATAAGCTATGTAGATGAAAACGATAAGCTTGCCGGCGAGGAAGTTGAAGTTTGGGAGGAAATCGTCAAGCGCATTCCTGAGTACGATATACAGTTTATTCCGACAAGTCAGGATGATTTGCGTGTTGGACTTCAGACTGGAAATTATGATGGTTCTGTCGGAGATTTTTTCTTGAACAGAGAAAGGCTCGCAACTTTCACTATTCCTCTTGAGCCGCTTGATTTTACTTGGACAGGAATGTTAATCCGCAAGGAATATGCGGACGGAGTAAAGTCTTTGTCTGATATTGCGAAGAAACAGGCAGACGGCTTGACAATCGCGCCTCAGTATTCTGGTTCTGGAGCGACTTATATTCTTGAGATTTACAATGAAAAAAATCCTGACAGCAAGCTGAATTTTGACTTAACATCAGAGCACGTATGGACAGTCGCAATGGGATACGTGGGCGTTGGAAGATACGGAGCAACTTGCGCGCAGAAAACTGATTTTGACAATCTTTTTGTCTCTGAGAATGGAGCTTATCACGAATATTTGGATTCTGTAACTTGGGTGCCAACTGAAAATGTCGGCGCGTATACATTGTTCAACAAAAATATTTCTGAAGATTTTATCAATAAATATGTAAAAGCTTTAAAAGATATAAAAAATGAAGGAATTGCATCGGAAATCTCCAAGAGAATTTATGGATATGATGCATATTCAGGCGAATATTACGATTTTACAGAATAAATAAAGAAAAGGAAACTTCAGTATGTCTGTATCATTATCATCTCCTTCTCCGGAAATCCGTGAGAAAAGATTGAAATCTATAATTAATTTCAATGGAACTGCAAAAGTTCTTGAACAAAAGGAATTAAGCGGCGATTTAAGGGAAGAGCCGTGTGCTTACACGCAATGCGGCGACTGCCAGGAATTTTGCGCCAAGACTTTGCTGAATTTTATTCAGGGAGCGGCCGTTGTCTGTCATCAGCCGATTGGATGCTATGCGCCGCAGGCTTCAAATGACAATATTGGTAATGCTTCAGCTCTCACTCGCCATTTAGGAGAATTTTCGTGTGAGACAATCTGCACTAACATCCAGGAACGCGACACTGTTTATGGCGGGGCGGAAAAATTAAGGAAAGCTATTTTTGAAGTGAACAAAAGGCAGAAGCCGACTGCAATTTTTATTGTGACATCATGCGCATCTGGAATTATTGGAGATGATATTGACAGTGTCGCATCAGAAACTGAAGAGGAAATCGGAGTTCCTGTTGTCGCTGTTTCTTGTGAAGGTTTTAAGTCAAAAATCTGGACTACAGGCTTTGATGCCGCTTTTCACGGAATTCTTCGTAGAATTGTAAAGCCTTCTGCTAATAAGCAGCATGATTTGGTCAATGTTTTTAATTTCCAGGGAGGAGATTATTTCAGCCCGCTTCTTTCGAAGCTTGGCCTGCGCACAAATTACACTGTTCCTATGAATACAGTTCCGCAGCTTGAGAAGCTTTCTGAGGCCGCTTGTTCTGTAAGTATGTGCGAAACATTGGCGACTTATATCTTTAGAATTTTGGATGAAAAATTTGGCGTGCCGGAAATTGATGTCGTTCCTCCATATGGATTGGACTGGACAGATAATTGGCTTAGGTCTGTTGCTAAATTTACTGAAAAAACTGACATAGTCGAAGATGTAATTCGTTCAGAGCATGAAAGAATTATGCCGCAGCTTAATGAATACCGGGACTATTTTGCTGGAAAAACTGTTTTTATTATGGCTGGAGATACATTTGCGCATAATCTTGCTAACGCGTTGACAGAAATCGGCCTGCAGGTTATCGGCGTGAATACTCTGCATCATGACCAGCGGACTGATTCTGACAAAGTTAATACTTTGCAGGAGTTAATAAAACTCCGCGGTGATATTCAGAATTTCTCTGTATGCAATAAGCAGCCTGCCAGGGCAGTGAAAAAAATCATAAAATTAAAACCAGACTTTCTTGTTTGCCGGCATCAGAATCTGGTGGAACTTGGCTATAAACTTGGAATTCCTTCTCTCCTTGAAGGCGATGCGAATGTTAGTGTTGGATATGACGGGCTCCTAAGGCTTGGCGCAAGGTTGAAAGAGGCTTATTTAACGCGCAAGTTTAACGAAAATATCGCTAGGCATGCGAAATTTCCATATACATCTTGGTGGATGGAACAATAAAAATTTAGGAGAAAAATATGAGCACTTTAATTTCTCAGCCTCGTTTTTCATGCGCTCTTGGCGCGCAGCAGACAATACTTGCAATTCCTCGCGCTGTTCCTGTAATCCATGCAGGGCCTGGATGTTCTTCAAAAGCAACGCATTTTGCCTTCCAGTCTGGATTTCAGGGCGAAGGTTACGCCGGCGGAAATCATGTTTCATGCACAAACAGCACTGAAAAGGAAGTTGTTTTTGGCGGTGAAAAAAAACTTACCGCGCTCTTGGATGAAACCGTAAAAATAATAGATGCCGATTTGTTTGTTGTACTTTCCGGCTGCACGGCCGGCATTATAGGCGACAATGTAACGGAAGTCGCGCATAGTTTTTTCGGTAAGGGATTTCCTGTTGTCGGCGCGGATTGCGCAGGATTCCGCGGCAATAATTATTTGGGCTATGAAATCGTAGTCAAAGCGATTATTGATCAGTATGTCGATTCATTTTACCAGGAAAAAAAGCCTGAGATAAAAAAAGGACTTGTGAATGTTTTTGCTTCAGTTCCATTTCAGGATCCTTACTGGCGCGGAGATTTGGAAGAAATAAAAAGAATCCTTGAAGAGCTTGGCCTAAAAGTAAATATTCTGTTCGGATATTCCAGCAAAGGCGTTGAAGAATGGAAAACAATTCCAGAAGCCCAGCTGAATGTTCTTGTTGGACCTTGGTGCGGAAAAAAAATAGTGGAGCATTTAAAATCTAAATATAAAACTCCGTACGTCCAGTTTCCGTATCTTCCTGTCGGAGCACAGGCGACTTCAAAATTTCTGCGTGAAATAGGTTCTGCCGCAGAAATTGATTCAGAAACAATTGAAAAAACTATAAATAAAAATGAAAAGCGTTTTTATGACTATCTTGTCTCGTTTAGCGATTTTGTCGCCGAATATCGCGGTGCGATACCTTATGAACTTTATATCGCGGCTGATTCTTTGTACGCTTTAGGCGTTGCAGATTATCTAACAAATGAGCTTGGTTTTATTCCAAAGCAAATTTATCTGGATGATGATCCTAAAAAGAATGAGGAAGAATTCATAAAATCAGAATTCGCTAAGATTGTCCCTGAATATTCTGACTCTGTCCAGTTCCAGGCGGACGGCAGGCTTATAACAGATGATATAAAAAAGCGGCTGAACGGCAGCCGCAAGGCTTTGATTTTAGGTTCTTACTGGGAAAGAAAAGTTGCTCATAAAACTGGAAATTTCTTTACTCATTTGAGCCTTCCAATTATTCAGGAAGTTATTACTACTTCAAGCTACGCTGGATATAACGGCGGGCTTAGGCTTCTTGAAAAAATATATCAGTCGGCTTTTGATTCTTTGCTTTCCGCACAGACAAATTCCGGACATTGATATTTAGCAGTTAAAATTACGATTGAGTGGACAACCACAGATTGCAAAATAATAGGCCTGGGAGATGATTTTTTTGATTTTATCTCGGGCTGAACAATTTTCAGGCGAAAGACTTGGACGTTGTAAAAATTAGATTTCTGAAAACTGAAATTTTCTGATTTCTTTAATCACTTCATTGTAATCTGCCGCAATTGGCGGAAGGAGTCAAAATGAAAAAAATTAATTTAAAATCAGCTGCAATTATTGTTGCATCCATGGTATGTTCCGCTCTTTCGTTAAATTCCTGCAATAAAAAAACGAAATCAGAAGTGACTGAGATAACAATCGCCTGTGTTCAAAATGACGCATCTTATGATTTTATAAATGAAGATGGCGAACTTGAAGGCGTTGAGCCGGACATTATCAGAGAAATTGACCGCCGTCTCGATTCTTATAAAATCAACCTTGTTCCATCTAGCTATGATGATGTGACAATCGGCGTTCAGACTGGAAAATACACAGCAGGCACCGGCACTTATTTTTTGACAAAGGAGCGCCTTGTGAAATATAAGATTCCAGACGAGCCGATTGTAAAGCTTCTTACAGGAATGGTTGTCCGAAAACAATATTCAGATGGAATTTTTTCTATTGAAGATTTGGCTGAAAAACAAAGAAAAACAGGATTTAAAATTGCGCCGATGACCGCTGGAGAAGGAAATACGTTTATTTACGAAGCATATAATGAGAAGCATCCTGAGCTGCCTTTAAAATTCGAGTACACGTCTGAAAATATGGCCAATGAAATTGTCGGCTATGTCGCTCTTGGACGCTACGATGCGGCCATCTGCACTGAGTCACGGTATAATCTTTTGTTTACTTCTGATGAGGCTGCTTATCATAAATATATTGATCAAGTGGCGTATGTTCCGACTGTAAATGTCGGTGCGTATACTTTGTTCTATAAAAATGCTGACCAGGCGTTTGTTGATGCTTACACTTCCGCTCTCCATGAAATGAAGGAAGACGGAACAGCTTCAAAAATCGCCATAAAATATTTAGGAAAAGATGTTTATAACATCGACATTCATAATCTTACAGAATGATTTAAATAAGGAAAATACATGAGCTTTCAAATTAAGTATTTTTGGAAATATGCTTTCAAATTGCTGCCATATTTAAAAGTTACATTTGCTTATGTTCTTGGCGCGCTGGTTTTAGGAATCATTTTCGGAGCGATTCTTGCATACTTTAAAATTGGGAAAAACAAGCTTCTGAAGAGAATTGGAATTGTATACACAGCCATTTTCCGTTCTATTCCGCCTGTTGTTCTTCTTTTTTTGGTTTACTATGGATTGCCGCAAATCTTAAATACAACTGGTAACAATAATCAGCTTTTATACGTTATTGTCACATTGTCACTTTTGAGCACAGCTTCAATCTCGGAAGTGATTCGAAGCGCATACAATTCTGTTCCTCGCGGACAGTATGAGGCCGCTGTCACATCCGGTCTGACTCCGTTCCAGTCGCTAAGAGAAATTGTTCTGCCGCAGGCGTTTTTTTATGCGTTGCCTAATTTTGCCTCGACGATAATTTCTTTGCTAAAAGATGGAAGCCTGGCGTTTACGATAGGTCTTCTTGATATTTTCGGAAAAGCTATGACTTTGAACAACTCGACGTACAGTAAATATGTCCTTGAAATTTATTTGGCGGTAACACTTGTTTATTGGGGAAGCTCGTTTTTGATAGAAAGATTTTTCAAAATTTTGGAAATAAATTTTTCAGTCAAAAAACATGTTTCAGGAAAAAGATTTGAACAGAATCAGAAAGGAGCAAAAACAAATGAATTTTGATTTGAAATTTGCGCTTGAAACTTTTCTGCTTTCCTTGAAAGGAATTCCTGTAACGTTTGAAATTGTATGCATAGTTCTTTTCTTTGCTCTAATAATTGGTTTTTTTGTTGCTGTCGGCAGGGAAAATCCTAGGACAATTCACGCTAAGCTTTTGGAATTGTATGTAAGTTTTATCAGAGGCACGCCGTTTATTGTTCAAACCTACTTGTTTTATATCGCAGTTCCGACCGTTGTGCAGAAAATATTATTTGAACATCATATTGATTTCAATGTAAATGTAATCAAAGGTTTTTGGTATGCTTATGTTCTTCTGATTCTTTATTTTTCTGCAATTATTTCTGAAATGTTCCGTGCTGGCTTGAGCGCGATTGACAAGGGACAGCTTGAAGCGGCTTTGACTTCAGGGCTTTCAAAGTTTCAGGCGTACCGGAGAATTATTCTTCCGCAGGTGATGGTTCATTGTCTGCCAGTTTTATGCACTTATGTTACGGGACTTGTGAAGATGAGCTCACTTGCGTTTGCTTTCGGTGTTTTTGAAATCACGGCAATCGCAAAAACTAATGCGTCAAGAAGTTTGAGCTATGTCGAGTCTTATACAGTTATTGCAATTTTATATATTGCGATAAATCTTTCTATTGAGCGGATTTTTAAGATTCTTGAAAAGAAATTTTCAGGATTTAAAAAATCTTAGTAATCTTTTCCTAAAAAATTGTAAAAATGGAGAATTATTTATGTTGCTAAAAGTTACAGATGTGCATAAGTCATTTGGAAAAAATGAGATATTAAAAGGCGTTAGCTTGTCCGTAAATAAAGGTGACGTTGTTGTCATTATAGGACCGTCCGGGTCAGGAAAAACTACATTTTTGCGCTGTCTTGATTTTTTGGAGAAAGCTGATAAAGGCGAGATGGAATTTGACTCTTTAAAAACTTCTCTTACTCATCCGCATAAAAAAACAATTCTTGAAGTCAGAAGAAAAACCGGATTTGTATATCAAAATTATAATTTGTTTAATAATAAGACTGCGCTTGAGAACGTTATGGAAGGATTAGTTGTTGCACGCAAAATGCCTAAAAAACAAGCCCGCCAGATTGCCGAAAAGCAATTGGAGAAAGTTGGAATGCTTGAGCGTAAAAATTATTATCCTTCGGAGCTTTCAGGAGGACAGCAGCAGCGTGTTGGAATTGCCCGCGCCGTGGCCGCTAATCCTGATGTTGTTTTCTTTGACGAGCCTACCAGCGCGCTTGATCCTGAGCTTGTAGGCGAAGTCCTTACTGTTATAAAGGAGCTTGCAAAGGAAGGAATGACTATGATTGTTGTGACGCACGAAATGAGTTTTGCGGAGGAGATTGCGACGCAGGTTGTCTTTATGGATGGAGGCTCCATAATAGAAACAGGAACTAGCGATGAAATATTTAGTCATCCAAAGCAAGAACGCACAAGAAGTTTCCTGCAGAGAATTCTGCAGCCTGTTGAATATATTATTTAACTTGAAATATAAAAATTGATTCAGCTTTCAAATCTTTTTTTTGCAAGCTGGTCAACTTCATCAATTTTATTTTTGATTTGCGAATAAACATTTTCATTCGTTTTTTCAAGATTTTTTACTTCGTCCAGGCATTTATAAAAAATTTCCTCGTTCTTTTTGTGCGCGAGTTTTTTCAGCGTTTTTGGAACAAGGCGCGCGAATTTTTTTATTTTATCATCTTGAGCCTTTTGATTTTTTATCTTTTCTAGGATTTCAGAAAGCTCCTCTTCCTTTGTCTCAAGAACGCATTTTTCAAGCTTTTCGTGCAGAATTCTAAGTTCTTCTAAAGTCAGGCTGTCAAGATTTTCAGGCTCGCCGAGCGTAAAAAAATCATCTGTCGGAATCATTATTTTTTTTCCGGCAAGATTCATTTCAAGCGAGTTTTCAGTAAAATTCCCGCTTTCAGCTTTCAGTTTTTCTTCAGAGTATTTTTGCTTGAACATAAGCTCGGACTTGCGCTTTAGGAAAACCGCCTCCAGATTCTGTTCATCCTGTTGGCCTGATTTTTTCTCCGTGTCAATGCAGAGGATAAATTCAATGTTCGTGTTCTTGCGCTTGTTGCTCTGCTTTCCTCCGCGGTAAGTTGTGTACTCGTTTGTAACGATGCTCACTTTTCCTTTTTCCATGCAGATTTCCTGCATCTTTTGAAACGGAATTATTCCATCCGTGCTGTAGCTGATTAAAATAAAGCGCGCGTTCAGGTTTTGAATCAGCCCGGAAAATGAAGAAATCGCCTCGTCCTTGTAGCAGTAAGACGAGCGCGTGTCTACCCAGTCGCGGCGGATTCCGGCTTTTTCCTTGAGAACGCCTTTGTCGTTCAATTCGAGCGGCTCAGGGATTTTGTCCCATTTTGCGATTGTGTTCAAAAGATGATAGTTGCTTCCGTACTGATGCTGGTTGTACGGCGGATCGAGATAGGCGATGTCAACGCGCGGCATTTTTTTTACAAGGCTGTTCGCGTCTTCCTGGAAAATATGAGCCGGGAAATCCGAGTCGATTAAAACCGGTTCATGAAGCTCAATTTTGCCAAGGATTCTTTTTAGCGCGTCTTTTCCATGTCCGCCGAATTCCTTGTGGCAGGCCTTGAAAACTCCGGAAGTATTGTTGTGCGTCGCCGCCTCGTAAATAAGCTCGGCAAGAAGAAGATTTTTTCGCTTTTGATTGGTTGAGCCATTCAACGCGGATTCACACGGATTCACACGGATTTGCGCGGATGATTTTTTGGATTTGCCGCCGTTTCCGGCTTCGTTCATTGAGCTTTCCTGAATGTAATTTTCATCTTTATCATCTTCATATTTTTCTTCTATATAGTTTCTGATTTTGTCAATTTGAAGCGCATTTTCCCGCGTGTAGAAAAGACGCTCGGTTTTATAGTCAACTGCGTTTATGTCAAATTCCTTTGGCGCGTAATATTTCGCGATGTACTGTTTGCTTTCGTCCGGGGAAGGAAGAGCGTTTATTTTATCGAGCAGATTCTTAAAGTCATCTTCCGTGCCGAACAAATCTTTTATTTCGCTCTTGTTTGTCGCAACGTAGGCGCTGTTTATGATAAAAGAATAATATTCCCAGTCATTTGAAAAAACTTCAAAATTCAAGGATTTTGCAAGGCGCGACACAACTCCGCTTCCGGCGAAAACATCAAAAAATTTCAAGCCCGGCTTTATTTCAATTCCAAGATTATGAACCGCCTTTAAGATTAGCGGGAGCAGCTTTCGTTTGTTGCCGATGTACGCGATTATTTGCTTTGTAAGATAAGCTGTTTCTGTTTCCATGACTTTTTATTTCCATTTCGCTGTGTCAGTTTCCGCCTCAACTTTGTTTTCCACGCTGTCTTCAAGCTCATAGAAAAAATCAAGCCCGGTGCGCTTTTCAACTTCGTCTATGCTCGCCGCGTAGTCAAAGATTGTTCCTGCGCATTTTTCGTTTGGAAAGATAAAGCCAATCGCAATTACGTCTTTTGCGTCGTCCGGAGTTTCACGGTCCTTTTCGTCAGCGTAGAGAGGCGCGAGCAGAACTTTGTAGTAATACTGCGGAACCGAAACCTTGTCTTTTCCGATTGACTCATATTCAGAAGCCGGCTTGTCTAGAACCGGGCCTGAGACAACGTAAACACGGCCGAATTCTTCTGCCCACTCGCGCACTGTTGACTCAAGGTCTTTCCAGATTCCGCGGTTAAAGCTTCCTGCCTGCGGGCTCATGTTCGACATATAGAAAGTTTCGCTCATCGCGTTTTTGTCAAAAGAAAAATCCGCCGCCGGAGAAAGATGTCCGCGGTCGTAGCCGCTTCCCTTGTAGTCTGCAAGAGTCGCCGAGCCTGTTGAAATCTCCGGGTCCGGCCTGAAGTCGTCCGAGCGCGACGCGTTTTTTACAAGATGTTCTTTAGTCAGGCAGTACGCGCTCCATTCCGCCTGCTCGTAGCTTTCGCGGTAGCAGATTGAATAATACTCGTAGTCTCTACGCTCATGGTCAGAAGCGTGGTTCGCTCCGGCGCAAAGCGGAATCTCAAGATTTTTTTCAAGCGCGACAAGTCCGTTTGCGGAAGAAGATTTTGATGGCTTTTGTTCATTTTGAATTTGCGCTGCATTTTGATTCTGCTTTTTAGATTCTGGAATCTGCGTTGAATCTTGCTCTTGTTTTTGATTTTCGTCATCTTGAATCTTAGCTGAATCTTTTGTCTGGCTTTGACCAATAATCTTCTCCGCCGCTGTTTTCGCCTTTGCAATCTGGGCGTCGGTAAAATCTTTAAACTGCGGAACATTCTTGTAAAGAAAATATCCAACCGCAAAAATTATGATTAGGACCGAAATGATTCTGCTTAAAGTTCTATTTCTCTGATTTCTTTTTGTTCTTTTTGATTTTTTCGCCATAGATTAAATTCTATCATTTTAAGAGGAATTCGTAAATTGAAATAAAAAATCATATCGAAATAAAAAATCGTGCTGAAAGTCTTTTTGTTTTTATTAATTCATGAATTCTGATATAATTTTCGCCATGAAATCCTTGGAATTCCGCCGCAAATTTGCATTTATCGTTTTTTCTTCTATATGGTTGTTCTTTTTTTTCAGCTGCTCGCGCGCGCCTGAGATGACGCTTTCTGAAATCGAGGCTTACAAGGCTTCGCGCGAAAACGACTTGATAGAAAAAACTGTCTCGCGTCCGTGGAAAGACGAGCCGTGGAAAGACGGAAAACCGGGCGGCGAGTGGAACACTTCAATTTCTGGCGACCCTAAGAGCTTTAACTTTCTGATTGCCGAGCGAGACGGAGAAACCGCCGGAATTCTTTCATATCTAACTGATTATCTTGTTGACTACAACACTGTGCAGAAAAAATGGGTTCCGCGCCTTGCAAGCTTTGAAGTCAAGGCAGACGAGAAAAGCGGCACGATGGACGTTTTTCTTACCTTGCGCGATGACTTGTACTGGAGCTTTTACCAGAATGCAAAGCCGCGTGTAAAAGTCACGAGCGACGACGTTGTTTTCTGGTACAACGAGATTATGGGCGACGAGGAGATGGGCTCTTCCGCCTTCAACTCTCAGTTCATGGAGATGGAGGACGGAAGCGAGAAAAAAGTCGAGATTGAAAAGATTGACGATAGAAAATTTGTCTTCCATTTTCCGAGAATCGTTGCGGATCCGCTCCTTGCGGTAAACATGGACTTCGGGCCGGCTTTCCAGTACAAGGCGGCGAAAGACGCGGGCGGGGCGCAGGCCGTCAAGAATCTGAACTCTGTCGCAGTTGACCCGAAAAATCTTCCGAGCCTTGGCGCGTATTTTATCACCGAGTACACGCCGGGGCAGCGCGTTGTGTATTCAAGGAACGATGATTTCTGGGAAAAGGACGGAAACGGAGTAAGCATCCGCTATCCTGACAGAATTATCGCGACTATAATCGGCGACAACAACACAAAATATCTTCTTTTTAAGCAAGGAAAGCAGGAGACTTTCAGCCCGTCGCCTGAGCAGCTTGAGGACATTGTAAAGAACGCGAGCAACAATCTTGATGAGAACGGAAACGCCATAAAAGATGATTCTAGCGGCTACACGGTCTTTAACGCTGGCGGCTCGATGAGCGCGCCTTTCTGGACATTCAACCAGAATCCAAAGAACAAGACGTCTCCTTATTACTCATGGTTCACGAAAAAAGAATTCCGGCAGGCGATTAGCTGCCTTTTAAACCGCGAGAGAATCATCTCGCAGACTTACCGCGGGCTTGCCGAGGCGAAATACGGATTTTTTCCGGAAGCCAACGCGTTCTACAATGAGGAAATCATCCTGCCTTACAGATTCAGCCACGCGCACGCGGAAAAGCTTCTGGAGCAGGCCGGGTTCAAGAAGGACGCGGACGGATTTTTGCGCGATGAGAACGGAAACAAGGTTGAGTTCGACCTTTCAATCGTCTCGTCCCAGCCTGTTATAAGCGACATTGCGCAGATTATCAGCGACGAGTGCAAGAAGGAAGGAATCACAATAAACGTGCGGCAGACAGACTTCCAGCGGCTTGTAGAGCAGCTTACATCGACTTACGACTGGCAGAGCCTTATAATCGGGCTTGGAGGCGGAAACATCTTTCCGACGCAGGGAAGCAACGTGTGGGTTTCAAGCGGAAATCTGCATATGTGGTATCCGCTCCAGAAAGAGCCTGCGACCGAGTGGGAAAAAAGAGTTGACTATCTTTACAACACTGCGAGATGCATTGTTGACACCGAGAAAGCGCGCCCGCTCTGGGAAGAGTACCAGCGGATTTATCTTGAGCAGTGTCCGATAATTTATCTTGTCTCCGGCCGGAGTTTCTTTGCAATTTCCAACCGCTGGAACCTTTCGAACGTGTATTTCGACAACCAGGTCGGCGCGCAGACGGACAGGGCGTTTTTAAATTAAACAGTTTTTTTGAATTTTCAATTATCTTTAAGCCTGCGGTTCAGTTTTTTATCAAAAGAAAAAATCTCTGTTCCGTTTATATGGTTGTATGAAATCAGTAGACAGTCCACAAAATCCAAGGACGTTTCTCCAATGCAGCATGTTTCCAGGCATTTTTTTCGAGATTCCGGTTGTTTTCATTTGCACTGCTAGAGAAAACGCCTCTCAAAGCATTTATTTTTTTTGTTTTTTCAAGCAGCTGGTCCACATATTCGTCCACGAGAGAAACGTAAACTTCAGGAAGCTCTTTTATCTTTTCTTCAACAACATTCAATTGCATTTCGCTGCCTCCAAAATAAAATATAGTCCGTAAAAAATGAGCCGTCAATAATATCTGTTTTAGCCAGCCAGACAAAATTTCTTCCATAACATTCAGTTTTTAACCGTATCTTTTGCTTTGCAAATTGTAATTTCCAGTCCGTCATATTATAATTTCTACCGATTTACTAATTTTTTATCTGTACATAATTTTGGAGACAAAAATGAGGACATTCATCACATTCATACGGATTTTGTTTTTTATGCT
>CAZIFO010000020.1:0-44095 GCA_964538245.1 uncultured Treponema sp.
AAATCCTTCTTAAGAATCGGAACTGCGGCATTTGAGAACAATGCGCATCCGTATTCCGCAGTGTCGGAAATTACGCGGTTCATCTCATAAAGACGCTTGCGGTCAATAAGGTTCGCGATAAGCGGAACTTCGTGGAGCGACTCGTAATAAGCTGACTCAGGTTTGATTCCTGCGTCCGTCATTGTTTCGAACGCAAGCTCGCATCCGGCTTTTACCATTGCAACAAGCAGAATTCCCTTGTCGAAATATTCCTGCTCAGAAATCTCTTCTTTTGACTCTGGAGTGTGCTCAAACGGAAGTTTTCCAGTTTCTTCGCGCCATGTGAGAAGATCATGGTCTTTGTTCGCCCAGTCTTTCATCATTGTTGAAGAGAATTTTCCGGAAATGATGTCGTCCATGTGTTTGTGATAAAGCGGTGTCAGAAGCTTCTTGAGCTGTTTTGAAAGCTCGTTCGCCTTGATTTTCGCAGGGTTAGAAAGGCGGTCCATCATATTTGTGATTCCACCCCATTTGAGAGCCTCGGAAATTACGTTCCATCCGTGCATCAAGAGCTTTGTCGCATATTCAGGTGCGATTCCCTCGTCAACCATTTTGTCATAGCAGACGATAGTGCCCGCCTGGAGCATACCGCAGAGGATTGTCTGCTCGCCCATAAGGTCAGATTTTACTTCTGCAACGAAAGATGACTCAAGAACTCCGGCCTTGCTTCCGCCCATTCCTACAGCGAGAGCCTTTGCATAAGCCCAGCCTTTTCCTTCCGGATCGTTTTCAGGATGAACTGCAATCAAGTCAGGAACTCCGAATCCTCTCTGGAATTCGTGCCAGACTTCTGTTCCCGGGCCTTTTGGGGCGCACATTACAACTGTGATATCCGGGCGGATCTGCATTCCTTCCTCAACCATGTTGAATCCGTGGCTGTACCAAAGAGCAGAGCCTTTCTTCATTCTTTTCATAACTTCTGTGATAACAGCTGTGTGCTGCTTATCTGGAGTCAAGTTTCCAACAAGGTCGGCTGTTGGAATAAGTTCATCATAAGTTCCAACTTTAAAGCCGTTTTCAGTAGCGTTTTTCCAAGACTGGCGCTTTTCTGCGATTGCAGACTCACGCAAAGCGTAAGAAACATCAAGTCCTGAGTCGCGCAAGCACAATCCCTGATTCAATCCCTGTGCGCCGCATCCTACGATAACAATTTTTTTGCCTTTGAGAGCGTTTACTCCATCAGCGAATTCATCTTTTGACATTGAGCGGCAGTGGCCAAGCTGAAGTCTTGCCTCACGCCACGGAAGAGAGTTGAAATAATTTTCACCCATTTCTTTACTCCTAAAGTTCGATTTTTCTATATTCTAGCAAGCCGCTGATGTTGCGTAAAGTGAAATAAATGAAATTGATTGTTGCGAATGATGCAATATTGCAAATATCGTACAGTTTTTGAAATCAAAATTAAGAAATATTTATTTATATCGAATAAAATTGTTTAGCTGCCGGCCTTACTGCACCGGCAACTAAAATGAATCAAAAAATTAATTGTTTTCTTGTTTCTTAAAATCTTTGTTCATGTAAAGGAACATTCCAAGCGCAATAAAAACTGCGATTGCGTCGGCGATTGGCTGAGCAAAAATAATTCCAATCATTCCGAAAACTTTGCTCATAATCAAAATTGCCGGCAAGAAGACAAATCCCTGGCGGCTGACAGCGAGAACGAGAGACTGAATTCCTTTGCCTAGAGCCTGAAAACTAAAATTCAAGACAAACATAATTCCGATAATTGGAGTTGAAGCCATCAAAGAATAAATCATAATTCTTCCCATTTCGACAACAGCCGGATCTTTTGAGAAGATATTAATAATCTGCTTTGTGAAGATAAAATAAATTCCAGTCAGAACAAATCCTGTGATTACGTTGACTAAAATTGCGAATTTTACAAATGATTTCATTCTTTTATAGTTTTTTGAACCGTAGTTGTAGCCGATTAATGGAGAAACTCCCATTGCAATTCCAAGCTGAATAAAAATCGCGAGCATATTTGCTTTGAGCGCAACGCCCATTGCCGCAGTCGGAATGTCTCCGTAAACTGCTTGTCCGTCAATTATTGTTTTGAAAAGCGGAATCAAATCTGCTTCCTTGACTGGAACTGCGTAGTAAGCGGCGAGAAGATTGTTTGTCAAAATTGAGCTAAGGCTCATCAAAATATTTGTAAGACTTGCCGGAAGACCGATTTCTAGAACTCCGCGTAGAATTCCGCCGCGGACTTTAAAGAATTTTGGATTGATTGAAAGCGAAGATGATTTTGATACGATGTGCGCAATGTAAATTACAAGCGTAATTGCGTTTCCAATGACAGTTGCGATTGCCGCGCCCTGAACTCCCATTCCGAGGCATGGAATTCCTAAGAAATTGTCTAGAATGAAAACCGGGTCAAGAATGATATTTGCGATTGTTCCTGCCATCATTCCGGCCATTGAGTTGTGCGCCGCGCCTTCGCCTCGGATTATGTTTGTATAAGCGTTTGAAATTACAATAATCGGGCCTCCCAGCGCAACAATAGAAAGATATGCGCGTGCAAACGGAGCGGTTGTTTCTGTTGTTCCAATTGCGCTCAAGATAGGAGTCATTTTCCAGATGATAAGCGCGCCGCCAAGAATTCCTGTTATAATTCCTGCGTAAAAACAAAATGAGGAAATATTTTTGACTTTTCCGTAATTTTTCTCGCCGAGCGCGCGGCTGATGAACGACGAGCCTCCCATTCCATAAATGTTTCCGGCCGCCATAAGAAACATAAATACCGGAGTTGCGACGTTTACTGCGGCAAACTGGCTTGGGTCGCCGGTAAGGCCGACGAAGAAAGCGTCAACCATGTTGTAGAAAACTGCGACAATCATGCTTAAGACTGTCGGAAGTGCGAATTTAAAAACCGCCTTTGGAACTGGCGCGCTCTCAAAAATTTCAATATTTTTAATCATAATCTATGAATTTTAATGAAATGTTCCAAAATGTCAACAAATGTAGAGAAAAATTAAAAAAACGTAAATTTTTCAAAAGCAATATAACGCGTTAGCGATTGTAGCGGCGGCGAAGCCGTTCGGGAGCGAACGCAGGGAGCGGACGAATGAAACCGCGGAAAGCGCGGCCTGCCGAATGGCAGGAAACGCCCAAAATTCTAGATTCTAATTCCTATTTTCTGATTTTTTTGTTAAAATCAATCGGTTATGAAAAAACTGATTCCTGCGGCTTTTGCTGTTGTTGCCGCTGTGCTCGTCTTTTTTGTTTTTGCTAGAAATCTTTTTGTAAAGGATAATTCTATTTCGCGCGCCAAAGTTGTTGTTCCGGTTGTTGATGGAAACGGGGACGAGGCGAAAAAGCAGAACGACTATGAGGACGAGCTTGCCCAGACTTCTTTTATCCAGCTTGCGAACGGAGAAACTTTGGTCGGAACCGCGGAATTTGATGTTGACGGCGACAGTTTTGACGACCAGATTAATATTGTGAAAACGGCGGCGAATCCTTTTATCACGCTGATTGTCGCGCTCTATGTTCCGTCGCAGGGCTCCTACGAGCGTTCTTATTACATTACGACGAATATTTCGCAGGTGAAAACTTTTGTCTGCACGGGAATTGATATTATCGGAAAGCACCGGAAATCTCTTGTTTACCAGGGCGTGAACAACGACGGAAAAATTTCAATGGTGATTTTGCAGGGAAGGAAAACCGCAACCGATTTTGAGATGGATGTTCTCGGCTCCTTTGAGTCCGACGGAACGATTTTTATCCAGCAGACTCCGCGGGACGAATCTTACGAGCTTTTGAATGCCGACGGAGAGCCTTTTCCGGTCTGGGTTTATTCATCTGAAAATCCTGAAAACCAGGCGAAATCCTCAAGCCTTGACCAGATTCAGACAATGTATGTCTGGAACGAGAAAGAGAACAAATTTGTGGAAAGCCGCTCCGTGCGCGTCGCGGGAAGCAGAATTGCGGCGAGGGAGCTTGCGAAAATTCAGGACGGAACTGTCGAGACTTTCGCGAAATTTCTTGACGGGCTTTGGTACAAAACTGAAAACGAAGGAAATGAAATCCGCTACATTTACTTTGACTGGGAAAATTCAGAAATTATTTTTGAGCACGAAGGAAGCGAGGAAGTTTATTCCTGGATGAACTCAAATCTGCGCAGAAACGGAATTTATTTCTCCGCCGTAAACAAGACGATTGAAAGCTTGCAGCGCCGTTTTGACATTTCGCTCGTGAATGTTGATGAAATCAGAATCAAGCTTCAGGACGATGTGCGGATGCTTATCAGCGAAAGCACTTTGTGGGACGGAAATTACAAAAAGCTTAACGCTAAAGCCGATGCAAGGCAAAAAGAAAGCGAAACCGACGAGGATAAAGTGATTTCAAAACTTTTGAGCCAGTCCGACTGGATTACAAGCGACGGAACTGTTCTAAAATTTTCTGATTCATCATATTCTGCGGCGGAAAAAGACGGCGCGGATGAAGGCCGATTTGCAAAAATTGAAATCAATGGAAAAACTCTTCTTCAGTTCCGTTCAGAAAATGAAAATCCTTTTTTCTCCGGCTCTTATCTGCCTTCATTTTTAAAGACAACGATTTCCGAAAAAGACAGGCGCGGGCGCACAACGGAGAAAACGACGGTTGACGAAGACACAATAATTTTCCAGAAAGCTTCAATAAATCCTGAGGGATTTTACCGCGACCAGTCGTCGTCAATCGCTTTGAAAAAATATACGCCGCCGAAAGATGAGGAAGATTCTTCTGCGGAAGAAACGTCCGCGCTCGCAAAATCTGAATCCGAAAACTTGAGCGCGCCGAAGCTTACTGTCGGAATTTCGCCGAAATATTTCAGTCCGGACTCTGATGGACAGAATGACACAGTTTCAATTTCGCTTTCCGCGGAATGTTCTTCTCCTCTTGCAAGCTGGAATTTCACCGTGACAAATCCAAACACAGGAAGAACTTTCTGGTCGCAAAGCGGAAAGTCAACTCTGCCTCCGAAAATTGTCTGGAACGGAAAAGGAACAGACGGAACGCTTGTAAATTCGGCTACGGATTATCCTTATGTTTTTACAGCGAAAGATTCCAAGGGGCTTGAAAGCAACGTCAAGGGATTTGTCCAGGTTGATGTTCTTGTCGTAAAGGAAGGCGAGCGCCTTTTAATTCAAGTTCCTTCCATAGTATTTAGAAGCGACGCGGCGGATTTCAAGAGCGACGCCGAAGTCCGGGCTGATCCAAAATGGAACGGAAAAAGCCATGGACTTGACCAGAAAACAATTGAAAACAACCTGCGTGTTTTGAGCCGCGTTTCTGAAATTCTCAAGAAATTCCGCGAGTATAAAGTCACTGTTGAGGGCAATGCTAACAATCTGTCCGGAACTGCGAAGGAGGAAGAGGAAGTAAGGCTTCTTTCTGAACAGAGAGCTCAGTTTGTGCGCGACTGGCTTATCCGCGACGGAGTTCCTGCGGCAAATCTTACCGCGGTTGGCAACGGAAGCAAAAATCCGCTGACTCTTTCTAAAAAAATCGAGGAAAAATGGATTAACAGACGCGTTGAATTTATTTTGCGGAAATAGCCTGAATGCTATCCGTTTTATGATTTATTGAATAAACGGTTTTATTGTGTTAGTATTTATGATACTATGACTGCAAATGAACTACGCTCAAAGTACATTGAGTTTTTTAAATCTAAGAATCATGTCGAGATTTCTGGCCAGTCTTTAATTCCAGAAAATGACCCTTCTGTTTTGTTCACAACTGCGGGAATGCATCCGCTTGTTCCTTATCTTCTTGGAGAAAAACATCCGGCGGGAACACGCCTTACAGATTATCAGAAATGCGTGCGCACAGGCGACATTGACGAGGTTGGAGATCCAAGCCATC
The DNA here is from genome assembly GCA_964538245.1 of uncultured Treponema sp. Lineage (GTDB taxonomy): Bacteria > Spirochaetota > Spirochaetia > Treponematales > Treponemataceae > Treponema_D. The sequence continues at coordinate 5,887 of CAZIFO010000020.1, forward strand.
TTACTTTCTTTGAAATGCTTGGAAACTGGTCTCTCGGAGATTACTTCAAAAAAGAATCAATTTCTTATTCATACGAGTTTTTGACAAGCCCGAAGTGGCTCGGCCTTGATCCGCGCAAAATCTCTGTAACTGTTTTCGCAGGCGACGAGAATGCTCCGCGCGACGAAGAGGCGGCTCAGGCTTGGAAAGACAACGGAATGCCTGAGGACAAGATTGCTTATCTTCCTGCGAGCGACAACTGGTGGGCTGCCGGCCCAACAGGTCCTTGCGGCCCTGACACAGAAATCTTCTACTGGGTCGGCGAAGGACTGCCTCCAAAAGGAAGCAACAAGGGAACAGACAGCGAACACTGGCTTGAGATTTGGAACAACGTGTTCATGCAGTTCAACCGCGTTGACGAGAAGACTTTGGTTCCTCTTCCTAAAAAGAACGTTGACACAGGAATGGGCCTTGAGCGCACAAACTGCATTTTGCAGGGAAAAACTTCAGTTTACCAGACAGAAGTTTTCCAGCCTATTATCAAGAAAATCGAAGAGCTTTCAAATTATAAGTACGGCACAGACGAGGAGAAAGACCGCTCGGTTAGAATTATCGCTGACCACAGCCGCGCGTCTGTTTTCATTATCGGCGATCCTAAAGGCGTAACTCCGTCAAATGTCGGAGCCGGCTACGTCTTGCGCCGTCTTATCCGCCGCGCAGTGCGCCACGGAATGAAGCTCGGAATTGAAAAGTCATTCTTGGCGGAAATTGCAGACACAGTAATCGCAAACTTCAAGGACGCTTATCCTGAGCTTGAGCAGAACAAGGACAAAATCAAGCGCGAGCTTACGCTTGAGGAAGAGAAATTCCGCGTCACGCTCAAAAAAGGCGAGGCTGAGTTCCAGAAGCTTCTTCCGAATCTCATGAAGAATCCTAAGAAAATCATCTCTGGAAAAGTCGCATACAATCTTTACGAAACTTACGGCTATCCGCTTGAGCTTACCCAGGAGCTTGGAGCTGAGCACGGCTTTACAGTTGACGTAGAAGGCTTCAAAGCCGCTGAGAAAAAACATCAGGACGCTTCAAGAACACTTGACGCAGGAAAGGCGAAGGGCGGACTTGCGGAGCAGTCTGACACAACAACAAAATACCACACGGCGACTCACCTTCTTCAGCAGGCTCTTGTTGAAGTTCTCGGTGACAAGGTTGCCCAGAAAGGAAGCAACATCAACAACGAGCGCATGAGATTTGACTTTACGTTCGACCGTCCTATGACAAAAGAAGAAATCCAGAAAGTCGAGGACATCGTCAACGAGAAAATCAAGGAAGACTTGCCTGTCACAATGGAAATCATGAGCCTTGACCAGGCGAAGAAAGAAGGCGCCCGCGCTTTGTTCTCTAACAAGTACGGCGAGCAGGTTAAAGTCTATACAATCGGACGCGATCCTAAGAACGACTGGTTCTCTAAGGAAGTATGCGGCGGACCTCATGTCCAGCACACTGCGCAGATTGGAAACTTCAAGATTGTAAAAGAGCAGTCTTCTTCTGCCGGCGTAAGAAGAATCCGCGCTGTGATTTCAGGCGGGCTTCCGTTAGACAAATAGAAAGCAGAATATTCTGTAACTAATTAAAAAAATAAGTGTTCTCAAAAATGAGAATTACCTTAAATGAGGAAAATGTTTATGAAACGTTTTGCGATATTTTTATCACTTTTTGTTGCTTTTGCGGGAAGTGCATTTGCCCAGGCAGATTTGACTCCGCTCGTCGTGGTCAAACTTAACAAGTCTGAGACTATCACACTGAAAAAACTCAAGAACCGCGTTGAGACTTACAAAAAGCAGACCGGCCAGACTTCTTTTACGGCTGACCAGAAAAAAGAAATTCTTGACGCTATGGTTGACGAGCTTCTGGTTGTCCAGGCAGCGCAGAAAGAAGGAATGACTATAACAGACACTCAGGTGAACCAGTATTTTATTGACAATCTGAGCCAGCAAGTCGGACACAAAGTCACAGAAAGCGAGTTTGCCGACATTATAAAGAAGAACACGAATTTGAGCCTTGATGACTTTATGATGCAGCAGGTTGGAATGAATGTTGATGACTACAAGGCTTATCTAAAAAATCAGCTTTTAGCCCAGCAGTACGTTCTTTCAAAAAAGCAGGATGAAATCAGAAATGTCGCTCCGACAGATGAAGATATCCGTTCTTTTTATGAGCTGAACAAGGCGAATTTTGTTCAGAGCGATATGATAAAACTTTTCCTTGTAGTTTCTCCTAAAGGCGACAACGCTGCGGCCGCGAAAGCAAAAGTTGAAAGCATAAGAAACGACTTGAACGCGAAAAAAACAACGTTCGATAAAATCAAGGCGAATTCAGTCCAAGACAAAACTTATCAGGGCGGAGATTTGCTGATTAGCAAGACAGCGCAGCATGCAAAAGCTCTTGGCATTTCATATGAAGATTTGCTTGAGCTTTTCGGAAGAGACGCAGGATATACTTCAGAAGTGAATGAAACTGAAAATGATTATCAGTTCTATGTTGTGCGCCAGAAATATCCAATGAAAGCTCTTGGCTTGAGCGACTTAGTTCAGCCTGAGACAACTGTTACAGTTTACGACTATATCAAGTCAAATTTGACGCAGCAAAAACAGGGCCAGGCTCTTGTTAAAGCTGTAAATGACATTACAAAGTCCCTTGACACGAAGGAAAATGTTGACTGGAAAAAAACAGGCGACGCGCTTACAAAACTTCTTAACTGGGAAAAATAATGTCACGACGAAAAAGCAGAATAATCGCGTTCCAGGGATTATATTCCTGGGATGTCGGCGGAATTAACGAAAAAGATGTCCTGGAGCTTTCCTGGGTAAAAAAAGATGATGGTTCAGAAGTTCTTGACGCAGAGGATGCTGCCTTTGCGCGTTCGCTGATTGCTGGAACTATTGAAAACATAAGCGAAATAGACGAAAGAATAAAGTCTCATCTGAAGAACTGGACAATTGAGCGGCTCAACAAAGTCACTCTTGCAATCCTCAGAATGAGCGTTTATTCTCTTTTATATGCAAAAGATGTTAAGCCTTCAATCATAATTGATGAGGCGATTGATATTGCAAAAGATTACGGAGTTGATGATTCATATAAATTCATAAACGCTGTTCTTGACAATATCAGAAAAGAGACTGAAACAGAACAGGCAAAATAACTTATGAAAACTCCCGTAAAAAGACTAATTCCTATTATCAGCTGTTCTTTTATTCTTTTTGCGGGAATTTCTTTTGATTCATGTGCGATAAAAAATGATTCAAAAGATTTTATGTCATCTATGGCGAGCGTTGATATTTTCATAAAAAACGGAGATGTCAACGAAGCGCTGAAGCTTTTAAAAAAATCAGAAAAACAGGCGTTTAGCTCTTATGCCCGGCTCGGAATTTTCAAAAGATATGCTCAGCTCGGAGAAGAAAAGCTTGCAAAAAAAACTCTTGAGAAAGCCTATAAAAAACTTCCTGAAAATCATGAAATTCAAGCTGTTTATGGAAATTATCTTCTAAGGTCAGGAAATTCAACTTCCGCGCTGAAAGTTACAGCGAATCTTGCAGGAACAAATTACGGCTCAATCCGCGCGGAAGCAATGCTGAGAAAGCTTCTTGGCGGAGAAAATTCAGAAAATCTGGATAATTTGAAGAACGAATCCAGCCCTCTTTTTGAAAAAGAAATTTCATCGTCATATTATGACATTTACGCAGAAACTGGCGATCCGCGATGGCTCAGGAACTGCGCTTTAATTTATTTGCTGCGCGGAGATTACGCAATGGCTTCTTCCTTGCAGGCTGGAATTCCCGATGATTCGGAGAACGCGCTTTTCTGGGGATTTGTGCAGTATGATTCTGGAAATTATGACATCGCTGTGAAAAATCTTGAGAATGTGAAATCTGCCTTGCTTTCAGGCGCCGCGGCTTTGCTTGCTTCTGACGCTTATGCGCGGCTTGATGATTTGGACGGAGCCGAGAATGCAAGGCGCGCTTACATGGAGCAGACAAATTCCGGCGTAAAGATTTCTCCAGCGCTTCTTGTGAACAGCGCGCTCTGGGCATATAAAAGCGAAGATTACAGCCGTGCTTATGAGCTTCTGGTAAATGCGGTTTCCGATTATCCTGAATATGTTCCCGGATTGCTGACTTACGGAAAATTTGCCTGGGAAGACTCGCAGCCGGAAGAAATGAGCGATCTTGAAAAATCATTGAGAAAAACAAAACTGCGCACAATGAAAATGCAGCGCTACGACAACCGTCCGAAATTCAATCTTGAAGATGCTTTGAGCAGAATGAAAGAAGAGCTGGACAATGTTGAAAAACGCGGAGAATCAAAAGATGATTTTGATGATTTGATTGTTGAGCAGCTTAATCTTCAGATAAAACAGAACAATGACATTCCTTTGCAGCAGAGGACTTCGATGATTTGGGACGCGCTTGAGAAAAACCAGCTTGGAACAAATCTTTATCCGGCGCATTTGGTTCAGTTTTGCGCTCAGAAATTATTGTCCTACGGATTCCCTGAAGACGCACGGACTTTGTTCACAAATTTTATTAACGAAAAATTTCATCTTGACTATGGAAATCAGGATGAAAAAAGCAAATCCGGCGAGAAGATTGAGACAGATATTTTTGGCGGCGAAAAAATTGTGAAAAACGGAGTTGTTCCGGATTCAATCGCGCGACTGGCCTTTGGCGACCGGGCGGCTGCAGTTGCCGACAGAATGGAGATTTGGGAAGTTGAATTCGCCGCGTACTTTGCGCTTTTGGACGGAAATATTTCCGCGGCAAAACGTCTTTACGAATACGTGAATTTTGAAACCGGCGGCGCAAAAACCGCGAACGCGAGCGGAGAAATCATTTCCGTGTCGCCGCTCTGCGCCTCTTCAAGCTCAGCGAACCTTGCGATGATTTATTCAAGCCAGGGCGATAAGAAAAAAGCTTTGAATTTGTACACGCTCGCCGCCGGAAAAACTTCATCAAAAAAAATAAAATCAAAACTTTTATACAGAATCGCAAATATTCAGATTGGAATGGGAAGAAAGGAAGATGCCAGGAATTCCGCGTCTTATGCGGTAAGCCTTGACCCAAGCAACGCAGATGCAAGACTTCTGTTAAATCAAAACACAGATTAGTTATTCAATGCGGATTGACGCAGATACGCACGGATAGGGCACAGATTTGCACAATTCTATCCGCGATAAAACTTGTTCATCTGTGTTAATCCGTGTTTAATTTTTAGGCAAATTTACTCTACAATTGCAATGATGTCTGAGTTCTTGACGATAAGATATTCCTCGCCGTCCATTTTTACCTGAACTCCGGAATATTTGTCGTACATAACTCTGTCGCCGACTTTCACAGTGATTTTGTCTTTTTCTGTTCCAGGTCCAACAGCCTCAACTGTCGCAGTCTGAGTTTTCTCCTGAGCTGTCTCTGGAATGATGATTCCAGATTTTGTTGTTGTCTCTGCTTTTTCCTGTTTCAAAAGAACACGGTCAGCTAATGGTTTAAGTTTCATATATTTCCTCCAAAAAATTTGAGATTTGATATAAATTAAGATATAAAAATCTTTTGCAATCGGCAAGAAAAAAATCAATAGTTTGAGGCCGCCTAAAAAAAATCGTTCTGAAAACAAGGCTTGAAATTTTCTAATTTAGATAAAAAAACGGGCAATTTTGAAACAATTTTTTATAATTTTTATGATTATGTATCAAAATGATACATATTTTAGAGGCTGATTTTTGATTGTGTCATTTTGACAATTTGCTTGGAATGCCCGCCTGCGCGGCTTTGAACGCGTTAGGGATTGGAGCTGCGCGAAGCGTTGGCGGAGCCAATGGAGCGAAAGCGGAACAGTGGAAAGCCCGCCTCGGAAATTCAAGCAAAGCTTTTCTTCGGAACAAAAACCGCCGCGTGCGGCGGACAAAGGCGAGAAGACTCCGGAAAGCTTTGCTTTCCGCGCCTGGGAAAAAGCCGAGGAACGCCCAAATTCCTTAAATTATTCTTTTTATTGAAGGAAAGTTGGCACGAATCTTGCTAAATATTATATGTAACTTTCAGTTTTGGGAGATTTGATATGAAAAACGAAGACGAGACAATTACACTTTACATGAACGATTTGAAAAAGATTCCGCTTTTGACTCCGGAAGAAGAGAAGGATTTGGCTGAAAAGGCAGCAAAAGGTTCTGCCGCGGCGAAAAATAAGCTTGTAAAATCGAATCTTCGCTTTGTAATTACGATTGCAAAGACATATCAAGGGCACGGACTGGATCTTGCAGACTTAATCAGCGAGGGAAACCTTGGATTGATTAACGCGGTTGACCATTTTGATGTTACAAAGGGCTACAGATTTATTTCATATGCTGTCTGGTGGATCCGCCAGAGCATTCAGAAAGCTTTGTGCGACAAGAGCCGCGCAATCAGGTTGCCGATGAACAAGGTGAACGAGCTTGCCCAGATTCAGAAAGCGAAGGCGATTGTTGGAAACGACAAGGCCGAAGATCAGCAGATTGCGGAGATTGCGATGATGCTGAACATGAGCGAAGAAAAAGTGCGCAATATGCTTAATCTTGACAAAGAAGTTATTTCGCTTGATGCGCCGATTGACACAAGCTCCAGCGACGGTGATTCCTTTGGAGCGACATTTAAGGACGAGGAGAATGCCGGACCTGAGGAGCGCGCGATTGCAAAGGCGATGAAAGCTGATGTTGAGAGCGCGGTCAACACTTTGAAACCGACTGCGCAGAAAGTTTTGCGCATGCGCTACGGCCTGAACGGAGGAAAACCGATGTCGCTTTCTGAAGTCGGAGCTGTTGTAGGACTTACAAAGGAAAGAATCCGCCAGATTGAAAAAGGCGCGGTTCAGACATTGCAGCTTCCTTCAAGAAGACAGAAGCTCGAAAGCTACGTTGCGTAAAGGCTGATGCTAAAGCGTGCGCGAGACCTGCGTAAAAGCGTCAGTTCTTGCCTGCTGCATGATTTCGCCGTCGCGGAAAACGTCGGCGATTTTGAAAGATAATTCTCCACTTTGAGCGGTTCCGGTGATTTCGCCGGGACCGCGTAGTTTTAAATCTTCCTCGGCAATCTTAAATCCGTCTGTTGTTTCGTGGAGCGCTTTCATGCGCGCAATTCCGTTCTCTGTGATATTTTTTCTGTAAACCAAAAAACAGTAAGACTGCGCGTCGCCCCGGCCTACACGTCCGCGGAGCTGATGGAGCGCGGCAAGCCCGAATCTGTCGGCCTGCTCGATGACCATGCAGGTTGCGTTCGGAACATCAACTCCGACTTCCACAACGGTTGTGGCGACTAAAACCTGGATTTTTCCGGCGCGGAAGTCATTTAGAATCTGGTTCTGCGCCTCTTCATCAACTTTAGAATGAATCAGCGCGCATTTAAAATCCGGGTAGACTTTTGTCTGAAGAAAATTAAAGCTTTCCTCCGCGGATTTTATCGCCTCTTTCTGATTTACAGGCTGTGAATCATCATCTGAATCAAGAGAACTGTCTTGTGAAGCAGAACTGCGGCTCAAATCTGCGTCAATCGCTGGATAGACAAAATATGCCTGGTGCCCGGCCATAAGCTCTTTTCTGACAGCCTCGTAGACATTTTTTTCGTTTCCAGCTTTTGAAAGATACGTGATTACAGGCTTTCTTCCCTTCGGCATTGTGTGGATTGAAAGCACGTCTAGGTCGCCGAAAACTGTGAGCGCCAGAGTCTGCGGAATCGGAGTCGCGCTCATCATCAGAAGGTTTGGCTCGCGGAAAGGCGGCTGTGCGAATTTTCCTGTCGCGGCGACGCTGTTTCTTCCCTTGTCCAGAATCGCCGAACGCTGCATTACGCCGAACCTGTGCTGCTCGTCGATAATCACGAGGGCAAGGTCGTAATACTGCACATTTTTTGAGAAAAGCGCGTGGGTTCCAATCACAAGGTCAATCTCGTGGTTTTTAAGGGCCTTTAAAAGATTGTCGCGGCCTTTTGTCTTGATGTTTCCTGTAAGATATGCGACCCGGATTCCAAGCGGCTCAAGAAGATTCGCCGCGTTCTCGGCATGCTGGCGCGCAAGAAGCTCTGTGGGGGCCATAAGCGCGGCCTGGCTTCCGTAGTCGGCGACACGCAGCGCGGCGAAAAAGCTCACGAGAGTTTTTCCGGAGCCGACATCTCCCTGCAAAAGCGTGCGCATTGAAAAACTGCGCCGCCCCGGATTCTCAGAATTGTCTCCGGATTTTTCCGCGTGGCCGCTGGAATCAAAGCCGTAGTTTTGGTCAATGTCGCGGTTCATGGCGGCAATCACGTTTTTCTGGTCGGGAGTGAGCTTGTACGGAAGCCGGGCAAGAAGATCTTTCTGGCGGTTTGAAAGCGACTTTTCAAATTCCTCATCTGAAAACTGCTTCTGGTTCGCTTCATTTTCATTCTGATTCAGCTCGATTTTTGGAAGCTTTCCGCGGTGGCTCAGAGACCGCTCTGCCAAAGTCCTCTGGAAAAAGAAAAGCTCCTCGTAAATGAGAGTCCTGCGCGCTTCATTTGCTTCTTGAATTGAACTTGGCTGGTGGATTTTTTTTAGAGCGTCTTTCTTTGAAAGAAGGTTCCGTTTTTGTATGATTTCGTCCGGCAGGTCGTTCTCAAGGCCGAGCGAAAACTGGTGGAGCGCGGAGTCAACCGTCTTTGAGATGATTTTGCTTGTCAGTCCTTCCGTCAGATGATAAACCGGAAAAACCTTGCTGTCAGGAAGCGGAATGCCGCCGAGAGAAGCAAGGTTCCCGCCGTCGCAAACCTTTGTGATTTCAAAGCTTGTTGACTGGTATTTTCCGTATTTAACTTCAAATTTGCCTGAGACCGAGACAATCTGCCCGACCGGATGCGACTTTTCCATGAAAGGGCGGTTAAAGCAGACAAGCTCCGCGATTCCGGAATTGTCCGAAACTATGAGCTTTAGCGTTTTCATCCTGCCAAAGCCGAACCAGTCGTGGCCGACAACTTGTGCGAGCGTATGGACTTTTCCCTGGAACGGCCCGTTTTCAAGGCTCTGTGCGATTGTGACTTTCTGAGTTCTGTCCTCGTAGCCGCGCGGATAAAATGTGAGCAAATCTCCGGCTGTAAAGATATTTAGATTTGCGAAAAGAGAAGCCTTTGCCGGCCCCACGCCCGGAAGCGTGGAGATTGAATTGTTCAGCTCTGAAACGTGCATAAATTTATATCGGCAGAAAAAAGATGTTCGCCGATGAAAAAATCGCGGAGAGCCGGGGCAGAATTCTAAAACGGAATCGCCGCCAGAAGCGCGCACAGAGCCTGGACAAGGAACTTAGCGATGATTGTGACGGCGACAAGAATCAAGGTGCCGCAGATGAGCGCGGACTTGAACGGAATTGTGCGTCCGTGGGTGAAAATGCCGCAAATCTTGTAGACGAGCGGAGTAATGGCGCGGTCGACAGAGTTCCAGATTGAGCCGTAAGTGTAGGTGTCGCCTTTTACAAGATAGACGACAAGGCGGATTACAAGAATCAAAATCACAAAGAACATAATCGACTGAACTATTGACCAGAGCATTGAGACAAGCATCGCGAGGAAGACGCCGAATTTGACTCCTCTTCCGCTTGCGAGCGCGGAGCAGATTGTTGACGCGGCGAAAAGGATACAGAGCGCGACCGCCGGCGAAAAGTCGAATGCTGAGAAGCGCAGAAACGACAGTCTCCGGAAAAGATTCAAGTAAGGGTCGCAGACCGACGCGAGAAATTTTCCGAACTTTGAGTATTCCGCGCCCGGAAACCATGTCAGGATGACTCTGATAAAGCACACCACGGCATATAGCGAAATAAGCGCGGCAAGAATTCTAAATAACTGCATACGTTTCTCCTTAAAAAGTAGATAAAAATATTTCCGGCTCAGGCCCAGACCCGTAACCTAATTCAATAATTCAAAGCCCGCCCAGCGCGTTTTCTTCTCTCGAAATGATTTCAAAAGCTGCCCAACGCATTTTCTTCTCGCAAAATCATTTTAAAAGCCGTCAAAACGCATTTTCCTGCTTCGAAATGATTTCGAAAGCCGTCAAAACGTGTTTTCTTCTCTTGAAATGATTTCGAAAGTTCCCCCAGCGCATTTTCTTCTCTCGAAATCATTTTGAAATCTCCTCAGCGCGTTTTCTTGTTTCAAAATGATTTTAAAACTTGCCCAGCGCGTTTTCTTGCTTCAAAATGATTTCAAAAATCGCAAAACGCATTTACTTGTTTTAATGTCATTTCGGCAAGCTCAATGACCGACCGCTTTGCACGGATGCAATTTTTCAAACCGTCCATACTTCTTTTACTGCGCGGAAAGCCTTGAGCGAATTCAAGAACTCGTCTGTGCATGGCGCGGTAAGCTGGCTTGCGGCTTTTATTATGTATGTGTCGGTTCCTGTGTCTATATGGAAATATATAGAACAATTGCCTGAATTTCCAAACAAAAATTCCTTTAGGTCAAAAATCTGCTGCTCGCTCTGTACGCTGTCATCAAGCTGGATGTGGACTTCCTCGATTGCGCGCTCCTGCAAGATTTTCGGATCCTCAATCTCGTCAACAAGGAACGACGGAGTTTCGCGCGAGCCGTCAACCTTGCCCTTGAAAGCGTAGACTGTCTCGTTCTGGATTTTGTCCTTCATCTTCTCCCAAGTTTTCGGGAAAAATGTAAGGTCGATGTTTCCGCTGTAGTCCTGGAGCTTCGCGAACGCCATCTGGTCGCCTTTCTTTGTGTTTATCTGGCGCAGGTCCATAATCATTCCGACCGCGGTCTGTGTGCGCCCGGCGTTTCTGATTGCCCACGGATTCGCGCCGTTGGCGGTGAGTGAGTCTTTTTCGGCCTTGTCCTGCTTTGCGACGCGCGCGATATTCCTTGAATTCACAGTCGCTTTCTCGTAGGCTTTCTTAAAGTCGTCCAAAGGGTGCCCTGAGACATAGCAGCCGATAAGCTCTTTTTCCATGTTTAGCTTTTCGAGCTTTGAGCAGTCCTCGACATCTTCATAGACAAAATCTGAATATTCCTTTTCGTCGGTGTCGCCGAAGAGCGAGAGCTGGCCGTCTTCGCTTCCGAGGGCGATTTTCTCCGCGTATGCGTATGCGCGCTCAAGATTTGAGATAAGAGTCGGGCGGTTCTTGTCGAGATTGTCAAATCCGCCGCATTTTATAAGGACTTCGACAGCCTTCTTGTTGATTGCGGTCTTTGTTCCTTTTTTCTCGTGCGTCTCCGGGTCAATCACATCTTCCTTGGCTTCCATCATGCGAGTAAGGAAGTCCATGAAGTCCTTGAACGGCCCGTTCGTCTCGCGCTCCTTTACAATCGCGTTCGCGGCGCCTTCGCCCATTCCCTTGATTCCTCTGAATCCGAAGACGATGTGTCCGTCGACAACGTCAAAGTTCGCGTCCGAGCGGTTCACGTCCGGCGCGTCAACAGGGATTCCCATTCTGCGCGCTTCCTCAATGTAGGCAGGAAGTCCGTCTGTGGATGTGATTTCGTTCGTGAGGTTCGCCGCCATGAATTCCGCCGGGCGGTTCGCCTTTAGCCAGCCTGTCCTGTACGCGAGAACAGAATATGCTGCCGCGTGGGACTTGTTGAATCCGTAGCCCGCGAAAGGAACCATGATTTCAAAGATTTCGTCGGCGTGCTCCTTTGTGAATCCCTGCTTTATGGCGCCTTCCTCAAATTCCACTTTTTTGCCCATCATGACTTCTGGCTTTTTCTTTCCCATGGCGCGCCGGAGCATGTCTGCCGCACCGAGCGAGAATCCTGCGATTTTCTGGGAAACCTGCATAATCTGCTCCTGGTAGACCATGACTCCGTAGGTTTCCTTTAGAATAGGCTCAAGACAAGGGTCAGGATAGTGGATTGTCTCAGGCTTCCATTTTCCGTTGATGTAGTCCGGAATAAACTGCATAGGGCCCGGACGGTAAAGCGCGTTCAACGCGACCAGGTCCTCAAGCTTTTCAGGCTGGAACTGGCGCAGAATCTTCTGCATTCCCGGCGACTCGAACTGGAAAACAGCGACAGAATCTCCGCGCTTAAAGAGGTCGAATGTCTTTTTGTCTGTCTCGCTTACCTTTGAGCAGTCGAACACAGGCTCGTCCGGCTTTTTGTGCTTGTTTATGATGTTCTCAGCGTAGCGGATTAAGGAAAGCGTCTTGAGTCCGAGGTAGTCGAATTTGACAAGTCCGCACGGCTCGATGATGTCCATTGTGTACTGGACGCCGACCTCGTGGGTTTTAGGGTCCATAAAGACAGGCGCCCAGTCAGGAAGCGCGGTAAGTCCGATCACCATTCCCGACGCGTGCAGGCCGGTGTTTCGCTTGCAGTCCTCAAGCTTTACGGCAAGGTCAAAAAGCTTTTCGTATCTAGGATCGTGCCTGAACTCGGCAAGCTGTCCGCCGTCCGGAAATTTCTCGTTCGCAGGCTCAAAGCAGTTCTTAAGCTTTGTCTTTAAGTTCGTCGAGACTTTTGACTTTAGCATGTTCACTTCGCTAAGCGGAATTCCAAGTGTGCGGCCCACGTCGGCAATAACGTTCTTTGGCTTTAAGGTTCCGAATGTTACAATGTGGCCAACCTGCGGATCTCCGTAGAGGTCGCGCGTGTGCTGGATGATGTCCTGGCGGTAGTCGAAGTCCATGTCCACATCAAAATCCGGCATTGAGACGCGCTCCGGATTTAAGAAGCGTTCAAAAATCAGCTTGAACCTGAAAGGGTCGATGTCTGTGATTCCGAGAGAGTAGGCGACAAGAGAGCCTGCGCCCGAACCTCGTCCAGGACCGATTGGAATATAAGGCTTGGGCTTGTTGTTCACGTTGTCCCAGGTTGACTTTGACCAGTTGATGAATTCCCAGACAATCAGGAAGTAGCCTGAGAATCCCATCTTAAAGATGATTCCAAGCTCGTACTCGGCGCGCTGTCGGATTTCGGGAGTAATTTTCGGATAGCGTTTGCGAAGTCCTTTTTCCACAAGGAAGCGCACGTAGTCGTCCTGGTTCTGCGTGTAGTCGTCTCCGTGCGTCTGGAACTCCTTTGGCAATTCAAAGCGAGGAAGGCAGGCTTTTAGCTCCGGCGTTGAATACTGGTGGATTGTCAGATTGCACATATTCGCAATCTTTATTGTGTTCTCGTAGGCTTCCGGGCAGTCCGGGAAAAGCTCCCTCATTTCCTGCTCCGTCTTGAAGTACCACTCGTGCCTGTCGCCTCCCATTGTCTGGTGCGGCTCGTTCATGTTCTTCTTGAATCCGATGCAGCGCAGGCAGTCCTGGGCTTCCCAGTCCTCTTTTTCTATATAATGGATATCGTTTGTGACGACGAGCGGAATATCAAGCTCGTGCGCAATTTTTATCAGCTTCTGGTTGATGTATTTCTGGTCTTCAAGGCCGTGGTCCTGAAGCTCGATGTAGTAATGGTCCGGCCCGAAAAGATTCTTGTATTTTAACGCAAGCTCCTTCGCCTCGTCGTCCTTGTCGGCAAGGCAGAGCTGCGGAAGCTCTCCCGCGATGCAGGCGGAAAGGCAGATGATTCCCTCGTGGTATTTTTCAAGGAGCTCAAAGTCGATTCTAGGCTTGTACCAGGTTCCTTCCGTGTAGGCGATTGACGAAAGCCAGCTCATGTTCTTGTAGCCGGTCTCGTTCTCGCAGAGGAGAATCAGATGGAAATATCTTGCCTGCCTCTCTCCGTCTTCTCCCTTGTGGCTGTACGGAACAGTTTTTTTCTCAAGATGGCTTCCGTAGGCGACATAGAATTCCTCGCCCACAATCGGATTTATTCCGTTCTTGTGGCAAAGGTGCTCAAAGTTCAATGCTCCGAACATATTTCCGTGGTCGGTAAGGGCAAGAGCCGGCATGTTGAGCCGTTTTGCCTTTGCGACAAGGTCGTCCAGCTTTGCGCACGAGTCAAGAAGCGAATAGTCCGAGTGCACATGAAGATGAACAAAATTAGCGCGCGGAGTTCCCTCCGGGGCATCAGGAAATACTTTGTAGTCTGCCATTTATTGTCTCCTTTTGACAAGGATTATATTTCGTAGGCTCTCAAGTAGTGAGAGAGTGAAAAAAATCTGAAAAAATTGAAAATCCAGTTTGATTTTACCACAAACGGAAAAAAAGATGAAATACGGCGCATTTTAATTTAAATTTCCGCGCTTATTTTATCCTTAACCGATAATTTTTTTATAAAAAATTGTTTGATTTGTTGACAAATTTTTTATAAATTTTGTAACATATTTTAGCAGCGTCTGTGCTGGATGTTGCTTTCAATATATCTGCTGATTTTTAATTCATAAAATCAGTTTTGCAAAACTTTTTTTGCAGCCTTGTCTTTTTTTTGCCGCGGTTTTGCGGCCGGAGATTCCGTTTCTCAGCGGAATCTGTTTTTTCAAGATAAAATTAAAAACTGCTGGATTTCCACAAAACGTGCTGTGTGGATTTTTTTCAACTTTGGCGAGAGTTGTCTAGAAAATTTAAAAAAACGGGAGAAAACTATGGAAGAAATGAACAAAGAATTTGAAATTTACTGGAAAAATCAATACGAAAACAAAATCATGCCGATTGTGCAAAAGAACGAGCTTCGCAAAGTGGCTTACCATGCGTTTGTCTATGCGTATCAAAAAGCTCAAAAAGATTTTTCTAGCGGGGCATGCAGCTGAAATAATAAAAATAACAGGCTGAAAACTTTGTTTTTGACTGCTCTTTTCTCTTTCTTAAATTCCTAATATCATTGCCTCTTATGAAAAATTATGAGATGGACTTAACAACAGGGAGCATCGGCAAGATGCTCCTTCGTTTTAGTATTCCGCTTGTCCTGACAAACATAATGCAGGTTCTGTTCAATATGACGGATCTTGCAGTTGTCGGAAGATTTTCGGGGCCTCTGGCTCTTGGGGCGGTAGGCTCGACTCCAAATTTTCTTTATCTTTTTACAGGTCTTGTAATCGGGCTTGGAAGCGGCGTCAACTCAATATGCGCGTTTTTTATCGGAGCCAAGAGCAAGAAAGATTTGTCCGAGACAATCCACACTGCGTTTGTGATTTGCTTTGCGTTCGGCGTTGCGCTTATGTTCCTGGGGATGATTCTTGCGCGGCCTGTTCTCCTTTTGATGAACACAAAGCCTGAGCTGATTGACGGCGCGGTTCTTTATTTTAAGATTTACATGGTCGGAATTCCGTTCGAGGCGCTCTTTAACTATGGAAACGGAGTCTTGAGCGCGGTCGGCGACACAAAAAGGCCTCTTTATTTTCTGACAATCGCGGGAATTTCAAACGCAATTTTGAATCTCGTTTTCGTTCTTGGATTCGGAATGAGCGTTGACGGAGTTGCCTGGGGCTCTGTGATTTCAAATTTTATTTCTGCTATTTTGGTTTTGCTTGCTCTTATGCACGGAACAGGAGATGCGAAACTTGAAATCAAAAAAATCCGCGTGAACTGGCAGAAAGCGGCGAGAATCATCAAAGTCGGAATTCCAGCCGGACTTCAGAACATGATTTTCGGATTCGCGAATATGTTTATGCAGATGGGCTTGAATTCCTTTGACGCTGTGATGGTTTCTGGAAACGCCGCCGCCGCGAACGCCGACACGTTTATTTACAACGTGATGGCGGCTTTTTACGTGGGCTGCGCGACTTTTATCGGCCAGAACTACGGAGCGGGAAACAAGAGCCGTGTTGTAAAAACATATATCTGGGGAACTTTCTTTTCGTTTTCAATAGGACTTGTCCTCGGCGTTCTTCTTCTGATTTTCGGACGTGAATTTCTTCTCCTGTTCACAACTGACGAAAAAGTCATTGAGTGCGGGCTTGCGAGAATAAAAATCATGGCGTTCGCTTACTGTGTCTCGGCCTTTATGGACAACTCAATAGCGGCGTGCCGCGGTCTTGGAAAGACTTTTGTGCCGTCTGTGATGGTTTCGCTCGGCTCCTGCGTGTTTAGAATCGCCTGGATTTTCACGATTTTTGCGCATTTTAGAACGCTTCCAAGCTTGTTCTTGCTTTTTCCGTGCAGCTGGATAATCACAGCGGCGTTTGTTTTTGGATATTTCCTGATTATTTTGAAGAAGGCTTTTCCTGCTAAGACTGCCGCTTGATTCTTTTAGCATATGGCAGCAAGTCTTGTTAGGAGCGTGTACTATTTTTGACGTGAAGTTTTCCACATATAAAGGCTCTCTATCCTTAAATATAAAGGGTCTCTACTCTTAGGTATAAAGCCTTTATATCTAAGAGTATAAAGGCTTTATATTTAAACATATGTCCTCGCAAGCCCCGCCGTAGCCGTCATTGCGAAGTTGAACATCTGTCATTGCGAGTCCTATCGCAGCCGTCATCGCGGGTTCCAACCGTCATTGTGAGGTTGAACACCCATCATTGCGAGATTGAACATCCGTCATTGCGAGATTGAACATCCGTCATTGCGAGCGCAGCGAAGCAATCTTCCCCGTAGCATATGACTAAAGAGATTCTTCATTCTTAAATGAAAATTCACTATAATTCAAAGCATGATAAAACTTGTTGCTTTTCTTGGAAACTATGGCGCGGAATATGCCGGAACGCGCCACAATGTAGCATGGACATTTGCAGAGCAGCTTCCTTTTTACGATAAACTTTCATTCCAGAACAAATTCAAGGGCGACTATGCCGCGGTTGAAACTCCAATTCTTGCGCAGTGGTTCGCCGAGACAAAAATGTACGCGAAAAAGGACGGAAGCGCGCCGCTTGTTCCTGACGGCGCTCCGGACAAAATCTATTTTCTAAAGCCTCTGACTTATATGAACGCGAGCGGAGAGTCTGTTGGCGAGCTTGCAGGCTTTTATAAAATCAAGCCGGAGGAAATTCTTGTTGTCCATGATGAGCTTGAGCTTCCGATGGGAACTGTGAGCCTAAAATGGAGCGGCGGGCTTGGCGGACACAACGGGCTCCGCTCAATGAAAGCCGCGTTCGGAACCGCCGATTTCTGGCGGCTGCGCTTTGGCCTTACAAAGCCTGTCGACCGCGACATCGCCGACTATGTGCTTTCAAAATTCACGCCGGACGAAAGAATTATTCTTTCGCAGGAATTTGCCCGGACAAACGATATGTTCGCTAAATTCCTGCTTGCAACAGATGAGGGACAGCAGAGAATCTTGCAGGCGTGGACAAAAAAGAAAATCGTGGAGACAAAGAAATGAGATTAAAGGTCACGGAAAACCCAGAAAACAAAACTCCTCCGCAGAATCAAGATTCAATTTCTTCAGCGTTTAAAAGATTTTTCGATGTTGTTAAGGCTGTCCGAAAAGGCTGCCCGTGGGACAGCGACCAGACTTCGCTTTCGCTGCGCTCCACTTTTTTTGAGGAGACCTGCGAGGCGATTGACGCGCTTACAGAAAACGACGCGCCTCATGTAAAGGAAGAGCTTGGCGATGTTCTTCTTAACGTTGTTCTGATTGCCTATATTTTTGAGGAGAAAAATCTTTTTTCTGTGGAAGACTCCATAAACGCAATAACGGAAAAGCTTATCCGCCGCCATCCTCATGTTTTTAAGGACAGCGAGGGCGCAAGCGAGGTCCGGGACGGAGCCGAGACTGCGGAAAAAGCTCTGAACCAGTGGGAAAGAATCAAGGAGAATGTGGAAGGCCGGAAGTCTGATTCAGTTCTTGACGAAGTTCCTGAGAATTTTCCTCCGGTTTTAAAGTCCTACAAGATGCTAAAAAAAGCCGCGAAAGAGCATTTTGAATGGAACAGCCTGAGTGAATGCGCGGAAAAGTTCTTTGAGGAGCTTTCCGAGATGAAATCCGCCCGCGAAGAAGTCGAGCTTAATAAAAAAACTCCGGAAGACAAGCCTTTCTCAGAAAGCTCCGGAAGTGAAAATCTTGACAAAGCCCAGCTTCATCTTGAGGAAGAATTCGGCGACGCGTTCCTGTCGTTCATAAACTATGGCCGCTGGCTCGGAATTGACGCGAATATTGCCTTGCAAAAAGCCAACAAGAAATTCTACAGACGTTTTACTTATGTCGAGAAAAAAATGAAGGAGAACAATATTCCTTTTGACGACGCGCATAAAAAGCAGATGATGGAATTCTGGGCAGAAGCTAAAAATGAAAATTGACATAAAATTCCAAAATGCTGTAAAATTAAAAGCGGAATGTTATTTAAAGGAGATTTTTTATGACAAAAAATAAAAAATTGATTATCACTATTGCTGTTCTTGCAATTGTTGCGGCGCTTGTCGTTATTGATGTGGCACTTAATGACGCGGCTTCTATCAAGCTCATCCTGAGCATTTTCCTGCCAGGAATCATTGCTCCGGAGGGAAGCTCTGTTTCTGACGGCTTGCAGTCTATCGCTGTAATTCCGGATATTTGGATTGTTTGTCTTGCAATCTATGGAATCACATCAAGCCTTAAACCAAAGACAAAGCACACAGCTGCATAAAATTTGAGATTTTAGAATACGCCGCTTGGCTTTGCCGGGCGGCTTTTTTATTTTGATTGTATTTCGGCAAATTTTTCATTATATTTTTAATATGACTATTTTAACCAGTAAAATTTTGAATGACGGCGAGAAAAAGGAAAAAGATTCTGAAAAAGAAAATCCTCTTGCTGAAAAATTTCTAAAAACCCGCCAGATTATTTTAAGCGGCGAAATCAACGAGGAAAATACTGCGAAGACAATTCAGCAGCTTCTCTTGCTCGAGGCGGACAGCGACAAGCCGATTTATATCTATATAGATTCTCCTGGAGGCTCAATTGACTCAGGCTTTGGAATTTATGACGTGATCCGCTTTATCAATGCGCCTGTTTATACAATTGGAACCGGACTTATTGCAAGCATGGGCTCAATTATTTTGCTCGCTGCTCCAAAAGAAAGACGTCTCGGCCTTCCTAACAGCCATTATCTTATTCACCAGCCGCTCATCGGCGGAGTTGCGCAGGGAGTCGCGACAGATCTTGAAATTCAGGCTGAGGAAATTTCTAAGTCGAAGGAAAAACTTATCAAGCTTATTTCAGAGGAAACTGGAAAATCTGTTGAGCAGGTCGCAAAAGACTGCGACCGCGACCATTGGCTCACAGCTGACGAGGCGAAGGACTACGGTCTTATAAGCAAGGTGATTTCTTCAAGAAAAGAGCTGCAGGAAATTGTAAAATAAAAACGCCTGGAAAACTATGACTTTCGGACTTACGGACAAACTTGCTGACGAGATTATTTTCGCTATGGAAAATCAGAACAGCCTGTTTGTCTTTGACACCGAGAAAAATCATGTTGTTGCGGTTGACTCGGAGCTTGTCGCCGAAGATTTAGTTGAAAAAGAAAAAGGCTATGTTCTTCCGTCCTGGGATTCCGAGGACGGCTTTAATTTGCTGGAGGAATTCGCAGACTCTGTTGTGGAGCAGGAAATCCGCGCGGAGTTAAAGCAGATTCTTTCAAATGGAAGGGGGGTTTTTAAGAATTTTAAAAATACGTTGAAAAAATATCCGTCGCTCGAAAGACGCTTTCATTCGTTCAAAGAAAAGAAAATGCGTTCTGTCGTTCTTGACTGGTACAATTCACTTCGCGAAAACTGGGGGCTTGAAGCTTTTAACCCGAAAGAAAATCTTGATGAGGCGGATGATTTGCTAAGAGAAGATTTTCAGTTTTGCGAGTTCAGTCCGAAAGAGGATGAGGACTGCATTGCAAAGGAAGCAGGTGAAATTGCGGAAGAGATTAAGGACTTTTATCCGGAAAAAGTTGGTTCAGCGATTGCTCATTTTTGGCTTCGCAGGTTTAATGATTTTATTTCTGACAGCTGTGGTTTTATCTGCCGCACAACTTCAGAGGACTTTGCCGGCTGCCTTTTGTTTTCTCTTCAGAATTCCTCTCAAAACGAAACGGCTTTTTTTACCGCTTGTTTTGTCAATCAGAATTACCGCTGTCTGGGAATCGCGCAGAAATTATTTTTTTACTGCATTTCCAGCTTGAAAAAACGCGGAATTCATTGGTTTATTATTGCCGAAACTTCAGTTCCAGAATTCTTAGAACCTTTGTTAAATCGTTGCGGTTTTGAAAAAGTTGGTTCAGTTTATCTGGCTCATCTGGCAGACAATTAGATTTTTGATTTTTTTATTTACAGGAGCTTAATTATGGCATTCAGACGTGGTTTTAGACGTGGCGGTTTTAGACAGAACAGAGAGATTAATCTCGACCAGGCCGCAGCTTATCTTCAGGAAGTAGTTTCAAGAGTAAAGGCAAATCCTGATGAATTCGAGGCTTTGAAAAAAGTTTTCAAGAAAAATGTTCCGCTTACAATGAGAAGCTGGGTTGCGGCTTATCTTCTGAAAAATTCAGCAGGCGCAATTGCTCATTTTGGATTTAGAAAGGAAAGAGAGGAGAAAGGCGAGAAAAACGAGGAAAAAGATTTTTCACGCAGAGCTCCACGCGAGGAAAATACACCAGTAAATGAAGAATCTTCATCTTCTTCATCAGAGCAGCCGCGCGAGCGTTTTACACGCGTTGAGATTGCTCCTGACCAGGCGGCTTCAATTTTTGTCGGCGTCGGACGCAACCGCCGTGTTTATCCGCGCGACTTAGTCGGACTTTTTATCAGCGTTGCCGGAATTGAAAAAGAAAGAATCGGCAACATCACCGTTCTTGCAAATTATTCATTTGTCCAGCTTTTCAAAGAGGATGCTGACAAGGCCATCAAGGCTTTGAACGGATATAACTTCCGCGGCCGCCCGCTCAGCGTAAGCTATTCACGCCACGAGGGAGACTCTGCTGAAAACGTTTCAGAGCCGAAAGAGGCTGAATCTGTTGGTTCTGAGCCAGTTGCAACAGAAAGCTATGAAAATCACGAGCCGGTTCCGAACGTGTCAAATGAATCTGCTCCGATTACTGATTCTTTCACAAAGACAAACAGCGAGACTGTAGCGGAGCAGGCTGCTTTTGCGAAAGCCCAGGCAGAGATGACTGACGAGGAAATCCTGGCTGCGCGCCGCCCTCGCTCAAGCTCTTCTGAAGATGTCACGAACTAAAAATTACATCCTTGTAATTTTTAGTTCGTACGAGAAAATTCTGTTCACCTAAAGGCAAACAGAATTTTCTCTCTTTGCTTTATTGCCGCATCCGTGCGGCACAATTTTTTATATGCCAATTCAAATCCTTCATACAGGACCGCTTCAAGTTAACACTCTGATTGTGCCTTTGGTGCGCAATTTTGTTCTTGTTTTTGACTCCGCGTGCTGCCATTTTTCGCGCGACACAAATCTTCTGACTGATTTTCTAAAGAAGAACGCGCTTGAGCCTGTTGCTGTTGTTCAGACTCACGGACATTTCGACCACGTTGCGGGGCTAAAGTCTTTGAAGCGGGATTTCCCGGAGCTTCCGGTTCTGATTCACAAAGATGACTCGGCCTTAATCGGGCCTCAGTCAAAAATCGAGCAGGGAAAGCAGCTTTACCAGATGGGCTTTGAAGAATTTCTTCCGTTTGTTTCTGATTTGCCTGCGGCAACTTCGTTTTTGGAAGACGGAAAAACGCTTGCGGATTGCTTAAATCTAAAACCTGAAATAAAAGAAAGCCTTTCGGAATGGAAAATATTGCATACTCCGGGCCACACAAAAGGAAGCTGCTGCTTTTATAACGAGGCTCAGAAAACATTGATTTCAGGCGACACTGTTTTTTACCTTAGCTACGGCCGCACTGATTTGCCTGGCGGAAGCGAGAGCGAAATGCAGGAAAGCCTTGAAAAAATCTATAGAAACGTTGCCGCGGACGCAAAAGTTTTTCCAGGCCATGGTGAAACTGGATTTATGCTGAAGGAAAATTTTTAATCCTAATCAGAAAAATCTCATTTCGTGTGTCGGCGCGCGGAATGGTTTAAAAAGAATGTTTCCATCGTCATCGAATTTGATTTCGTAAAAGTCTGCCTTGATTTTTCCGTGGGCGATTGTGACGAGCGCGCAGGAATTCGGCATTCCGCCGCGCGGAAGCGAGCAGCTCCCGGGATTTAACACAATCATCTCTTTTTCTGAAATCTTTTTTTTCTGGATTGAAGACAGATGCGTGTGGCCGTAAAAAATCAAGTCGGCGTTTCTTTCTTTTCCGGCGGCGATTAAATCCTTTGTGCCGAAATAAACGTTGTAGCTGTGTCCGTGCGTCATAAAAATCTTCTTGCCGGAGACAACTGCCTCGATTTCGCGCGGAACCTGGAGCGCAATTCTTTTGTCCGCCAGAAGCTGGATTGTTGAGTTGTCGCCGTTTCCATGGACAAAATACAAGACTTCAGGAATGCATTCCGCAAGCTCCGGATCTGAAACAGACTCTTCAAGAATTGAAACTAAGTCCGGCATTCCATCTCCGCAAAAAAAGAGCGCGTCGGCTTTTTCTCCAAAATTATAGAGAATCGACTTGAAAATCCACGGTTTTCCATGCGAGTCCGAAACTACTAAAATCTTTGCAGATGAACTTTTTGAAAGCTCTTTGATTTTCTCCGGATTTCCAAGCGCAAAATCATTTTGTTGTACAAGCTCTATCATAAAAAATCAGTTTGCCGCCGTTTTTTTATCAAATTTAATCAAAAATAAAATGATTGATTGACTGAAGCCCGGTTTCGCCGTCAATATAGTGCGACACGTTTTTCTTTCCGTCAAAAAGATTTTTAACAAAAGCTTCAAGGTTTTCGTCAGATTTTAGAGGCGCCCGCAGCGTAATCATTGAGGAAATCGCAGAATCAAGAAGTGAAGTCAAATCAAAGTCCGGAATAAAATCTGTGACTTCCGCGCCGAGAGAGTCAGATTTGTGCGCATAATCGAGAACAAAATCCGCCGTCGCTTCTGAGCCTAGAACATCGTCCTGCGAGAAAAAGCTGAAAACAGGATATTTAAGTTTTCCGTCTTCTTCCTGGTCCTGAAGTTTTGAAAGCGCAATGTGCATTCCGTCGGGCGCGCCTAAAATTATAATTCCGGCCGGAGTTTTGTCTTCAAGAAGATCAACGAGCGAGCTTACACGCGCTTTTCCAGCCGCCATAAAATCGTTTGGATAGACGAGAATGGAAACAAGCCCGTAATTATCTTCTGTCTCAACCCCAAAATTTTCCCTAAGATTCTGCGTGATTCTTTCTATTGAACTTTCATCGTTGTAGCCGTAGCCTAGAACGACAATTATATTTTTTCCGTCAAGATAAGATTTAGTTTCATCGTCAAGATTCTTGAGCTTTGCAGGTTCCTTTGAATTTTGCGGAAGCGAGGTTACGGCGTCTTCAACGGTGAGTTTTCTTTCTTTTTTGCAGCTTGAAAAAAGAATCAAAGAAACTGAAAGAAAAACGAACGCGATTTTTATTATTTTTTTTGATGTTTTCATAGTTTCTTTTATTATAATGACGGCCGATTTTTTTTGGAATAACAATGACAGCCGCAGGTTTTTAAAAATAACATTTTTTTTTAATAACTAAAATACAAAAATGCTGTTAATAAATTGTAGGTTTTGAAAAACGATATGAATGACGATAAAAATTGTAAGATGAAAAAAAATTTCTTCCTTTCTATTTTGTTTTTGGCTTCAGCGCTTGCGTTTGCTCAGGAAACGGCTGAAAAAACTGCGGAAAAGCCGCTGTCTGACGCTAAATCATATTCGCTTTCAGTTGAAGACGCTGTGGAGCTTGCCAAAAAGAACAATGTCTCAATCGCGCGGAGCCAGATTACGCTCGACGCTGCCTTGCGCGGCAAGAACCATTCGTGGAACAGCGTAAGTCCGTCATTGAGCGTTGGAGCGACAGGCTCTGTTCCGCTCGATTCGCTTACTGGAGGCGACCAGAAGTCAGATTACTCGGCAAGCTTTGGAATAAGCGCCACGGCCTCTGTTTCTCTTTCGGCGAATCTTTACACGCAGATTCAGTCGGCGAAACTCGCATATGACCAGCAGAAAGTCACTTTTGACGACGCTGTGCGCCAGATTGAGCTTAGCGTTCGCCAGAGCTACTACGGCCTGATTTACGAGAAAGAGAATATCAAGCTTCAGGAAGAAAATCTTAGAATCGCGAAAAACCAGTATGAAAGCAACCTTGCAAAATACAACGCCGGAAGGCTAAGCGAAGTTGACGCCCTGAGCGCGGAAGTTAACTACAAGTCAAAGATTCCGACTGTTGAAAGCTCGCGGACAACTTTCCAGAACGACATGGATTCTTTTAAGCAGGTTCTTGGTCTTATGCTCGACGACAAAGTTTCTTTGACGGGCTCTCTTGACGACTATCTTTATCTTGAAGATATTGCAGTTGATGTAAAAGACATAAAATCCGCTGAGCTTGATATTCTGCAGGCAAAGCTTGACGCGGCGAAAAACAATGTGCTTGATAAAAGATTCAGCGCGTTTTCTCCGAGTTTGAACGCCTCTTTAAGCTGGCGTGACGCAAGCTGGTACGCAGGCTACGACGGCACGGCTCCTGATGCGACAAAGTCCGCGGCAGTAACGCTTAGCGCGACAATTCCGCTTGACGGCGTTCTTCCGTGGTCTTCAAGAAATGACGCAGTTGACTCTGCGAAAGATTCTGTCAAGGATTACGAGCTTCAGTTTGATGACGCCTTAAAGAACGTAAAGCGAAGCGTTGACTCAAGCCTGCGCTCTATAAAGCAGAGCCAGTCTGCAATCCGCTACAAGCAGTCGAATGTGGATCTGGCGCAGAAAACTTATGATATGACGAGCGAGGCCTACAACCGCGGAACAAAGGATTTGCTCACGCTGCAGAACGCGAACAGCACGCTTTTGGAGGCTAGAGTTTCTCTTAACAGCGAGATTTTAACGCTTGCAAGGGACATAATGAGCCTTGAGTATACAATCGGCGCGGATTTTGGAAGCTTAACGGAAAATACAGTTAAGAATTAAGGTGCTGAATTTTTTAATATAAATTAAAACAAAGGGAGAACATAAAATGAAAATCAAGAAGTCCTGGATTGTCGCGGGATGCGCGCTGCTTGCGGTCGCTCTTACAGCGGTTTATGCAAATACAATCGGAAAATCATCAGGAGCGCCCGGCGGCGCGAGAAGAGCAAGAGGCGGCGGAAGCGGCGCGACTGTATCTGTTCGGACAATGACAACTCAAGTTACGACGCTGCACGGCTACGTAAGCACAAACGGCGATATTGAAAGCCAGAACTCAGTTTCTGTTTTTCCTGACATGGGCGGAAAAGTTATTTCAACTTCTGTCATGCTTGGCTCAAGAGTTAACAAGAATGACATAATAGCCTATGTTGACCCGAGCGAGCCTGGAACAAGCTACCGCTCAAGTCCGGTCTACGCTCCTATTTCAGGCAGCATAATCTCGACGCCGCTCAAGAACGGCACAAAGGTAACAACGAGCACGGCTGTTGCGATTATCGGCGACATCTCGAATCTTCAAATTACATCGTATGTGCCTGAACGTTATGTTGCTGTCCTAAAAAAAGGCCTTAAAGCTGAAATTTCAGTAGAAGCGTATCCGGGCGTGGTTTTTCCGGCGACTGTAAGCCGTGTTTCTCCAGTTGTGGATGCTGACACGCGCACAAAGGAAGTTATTTTGACTTTTGACACGCGCGACCAAAGAATAAACGCCGGAATGTTCGCCAAGGTCAAGCTTTACACAGAAGACTATACCGGTTTTCCTGTAATGCCGAGCGATGCCCTTGTGCAGAACGGAGATGATTTTTACGCCTACGTTGTAAGAAGCGACAATACTGTCGCCAAGATAAAAGTTACAAAGGGCCAGGCGGTTGACGGAATGGTTCAGATTCTAAGCGGCGTTAAGGCTGGCGACAAGGTTGTAATCCAGGGAATGACAAGCCTTGGCGACGGCTCAAAGATTCAGGACATTGGTGAAAAAGCCGCGGAGACTGATTCTTCCCAGAGCAAGGCTTCCTCAGCGGATAACCGCGGATAATTTAAAAATTACAGGGAAAAGTTTTTCACTTTCTTAAAAAAGAGGAAATTATGTCGATTTCTAAAAAAACTCTTGACCATCCGGTTCTGACATTGATTATTTTTGCCTTGCTCGGAATTGTCGGTCTTTTTACATTGAAAAATGTCGCAATCAGCTTGATGCCGGACGTTGATTCGCCTTATATCAACGTGCGCACAACATATACAAACGCAGGCCCAGAGTCTGTTGAAAAAACTGTCACAAAGATTCTTGAAGGGCAGCTTATCTCGGTGAGCGGCTTAAAAACCATGACCTCAACATCTTCGGAAGGCTCGTCTTCAATCAGCCTTGAGTTCAACTACGGAACTGATTTGGAGAGCGCGACAAACGATATCCGCGATAAAATCAGCCGCGTAACCAGAAGCCTTCCGGACGACGCAAGCTCTCCTTCTATTATGAAGATGGACGCTGACTCCATGCCGATTATGAGAATCGCTGTGCGCGGAAACCGCTCGAACGACGACTTAAAGCAGATTGCCGACGACCAGATTTCCGATCTGCTTGAGCAGGTTGACGGAGTGGCAGAGGCGGATGTAAGCGGCGGCCGCACAAAAATCCTGCGCGTTGACATCTCGCAGAACCGCCTGCAGGCCTATGGACTTACAATGGCAGGTGTTTCCTCGGCTCTTTCAAAGCAGAACCTTGAGCTTGGCGGCGGAAAAATCACAGAGGGCGACACTGACTACACAGTGCGCACTACAGGCGAGTTTTCAAGTGTCGAAGAAGTCGCAGACACTGTAATTACGACAATAAACAACTACGTTGTGCGCCTGCGCGACTTAGGCAACGTTTACATGGGCTATGAGGACAAGACAAGCGAAGTCTACATCAACGGTCTTCCTGGAATCTATGTGTCGATTACAAAGCAGTCCGGAAAAAACACCGTTACTGTAGCAAAGGCTGCGCGCGAGAAAATTGCTGAAATTCAGGAGCTTATGCCGAGCGATGTTGTTCTTGAGATTATCTCCGATGACTCAGAGTCAATCAGCGACACAATAAACACTCTTCTTGACTCTGCTTATTCAGGACTTTTGCTTGCGGTTTTGATTCTGTTCATCTTCTTAAAGGCTATAAAGCCTACCTTGATTATCGCAATCTCCATTCCTCTTTCAATTATCATAACGCTCTTGGCGATGAATTTCGCAGGAATTACGCTTAACATGATGACGTTGACCGGCCTGATTCTTGGCGTTGGAATGATTGTAGACGCGTCAATCGTCATGATTGAGAACATCTACGTCTACCGTTCGCGCGGCGCCAAGCCGAAAGTTGCGGCAGTACTAGGCTCGCAGGAAATGCTGATGTCGGTTATTTCCGGCAACCTTACGACAATCTGTGTCTTTCTTCCTTTTATCTTCTTTGTAAAAGACCTGGGCATGATGGGACAGATGTTCAAGGGCATTATCTTTACTGTTGTAATCGCCCTTATTTCCTCTCTTTTTGTCGCAATCTTCCTTGTGCCTGTGCTTGCCGGAAAATTCCTGCCGCTCACGAACCGCGCCGAGCATCCTGTGCGCTTTAAGCCGCTCGCCAAGTTCTATGAGCTGCTTGAGCTTCCGATGACTTGGCTTACAAAGCTCTACAGGCGCGGCTTAAAATGCGCTCTTGACCACCGGGCCGTTACAGTTATTGTCTGCGTAAGCGTGCTTGCCATGTCCTTTCTTTTGATTCCGACCTTGAAAGTGAACATGATGAACAACGGAACCGACTCAAGCGTGACCTTGAACCTGACTCTTGCGAGCGGAACTCCGCTTAGCGAGACGACAGCAATACTCAAGGATTTTGAAAAGATAATCGACAACGAGATTGAAGGCTACACGACTGTAATCACCTCTATTGGAACTGGCCGCGGCACAAACACGACGAACAGGGGCTCTATTCAGATAAACCTGCCTGAGGAGACTGAAAAGCAGATTGATACTTCCGACACAATCCAGACCAAGCTCCGCAGGCATTTTAATGACTATCCGGGAGCGCGGTTCACGTTCAGCCAGGGATTCGCGCGGCAGATGACAGGCTCCGAGTTTAGAATCCGCGTGCGCTCAGATGACCTTGACGCCGCTATGGATATAGCTTCTAAAGTCCGTGCTGTGATGGAAAGCATTCCTGACATCGGAGAAGTCTCAATAGATACAGAGGAAGCTCTGCCTGAGATGCAGGTTGAGATTGACAGGCAGCGTGCCTATGCGTTCGGAGTTGATGTTACCACAGTCGCTAGGGAAATCAACTATGCTATAAACGGAGTGACAGCGACAACATACCGCGAGAACGGAACCGACTACGACTTAAAGCTTTTCTATCAGAACAGCGACAGGCAGTCGGTCGAGAACCTGGAGCAGATTTATGTTAAAGGCACAAACGGCATGATAAGCGTTGCGAACTTTGCGACAGTCAAGAAAGGCCTCGGCCCAGTCTCAATCCGGCGCGAGAACCAGACACGGCGCGTTACGGTTTCCGCTGACAAGAAGACTGACCGCAACTCGAGTGAAATTGTGCAGGACATAAAGGACGGAATCGCCGCCAGCTTTGTTGTGCCGGAAGGTGTCTCAATCGTTTATGAGGGCGCCTGGAAAGACACGCAGGATCAGGGGCGCACATACCTTATGATTGGAATCATGGCGGTTCTGCTTGTATTCGGCGTAATGGCCGGAACATACGAGAGCTTTAAGGCGCCGATTATCAACTTGACGACAATTCCGTTCCTTATCATCGGCGTTGTGTTCATCTTTAAATTTACTGGCCAGGCGTTCAGCATGACAAGCGCGGTTGGAGTCATTATGCTGGTCGGCATTGTTGTAAACAACGGAATTATTCTTGTTGACTACACGAACTTGCTTCTTGACCGCGGCTACAAGATGAAGGAAGCCTGCCTTGAAGCCGGAGCAAGCCGCCTGCGCCCAGTTCTGATGACGACGCTCACAACAATCCTGGGCATGATTCCAATGTGCTTCGCGACAGAAGGAAGCGCGGCCATGGTTCAGCCGATTGCGGTTGCCGTTGTTGGCGGTCTTACATCGTCAACGTTCGTAACCTTGTTCTTTATTCCTGTTTTGTTCTCGCTTGTTATGAAAGAGAAAAAGAGAGAGAAGAGCAAGATTGAAGTTTTATTAACAGAGGATTGATATGACTAGATGTGAAATAATTGCTAACCAGTCTGTACAGGACGAAATCACAGATTTGATAGAAGAACATCTTCCTGACTGTCTTTATACTGTGATTTCCGCCGTAACCGGAAAAGGAAAGAAAAGCTACAAGCTTGGAAGCACAACCTGGCCTGAGACAAACTTTATCCTTGTTTCGTATGTGGAAGACGACAAGCTGCCTGTTATGAAAGCGATTATCCGCGCCGTAAAGGAAAAATTCAAGGGCGAGGGGATAAAGCTGTTCTGCGTGCAGGCGGAAGACTTTGTCTGATTAGAGTTTTGTTGTTCCAGCGTTTGTTAAAAAATCAACTTTGTCGCCCGCGAATGCCATTATTGGTTTTTGCTCTTGGGCGACATTCGTTTTTGCTGCTTCATTCTGCGTTTTTTCGTTTGAGCCTGAAGCTGGAGCCGGCGGTTCCACAGGCTCAACTGCAAAATATTTGTCATCTTCCTTTTTTATGCTGAACAAAGCTGTGTTCGAGCCGACCAGACATTTTATCTGTGGATTTTCATTTAGCTTTTTGATTTTTGCGTCAGAAAAATAAATCTGGATTTTATTGACATTTGAAGCGTCTGTTACAATTCCGTCGCCGCCGTTGTGCGAAATAAGCTTTTCAAGAAAATCTTTATGCGACTTCATCAAAAGAACAATTTGCGCCTGGTAAGTCCGCTGAACTTCGTCAATTGCGTTCTGCATTTCCTCTTTCGCGCGGATTTGCTCTTCTGCCAGCTGCTTTCTTAGATTATTTATCTGCTCCTGATTTTTTTCGGTCTGCATCTTGAATTTCATATCATTCAGCTGCTTCTGGGAATCAATTGAGCTTTCGGCTTCTTTTGCCTGCGAAACCATCGTCTTGTCGTAGCCGTTAATCTGGCTCTCGTATTTTTTGATTTCTTCCTCAGCTTGTGCGATTTTTGAGTCATATTTTTGATGCGCGCTTCTTATCGATTTATCATAATCTTCGTTGATTTTTTTCTGCCGCGCCGCCATTTCACTTTTGGCCGTGTAGAAAGAAATTGACTTCAGCGTGAAATTGTCGTTTTCCTTTTTGCGTTCCGCCGAGTCAAGCTCGTTCTGAAGCTCCGCCTCAAGATTTTCTTTTGTGCGCACAGCCTCGTCGTAAGAATTCTGCGAAGTTCCGACCATGCTCAAAAGCTCTTTTAGGTTCAAATCATTGAACGTGTCAATTTTTACGCTGATTTTTTCATTTGAATCTGAAACTGACTTTACTGCAATCAAAGTTCCGATTCCGACAAAAACAAAGCAGAGCGCAAGCAAAATCCAAACCAGCGTCTGATGGTTTTTCCTTGTTTTTTCGTATTCTTTTTCAAGATTGTAAGGTTTCGCAGTGCGTCTGTTGAATTTTTTCAAGTCGTCGCCTAGAAAAAGCGCAACTTCCTTGTGGGTAAGTTCTATTTTGTTTCCATTGTCCATATTCCGCTCCAGTTTTCAGGCGCGCTTTTGTTTCCCATACGTGAAAGGAAAACATCCGCCGCTTCAATTCCGCATTTCTTGAAATTTTTTCTCGCCGCGCTCCAGTCACCTGAATAATACGCTGAAAGTCCGGCTTCATAAATTTCAAACTGATTTTCTGTTATGCTGTCCGCCGGAATGAACGCCTCCTCGCTTTCTTTGGGCTCGGTTCCCGGCGCGTAAGTTTCGCTCGTGTCCATCGGAAAATAAATCCGCTTGCCTTCCGTTTTTCCCTTTACCTGAACTGTGTCAATCTCGAAGAATTTATATTTTGTGATTCCAGTTTTTTCAATTTCATCTTTTATATAGTCAGAAACAATTACCGGAAGATGATAGATTCTTGTCAGACCTTCAAGGCGGCTCGCAGAATTTACTTTGTCGCCGATTACAGTGTTTGTCATATGCTCGTTTGAGCCGATGTTTCCGTAAAAAACTTCGCCGCCGTCAATTCCAACTCCGACATCAAGAAGAACCGCCTTGAAAATTCTCTCCTCGTCGTCATTGAGCTTGCGCGTTTTTTCAATCTCAGCCTTGCGTTCGGTCATCTTTTCGCGGAGGCTCGCAGTAATCCGCGTGATTTGCCAGCCAGTCTCAAGAGAATCGAGCGACTTGTTCTCTGTCTTCTGCGTTCCATAGATTGCAAGAATTGCGTCTCCAATAATCGAGCCGATAACGCCTTTTTCCTGATGAACTGCGTGAATAACTTTGTCGTAATGAACGTTCAGCAAATCGATAATGTCGTTTCCCAAAGTTTCAGTTCTGTATGTAAATGACTTTATGTCTGAAAAAAGCATTACAAGGTCGCGCTGTTTTCCTTCAAGTAAAATCTCGTGCTCGCTGTACGCTTTCTGGACAACGTCCTTTGAGACAAATTTCTGGAAAATTCCAAGAAGATTGCTGATTGTAGATGAAAGCGAGTTGAAGCTCGCCGCAAGATAAGTGATGTCGTCGTTCGGCGCGTCAGAAAGGTCAATTTCGTCAAGCTTCTGATTTTTCTGCATTTCGTAAAGGCTTCCAGTGATTTTTGTGACGTTCGCCAGGATTTTTCTGAACATAAAAAGTCCGGCAATCAAAAAAAGCCCAGTTAAAATTACAATCACAATCGCAATGACTCCGAGAAGAATCACGTTTGACTTCATTGTGTCGCTTCTAAGCTCCGCGCGCACAAACCAGCAGTTCCAGTTGTCATTGTATTTGTAGACGCCGAAATATTGCCCGGCTTCCGTGTTGAAAACGATGGACCCGTCCGAAGTTCCTTCCGCAAGATTTGTTTTTAAAGTTTCAAGCGCATCGGAATCTGGAAAAGTTTCAATTCCGTCATAAAGAAAGTTTTTCTCACGTGTCTCAAGCTCCGACTTAAGTTCTGAAGAAATTTCCGGCGCATTTTCTGAAAGCTTCTGCTGGATTTCCTCAAGTTTTTCAGGAAGCTTGCTTACCGCGCAAAAAAGAATGTCGCCGTCCTCGTTAAAAGCGAGAGCCGCGGAATTCGGCTGTTCAAAGCTCCGTTCCGCAGCCTGCTTTATTGCGTCAACCGACTGGCTCATGTTGTTTGTGAAAGTGTAAATCTGATATTGGTTTGAAGCCACTGAATAAATGTCTTTCAATTCGCTGACCATGACAGTGTTATTTAAAGTAATCAGCTGTTTGCGTGAAAGATTCAGATTGACAAAATTCGTCGCAAAGTTGGAAAGAAGAAGAAGACAGACAAAAATTGTAAGGATTTTAAAAGAAATTGGAATTATTCTCGTCTGCCCGACTTTCTGAAATAACTTTTTACTCATCAAAATCTCCAATATCTTTAATTATAAATCGCTGAAGTCAAAAATCAATTGGGAAATATCTAAAATTCATGCTTTCTGTTGACAAAAAAAAGAAAAGATAATAAAGTTTACTTAACCTATTAAGATAGTAGGAATATAGGAAAAGAAAAACAGGAGGTTTGACTATGGCAAACAACGAAAAAGAATTGAATATAGGAGCTAGCTGCTCTTTTGAACCTGCCGCTTCTGAATACACGGACGAAGAGGCTGAAAAATATGCAAAAGCCGCTGGAGTAAATCCTCGTCCACGTGAGTCGGTCAGCGAAACTGATGAAACTGGAGCTTTTATCCGCCAGGCAAATTCTTTTATTACTCCGTTTGGCGACAATCCTGGAGAAATAAAGCCAGAAGCCGGACGCTACAGAATTTTCTGGAAAAAAGGCTGCCATTGGTCAAATCGTCCTGTAATTGCCCGTGATATTCTTGGCCTTGAAAATGTAATTTCAGACCAGCTTTGCACGGGAAGCGGACAGTCAAATAAATATGGCCACGGATTTGCAGATCAGCCGGGGCACAGAGATCCTGTTACAGGAATTCATCTTCTTTCTGAAACATACAAGAACGCGGATCCTAATTATACAGGACGCGCTACAACTCCGACTGTGGTTGACATTACAACAAAAAAGGCGGTGAACAATGATTATCATCGCCTTACGAACTATATTGAAGTTCAGTTTAGAAAATTCCAGCCGAAAGATGCGCCTGATTTATATCCTGTAAAATATAGAAAAGAAATTGATGAATTCAACGACTGGCTTTTTCCAACAATCAATAACGGCCATTATAGAATGAGTTTCTGCACAAAAATCGGTCCTTACAAAGACGCTTACAATGATTTTTATGATGCGCTTGAAAAGCTTGAAATCCGTTTGAGCAACAACAGGTTTATTTTTGGAGATTTTATTACTGATGCTGATATCCGTGTGTTCCCGACTCTCGTCCGCTGGGACATTTGGTATTATAGGAATGTTGGACCGATAAAAAAGAGAATCCGTGAATATAAAAATGTCTGGGCGTATATCTGCGAGCTTTATTCAATTCCTGCGTTCAAGAAAAATACTTATGTTCGCGACATCGCTTTGCAGAGAACAAGCAAGCAGGGGCCGTTTGTGAATTTTGCTTCTCGTTTGGCAGATCAAATTGACTATGAGGAATTTTTCGCTTATGACGGGTCACGCAAATCTTTAAGCCGCCATCCGGATCAGATTTATTTAAAGCATCCTGAAGGTGAAACAATTGAAGATTATGTAAAGCCGATTTCTAAAACTCATTGGAATGATCCGAGCTGGGAAGTCAGAAATCCTAAGAACAACAGCATTTCGGTTGATCCTTCTATAAATCCTTTAAAAGGAAAAATAGATGCCTAACTTTCTGAAAAACAGGAGAAAATATATGAAAAAAAATATCGGATTTCGAATTTTAATCGCAGTTTCCGTGCTTTTGACTTTATCGCTTTCATCTTGCAATAAAAAATCTCAGGCGGCCTCTGACAGTTCCGACATCTTGGAAAAAATTACAATACGTGCAGCTACTAAAGGCCGCCCTGTTCCATATATTACAAGAGATAACGATGGAAATCTTGACGGATATGATATTGCGGTTTTTAAAGAAGTTTTCAGCCGGCTTCCGCAATATAAAGTTGATTTGATTGTCACAGATGACGCTCTTACTGGAGTTTTAAGCGGACAGTATGATATTTCTGTGAACAACTGGTCTTATAACGATAAGCGGGCTCAAAGCTATTATTATTCTTATCCGTACGACAAAATTATCTACAATTTTATGCAGAGAAAAGGCGACAAGCCTCTCGTTTCATTTGATGATGCCGCCGAACGCGGATATACGCTTGCGGCCCAGGCTGGAAACAATGTCGCGAACGCAGTTGAAATTTGGAACGACCAGCATCCGGATAAGCAGATAAAAATCAATTACACTGAAGCAGACATTGCGATTGTGCTGCAGCAGATTGCAGATGGAAAAATTGATTTTATGGTTCATGATCATCCGATTGCTTTGAATTATATCAATACATACGGAGCGCAAAATATTATCGACTTAAATCCAGTGAGTGAAGCAGGAGCAGCTCAGATTGCGAATCTAAAGGCCGTTTATTCATATTTTCTTTTTCCAAAAGATGAAAAAGGAGAAAAACTTCGCGTTGATGTCAACAGGGTTCTAAAAGAGATTCACGATGACGGGACTTTGCTTAAACTTTCAACCAAATATTTTCAAGCCGATCAGGTTCCTGAGAGCAGCAACTACGAAGCTACAATCAATTAAATAGCCTTGATTAAAAACTCTGTTGGTCTAAAAGGCTTTGCAGTTTTTCAGGCAGAAGTTTTTTGCTCTGCCTGAATTTTCCTGGTTTTTTGTCATCCGCCGCGAATAAGAGAGGAGAACGCCATGTCAAAGATATTTGATTTCAAGCTTGTTTTTACGCAGATTCCTGTTCTGCTTAAGTATTTGCCGGTAACATTGGAGCTTGCTTTTTTTTCAGTTTTTATTGGACTTTTGCTTGGCCTTGCAATTGCTTTAATCAAAATGAAGAAGAACAAAATTCTGAACCGTTTCGCAAATATCTATATTTCACTTTTGCGCGGAACTCCGATTCTTGTTCAGCTTTACATTGCGTACTTTGGAATTCCAATGCTGTTCAAATACATTAATTTTCGGCTGGGAACTAATTTCCATGTCGCTGATATTCCAGGATTTGTGTATGCGGTTTTTGCAATGTCGTTGAACCAGTCGGCATACAATGCCGAGGCAATCCGCGCAGCGCTTCAGTCTGTCAACAAAGGCGAGATTGAAGCTGCAAATGCGCTTGGAATGACGTATTTTCAAGTTTTAAGAAGAATAATTCTTCCCGAAGCCTTTGTTTTTGCCCTTCCGACTTTGGGAAACACGATAATCTCCGCAATCAAAAATACTTCGCTCGCTTTTACATGTGCCGTTGTTGAAATAACAGCGCAAGGAAAAATTTTAGGCGGAATTACTTACAGATATTTTGAAGTCTATGTTTCGCTTGCAATAATTTATTGGATTATAACTTTCTTTATAGAACAAATAATAAAATATCTTGAGAAAAAAATGGCGATTCCAGATCAAGTTGAAACAGCCAGCGAGGAAAAAATCATCTCAAATTCATGATGGAAAAGATAAAAATTAAAAGAACGCGCATAAAAAATCTTCAGATTTAGCCGGATGAAAAAGGAGGCTGACGATGCAGGAAACAATCGAAATAAAAAATTTGCGTAAGAGCTTTAAGAACAATGTCGTGCTTGACGGAATAAATCTTTCTATAAAAAAAGGCGATGTAATCGGTGTAATTGGGCCAAGCGGAACTGGAAAATCAACTTTGCTTCGTTGCATAAACCAGCTTGAGAAACCTGAAAGCGGCGAAATTTTCTTTAACGGAAAATCAGTCGATCTTTCGAAAACAAACAGAAAGGAAATTCTTGAACTGCGCCGTTCGACAGGAATGGTTTTTCAACGTTTTAATCTTTTTGAAAGAAAAACTGCTCTTGAAAATGTAATGGAAGCGCTCGTCGTTGTTCAGAAAAAGTCAAAATCAGAAGCGCAGAAAATTGCTTTGCGCGAACTGAAAAATGTCGGCCTTTTGGACAAAATAAATCATTATCCAAAGCATCTTTCAGGCGGTCAGCAGCAGCGAGTCGCAATAGCGCGTGCTCTGGCGACACGACCGGAGCTTCTTCTTCTTGACGAGCCGACTTCTGCGCTTGATCCGGAACTTGTCGGCGAAGTTCTGGAAGTTATCCGGAAAGTCGCGAAAGAAGGCTTTACAATGATTCTTGTCTCCCATGAAATGAATTTTATCCGGAATGTTTCAAACCGCGTTATTTTTCTTGACAAAGGTCATATAGTCGAAGATGGAACGCCAAAAGAA
The DNA here is from genome assembly GCA_964538245.1 of uncultured Treponema sp. GTDB lineage: Bacteria > Spirochaetota > Spirochaetia > Treponematales > Treponemataceae > Treponema_D. The sequence continues at coordinate 42,111 of CAZIFO010000020.1, forward strand.
GTTTTTGAAAATCCAAAAAATGAGCGGACGAGAGAGTTCTTTAAAAAGATGTTTTTGCTTGAGCAGCCGGAATATATGATTTAAGTTCACTTAAAATAAAATTTTATCTGGAGATGAAAAATGGAAATTTATCGTGTTACGAAGGATTCAGAAGAATGGCTTTTTAAAGCTTATGATTATGTCCGGATTGATGCTTTTTGTTTTGGCCAGAATATAAATATCGAAGGAGAATTTTCCCATGATGAGCCGAAAGAAAAAGCGAATTTTATTGTAATTATAGATGAACATAAACCTGTTGCAGGTTGCAATATCACATATCCAAAAAATGGAGTTGCAAGAATTGGCCGTGTCTGTGTTATTCGCGGGCGCCAAAAATCTGGACTCGGCAGAATTCTGATTTCCGAGGCTGAAAAATGGATAAAGGAAAAAGAAATAAAACACATTGTGATTACAAGCCAGGACAGAGCGGCAGGATTTTATAAAAAATGCGGCTATATTGATTCTGCTGCGGATCCGAGCGAATACGACACGACAAAACGAAAACTGACAGAAGAAGAGAAAAAAGAACGGCTAAAACGGCTTGGATTTCTTGTCGTTGTTGTTGAGAAATTCTTAAAATAAACGAAATTTTTCTTTTTTTGATTTTAGGAATTTCTTTAGTTTTTAGTCCGAAGCACGTTTTTAAAAATCTATTTTCTATTTTATAGATTTTCATTAAAATTATAGTTTATGGATTTATTGAAAAAACTAAATGAACTCGACAAGCGTTTTGAAGAAGTGAACAAACAGGTTCAAGACCCGGAGCTTGTCAAAGACCAGAAAAAATACAAGGACGTAATGCGTGAGCACGGACATCTGACCGACGTTCTCGAAGTCGGAAATGAATACAGAAAAGCCTTGAAGGGAATCGAAGACGCAAAGATGATGATTACGGCGGAAGACGATCCTGAGATGAAGGAAATGGCCCGCGAAGAGATGAAGGAGCTTGAGGAGAAAGTTCCTCAGCTTGAAGAGCAGATAAAACTTAAGCTTATTCCCCCGGATCCGCTTGACGAAAAAAACATTATTCTTGAGATACGCTCGGCCGCTGGCGGCGACGAGGCGTCGCTTTTTGTGCGCGACATGTGGGAGATGTACTGCCACCTATGCGACAGAAAAGGCTGGAAATATGAGACTGTCGAGGCGCAGGAAACTGAAGTCGGCGGATTCAACAAGATTGTAACTCAAATCCGCGGAAAATTTGTCTATGGAACTTTAAGATGGGAGTCTGGTGTTCACCGTGTACAGCGCGTTCCTCAGACAGAATCGCAGGGACGTCTCCAGACTTCGACTGTAACAGTCGCTGTTCTGCCAGAAGCCGAGGAAGCTGATGTAAAAATCAATCCAGGCGACGTGCGTGTTGACGTTATGCGCGCGGGCGGCCCTGGCGGACAGTGCGTAAACACAACTGACTCGGCCGTGCGCCTGACACATATTCCGACAGGAATTGTTGTAATACAGCAGGACCAGAAATCGCAGATTAAGAACAAGGAAAAAGCGTGGGAAGTTCTGCGCGCCCGCTTGTTCGACTATGAGCAGTCAAAGCTCGACGCGGAGCGTTCATCTACTCGCAAGAGCATGATTGGAAACGGCGACCGCTCGGAAAAAATCCGCACGTACAACTATCCGCAGGACCGCGTTACAGACCACAGAATCAACTTGACGCTCCATAACCTGCCGTCATTTATGATGGGAAACATGGACGAAATGCTTGACGCGCTCAACGTTTACGCAAAGGAAGAGCAGCTCAAGGCAATCGGAGAATAGTGATTAGTTGTCAGTGGAAAGTTGATAGCAAACTGCGGAAAATGATTTTTTGTGGTTTGCTATTTTTCTTTCTAAGTGATAATATTTTTTAGTCAGTTTTGACTTGGGAGATTAGCTCATTTGGATAGAGCGTCGCCCTCCGGAGGCGAAGGTGGCAGGTTCGAATCCTGTATCTCTCA
>CAZIFO010000021.1:0-41113 GCA_964538245.1 uncultured Treponema sp.
GTTCAGCTGGATTATGTTCCTTTGCATGGACGTAATCTGCAAAAGATGGGGCGCGAAGGCTTCCGTAAAGGTTTCTCTCCTGGCCCTTTTTGTGAACCTGCTTGTGACTTTTAGCTTCTATCTTCTTTCAAAGACGCCTGGAATGTGGGGTGAGTTCTACACTACAGAAAACCTTGATGTGAACGCCGCTCTGAACAAAACTTTCGGAGGCTCGTGGTTCGTGGTTCTTGGCTCTGCCACGGCGTTCCTTGTTTCTTCCGTCGTGAACGCGCTTTTGAATTCCGCAATCGGAAAGCGTGAGAAAAAGGACAATTTCGCCTCGTTCGCACTGCGCTCATATATTTCGACGATTGCCGCGCAGTACGTGGATAACTTTATCTTTGCTACAATCGTCTCAAAATTCTTTTTCGGCTGGACATGGACTCAAGTCTTTATCTGCTCAGGAGTTGGAGCCGTTATGGAGCTTCTTGCTGAAGTCCTGTTTTCGGGGCTTGGCTACAAAGTCGTCTCCCGCTGGGAAAAGGAGAATGTCGGAAAAGAATATTTTGAATGGAAAAAACAAGGGCATATTGCCGCCAACAGCTAGGAAACAAAAATGAATATTCTAATCACCGGAACTTCCTCCGGAATAGGCAGGGCGGCGGCTCTTGAGTTCCTGAATAACGGCCACAATGTCTTTGGAATCGATATCAAGCCCTCGTCAATTTCTGACGGCCGTTATGTTCACTTTGCCGCAGACATCTCAAAAAAAAGGAGCCTGCCGAATCTCCCTGAAATCGAGGTTCTTATAAACAACGCCGGAATCCAGACCGGAACAGAAAAGGACATTTCGGTGAATCTTTTAGGCACAATGAACGTCACTGAAAAATACGGCTTCAGCGATAAAATCAAGTCCATGCTTTTTATCGCCTCTGTCTCCGCTCTGAACGGAAACGAGTTCGCCTCCTACGTGGCGTCAAAGGCCGGCGTCGTGGGCTACATGAGGCACTGCGCCATAAAGCTTGCGAACGAAAAACACGCGACATGCAACGCGCTGTGCTTTGGCGGCGTTTTAACCGAGCTTAACAAGCCCGTTATGGAAGACAAAAAGCTCTGGGGCAGAATCATGGACGTGACTCCGCTTAAAAAATGGATGACGGCGGAAGAGGCTGCAAAGTGGTGCTATTTTATGACCTGCGTCAACACGTTCTGCACAGGGCAGGCGATTGACATCTCAGGCGGCGAGCGCAATTGCGCAGACCTATTTGTTTGGCCGGAAAAGTAAATGTTGCGCCAATGTTTTTTAACATTGGCGCAACATTTATCAGTCAAAATGATATGTTACGCCAAGCCCAACATTTGTTACATCTTTGCTGAGAACTGTTTTTGTTGCTGGAGATTTGCTTCCTAGATAATAATCTGCATCAAAGTAGTTCGTGTAAAGGCAGGCGAGAGAAAGTGTGAGCTGTTCTGTAGGATAAATTTCAAATCCGCCTCCAATTACAAAATTGTTGAGAACTGGATTAAATGTGGAATTTGATGTGTCTGTAATTCCCTGTTTCCCATAGGAAGCTCCAAGAGAAGCGCCTGCGTACTTGCAGAATCTATAGTCAACGCCAAGCGCGATTTCCCAGGAGTTGTCATAGTCAGTTTCTCCGAGAATTGAATTCTGTTTTGCGAAATTGTTGAAGTAATAATTGAAAGAAGTGCTTACATAAAGATTGTCAAATATGTGATAACCAGCTCCAAGATTTAAAACCGCTGGCAAATCTGTGCGGAATTCTGAGCTGTCTGTAATGTTATAGTATTGCGCAATATTTCCTTTTACATTTGAGACATCGTAATCAATGCGGCTCAAAGTCTGGTACTGAGCGGAAAGGTCAAGCTTTGGAACAACAGGCGGTTTTGCATGTATTCCGAATACCATGCTCTGGCCATATCCTTTTGCTTCATATGAAATCTCTTTTGAGCCGTTCATCAGCCAAAAAGATAAATTGCTGCATTTCAGTGTCATATCTTGACTTCCGATTGTATATCTATAGGCAGCCGAAAGTGACAGCCAGTCTGTAACAAGATATGCGGCTCCAAGCTGGATTCCGTATGTGATTGATGTTACATCAAGTGTATGATTTGAAGCCATTGCGATAGACGCTTTTGCAAGTTTTCCATAATTTTCTGCATTTTTTGCATATTCATTTGCTGATTTTGATTCGCCTGCCTTTGCTGCAGTCGCCGCAAGAGCTGAATATTGATCTGCTCCGGCTTTCATCTGGCTTGCTCCTTTTAAAAACATCAATGAAGTTGCTGTTGTGCCTTCGCTGTATTCAAGAGCTCCGCCGCCTGCATAGACTCCAAAGTTTGTGAAAATTGCCCATTTTCCTTTTTTGTATACTGCGTTCAAGTCCGGATAAAGCCAAACTGTTGTGTCGTCAGAAGATTCATAATCAAAAATTCCATAGCTTCTATAAGCATTGTTTGTGTCGAGCTTGTTCTTGTACTCCTTGAACACAAACTGGTTTCCGCCGCCGACCCAGAGTCCGTCTTTTAGGAACGCTGTTCCTGCGATGTTGTAGAAAGCCGCCTCCGGGCGCTCGTTCTCTGTGTTACGGCTAGGATTTCTTAAATATCCTGTGCTCAGGTTTGTCTTGTTCTCAACTCCGCTTGCGAAGGCGGAAGCCGCCAATGCTGCTGAAATTGCAATGCCAGCAATCAGTTTCTTCATAGCTATTTCTCCAAGATAAAAGTTTGATTTTAGTCTTATTTTGACAAAAAATTGAAAAATGTCAGAAATACGTCTAACTATATAAAATTACGTTATCTTTGTCTATGACAAAATTCATTTTTTTGTCATAATAGTCGGTGGATTGGAGAACTATTATGGAAACAAAATACATACGTCCGACTTGGGATGAATACTTTATGGAAGTTGCACGCACAATCGCAAAGCGCGCGACTTGCGACAGGGGAAGAAGCGGCTGCGTGATTGCAAGGGACAACCAGATTCTTGTGACAGGATATGTCGGAAGTCCGGCCGGGCTTCCGCACTGTGACGACGTGGGGCACTTAATGCGCAAAGTCCTGCATGAGGACGGAAGCGTGACCCAGCACTGCGTCCGCACTGTGCACGCGGAGCAGAACGCAATCTGCCAGGCGGCCAAGCGCGGAATCAGCATTGACGGCGGAACTGTCTACTGCAAGATGACTCCGTGCCGCACTTGCGCCATGCTGATTATCAACTGCGGAATCAAGCGCGTTGTGTGCGAGAAGCACTACCACGACGAGGCCGACAGCCTTGAGATGTTCAGGACTGCCGGAATCAAAATCGAGCACCTCGAAGACGAAGTGCAGACATATCAGAACATGTGAACAATTAATTATTCAACACGGATGCACGCAGATAGATTTTTGAATTATGAAAAAATTCCAGCTATCATAGAATTTTTTTCACAAATCAAAACTGAAATTTAGGGCTTCTTGGTTATGACCCTAAATCTGCGTCCTATCCGTGTCCATCCGTGTTAATCAGCGTTGAATAGCAAGTTACTTCTTTAGATTTGCGAGCAGCCATTCCTTGAACTTCGAGTAGTTGTTTTCCATCGGAATTGACTTGTCCGGAAGCGACATTACTTTTTCAAGACGGTCCGGAATGAGCGGTGTTGAGCCGATTGCTTTCTCTACAGTCGCGCCGAATTTCGCCGGGTGCGCTGTCTCAAGAATGATTCCGACCGCGTGCTTGTTGATAACTTCGTCCGCCCATTTCGGCAGGTTAGGCGTAAGTCCAGGCTTTGTGATGTCGTTCTTCTTTCCTGCCTTTAAGTCTGCAAATCCGCCGTTCTTTATGTCGCTCCATGCTTTCCAGCCTACAGCTCCGTGTGGATCAATCGTGTAGCCTGTCTTTCTGTAGCAGTCAGCGATTGACGCTATGATTCCGTCGTTGTCGAGCCAGTAGGACGCGAAAAGCTGCCTTACTTCGTCGAGCGAGTACATTGCCTGTATTCTCTCGTAGTTTGAAGGCGCGCCGACATCCATTGCGTTCGCGTAAGTTTCTACTGAAGGACGCGCCTTGTATTCGCCTGTGGCAATCCAGTCTGGAACTGTGCGGTTTGAGTTTGTCGCGGCCACAAATCCAGTGATCGGAGCGCCCATCTCGCGCGCGATAAGACCGGAGGTCAGGTTTCCGAAGTTTCCTGACGGAACAATGCATATTATCGCCGGATTTTCCATCTTTGTGTCGCCCCAGGCCCGCTCACGGACAGAAAGAGAAGCGTACATATAATAGAAGCTCTGCGGAAGAAGGCGCGAGATGTTGATTGAGTTAGCTGATGAAAGACGCAAGACAGAGCGAAGGCTTTCGTCTGTGAACGCTGTCTTTACAAGCTTCTGGCAGTCGTCGAAAGTTCCTTTTACCTTAAGGGCGCGCACATTTCCGTCAAAAGTTGAAAGCTGCTTTTCCTGCAGAGCTGAAACTTTTCCCTCCGGATAAAGGATTGTAACGTCAAGCCCCGGAACGTTGTGGAAAGCCGAGCCGACAGCCGAGCCAGTGTCGCCTGAAGTCGCGACAAGAATATGGAGAGGAGATGATTCATTTCTGTTGAAATAAGACATCACGCGCGCCATGAATCTTGCGCCGAAATCCTTGAATGCGCATGTCGGGCCATGGAAAAGCTCTAGAATGTATGAGTTCTTGTCAACAGGAACTGCCGGAGAGGTAAAAGGGTAGGCGTCGTGGATAATCGCCTCAAGGTCTTTGTCTGGAATCTCGCCTTCGACATAAGGCTTCGCCATTTCAAACGCGATGTTTCTGAACGAAGGCTCTGTTGACTTGTTCAGAAAATCCTTTGAAAGCTTTGGAAACTCGACCGGAATGTAAAGCCCGCCAGTCTTTTCGCTCATTCCGTTCAAAACCGCAGTCTTGAAGCTCACTTTTACGCTTTTGTCACGTGTGTCTGTGTAAATCATTTTTATATCCTTTATTTTTATGTTTGCTGTTATATTCCGTATTTTAAGTCAGAGGCAAAGTCGTCCGCAAGATTTTTCCTGGCGTCACGGAGCGCGTTCCATTCATTCTTTCCGTTAACCGAAGAATCTTTTTCTTCCTCAAAAAGAATTTCGCCTGTTTTTAAGTCGAGCGCCTTGATTTTTCCTGCAAGGCTCACAGTTGTTGTTCCGTCTTCCTTTTTTTCGACCGACTTGTATTTTACAGTTCCATAGATAAGAAACGCAGCTGTGTTTCCGACCATCGCCCTGGCTTTTTTCTGCAGAGAAAGCGGATCGTCTTTTAATACGTCGTTTGTCAGGTCAATGTTTCCAATTCTTGTGAATCCGAGCTTCATCAGGCTCATAAGGAGATTTGATGATGAGACCGGGTTTGATGTTATAGGTTTTTCACTTTTGCTGAAATCTACAACTGCGATTACGCCTCCCGCCGACTTCATGTTTGTCTGAACCTTGTACGGCGCGCTAGCAGAAAGTTTTTCCGCTTCCTCTGCAATTTCTGTGTCGCTCATGTCGCCGTCAGGAAAGAATTTTATCTCGCTGTAAGAAGATTTTTCCGGAACCGGCGGAAAATATGAAGCTGCTCCGTTTTCGTCAGTTGTAATCACAATTTTTTCAGACGGAAAAGGCGTTTTTACTCTGATTTCAAAATTGCTGGCAGCGTTACCGTTTTTGTCCGACACGTTTATTTCATACGGCTTTGAAAATGCTTTTCCTTTTGTTGTTTCTGAAGGGGAAGATATGATTTTTATTGTAATTCCATCTGTTTTTTCTTTGTAAAGCTCAAAAGCCGTCGGAATTTTTACTTCTGGCTCGATTGACATGCCGCCTGTCTCTGTATTTTCATTATTTGCAGCTTGCAATTTATCTTCTTCAGCGGCAGAATTCTTTGTTGTCGCGCAAGAAAATATAAGAAAATAGAATGCGGAAGCAAACGCCGCGAACTTTAATTTATTTTTTTTACTATAAAAAATCATTTCAATTATTTCCTTTTAAAAACTAAGCTGTATCAAAGACTATTTTACACTATAAAAGAAAAAAATGTATTTCTCAATAGTTACATATTTGATTTTTTTTACTATCGTCAAGCGCTGCCTTTTTCGTTATACTTTCAAAATATGACGACAAAAAAATTATCATTTTTAGCATTGCTTATCTGTGTTTTTTCTTTGCTTTTTTCTTTGACTGTTGTTTCTTTCCATGCTGATATTTCGCTTGCGGCTTTTCCGCTTGCGCTTGTTTTTACGATTTTTACAGCGTTTTCTTCTATTAAAAAACTTTTCAAGGATAACAATCCTGCGTTCGTGGCGGTTTTCCGCGAGCTTTTGCAATATCTTCCTTACGTTCTTTTGATTTCGTTCGTTTTGCGCCGCGCAGGAAAATTCGGAACTCCTTACGCACTTGACGCTTTTTCAGTTTTGTTCTGGGTTTTAGCTTCGGTTCTGGTTCTTGTGGTTCTTCATTATTTGAATCCTAAAAGAATCGGAAAGGTTGATAAGAACTGGGCGAAATATTGCGAGCAGAAAAAAAATGATGATAAAAGAAATCATGCTCAGCCTGTAAAAAAATTCTGCAAGGAAATCCTAAGCTGGGTTGACGCGCTCGTCCAGGCTGTTTTCCTCGTTCTTCTTTTGAATATCTTTATTGTCCAGCTTTATGAAATTCCTTCGGAGTCGATGGTTCCGGAATTTTTAATAAAAGACAGAGTTGTTGTTTTTAAGACTTTGAGCGGCCCGAAGTTTCCTCTTTCTGAAATCGGGCTTCCTTATGTTAAAAAATATAACCGCGGCGATATTGTTGTCTTTAGAAATCCGCATTACGCAAACGACAGAAAATCCGAGGTCAGAACGTTTTTGTCGCAGCTTGTTTATATGTGCACGCTCACGAAAGTGAATCTGAATGTGGGGCCTGATGGAAATCCAAAGGCTGATCCGCTTGTAAAACGTGTCTGCGGTGTCGGCGGCGAGCAGCTTATGATGCAGGACGGCGTTTTGTATTCACGCACGGCGGAAGACGTAGAATTTAAGCCTGTAAAAGAAGATGAAAGCTGGGCGGCCTGGAATTTAAATGAAGTCCGTCCTGGCTTGAAAAATGAAATTCAGGATTTTCCGCTTTCAAGCTCTGACTATGACCAGATGCTAAAATGCGAGGAGCTCCGGCGCAATCTTGATTTAGCTTCCGCAAAGGCCGAGTGCCTCTCAATCGCCGGGCAGTTTGATGAATATTCTAAAAAAATCTCTTCGTCTTCGGCTTCTTCAATTCTTTCTGTTTTAGAAAAAGTTTTTTCATCTGGAAGTTCTCAGGCCCTTTTTTCTCCAGACAAAAAAAATATCAACGAATTCGATCTTTTTGATAAAAACGAGCTTTTTACGGCTTATCTTCTGAACAACAGCCAGAGTGCAAAATGGTTCCGCGGTTTTATGACGGCATGGACTGAAAAAGAAATTGATTTCGCGGGCGATTTGTATTCGGAGGCCAATTTCAAGCTCAATATCATGATAAAGCTCGCGTTTGGACGGCTTGTCAGTGAGAATCTAGATTTTTTTGCTTCTTCATCTGATTTTGCCTCGGATGTAAAAAATCTGCGCTCCTCAGAAAAGAAAAATGAGATAATGAAGGATGCGGAAATGCTCCATTCTTATGTTTATCTTCTTGACCGCCGCAATATGCCGATTTTCCCGGAGAACGACGCAAATGGAAACGCCGTTTATATTCCGGAAAATTCATATTTTATGATGGGCGACAACCGCTTTAATTCGCTTGACATGCGCCATTCGTATGATTACTGGCTGGCACCGATTTCAAAATATGATGAATACAGCGCGACTTACTACACAGACATGGCGCCTCAGTACGTAAGCCGCGGCCGCATGCTCGGAACAACTTCCTACAGGTTCTGGCCGCTGAGCCGCGCCGGAAAGCCTGGCCACACAGGAAAATAATTTTATGAAAATCCGAGGAAATATTTTGTTCCCATATTGACGATTTTTTTTGTTTAATATATAGTATTTTTTGTTGGTGATAACAGAGAGATGGTTCACCCGTTCCCATACCGAACACGGAAGTTAAGCATCTCATCGCTGATGATACTGCTACAAGCGGGAAAGTAAGTCGTCGCCAACTTTTTTTATTTTAAAGGCAACTCCTTTCCTATATTTTCTATTTTCTTTTCACCGAGGTGCTTCATGGCAAAGATGACCGGCTCCCAAATCATTGTTAATCTTTTAAAGCAGAACAATATCGATACAGTTTTCGGTCTTCCCGGCGGAATGATTCTTCCTTTATATAACGAGCTTTTTGTTTCCGGAATGAAGCATATTCTTGTCCGCCAGGAGCAGGCGGCCGGATTCATGGCGCAGGGAGTTGCGAGAGTTACTGGAAAAGCTGCCGTCTGCATGGCGACAAGCGGGCCGGGAGCGATGAATCTTCTTACAGCCGTCGCAGACGCGCGCGCTGACTCAATTCCTCTTGTCGCGATAACAGGGCAGGTTAACACAGATTTAATTGGAACTGACGCTTTTCAGGAAGCCGACACATTCGGGCTTTCTTTTCCGATTACAAAGCACTCGGTGATGGTAAAATCAGCCAAGGAGCTTCTCACTGCGGTTCCCCTTGCCTTTGCAATCGCCGAGAGCGGCCGTCCTGGGCCGGTTTTGATTGATGTTCCGAAAAATGTTCAGACTGAGATTTGTGAGACCGGAGACGATTTTGGCCATCTGTTCAAGCGCGTTTATGATGAATATCTAAAAAAAGCCGGGCTAAAGAAAACTCCTGAAAGCGAGGTTCTTCCTTTGATAAAGAAATTTGCCGGAAAGCTTTTGAGCGCAAAAAAGCCGGTCTTGTACATCGGCGGCGGCGCGAATAATCCTAATGCAAGCGAAGAAATCAGAAAATTTATTTCTGCCTTTAAGATTCCTGTTGTCTCAAGCTTGATGGGGCTTGGAGTTGTCGGCCATAAAGATGAGAGATTCTTTGGAATGGTCGGAATGCATGGAACTTTGGCCGCAAACAAGGCGATGTATGAAAGCGACTGCGTTCTTGTCGCCGGAGCGCGATTTGATGACCGCGCGACCGGGCTTGTCTCAAAATTCTGTCCGAACGCGGTTGCAAGCCATTGCGTTTTGCAGATTGATATTGACGCGGCGGAAGTTAATAAAATCATCGAAAGCGATTTTTCCTTGATTTATGATGTTGCCGATGCGTTCAGAAAACTTAATGATGAAATTTCTTCGCACAGCCTTAAATCAGAAGAAAGAGAATCTTGGTTCAAAAAAGTCGAAGATTTCCGCGCATCTGAAAAAATCACTATGAAAATGAACTGCGATGCGTCTGAATGCTGCGGCGGAAAGACTTGCGGGCGCAAGGACGGAGAAAAATACCAGAATCCACGCGAGCTTATTGCTTCTCTTCCTTCAAATGAAAATATCATTGTGACAACGGATGTCGGCCAGCACCAGATGTGGACGGCGCAGTACTATGACACTGAGCGTCCGCGCCAGCTTTTGACTTCAGGCTCTCTCGGAACAATGGGATTCGGGCTTCCTGCGGCGATAGGCGCGGCTTTTGCTGAGCCCCGGAAACGCGTTGTGTGCGTTTCTGGCGACGGTTCCATTTTGATGAATATCCAGGAGCTTGCGACTTTGGCTGAGAACAATCTGAACGTTACTGTGATTGTGCTTGAGAACGGCGCGCTCGGAATGGTAAGGCAGCAGCAGGAATATCTTTTTAATAAAAACTACAGCGCGAGCGTTTTCTCGTCAAATCCTGATTTCTTAAAAGTTGCGGAAGGATTTAAAATCAAGGCTGTTGACGCGGACAGCGATCCTGACTGGCGCAAAAAGGCCTTTGAGGAAAAAGGCCCGTGTTTCGTGCTTGTTAAAATCGCAAGATATGAAAATGTTCTTCCGTTTGTCGCCGCCGGAAAAGCGAACATCGATCCGATTATTTAGCTCTTTTTTCGAAATTATCTTTACTAAGAATGAAAAATCAGCGGACGCGCCGTCCTTACGGAAATTTCTGAAATAAAATCTGCCCTGCTCTTATTCAAGCCTTAGCTTGTGTAACGTTGCCGCGTTACAGAATGTAATGTTGCAATCTTACACAGTGTAAGATTCCTTTCTTACTCCGTGTAATGTACGTATCTTACTCCATGTAAGATTTTTAAATATTACACGGAGTAAGATTTTGATTCTGCGTTAATTGCCGCTGTTTTGCAGCCTCTCGAGCACTTCGTCAAAAAATCTTAAGTCATCATCTGAAAGCCTGCTGAGTTTTTTTATGAGCGGAAAAATTTTTTCGTTGATTTCGGGATTTGCCGCGCTGTCTTTCCCTGTCACAAGATATTCAACTGAAACGTTCAGAGCCTGGGCGATTTTTACGGCGTTTTCAGCACTTGGAATATAACTGTTTTCTGTAAGATAGTGGTCAATAGTTCTTTTTGGAATTCCAGCCTTGTCTGCTAGCTCTTTAACTTTCAAGTCCTGATATTTTAGTTCATCTTTTAAGTTTTCCCGAAATCCCATAGTGAAAGAATACTCATAAATGAGTAAAATATTTGTACTTTACTATAAAAAGAATATATATTATGATATTACCCATATTAGAGTGCTTTTTCGTTGAAATATTTTTGCTGGAGGAAAAAAATGAAAGGAAAAATTGTTATGTTGGAAAAATTGTTTGAAAAAAGTTTTATCGAACAGAATATGGGCGAGTATGCCTTTAAAGGAAATTTTTACGAAAGTGTAGATTGGAAAAGCTTCAAGCCTTGTGGAGAGAAAATCTTTTATGTAATTAGTGATGCTTTGTCAGAAAAAATTAAAGATGAATGTAATAGAACTTTATCAGTAGAGGTTTCAGAAATAGATGCTAAAAAATATCAAATCGAAAAGATAATAAGTATTGAGCCGTCACCTGACGAAGTTTGAAAAGATTTTATCTTATCATAAATATTTGTTTATTAAATTTTTAAGAGTTCAATAATATTTTTAATTCTTCCGTAATCCTTTATGGAAAATCAAGGAGTTATGAATGGGATTTTTTGATGATTTAGTCCGTTCAGGTATTCAGATGGCGGCAAATGGTACAAAACATACAATCCAAAAAAGTGCGGCAGATAATTTTGCAAAATCAAACCGTAAAGAAATGTCATATGCAATGGCGATTGTTTATTGTTTATATTTGACTGATATTGAGTCTGATTCGGGAATTGGCGGTTATGTAAATTTTAAAAATTATGCGCAACATGAATTAGGTGGAGTAAGCGGTTCTCTTTGTGATAGCGATGAAATATTTAAAGATTATTCAATTGAAAATATTCTAGAATTTATTTCATATGCATATATAGAATTATCTGAGCCTGAACAAATTGCAGTCACAAGTAGAGAACTGCCAATTTTAATTGGAAAAATAAAAAATTATATATTGAAGAGTGGAAATCGAAAACTTTGCGCTGATGTCTATCTTTTTATGCTGCGTATGCATTTTTCAGGTCTTATACTTAGTTCAAATGAAAGAAATGCTCGCTTATATTTATTTAAAAAATCATTGGGGTTGCAACCTGAAGAGCTTCTGCATATAGGCGAAACTATGTCATACGATTTTGGCTGGAGCAATAGAGAGACAAAAGAAAAACTGAATGGTGTCGATGTTTTTTCTCTTCATTATTTACGGAAAGTTCTTCCAGAATACAAAAATATTCCTGATGATATCGCTATTAACTATCCAGAAGAATTTCTTGATTATAAAAATATGTCTGCTGATAATTTTGATGATTTGCAGAAAGTTGTTCAGTCCAAAAAGAATTATGATTCAATAGTAAAGACATTAAAAATTTTGACGTTTTTGCTAGGGCGGAAAAAAGAACTGCTAGATGATGATAGAAAATTTATAAATTTTATGTTGGATCGATTCTTTTCAGAAGAACTTAAAAATTTAGATTTTAATGTGTCCGAAGAAATTAATTCAGCTTATTCAGATGTGTTGAAGTTAAAGCTCAGCAGTGATTTTTTTTCTAATAATAAGTTTAATCAAAATGATAAAGATTTGAGACAGTTTTTCTTCGTAGTTTCATTTGCTTCCGTTGCATTAATTTGGCAAGACAATATGGAAGAAGAAACAAGAAAACTTTATCCACAATATGTGTACAATTTATATTTGATTCAGAAAAATTTAAATATTTCAGATGAAGATAAGTCTGAATGCTTGAAGCTACTTGCTGAACAGCAGAAAGTTTCTTTAAATGAAATTGAAAATCTTTATAACTGTTTTTTATCAGATGAATCAATTTCTATGATAAGAAAACACTCTCCAGAGATTTTAGATGATTTTAGGCCTTTAATTGAATTTGAATATCAAAAGATTGCAAAAGAAATAGGAAAAAAGTCTGCGCTTGTCACTATACCATATAAGTCTCCTGAAAATTCATTTGAAAAACTTAGATTGGCAATAAGAAATTTAAGTAAAAATATTGATAAAGCAGAAAAACCAATTTTAATTTTTGATAATTCAATGCTTGAGAGTTGTAGAAGTGGATTTTTTATCACAGATAAACATATATATACAAAAAGTAGCCTTTCTTTTGAAAAAAAAATGCTTGGATGTTTCAGAAATAAAAGAAATTGATGTAAATTCTTCATACTTATCTAGTTCAATTAATTTTGATGGTACAAATGTGGATACAGAGCAAATCGGAGTAAAAGGAAACGATTTGGTTGGTGAATTTGTAAAGTTTGTTATTGAAATAATAAAATCACCAGACTGTATGCTTAGCATTCCGACAATTGCTGAAATTTTAGGTGAAGGTGAGTCGATTTCAAATTCTTTATCCAAATCAATAGATGTTGATAACAGCGCAGCGAATTTTGAATCTAAATCAAATTATGGTCATGTAGAAAATAAAGATTCTGATAAAACAGAGCTAAGTATAGAGGAAAATAATATGGAAAACAATTCTAATGAAATGCAAAAATCACCAAAAAAGAAGTCTGTAACGCTTTTGTTATGCTTGCTTTTAGGGTGTTTAGGAATTCATAGATTTTATGTTGGAAAGATAAAATCTGGTGGTGCACTTTTATTTTTATCAATGCTTTCTGGCGGTACGGTTGGTCTTATTTGGGAATTGTATGACTTGTTCACATTAATATTTACAAACAAGTTTACAGATTCGAATGACTTACCTCTAAGCTGATATTGAAAAATTCTGTATAAACAGTTGAAAAATAAAATAGTGATAACTAAGAAAGTTTCTTATTATTTTTGGAGATTTTTAAAATGCAAAAATTGTTGAAAATCGGAATTGTTGCCGCAATTGCCTTATTTATTTTATATTCCTGTGGCAAAAAAATTTTGTTCGGATCAATGATAAAGGAAGTAAAAAATGGATATTTTTATGAAGAAATTTCAGATGTTACAATTGGAGAAATAATGGACACTCTTTGTACAAAATCAAAATGGGAGTATACACCTGATGATTCTGGTGTGTCTTATGTAACGTATACAGGAAAAATGAAAGGCCAACCTGTAAAAATGATGTTTTATGTTTATAATGCTTTCGGAACGGTAACTTTTCAATTGAATTATTTCTCTCTGGATGGCAAAACTGCTGAAAATGAAATTCTGGCAGATATTCCATTTGCTTTGTATGAGGCATATGAAAATGTAAAGTTTTAACATCATAAAAATCTGCGTAGTTAAAAATAGATGGCTATGCAGATTTTTATGATTGCAGATTAAGATAATTTTTTATTGTAAAAACTAAATTAACTTAAAATTAGAGCTTTGATTTATAATTTCATTTATTTTTTAATTCTTTTATAAAGATACTGAAACAAGTTCTATATGATTTTTTCCCGCTCAAATCAAGACACTTCTAGCGGTGAAAATAATCGGAGCGAATTCCGTTTTTTTGTTTCGCCCGAACCTAATCCCTGTTCCATCCGCGTTTATCCGCGTTGAATCTTTTAGTTCTATTTTCTATTTTGAAAAAATCCGCTATACTTTCCGTTATGATTCATAGAAACAAAGATGAGCAGACTGCTGTTTTTGAGCAGGCTGAAAAATCACAGTCACATGGAACAATGACAGACAACAACCACGCGGCTTTGTGGCACGGACGCTTTAAGGAAGGCCCGGACGCGGCTGCGGTTGAGTTTGAGACTTCTATTTACGTTGACGAGCGCATGGCTCTTGATGACATCCACGGCTCAAAGGCTCATGCCGCAATGCTTGCAAAGCAGAAAATCATTTCGGAAGATGAGAACAAGGCTATCCAGGCCGGACTTGACTCAATCGAGAAGGACTTGGAGTCTGGAAAGCTTACAATCGACTATTCCGCGGAGGATATCCATTCATTCATAGAAGCGACTTTGACCGACAGAACAGGCGACGCTGGAAAAAAGCTTCACACCGGAAGAAGCCGCAACGACCAGATTGCGCTGGATGAGCGGCTTTATCTCCGCCGCGTTATTCCAGGCCTTCAGTGCGCGCTCGCATCTTTAATCAAGACTCTGGCCGGCATCGCCTCGAAAAACACTCATTCGCTTTTGACAGGCTATACTCATATGCAGCACGCGCAGCCTGGAACCTTGGCGCAGCATTTGTGCGCGTGGGCTTTTATGCTGAAGCGCGATGTGGAGCGTCTTTCTGATTCCTTAAAGCGCGTCTCTCTTTCTCCGCTTGGAGCCGGAGCCTTGATGGGCTCAGGCCTTCCGCTTGACCGCGAGTTTGTCGCATCCGAGCTTGGATTTGACGGCGTCACTGAGAATTCAGTAGATTCTGTTTCCGACCGCGACTTTTGCATTGAGTTCACTTCCGATTTTGCGATTCTTCAGAGCCATCTTAGCCGGATGTGCGAGGAGATTGTGCTTTGGTCAACAACTGAGTTTGGATTTGTGAGCCTGAGCGAGAAGTGGTCAACCGGCTCTTCAATCATGCCGCAGAAGAAAAATCCTGACTTCGCCGAGCTTATCCGCGGACGCACTGGAAAAGTCTACGGCGACCTTGTTAATCTTCTTGTGATGATGAAAGGCCTTCCGCTTGCCTACGACCGCGACATGCAGGAGGACAAGGCGCCTCTTTTCGAGGCTCTGGACACGGTCCATGGAAACGTGATTGTGTTCGAGGCGATGGTTTCGAGCGCGGAGTGGAATCTTCCGAAGATGAAAGAGTCCTGCTACGGCGGCTTTGCCAACGCGACTGATGTGGCCGACTATCTTGTAAGGAAAGGAGTTCCGTTCCGCGTGGCGCATGGGCTTTCTGCGCAGTGCGTGCGTCTTGCGATTGATTCAGGGCTTGGGGCAATAGAGGACTTGAAAATAGAGGATCTGAAGAGAATCTCGCCTTTGTTCGAGGAAGATATTTTTGCCAAGATTACGCCAGAGGCGTGCATGGAGGCAAGAAAGACAACCGGCGGGCCTGCTCCTGAGATGGTAGAGAAGCAGATAAAAATATTGACGGATTTTGCGGAAAGATTTTTAAAATAAATTAAAAAGTGAGGATAAAAATGAAACTTACGAAAATTGCCGCTGCATTTGCGGCTGTGGTTATGGCTTTCGCAGCTTTCGGGCTTGCTTCCTGCAACAGCAAGAAAGATTCAAACGAATTTGTGCTCGGACTTGACGACTCGTTTCCGCCGATGGGATTCCGCGACGAGAACAACGAGATTGTCGGATACGACATTGACCTTGCCCGCGAAGTCTGCTCTAGAATCGGAATGACTTTCCGCGCGCAGCCGATTGACTGGTCTGCAAAGGAGCAGGAGCTTAACACCGGAAAAATCTCGTGCATCTGGAACGGACTTTCAATCACTCCTGAGCGCCTTGAGGCTTTGACTTTCTCAGAACCTTACTTGAACAACGCGCAGATTGTCGTTGTAAAGGCTGGCTCTGGAATCAAGACGCTCGCCGACATGAGCGGAAAAAAGCTCGGTGTTCAGGCAGGCTCAAGCGCGGCGGACGCAGTTGACGGAGTTCCTGATTTTAAGAATTCGCTCAAGGAAATAGTTGAGTTCAAGGAGAACATCACGGCTTTGAACGACCTTGAGATTGGCGGCGTTGACGGAGTCGCTATGGACAGCGTTGTCGCCGAGTATTCAATCAAGACAACCGGAAAGGATTTTGTCATTCTTGACGAGGGACTTGCGCCTGAGCAGTACGGAATCGCGTTCAAGAAAGGCAACACAGAGCTCCGCGACAAGGTTCAGAACGCTTTGAACGAGATGGCGGCCGACGGAACTATCGCGAAAATCAGCGAGAAATGGTTCGGACGCGACATCAGCCCGGTTGGAAAATAACTTTTGATAAATTTTACCGCGGAGGAAAATACAGATGACGGCCGTGATTATCTCATTGCTCAAGTCTACTCTCACAACTCTTGAAGTTTTCGCGCTGACACTTGTCTTTTCTATTCCGCTCGGCTTTCCGCTGGCGGCAGGAAGAATGTCGCGCTTCAAGCCTCTTTCGTATCTTGTAAACGCGTTTCTTCTTGTAATACGCGGAACGCCGCTCATGCTGCAGCTGATTGTCGTCTACTTCGGCCCTTATTACATCTTCGGCTTTTCGTTTGACCGCTTTACCGCGAGCATTGTCGCAATGTCTATAAACTACGCCTGCTATTTCGCCGAGATTTACCGCGGCGGAATTCAGTCTGTTCCGAAAGGGCAGGGCGAGGCTGCGAAAGTGCTCGGCTACACGCGCCTCCAGACTTTTTTCAGAATCACTCTGCCGCAGGTAATCAAGACGGTTATTCCTTCAATGGGAAACGAGGTGATTACGCTTGTAAAGGACACGGCCCTTGTTTCTGTGATAGGAGTTGTGGAGCTTTTGCGCACGGCGCAGACTGCATCAAGCCGCCTGTTCTCGACAATGCCGATTTTTATCGCTGGCCTTTTCTATTTTGTGATGAACTGGGCGGTTTCCTCCATCTTTATCCTAATAGAAAAGAAACTCGACTATTACAAGTGATTTAAGGACGGCTGACATGAGCATAATTTCCGTAAAAGACATAAAAAAGACTTTCTCTGACAATGTCCAGGTTCTCAAAGGCATTTCGTTCGATGTTGACGAGGGCGAGGTCCTTGGCGTTATCGGCCCTAGCGGAAGCGGAAAGTCAACAATGCTCCGCTGCCTTGCCCAGCTTGAGAAAGTTGACTCTGGCTCCATTTCTATCTGCGGACTTGACATCGTAAAAGATGGGAAATATTCAGACAAGAAAGTTCTGCGCGAGGCGGCGTTAAAATCCGGATTTGTGTTCCAGAATTTCAATCTTTTTCCGCACATGACTGTCCTGCAGAACGTTATGGACGCGCAGGTCCATGTCCTTAAAGTCCCGAAGCTGGAAGCGCTGGAGACAGCGCGCCTTCTTCTTGCGAAAGTCGGGCTTATGGACAAGGAGAGAAATTATCCGTGCGAGCTTTCAGGCGGACAGCAGCAGCGTGTTTCAATCGCGCGTTCCCTTGCGATGAAGCCGAAAGTTCTGTACTTTGACGAGCCGACAAGCGCTCTCGACCCTGAGCTTACCGGAGAAATTCTTGGCGTTATCAAAAATCTTGCCAGGGAAAAAATGACGATGATTGTCGTTACTCACGAGATGGCTTTTGCGCGCGACCTGAGCGACAAGCTTATCTTTATGGCTGACGGCGTAATCCAGGAGGAAGGCGATCCTAAGGAAATCATCTCGAGCCCGAAGACAGAGCGGCTCAGGAATTTCTTAAAAAGATTCAACAGTTAGAATAGTTATTCAACGCAGATTCACGCGGATGAAAAATGATGCACACTGATGGCTTCTTTGTTGCTGAGCGATTTTTTTTAATCGAAAGACTTTCGAATTTTATCTGTGTCTATCCGTGTTGAATCTGTCAGCTTATTTTTTTTGATTTGCTTTCGTAATTCTCAGTTGTTTTTCATAATCTCAACGATTTCCTTGAACCTTGCGGTTACTTTGCTGTAGTTTTCCCTGTAATGCGGAAAAGAGCAGTCCTTGCAGGACTTGATTCCTTTTTCGGTATAATGGAAGTTTCCGCCGCATTTTTTTCCTAGCACGTAAAGCGGACAGTAGCAGAAAAGGCAGTTGAAGTCTTTTTTTTCAGGCGTTTTGTGGCAGGGAAAGTTCTCGCACTCAGTGTTCTGGAAGAATTTATAGTGTTCTCCTCCATTTTTTTTATCAGCTTCGTTCATCTTGAATCTTCTTTTTTATAAGAAAATAATAATTTTTAAGTGATTATATCAAATTTCTTGCCGTTTCGCACATTTTTTTTCGTATATATAAGTGATGAAAGTTTTTTCTTCAATGAGCTTTGTGCCTGATTTTTCTGACAAGTTTTTCCGTTTCCGCGTCTGCGTTCTGTTCCTCGCAAAAGCTTTTTTATCGTTTTTTTCAGGCGGAGAAAGCTGCGTTTGCTGCGGCAGAAAAGCCTTTGTTGTTCCTCTGTGTTCCGGCTGCAAAACCGCTTTCTTCAAAAACAGCTTGAACGAGGCTAAGGCGCGGTGCGAAGTATGCGGAAAGCCTCTTGTGAGCGAAATCGGCCTTTGCTCGGCCTGCCGCAAAAGCCCCGTTCTAAGAAGCTCTGATGGTGTTTTTCCTCTCTCCTCCTACAGGCTTTGGAGAAAAACGCTTCTCTTTTCGTGGAAAATGCTCGGAAAGAGAAGCCTTTCATCTTTTTTTGCTCATCTTGTGCATGAAAAGCTTTCTTCGCTTGAGGCGGAGCTTGGCTGTTCCCTTGCTGTCGTTCCTGTTCCGCCGCGCCCCGGCAAAATCCGCGAGAAAGGCTGGGACCAGATTGAAGACTTGTGCTTTTATCTTTCAAAAGGCTGGAAAGTGAAAATCCTGCGTCTTTTAAAACGGAATTCAAGGAAACAGCAGAAAAAGCTCGACAGAGTCCAGCGTCTTGAAAATATCACAAGCTCATATTCGTTTTCTCCAAAGGCTGAAAAACGTTCTGTTGAAATTCCGGAGAAAGCGGTTTTGCTGGATGATGTTCTTACAACAGGCTCGACTGTGGAAAACTGCGCCGCTTTGTTAAAGGCGGCCGGCGTAAAGGAAGTTTATGTCATCACTCTTTTCATTGTCGATTAGTTTGCATTTTGGCAAAGTGTTTGTTATACTTAAAGATAGTTAGCAAAAAAATTAGAGGTCAAAGATTTATTATGGAAGAAGACGAGAAAGGATACACAATGTCAGAGGTTATTGCGGAGGCTCGCCGCTGCCTTAACTGTCCTAAACCTATGTGCAGAACTGGCTGCCCGATTGAGAACGATATTCCAGCTTTTAACCATGCTGTCTCGCTTGGAAATTTCGGCGAGGCTATGGCGATAATCAACCTTAGAAGCAATCTTCCTGCAATCTGCGGACGCGTATGCCCGCATGAAAACCAGTGCGAGGGCCATTGTGTGCTTGCCCGCGCAGGAAAAGCAATTCATATTGGAAAAATTGAGCGTTTCATCGCCGACTTCGACGCGGAGATGAACCTGAACCGCGAGAAGAAAATCGAGAAGATTCCAGGAAAAATCGCTGTAATCGGCTCAGGCCCTGCCGGACTCACTGTCGCAGGCGACCTGGCTAGAAAAGGCTATGACGTCGTGGTCTACGAAAGCGAGAGCGAGCCGGGCGGAGTTCTTCTCTATGGAATCCCTGAGTTCCGCCTTCCTAAGGATGTTGTGCGCCGCACAACAAAGAAAATCGCTGACCTTGGAGTTCAGTTCGTGACTGACACAATGGTCGGAAAAGATATTACTATTGACGATATGTTCAACAACGGCTTTGACGCTGTGTTCATCGGAACAGGAACAGCCCTCGCGAAGTCACTTGATATTCCAGGAATTGAAACTCCAGGCGTTGTCCAGGCGAACTATCTTCTTAGAATGGTGCGCTTGTATCAGGATGGAAACGTCGAGAGAAGCGAGGTTCCTGTTGACGAGGGCGACACAGTTGTCGTGATTGGAGCAGGAAATGTCGCGATGGATGCCTGCCGTACCGCCGTCAGAATGAAGGCGAAGAAAGTCACTGTCGCTTACAGAAAGACAGTTGAGTTTATGAAGGCCGCGAAAGCTGAGTATGACGGCGCGCTCGCCGACGGCGTTGAGTTCAAGTGGGAGCACGCTCCGGTTGAAGTTATCGCTGAGAATGGAAAAGTTTCCGGCTTAAAATGCTCGACACCGAACGGAGATGTTGTTCTTCCGGCGACAAAAATCCTTCTTGCAATCGGCTCCCGCCCGGCTGCGCGTGTAATCAGCACAACGCAGGGAATTGACGCCGACGAGTCTGGATTTGTAATCACAAAGCAGAAGCCTTACGGAATGACAACAAGACGCGGAGTTTTTGCCGGCGGCGACGTTGTCCATAAGCCTGCGACAGTTGTTCTCGCAATGCGCGAGGCAAAGAAAGTCGCAGTCGGAATTTCTGAATTTATCGAGGCTAAAAAGCTTCTTGGCGAATAAAAATAGATAACTGAAACAGCGCGGAGGATATTATGGCGGAAAATTCAACAATTCAGCTTGTTACATTTCAGCTTGGAGAAGAGCTTTACGGCGTTGACATTATGGATGTCAAGGAGATTGTCAAAGTCAGAAAAGTTCGGCCGATTCCGAACGCTCCGTACTATGTCGAGGGAATTTTCAATCTTCGCAGTGAAATTATTCCTGTAATCAATCTTCATAAACGCTTTCAGATTAAGAAGCTCGATGTTGATGAGAACAGCGAGAACTTTGAGGGCGGCTTTATCATTCTGAATATTGATGACAACAAGATTGGAATCATAATCGATAAGATTGCACGTGTTGTAACTGTTAATACGGATGATAT
Source organism: uncultured Treponema sp. (assembly GCA_964538245.1). Taxonomy (GTDB): domain Bacteria; phylum Spirochaetota; class Spirochaetia; order Treponematales; family Treponemataceae; genus Treponema_D. The sequence goes on from CAZIFO010000021.1 coordinate 20,767, forward strand.
AAAGGCTCCGCCGCAGATGATAAGCGGAATCGGAACTGAGTATATCCACGGCGTAATCCGTCAGGATGATAAATATCTGATTATGCTTGACATCAGAAGACTTTTCAACGCGAAAGAGCTTCAGAAAATCATCAATACTGACGATGAAGGCGATGCCAACTGATGATTCAGACATTTAGCCCAACAATCCGCCGCAAGGAGATGGACGCGGTTCTTACTTGCATGGTGGATGAAAAACTCGGGCCGGGCGAGCTTAACGCTAAGCTTGTCCAGTCTGTAAAAGAGAATCTCGGATGCGACGGCGCGGTTGCTTTTAGAAGTCCTGCAATCGCGCTCTCTTATGCTTTAAAGGCACTCGGCCTTGAAAAAGGAAGCGGAATTCTTGTTTCAGCTCTTGCTCCGTCGTGGCAGTATATAGTTCTAAAAAATCTTGAATACAAGCCTCTCATTGTCGATGTTGACGAAGAGAACGGACTTATGTCTTTTGATTCAATTGAGATTGGAGTCAAGAACGGCGGAAAGATGATTCTTATTCATGAGACAATGGGAATCTTGCCTGACTTTGAGAAAATCTTATCGCTTGGCATTCCTGTTGTTGAGGATATTTCACAGTCTTACGGCGCGTCTGTCTTGCAGGAGCCTGCTAATAACGAAAAAACACATGCCGTGGAAAACGCCGCTGGTTCTGAGAAAAAGGATGAAGGCAAAAAAGCCGGAACATTTGGAGTTTACTCAATTCTTGGAATGGAGGACCACGACACAGTTACTTCTGGCGGAGGTGCGGTTCTTGTGGCTCCGGGACGGCGCGAGTGGATTGTCCTTAAAAAACTTGCTGACGAGGCTCCTGAGACAGATATTCTTACAGATATGAACAGCGCGCTCGGCTGGATTCAGATAAAGGAATTCGCGCGCAACGAGGCTGCACGGAAGACAATGTTCGAGATTTTCCAGAAGTCGCTCATGAGCGGAAAAAACAAGACTTTTATCCGCGCTCCCGGTTCTGGCTCGACAATCTGGTCGTTTCCTGTCGTTCTTGAAGGCAGCTTCAAGGACACAAAGCAGTATGCTTCGCGCAAAGAGATTGAGATCCGCCTGGCATATGAAAAATCTGTAATTTCACTTTTGGAGGATGAAGAGCGTTCCGCTTATATTCATGCGAAGTCGCTGTTTTTGCGGACGGTTCTTTTTCCTCTTTATCCGCGGCTCGGTTCCGCTTCGGCTGCGAAAATTGCAAAAGTTCTGGGGACATTACCGTAAAATATGGCGAGAAAATTAAAATTCAAAAAATGCATAATAATCGTCAACACATACAAGGAAGAGTCCAAGAATCTTGGAGCTGAGGTTCAGAAATATCTTGCTTCGCTTGGAATTTCCGCTGATATTTATATGTTCAACGGATTTTCTGAGCAGTATCCTTTCCACGGATACGATTTCGTTGTTACTATGGGCGGCGACGGAACTGTTCTTTTTGCCGCTCGTGGCTGCGCGCCTCTTGGAATCCCGATTTTTCCTGTCAACTTCGGGTCGTTCGGTTTTATCGCCAGCGTCCAGAAAAATGAATGGAAAAATGAGCTCGACGCTTTTCTTTCGGGCAAGGCTTTTATTGACGAAAGAAGCCTTTTAAAAGCTGACCTTATCCGCAGCGGAAAGAGACGTTTTACTGCGACCGGGCTGAACGATATTGTTGTCTGCGGAAAAACCGCCGCGCATACGATTTCTTTTAAGGCTTCGTATGACGGAGTTCCGCTCGGCGAAATGAAGGCCGACGGCGTGATTATCTCGACAGCGACAGGCTCGACCGCATATTCAGCAAGCGCTGGCGGCCCGATTATTGATCCAGGTCTTGACGCTCTTCTTTTAACGCTTGTGAACGCGTTTTCTCTTTCAAGCCGCCCGCTTGTCCTTAGCCCGAAAGGTGAAATTTGCATTGAGATTCTTCCTTCGAGAATTTCTGATGTCGTTATTTCAGTTGACGGCCAAATTCCAATTGATCTTCATGTAGGTGATTTGATAAAAATCCGCCTGGATTCAGACCGTGCAAAACTTGTAGGATGCACACGTGAAAAATTCTATGACGCTTTGCGCTCGAAACTGAACTGGTCAGGAGGACCGCAGCATGCTTGAGGATTTATCAATAAAGGATTTCGCTCTGATTGACAACGCGAGCGTTGAGTTCAACAAGGGCTTTACTGTTTTGTCCGGCGAAACCGGAGCCGGAAAGTCTCTTCTTATCGGCGCGCTGACTTTCCTTTTAGGCGGAAAGGCTGGAGTTGAGCAGATCCGTGCAGGCGCGAACGAGTCTGTCGTTTCAGGAAGCTTTTATATCGGAAAAAATCCTGTTCCGTCAAATTTTTCGCCTGCTGAAGGCTACGAGCCTGAAAATGCGTGGGAATGGCTTTCCATGCATGGAATCGAGCCTGAGAACGACAGAATCCTTCTTAGAAGATATGTGCGGCAGAACGGAAAAACAGGGGCGTGGATTGGCGGAACTGCGGTGACCCGCGCGGACTTGGCCCAGTTCGGCTCGTTTTTGATTGATATTCACGGCCAGCACGAGCATCAGGCATTGATGAAAGTGAGCGAGCACAGAAAATATCTTGACTCCTACGCCGGAATTACAGAGCGTGTAAAATCGTTTACTTCGCTTTTTAATAATCTTGTTGAGAAAAGAAAAGCTCTTGCTGAAATCGATGCCGATGACAAGAACCGCATGCAGACAGCTGAACTCTTGAATTTCGCTGTAAAGGAAATCTCTGACGCAAAGCTTAAGGCATGCGAGGACACGGATCTTGATGAAGAGGAGAAGCGTCTTAGCTCGTTTGAAAAGCTTTATTCTGATGTTGAGGCTGTGAACAGCGCGTTTGATGGAAACGGAGATGAAGGAATTATTTCAGCCCTGAAAAAGGCGCGTGCGGAATTTGGCCATGCGCTTTCTCTTGACAAGTCTCTAGAGCCTCTTTCAGAGCGTCTTGAAAATTCGTTCTATGAGCTTTCAGACATCGCGGACGAGCTTAAAAAATATGAGAATTCGCTTGTCTTTGATCCTGAGCGGCTTGCCCAGGTTCAGGAAAGACAGACTTTAATCTATAATCTTAAGAAAAAATACGCTTCCTCAGTGAATGCGAGCGTTGATGAAGTTATAAAATATGCTGAGAATGCGCAGAAAAAGCTTGATCAGCTTGAGGGAGCTGGAGAGTCCAAGGAAAAGCTTGTCCAGGAAATAAAAAATCTTGAGAAACAGGTTTATCTTGAGGCGAAGGCTATTTCTGATGAAAGGAAAAAGGCGGCTCAGAAGATGTCAGATGGAGTTCTTTCCGTCTTGTCAAACCTTGGAATGAGCGGAACTCGCTTTGCTGTCAGCATAACGCATAAAGCTGAGAACGCAGATGGAAATGATGTTCTTCAGGCCTGCGGACCTTACGGAATCGACAATGTGGAGTTTTTAATCAGCGCGAATCCAGGCCAGCCGCTTGCTCCGCTTGCAAAAATTGCCTCAGGCGGCGAGCTTAGCCGCGTAATGCTTTCTTTAAAGACGATTCTTGCGCAGTCGGACGCTGTCGGAACAATGATTTTCGACGAGATTGACACAGGAATTGGCGGCGAAATCGCGGTTTCAATTGGAAAGCATCTGAAAAAACTTGCGGAAAACAGGCAGGTTTTGTGCATTACGCACCTTGCGAGCATTGCTGTTTATGCCGATAATCAGCTTAAGATAGAGAAAAGTGTGAGCAATGGCTCTACCCACACGCAGGTTTATCCGGTTGAGGGAGAGGCGAGGGTCGCTGAAATTGCACGCATGCTTTCAGGCGATGCTGCGAGCAGCGAGTCTTTGGAGCATGCGAGGTCATTGCTTTCAAAGTATTCAAGTCTGTAGATTTTTCAGTTCTTGCCGGAAAGGTGGAAGGAGAGTAGACAATGGCGGTTGCTATGACAGAAAGACGTGAGACGCTTGAAATAAAATGCGCGCCTTACAAGAAGATGATTGACGACGCTCTTGACAATGAGAAAAAAATGACCGCCCTTATGGCTCATGACAACGCCGGCCTTTCATACAAACGGCTCACGCTGGCAGAGGAAATGATTGGCGTGGCGACTTATTACATCACAATTAACAATCTTTCTGTCGAAATCTTAAAGACAAAGAACAACGACGCGCTTAACGACGCCAGAAAAACTTTGTACAAGGCGATTATCTATCTTGAGGACTCTGTTTCCGGAATTGTTGACGTTCCTTTCTCTGAAATCGAGGGAAAACTTGCTGAAATAAGCAATATTCCTGTTGAAAAGCGCTATTATCTTACAAGAAAACTTGGACTTGCGATCCGCCTTCTGATTGACGCGTTCGGCGAGAACACAAAATGGAAATGGTCGTTTGTCGAGCTCCAGGGAAGATTTGCGACAGTCGCGAAAAATCTTCTCGACATGAAAAAAGCCGCGAAAGACTATTTTGACCCGAATTCCCCGGATTATGAAAACACGCTTCTCTATGTCCGCCTTGTTAAAAAGCTTCTTGACCAGTCGGCGACAGGCTACCGCGACCGCTATGAGCTTTCAACGCACAGAATTGACGACATGCGGCTTGCAATCAATTATCTTGCCGCTTTAAGAAGACTTTCGCTGATTATTGGCGAGACAGAGGAAGGCGAGGAGATTAAGAAAAAGGCGGTCGTCTGGCACGACAAGCTTATTGGCGATCAGAAATCAGGGCTTGCAAAATAAAAATGATTAACACAAGATTCATACTCAAGATTTTCGAGGGATTTTCAATCCAGAGATGGAATGACTTGGTCCGGCCGTTTGATATTGTTGAGATGGACAAGACGGCCGAAAAAATGGTTGTCGCTTACATAATCGGAAAATTTGAGGAGAACGCCGGAAGAAAAATCAACTGGGAATGGATGATTTATTCCTCGCTTTTTTATCTTCTTAAGAAAATCGCTTTGTCAGATATAAAATCTCCTGTCCAGCAGATGATACGCGAGCGTTATCCTGATGAATATCAAAAAATCAACGGCTGGATTTTTAATCAGTACAAAGATATGATAAGCGACCGCGAGCTTCTGAGCCGTTTCTCCGACTATTGCTCCGGAAAACAGGCGGCTCATGATGATGAAACTTTGCTCGCGGAACGCGTCCTTAAGGCGGCCCATAGATTTTCTTCGCTGCGTGAGCTTCAGATGATTGAAAAAGTTAACGAAAAGGAGCGAACTGAAAAAATCAAGGAAGAGCTTTTATCTGAAGCCGAGAAATTTTCTGATTTAGAGGGAATGCGCCTTTTGATGGACAGAAAAAGCCGTCCGTTCCAGTTCATAATGAAAATAGAGCAGCTGCGTTTCCAGACAAGATGGAACCAGACTCCGCGCGTTCCGAAGACAAGCGTTCTCGGCCACTGCATTTTTGTCGCTTTCCTTTCGCTTCTTTTGCTGCGCGATTCCGGCGTAAAATATTGCAAGAAGCGGCTTTTCAATGATTTTTTCTGCGGCCTTTTCCATGATTTGCCGGAATCTGTGACACGCGACATAATTTCTCCTGTAAAACAGGCGACAACCGAGCTTCCAGGAATTGTAAAGCAGATTGAAGACGAGATTGTACATGCGGAGCTCGTTCCGCTCATGGAATCGTTTTATGTTGACGAGATTCTTTATTTTACGAGCAACGAGTTTCAGAACAGAATTTTAATCCAGGAGCTTGACGGCGGAAAAACTTCCCAGGAGGTTTCTTTTGAGGAGCTTCAGGAAAACTACAATTCTGATATTTATTCGCCGGTTGACGGAAAGCTTGTGCGCCTTGCTGATCATCTTAGCGCGATGCTTGAGGCCGACAGCTCGATAAAATACGGAATTACAAGCCGCCAGCTTACTTCCGGACGCGACAATATCCTTAAAATGTATTTGACCGGAACCAAAATCAACGGAATTGACGCGATGAAACTTTTCTGGTCCGTTATGGAAAGCTGATAAAATAGAATTCCCGAAATGATTAAAATTGTAAATCAAAATCTTTTTTCTGCCGAAAATACAAGAGATATGAAACGCAATTTTAAAAAATCATGTTCAGCTTTTCTCATCGTTTCCTGCCTTTCTTTTGCCTGCGCGGAGAAAATCCATGAGGTGAAAAAGGGCGAGACTTTGTATTCAATAAGCCGCAGTTACGGAGTTTCTGTTGACTCGGTAAAAAAATTGAACAACTTTTCAAGCAACGACATAAAAATCGGCCAGAAAATAAAAATTCCGGAGGATTCTGATAATAAAAAATCTGTTCCGGAGAACAAGGCTTCTTCATCGGCAAACGATAAGAAATCTTCCGGCCAGGAAGTTGACGGAACTTATGTTGTTCAAAAAGGCGAGACTTGGTTTGGAATTTCAAAAAAATATGGAATTACTGTCGCTGAGCTTCAGAAAATGAACGGAGCTGATTCGTCATCATCTTTGAAAATCGGCCAGAAGCTTAAGGTTCCTTCAAAAAATTCAAATGTCGCAGCCTCTTCAGGCTCTTCGTCAGGAACAAGCGTTTCATCATCAAAATCATCTTCGCAGTCAAATTCTAAAGCTTCTTCAAGTTCAGAAGTTCCTGAAATTGGCGATCCTCATAAATATTCCTCTAAAAAAGGCGATGCGTCGCTTGTCTGGCCTGTAAAGACAAATGATGTGAGTTATATCAAAGGAAAAGTCGGCGGCGTCTGCCTTTCCGCTGGAAAAGATGAAAGCGTGACCTCAATCCGCGCTGGAACGGTTATGTTTTCGGGCTCTTACCGCGGATTTGGTAATGTTGTTTTTATCCAGAGCAAGACCGGACACATTTACGCTTACACAGGATTAGGTTCAATTGAAGTTTCAAAAGGCGAGTATGTGAACTATGCGTCGCAGATAGGAACAGCCGGCGTTGATTCTTACACCGGAAAATCGCAGGTGAATTTGATGGTTTTCCAGAACGGACAGCCGATTGATCCTGCAAAGGCTCCTAGAGGATAAAAAAACGAAAAAAAATGATATTTTTTGCTTTTTGTTATTGACATACTAAGGCCTTTTTTGATAATATATTAAACATCAGCTGGGGTGTTAGCGAAGCTGGTTATCGCGCTGGCCTGTCACGCCGGAGATCGCGGGTTCGAGCCCCGCACATCCCGTAAGGCCTGTTCTAAAAGCGAGCGGGCTTTTATTTTCAGTTAATTTCGGGTAATAGCGCAGCTGGTAGCGCGCTACGTTCGGGACGTAGAGGTCCGCGGTTCGAATCCGCGCTACCCGATTATCCATAAGCCCTTGTGTTGCAAGGGGGCGCAGGCAGTTACTTTCCAACAAGGCAGCTGCGGCTATCCAAAAATATTCTCTTAGGTTACGCGGAGGGTTACTTTTTCTCCGTGTGAGGGAGGAATTTTGCGGAAGCCGTAGCTGTCTTTTATTTTAAGAAAACGCTCAGATTGTTGTTTCCATTCATATGCGGACCGCGGATTTGCGCCTGGTTTTCGGGGCTGTTTTTTGTTCTTTTGTTTGCCGAAAATCATAAATATGAAGAGATTTGTCCCTGTTGTTTTGATTTTTCTTTCATTTTTTCCGTGCTTTTCTGATTTTTATAAAGCCAACGTCACAGTTTCTTATTACGCTGACGATTTTCATGGCAAGAAAACTTCCAGCGGCGAAACGTTTAATATGTACGATTTGACTTGCGCCCACAAAATTCTTCCGTTTGGAACAAAGGTAAAAGTCACGAATCTTCAGAACGGAAAAAGCGTTGTTGTGCGCGTTAACGACCGCGGGCCGTTTGTAAAGACCCGCGAAATGGATTTGTCAAAAGCGGCGGCGGCGAAAATCGGAATGATAAAAAGCGGAACCGCAAAAGTGAACCTTGAAATTGTCTCGCTTGGAAAAAACACGAAGCAAAGCGAGCAGACCGCGCGGAAAGCCTGCCAAATCGCCGGAATTGCCTACAGCGCTGATTTTTCAAATCACATAAAAGTCCAGGAATCATCTTCTTTGTGGGATATTCAGGTCGGCTCGTTTTCAAACAGGTCGAACGCGAACAATCTTGCGCAAAAGCTCTTGAAGGACGGGTTTTCTGATGTCGTTTTCCAGACGCTTAAGAATGATGATTCTGTTGTCCGCGTTGTAATCAGAAAAATTCCGTCTGAAAATCTTGAACAAGTCGAAGAGCTTCTAAAATCAAAAGGCTATTTTGGATATGTCGTAAAAAAACGCAGTTTTTAGATGAATCTTCTTGACGCATATCTATTTAAATGATAATATAAAATCAACATTTAGAATATTTAGTATTTAAATGGATCCGCAAAAACGGGTCCATTTTTGTTTTATGCTGGATATTCGGAAATTAGGAAGCAAATGGATTTTATATCTTTGGATTCTTATCCTCATTACACTGAGTGCGAGAAAATTGTAAGCCCGCTAGGTTTTCATCTTGTAGAGCTTAAGATTTCTCCGCAGAACGGCGTTGTAAAAATCGACGCGACAATCACCGGCGATGATCCTTCAAAAAACATCAGCGTGAACGACTGCTCGCGCGTTCACAAGGTTCTTCTTGAAGCCCTTGAGGAAATGCTCGGAACTGACAACACTTACATGGAGCTTTCTTCGCCTGGAATGGAGCGGAATATCAGGAACGCGGCGGAATTCGCTTTGTTCACCGGCCGCGAAATCAGAATTTTCGACAAAGACACAACTGACTGGATCGGCGGAAAGCTTGTTTCTTCCGACGACAAGTCGCTTGTTCTTGAGATAAAAAAGGATGACGGCTCTGTCGAGCAAAAGAACATTCCTTTTGATCAAATTGCTAAGGCAAAATTTATACATCTTTAAAATTTTTTAGGAGGCTCCAAATGTCAGAAATGGCGGAGGCAATCCAGGAACTGATTCAGGAAAAAGGCGTTTCCGTGGAATCTGTTAAACAGACAATTGAAAATACTTTGAAGGCTGCTTACAAAAAAACTTTTGGAACTGCGGACAACTGCATCGTTACTTTTGCAGATGATATGTCTGATGTCACAGTGGCTTCGAGAAAGACAATCGTTGACGGAGTTTACGATCCTGTTACAGAAATTGAGCTTGAGGATGCCTTGAAACTTTCTCCGGAATGTGAGCTTGGAGATGAAATTGACATCATAATCGATCCGAAGGACTTTGAACGTTCTGCGGTTTCAATCGGAAAGCAGGAGACACACAAAGGTCTGAACGAGTCTTTCAAGGACAATCTTTACAATGAATATAAAGACAAAGTAGGCGAGATTATTCTTGGATATTTCCAGCGCGAATATAATGGAAACATTTACGTTGACCTTGGAAAAGTTGAGGGATATCTTCCTGTCAAGAACCAGTCTCCTCGCGAGCATTACGAGAAGAACGACAGAATCAAGGCTTTTATCACTGATATAAAGAAGATTTCTTCAGGAGTTCAGCTTGTTCTTAGCCGCGCTGATCCACGGCTTGTCCAGGCCCTTTTGGAGCTTGAGGTTCCGGAGCTTCAGGACAAGACTGTTGAAATTAAGAAATGCGTGCGCGATGCCGGCTACAGAACAAAAATTGCAGTTGTTTCAAACAAGGCGGATGTTGATCCGGTCGGAGCTTGTGTCGGACTTAAAGGAATCCGTATCCAGAACGTAATCCACGAGATTGAGGGCGAAAAAATCGATGTCCTTAGATGGGACGATGATCCTCGCGTGTTCATTAAAAATGCGCTTTCTCCGGCTGAAGTCCTTAACGTTTATATTCTTGACGAGGATAAGAAACAGGCTCTCGCGGTTGTTGAGGAGTCGCAGCTTTCCCTCGCGATTGGAAAATCCGGACAGAACGTGCGCCTTGCAAACCGTTTGTGCGACTGGAGCATTGATGTTAAGACAGAGGCTCAGGCGGCGGATCTTGATCTTTCAGAGCTTACTTCAAGGGCGGCTCATGCGCTGTTCAACAATTCTTCTGAAGAGCCTGCTGGCGAAGTCAACTACGAGGATATTACAAAAGTTTCTGAGCTTCCTGGCGTTAAGCCTGAGGTTGCTGCGGCAATCAAGGAAGCCGGATTTGATGATATTGAGAAATTTGCAACAGCATACGAGAATGGCGAGCTGAAGAATGTCGAAGGCGTTTCTGATGAAGATTTGAAGGCTGTGGATGATATTATCAGCAACACATTTGAGTTTGTTGAGGAAGATGAGGCGCCTGCTGAGTCAGGAAATGGAGAGGCTTCTGGCGGGAACGCGGCGGAAGAAGAGTATTTCTGCCCTGAGTGCGGCGCAAAGATTACGCTTGATATGACAAAATGTCCAAATTGTGGTGTTGAGCTTGAATTTGAAGAGGACGAGGAATAATAGGAAAATATGGCGGAAGAAGCTGAGAAAAAACCAGAATTTGTTTTAAGAAAAAAGAAGCCGGAACAGAAGCCTGAGAACGCAGAGCAGAAAAAGCCTGAGGGCCAGGCTGCTGGCGGCGTAAAAAAACGCGTTGTAGTTATAAAGAAAAAGAATGTTTCTCAAGAAGGCGGAAAGCCTGAAGGAAGCGAGAATAAAGTTCATCCTGTCGTAAAGAAGGCTGTCCAGGCTCCTGCTGCGGCTCCGAAAACTGAGCCTGCTGTAAAAGCTGCAGAGCCAAAAGCTCCTGTTGCTGCCCCTGAGGCAGCGAAGCCTGCTGCACCTGCGGCGGCTTCATCTGCAGCCTCTGTTTCGTCTGCTTCACCTTCTGCAAGCGAGCAGAAGCCTGCTGCGCAGAAAACGTTCGGCGGACAGGCTGGTTCAAAGTCATTTGAACAGCGTCCTCGTTCTTCAAACCGTCCGTTTGAGCTTAATTCTGCCCGCCCGAACGTAAAGGCTGGAAATCTTTCCGGCGGACGCGGCGGATTTAGAGGCGGCTACAACCGCGACGGATATAACCGCGGCGGCTACAACAACAACGGCCAGCGCGGAAACGGCGGATTCACAGGAACTCAGGCCCGCGAAGGCTATCAGAACCGTGAGCGCGACGGAAACCGCCAGGGCGGATTTAACCGCAATGGACAAGGCGGATTCAACCGCGGCGGCTACAACAACGGCCAGGGCGGATTCAACAGAAATAACGGCCAGAGCGGCGGATTTAACCGCAATGGACAAGGCGGATATAACCGCGGCGGCTACAACAATGGCCAGGGCGGATTCAACAGAAACAACGGCCAGGGCGGAAACAGGCCTGGATTCGGCGGCGGAAGACCCGGCGGATTCGGGGGCGGTTTTGGCGGCGGCGCTCCGCTTCCATCATCTCCTGCAAAAAAGCAGTTTAAAGGCAAGAAGCAGGATTACGGAAAGCGAAAGGATAAGGAAGAGCTTTTTGACGAAGAGGAGCTTTACAAGAAGAAGCAGCAGACTCCGGCAAGCGTTGTTCCAAAGTCTATCGATATAATGGAGACAATTTCAGTCTCTGATCTTGCAAAGAAGATGAACCTCAAGGCTGGAGACATTATCGCCAAGCTTATGGGCATGGGCATGATGGTCACAATCAACCAGTCAATCGACAGCGACACTGCGACCTTGCTCGCTTCTGAGTATGGCTGCGAAGTTCACCTTGTTTCTCTTTATGACGAGACTGTCATTGCAAGCGACAAGGGAACAGCCGATGACTTGCAGCCGCGCTCTCCGATTGTCACTGTCATGGGACACGTTGACCACGGAAAGACAAAGACTCTCGACGCAATCCGCAACTCGCATGTCGCGGAAGGCGAGGCTGGCGGAATCACACAGAAAATCGGTGCTTACCAGGTTACGACAAAGAAAGGAAAAATCACTTTCCTCGATACTCCTGGCCACGAGGCTTTCACAATGATGAGAGCGCGCGGAGCACAGATTACAGATATTGTTGTTCTTGTTGTCGCGGCGGACGACGGCGTTATGCCTCAGACTCTTGAAGCCTTGAGCCATGCGAAAGACGCGAAAGTTCCGATTATTGTCGCTGTCAACAAGATTGATAAGCCGGACGCAAGCCCGGAGCGTGTAATGACGCAGCTTTCAGAACAGGGCCTTACTCCTGAGGAATGGGGCGGAGACACTCAGTATGTCAAGATTTCAGCTCTCAAGGGAATTGGAATCGATGATTTGCTCGACGCTATTCTTCTTCAGGCTGAGATGCTTGAGCTTAAGGCTCCTATCCATACACGCGCTGAAGGAAAAATCATTGAGTCTCGCGTTGACCAGGGACGCGGTGTTGTAGCTGACATCGTTGTTCTTAGCGGAACACTTAAGATCGGTGATCCTTTTGTCGCAGGCGTTTATTCAGGACGCGTGCGCGCTATGTTCAACGACCGCGGAGAAAAGGTTACAGAGGCAGGCCCTTCAATGCCTGTTGAAGTTCTTGGACTTGATGATATGCCGAACGCAGGCGATCCTTTCCAGGTTACAGAAAGCGAGAAAGAGGCGCGCGCTATTTCTGCGAAGCGCCAGGAGCTCAAGCGGTTTGAGGATGCCAAGGCTGTCAAGAAAGTTACTTTGGACAACCTCTACTCAACAATCGAGGCGAGCGAAGTCAAGGAATTCAAGGTTATCATCAAGGCGGACCTGCAAGGTTCTGCAGAGGCTCTCAAACAGTCTCTTGAAAAACTTTCAACTCCTGAAATCCGCCTGAATGTTATCCATTCTTCAGCCGGAGCAATCAACGAGTCTGATGTCACTCTCGCCGCTGCCGACGAGAACGCGATTATCATCGGATTCAATGTGCGCCCGACTCCAAAGGCTAAGCTTCTTGCTGAGCAGGAAAAAGTTGAGATTAGAAAATACAACGTCATCTACAAATGCGTTGAGGAAATCACAGCGGCAATGGAAGGAATGCTCAAGCCGGACACAAAAGAGGAAGTCACTGGAACCTGCGAAGTCCGCAGCACATTCCGTGTTCCGAAAGTCGGCGTTATTGCTGGATGTTACGTCACAGACGGCGTTATCAAGCGCACAAGCAATATCAACCTTATCCGCGACGGTGTTGTTAAATACACTGGAAAAGTTTCTTCACTCAAGCGCTTTAAGGATGATGCTAAGGAAGTCACCTACGGATTTGAATGCGGTGTCGGACTTGAAAACTGGCAGGACATTCAGGAAGGCGACACTCTTGAGGCCTTTGAGTATGTTGAAGTCGCAAGAAAACTCGGCGACAGCATAGCAAAGGAAAAGGAAGCTGAGGCTCAGGCGAAAAAGGCCGCTGCCGAAGCTGCAGCCGCTGCTTCTAAAACTGAGGAGGTCTGATAAAAATACTTCCTTGTATTTTTACCGGACTATTTCGCCATCCGTGGTGAACAAGTAAGGAATAAAAATGGGCCAGTATAGAATGTTGAAGCTCGGAGAGCAAATCCGCGAGGAGATTTCCGAGCTTATCATGAAGCAGAAAGTAAAAGATCCGCGTGTCTCAACTTTCCTTTCAATAAACAGAGTTGAAGTTGCGCGAGACCTTGCCTATGCGACAGTTTATGTCTCAAGCTTTTTGAGCGAGTCCCAGATACGCAAGGGAGTCGAGGGCTTGAACAGCGCGGCGGGCTTTATCCAGTCGTCAATCGCAAAGAAGCTGACTATCCGCCAGTTTCCAAAGCTCACCTTTGTTGTGGACAACAGCATAAAGGAAGGCTTTGACATGGTGAACAAGCTGAACCGCCTGGAAGCTGCGGAAAAATCCGCGGAAAACGCTGAGCAGGCTTCTAAAGAACCGGAGACAGAACCGGAAGATGAAAAAGAACCGAAACAGTGATATTTCGTCGTCCGGAATTGTTCTTCTTGCGAAGCAGAGCGGGCGCACAAGTTTTTCTTCTCTTTTTCAGGTCAAGCGCGCCTTGAACACGACAAAAGTCGGTCATACAGGCACGCTTGACTCATTCGCCGACGGGCTTCTTGTCGTCCTGTCGGGAAGCCTTACAAGGCTTGTTCCTTTTATTACAAATTTCGACAAGACTTATCTGGCTCTCGTTGAATTCGGCTCTGAAACCGACACGCTTGAGCCTTCTGGAAAAATCATAAAAACAGCAAAAATCCCGACCGAAGATGAAGTCAAAAATGTGCTTCCGCGTTTTACCGGCGAGATTGACCAGGTTCCGCCGCTTTACAGCGCGCTGCATGTTGACGGAAAGCGCCTGAGCGACCTTGCCCGCGACGGAAAAACGGCTGAAATAAAGCCTCGTAAAGTCAGAATTAATTTTATAAATCTTCTTGATTTTTACGATAAATACGCGCTGATTGAAGTTTCCTGCTCAAAGGGAACTTATATCCGCTCTCTTGCCCGCGACATTGCTCTTGCCTGCAACAGCGCCGGCCACCTGCGCGCTTTGAGGCGGACAAACGTTGGGCCTTACAGCTTAAAGGACGCTGTTGACGCTGAAAAACTTTCTGACTTTACAATTTCAAAGCTTGTTTCAAGTCCTGTTCCCCTTGATTTTGGAGCCGGCGGAAAATCTGAAAAAACTGAGGAAGACAAAAAGGCAGACGAAGAGACGCAGAAAAAAATCCGTGGAAACTTAAAGAAATTTGATTTTGACTGCGCGCGGTTCTGCAAAATGGTTCCAGCTGTCTTGAATTTTGCCTCGGCGGAAAATTTCAAGAACGGACGGAAAATTGATTTCCGCTCGTTTTACTTTAGCTGCAGCGGCGAGGCGCAGAATCTTCTTAAAAGCCAGAATCAGAAAATCGCAGTTTTTTATCCTGACGCTGAATTTGCCGGCTGCATGGAAAAGACTGGAAAAGTCTTCAAGTACGGATTTGTAATTCCAAGGCAGGAAAAATCTAGCGGAATGAAAATCTACAGCTGGGAGCAGATTGAAAACGGCAGGTTTGACGAAGATTTTAAAAACAAAGGAACAGCCGCTACAATCGGTAGCTTTGACGGCTCTCACCTTGGGCACCAGGCCTTGTTCGACGCGGTTTTTGCGCAGAAAGAGCTTGTTCCTGGCGTGATTACGTTCACAAAATCCTTGCGCGCGATAAAAGACCCGGAGCATTATGTCGGCGATGTCGTGAGCCTTTCCCAGAAGCTTGAAAGCCTTGCGAATAAAGGATTCAAGTTTGTTGTCAATGTTGACTTTTCTGATGAATTTAGTAAACTGAAAGGACGTGATTTTCTTCATATAATGATAAGAAAATGCGGCTTGAAATATCTTGCCGAGGGAAAAGATTTCCATTGCGGCTACAAAGGCCAGACCGACATGAACATGATGGCGGAGCTTGCCCTTGCTCTTGGATTTAAGCTTGACACGATAGATTCTGTCATGTACAAGGGCGAGAAAGTCAGTTCTTCAAGGATACGGAAGTATGTTCTTGAAAAACGCTTTGACGAAGTAAAAGATATGCTTTCATCGCCGTTTGCTTATGACTGTTCAGGCTTGTACTGGAAAAATGAAGAAAGCAGCGGAGAGAAAATAGAGATTTCCGCGGAGATAAGGCACAAACGTCTTATTCCTCCGGATGGAAAATATAAAGTCACGGCAGACGTGATATCAAACAGTTCAAAATCTGGTGAAGCAAAAATCCAGGCATACAGAGCTGATTGTACATTAGAAGATGGGGCACTTCACCTCGCATTTTCTGATAATTTAATCAGCGGATTTGTCAGGATAATAAATTTTGGTTACCCAGAGGAAAAATAATTTTTAAGGAGTAAGTATATGGCACTTACAAAAGAAACAAAATCTTCAATCGTTAACAGATTCGGAGCAAATGAAGCTGACACAGGAAACACAAAAGTTCAGATCGCGCTTTTGACTGAAAGAATCAAGCAGCTCACAGTTCATGAGAACAACTTCCCGAAAGACACAGGAGCAAAGAGAGCGCTTCTTAAAGTAATCGGTTCACGCCGCGCTCTTTTGAAATATCTCCAGAAGACAAATCTTGAAGAATACCGCGCTCTTATCAAAGAACTTGGCCTCCGCAAATAACTTTGGAGCGCATAGATGGTAACAAGAGTAACAAAAAAAATCGGCAATGACGAGCTGATTATTGAAAGCGGAAAAATCGGCAAACAGGCCAACGGCTGTGTTTACGCCCAGTACGCTGGAACAGCTGTCATCGCCACTGTCTGTGCCTCTTCCGAAGTAAAGGAAGGGCTGGACTTTGTTCCTGTAACAGTAGAATACAACGAAAAATACTACGCGGCTGGAAAAATCCCGGGCGGATTCATCAAGCGCGAAGGAAGACCGAAAGACAAGGAAATCTTGGTTTCCCGCCTTATCGACCGTCCTATGCGCCCTCTGTTCGAGCCTTCGTTCGGACGCGAGATCCAGATTGTTCCGACCTGTGTTTCTGCCGATGGCGTAAATCCGCCTGACATTCTCGCGGTAATCGCGTCGTCAGCGGCGGTTTCAATCTCTGACATTCCTTTCCACGGACCGGTTGCGGCTGCCCGTGTGGCTTACATCGACGGAAAGTACGTAATCAACCCTACATTCAAGCAGCAGGAAAAAGCTCAGCTTGAGATTGTTGTCGCCGGAACAAAAGACGGCTTTACAATGGTTGAGGGCGGCGCGAACGAGGTGAGCGAGGAAGTCATGCTCGGCGCTCTTGATGAGGCCCAGGGCTTTATCACTGCGATGTGTGAGCTTCAGGAAGAGCTTGTCGCAAAATGCGGCAAAGAGAAGCTTCCGCTCGCTCCGTTGAATGTTGAGCTTGCCAACAAGGACGCGATTGTCGCTGAGGCGACTCCGCTTCTTGAGAAAGCTTGCTTCCAGGACGGAAAGATGAACCGCGGAAAAGCTATTGCCGCTGCGAAAGAGGAAGTCGCTTCGCATTACGCTGAGCAGCTTTCTGACGAAATCCAGAAAAAGCTTTTTGACGCTTGCTTTGATGATATTCAGTATCATCTTCTTAGAAAAAGCATTCTTGACAAGGGCCTTAGAATCGACGGACGCAAATGCGACGAAATCCGCCCGATTACTTGCGAGGTCAATGTTCTTCCTCGTCCGCACGGATCTGCTTTGTTCACACGCGGAGAAACTCAGTCTCTCGCGGTTACAACTCTTGGAACCGCGATGGATGCCCAGGTGTTCGACGACATTGACGGAGAAAGAAGCGAGAACTTCATTCTTCACTACAACTTCCCTCCATATTCAGTAGGCGAGGTTGGACGTCTTACAACCGGAAGACGCGAGATTGGACACGGAAACCTTGCGCGCCGTTCTCTGGCGCCGATGATTCCTCCAATGTCTGAGTTCCCTTACACAATCCGCGTTGTCTCTGAAATCATGGAGTCAAACGGCTCTTCTTCACAGGCTTCAACTTGTGGCGGATGTCTTTCGCTTCTCGCCGCCGGTGTTCCGATGAAGAAAATGGTCGCCGGAATCGCGATGGGACTTATCACAGAGCCTGAGGGCGACAATCCTTACGGAAGATACAAGATTCTTTCTGACATCTTGGGCGAGGAAGACCATCTCGGCGACATGGACTTCAAGGTTGCCGGAACAAAAGACGGAATCACAGGATTCCAGATGGACATCAAGATTGCGGGCGTTACAACCCAGATTATGAAGGAAGCTCTCGCCCAGGCAAAGGCCGGAAGACTGCATATCCTTTCAATCATGGAGAAATGCATCGACAAGCCTCAGCCAATCAGCCCTTACGCTCCGAAGATTCTTACAATGAAGATTGCTCCGGACAAGATCGGCGCTTTGATCGGACCTGGCGGAAAGAACATCAAGGCTCTTTGCGCTCAGTACGGCGTTACAATCAACACTGAGGACGACGGAACCGTGCAGATTTACGGAAAGACAGGAAAAGCCGCTGAGGAAGCTAAGCTTGCTGTCAAGGGAATCTGCGAGGATCCTGAAGTCGGCGCGATTTACAACGGAACTGTAAAAAGAATCATGGACTTCGGCGCGTTTGTCGAAATCCTGCCTGGAAAAGAAGGCCTCTGCCATATCTCAAAGCTCTCAAGACAGAGAGTTGAGAAAGTGACTGACGTTCTTCACGAGGGACAGCAGATTCCTGTAAAGCTTCTTGAGGTTGACAAGATGGGAAGACTTAATCTTTCTTACATCGACGCAATCGAAGAGCAGGCGAAAAACAAATAGCTTGTGAAAGATTCTATCTGTTCATAAACGAAAGGCGCGTTTCCATAATGGAGCGCGCCTTTTTTTTGCGCCGCGCAGAAAAATATCTTCTTGTTGAAAAAATCGGCGAATCTGTATACAATTTTGTAATAACATTTGTATTAACGTTTGATAAACTAAAAAAAAGGTCTGGCTGGCGATGAAATTCTACTGCGCAATGGTTCTTACTGGAGATGAGAAAAAATTCAAGAATGACGCGGAGCAGGCCACAAGGGAGCTTTTTCCTTCATCAAGCTTCTTCTTTTTTGAGCGCAGGCTTTTTACGCCTAGGCGCGGCTGGTTCACAGGCGCAATATTTCCAGGCTATGTTTTTTTTGAGGTTGAGGAGCTTACGCCTGAGTTTTTCCAGATTATAAAAAAGATAAAAAGCTTCTGCAGAATTCTTCACGACAACCAGAATCCGACAGAGATAAGCGGAAACGATCTTGACGAGCTAAAATTGTTCCTGCGTAACGGCGAGATGTGGGGCGTTTCAAAGGTGAAATTTCTCCCTGGGCAGAGGATAAAAGCTGTTTCAGGCCCGTTGGTCGGATTTGAGGGAAATGTAGTCCGCGTGAACAGAAAACGCCGGCAGGTTACAGTCCAGTCAACGCTTACAGGAATGTCAATGCGCTTTGACCTGAAATTTGAGGAAGTTGAAGAAGTCAGGACGGCTGAGCAGAGCGTGGAGAAGATAAAGATTTAGTTTTTCTTATCAATTGACAGAAACTTGTTCGTCGCTGTATAATGACAAAGTATTAGTTGCACCTGTTTACGCTGAACGTCTGGTTCATAAATAAGGACAATGTCTATAATCCCCTTAAGCGGCGGGAAAAATGCCGCGGATATGGAGAAACGCTCTTGTAAAGCTGGATTTTTCAGTGCTTGTAAGGCGCTTTCGGCCAGAAAGGGAGAAAGTGGATATTGCGTAAGATAAACAGAAGACAATTAAATCTTTGAAATCAAGGAGGCGAATCAAAAAATGAGCATGACCGCCGCCTAAGAACGGCACAAGACGTAAAAAGAGTCTGCAAAGTTTTTGCGGAGGATTTTTACAGGGCAAATCAAGGTTTATATCAAGAGATATATAAATTCTTGTCACAGTTATTACGTTTACGTAGACGACGTGCAACAGAGATATTGCATGGAACTTCTACAGATATAAAAGGATAAGATATGGAATTAATTATCTTACAAAGTAAAGATTCAGAAAAAAATACTATGACTCTGCCGGTGGCGCTTTATCCGAACAACTTTATGCAGGATAAAAGCGAAGGCGCAGCTTATCACGCAAAGACTATTATACTCGGCGTCTGTGACGACGAGCTTGTCGCGGATGATCTTATTTCCGCAGGCCTTGCAAACGGAAGGTCAAAAGAGCAGATTCTAAAAGACCTTGAAAATGAAAGAAACGTAAAGCTTACACGCCTTGCGCAGTCTTTCATCGTGGACGACGGAATAAACCGCTATCAGCTTTCCGTAAAAGGTCCGTTCAGTTCGGAGTCTGAGCAGTTCTCTAATGAAAAACATTCTATAGAGATTTCATCCCATGCAAAGCCCGATGCGAAAAAACTTTTCGCCAAGGCTTCTGTCGTGATACGGCAGGGAAACTCAAGAAAACCTGAAATCACTGAAGTAAAAGACTTGAAGTCACTGTCAGAAAACGCCCTTACAAAAGGCGGATTCCTTGAAATCAAGGGGACAAACATCAAGGTTTGCGGTGACAACGCGGATGTCGGCCTTTATTTTGAAGGCGTTGACGGCAGCGCTAAAACCGTAATGCTTCAGGCTAAAGATCTTGGAATCAACACTCAGGGGCGGATAGCCTGTGTTGTTCCCCAAGAGCTTGAGGCTGGGACTTACAGGATAAAGATTGTAACCCAGTTCATGGGCGGAAACACACTGTTCAGAAAAGAGCCGCAGACCGCTGTCTACGGTAGCTTTGCTGTAGTATAGTTTTTTAATTGCCTGCAGGCATGGAAAGCGGACAGCTCAAAGTGCCTGCGTTTTTTTCTTTTTTGTAATCTTTTTATTGCCGGCACAGAAATGTGCCGGTATTTTTTGCGCTTAGTACTGTTTTCGAACTACTCGAACGTCCGTTCGAGTAGTGGTGCAACGTACGTTCAAGTAGTACTACAACGGACGATCAAGTATTGGTCGAACGGACGATAGAGTGATACTTGAACGGACGGTGAAGTTGAAGTGTAGCTGTAAATGAGCTTTGTATTGAGATTCTTGAAAGCTGACTAAGAAAAAATGTTCTTGCTTGTATTTTCCTACGATTAATAAATAGCCCTAAATTCGAGTTTTGACTCTAGGATAAAATTTCAGCCTGCATTGC
>CAZIFO010000022.1:0-36260 GCA_964538245.1 uncultured Treponema sp.
AAAAGACAAATCATCTTGCCTGAGCAGCGTCTTCTAAGCGGAGGAAAAATCGTCTCGAAGCTTGATGGCGTGTGCGCATAGTCAACAATAAGCTCGAACGGCTGCCCCTCGTCAATAACAGTCATGCGGCCTTTTACAGGAACAAGGTTCTCGACCTTTGCGGCGACTTCTTCAATCGGAGTTCCTGTCAGGCGCGAAACGGTTTCAATAGAAGCCATAAGGTTGTATGTGTTGAACGCGCCTGGAAGATGCGACTTTACGTGGAAAACTTTGCGCGGAATCGGCTTTGAGTGTCCGTCAACGGCTCCAGGCTCGCTCATGTCGAATGTAAGGCCGTAGCGCGCGCTCGCAATGTTCTTCGCGTACAGAACAGGAATTCCGGCAGGGACCGGCGGCAGAACAGGCGCGCTTGCTCCCTCCGCGGCGGATTTTCCAGCCTTTCCCTCTGTTGTGAATCCAAGAACAGGCTGTTTTGTGGCCTTGATGAAATATTCTGCGCTCGGATCCTCAAGGTTCACAATTCCAAAGCTTGGAACTTTCACTTTCTTTCCAAGAATTGTCTTTTCGTGGCTGTTCTGGTCGAGCTTTCTGAAAAGATTCGCCTTGTCAGACCTGTACTGCTCGAAAGTCTTATGGAATTCAAGATGCTCAAGGGTTACGTTCATAAAGATTCCGACATCAAAGTCGATGTTTCCTGTGCGGTTGAGCTTTTCAGAAAGTCCGTGCGACGAAGTCTCTACAACCGCGTATTCACAGCCGTTCTTAACCATCTCGTTAAGATAGTTCTGGATAACTGGAGCTTCCGGCGTTGTCGTGTGCTGAGGATTTGCCTGCGCTTCGCCGCCGAGCGAGAACTGCACCGTGCTGATAAATCCGGCCTTGTGGCCTGTAAGCCTTAATAGCTGCCATATGAACGACACTGTTGAGGATTTGCCCTCCGTTCCTGTAACGCCGATTACTGCGAGCTTTTTTGAAGGATTGTCGAAAAAATCCGTCGCCACAGGCGCCATTGCCCGCCGCGCCGACTCAACTTTTATGAAAACAACGTCATTGCGATCTGAAGGCGAATCAATCTTATCCTGGAAGATGACTGCCGCTGCGCCGTTTTTTATAGCCGCGGAAATAAAAACATTTCCTGTCGTGTGCGTTCCCGGGAGCGCGAAAAAAAGGCTCCCAGGCTTTACGTCGCGGCTGTCAAAAGCAAGGCTTGAAATTTCTGCGTCTTTGAACGGCACTTTTGCCTTTCCGTCAGAACCGACGGACTCATATTCAATGTTCTTGATAATTTCAGAAAGTTTTTTCATCATGATTTCCTGTTAATAACGATAGTAATGTTTTGCCCGCGCGGTTTCAACAAGAGCGGATATTTGACTTCGTGCAATCTGTATGTTATATTTAGAGAAGGAAACGCCCGAATCTTGGGTTGTCTCCACGATTTTTTGCAAAAAGCCGTCCGTCGTGTAGAAAACTTAGGGCGGCTTTATTTTTTACTCTTTCTTATTTTTCAAGTAAGTGAGAGCCGCTATAACAGTTCCTGCAACAGTTGCAACGCAAGTAACAACTGAAATCACAAGTTCTAGTGTCATAGTCGCGCTTCCCAAAATTTTATTCAGCAAATGCTGATAGAGTCCGGGAGACTTCCGCCTTAAATTCGGGCATTTCCAATTAAAAGTCTAATTTAGAATAAAAAGTTTGTATAGATATTTTTCCTGGTATGATTAAAAATGACTCCAAAGTCTTCGCTACTTTGAAGGCTCTTTGTAATCTCCGTAATCACGTTCGCCGAAAATCGCAGTGCCGATTCTGACAATCGTCGCGCCTTCTTCTATCGCAATCTTAAAGTCGCCGCTCATTCCCATGCTCAGTTCGCTAAAGTCAAGCTCTGGAAACTTTTCCGCCATCTTTTCGCGTGTTTCTCTGCACTGGATAAATGACGCTCTAACCCGCTCAGTGTCGTCAGTGTTCGGAGCCATTGTCATAAATCCTTTTGTGATAACGTGAGGGAACTGTCCTTCCGCGATTTTCCTGATTGAATCCTCAAGCGCGCTTTCGTCCGTATAGCCGGACTTTGACTCCTCTCCAGTGTGAAGCTCAAAGAGAATCTCAATCGTCTTCCCAATTTTTGCGCACTGTTTTTCAATTTCTTCTATCAGCTCTAGGCGGTCAACGCTTTCAATGCAGCTTGCGATTTTTACAGCGTCCTTGACCTTGTTGCGCTGAAGGCTTCCGATTATGTGCAGATCCAAATTAAAGTCCGGATGCTCTGTCCTGAGCTCCTCAAATTTAGCTTTTGCTTCCTGCACGCGGTTCTCGCCGAAAAGCGTCTGACCAGCTTCATACGCCTCAACCACAGCCTGCGCCGGATGAAATTTTGATACTGCGACAAGTCGCACGCTTCCTTCTTTTCGACCGGCAGCTTTTTCTGCCATGCGGATTTGTGAAAGAACGTTTTTAAGATTTGATTTTATGTCCGTCATTTTTTATGCCTTGATTTAATAGAAAATATTTTATAGATAAAAAATAATATCTTTTGAAAAAGAATAAGACAAGATAATTTTTTTACGCATTTTACCGCACGAGATTCCAATCCCTTGCACATTATGGCCTGATAATAAAAAATATAAGCCATGAGAAAAAATCCTGCGGAAAAATCCCCGAAGACAAAGCAGCGCATAATCCATCCTTTTGAGCCGTTTTATGATGAAAATTCAACAGTCCTGATTGTCGGAAGCTTTCCATCTGTGGCGTCGCGCGCGGATGGATTTTATTACGGAAATCCGCACAACCGTTTTTGGAAAGTCCTTGCCTCAGTCTTTTCGGAAAGCGCGCCGCTCCAAATTTCAGAGAAGAAAGATTTATTGCTCCGTCATAAGATTGCGATTTACGACGCGATAAAAGAATGTACAATTACTGGCTCAAGCGACAGCTCGATATGCAATGTCGTTCCGGCGGATATAAAATCGATTGTGGAAAAAAGCAAGGTCAGAAGGATTTTTGCGAACGGAAAAACCGCGGAAAAATTTTTTATGAAATATCAAAGCCCGGAGCTTTGCCTCTTGTTAAAAGAGCTGCCTTCGACAAGTCCCGCGAACGCAAGTTTTTCTCTTGAAAGGCTTGTCGAAGCGTGGAAAACGGTTGCGGACGGATGAAGAAATTACTTTTTATACTTTTATCCAAAATAAAAGTATATTTTATAATTGCGAATTTAAAAAAATGCATTTAAAATTGCATTATTGGAGGAAAACATTTTATATGAATAAAAAATTTATAAAATCTGCTTCTTTTGCATTTATTGCAGGGCTTGCATTTTCCGCATTTGCGCAGAGCACTGACTACGTAAAGCAGGAAATCAACGCGAATGACCGCTGCATGCCGACTTTCTATGAGGAGCTGAAGGCACGTATGACATTCCCTCTCGGCTGGAAAGACGGAAGCAAGCCAGCAAAATGGAAGAAGGCTGGGCTTTCGAAAGCAAAAGAACTCATCATAATGCACGAGGACACAAAGCCGTTCGACATGGTTGTAATCGCAGAGGAACAGCGCGACGGCTACAAAGCTCAGAAAGTTGTTTTCAATATCAGCGACACAACACGCACAATGGCGCTTCTTTTGGTTCCGGATTCAGATGATAAGAACGCGAAATTTCCTGCCGCGCTTATGCTTCATGACCATGGCTCAAAATTCTCAATTGGAAAGGAAAAAATGGTCAAGCCTTTTGAATCTGAGCCTGCCGACGCTGGAAAGCTTGAGGAAGCTGTAAAATGGTCTCAGAAATATTTTGACGGAACTTTCCCTGGTGACGAGCTTGCAAAACGCGGCTATGTTGTATTGAGCTTTGATGCTCTCGGCTGGGGCGACCGCTCTGTTGAAGGATTCAAGACAAGCTCTCAGCAGTCGCTTGCTTCAAATCTTTTAAACATGGGAACGAGCTTCGCCGGAATTATTGCGCAGGAAGATGTCCGCGCGGCTAAATTCCTCGATTCTCTTCCGCAAGTTGACAAAAAGCGCGTTGCCTGCGTTGGATTCAGCATGGGAGGATTCCGCTCATGGCAGCTTGCGGCTTTGAGCGACGACATTACCGCGGGTGTTTCTGTCTGCTGGATGGGAACAATGGTAAACCATATGCAGATTGGCGACGGACAGCTCAAGGGAAACAGCGCGTTCAGCATGCTTCATCCGTTTATCGCGCGTTATCTTGATTATCCTGATGTCGCGGGACTTGCTGCTCCTAAGCCGATGATGTTTATCGGTGGAACTGCCGATCCTGTAAATCCTGTTGCGGGAACTGAAGAAGCGTACGCAAAAATGCATAAAATCTGGACTGCTAACAAGGCTGATGAAAATCTTCAGACAATTCTTGTGCAGGACGGAAGCCACGACTTTTTGCCGGCGCAGCAGAAAACTGCCTATGACTGGCTGGACAATGTTTTTAAGAACTAAGATTGTCTTGATTTTTTAAATATTCTGACAATCTCAAAAAACGGAAAATTCAAAAAATCAGTATGATTTTTATTTTAGCGATAGATTATACTGATTTTCGTACGAAGATTCGATTTCTTCCGTATCATTTTAATTAAAAATCTGTTCTATGATTTAAGAACGTTGGCAAGTCTGAGTTGTTCAAATTTGCCTGAAACTGGAGGATTACTATGAAAAAAATTATTGCGGCACTTACAGCAATCGCGGCGGCAATGACAATGAGCGTTTTTGCAGAGAGATATGTTTCTGCTGATGACTTGGAGCTTGCTACTTTAACAGAAGATAAAGCTCTTGAAGATGGCTTTGCAATCAAGGCGACTCCAGAGAAAAATGTTGAAATAAAGCAGAGCGAAAGAAAAGCCGGAGATGACATTTTTACACAGGCTATAAAGCTGGGCGGCGGCGGAGCGGATTTCAGATCTATCACTTTTTCTGCAGAAGCTGGACAGAAAGTGACTGTTTATGGATTGTCTAGTTCAAAAACAGACAGCCGTACTGCGAATGTCTGCTCTGAAGACGGAACTGTAATAGGTTCTGTTTCAGTAAATGCTGATAGCGGCGTTGGCGGACAAATTTCTACTGGAACAGTTTCAATTCCAGCAAACGGCAACTATTATGTAACTTCTGCTAAATCTACAATTTATATCTACCAAGTTGTTATTGAGTAAATAAAATTTTATTTTAATTTTAATAAAAGCAAAAAGCGCAGTTCTTTCGATTTTCGAAATCTGCGCTTTTTGTGTAAAATGAGATTTATAAAAAGTATTTAATAAGGAGAAAATGGTGAAAAAATCACTTATTAAGATTGTTCTTGTGCCTGCTCTTTTTGACATGGCGTTAGGAGTTTTTGCACAGGCTTCAAGGAAGCCGTGGAGCGAAGTTGCAAATCCAAAAATCACTTCGGTTGTAAAAGATTCATCAGATCCAAAATCAATTGTTGTAAATTTTGATTTGGACACGCCAAGAGATAATTCAGGCGCTGACAAGGCGATTGTTGAAGTTTCTGCGCCAGGAGTTGGAACAAAGACAGCTCAGGTTGGAAAAACACGCAATAAAGCGAAAAAGGCGACAATTGAGCTTTCTAGTTCTGGAGATTACAAAATCGTTGTAAAAGGATATAGAAACAATGAGGCGGCTTCGCATGACTCGGAGCCTGTGGCATATGCTTTTTCACTGCCGCTTGAAAAACCTTTGCTGACAGTTCTTAACAAGGGCAATGGAACAATTGAAGCGTCTTGGTCAGCTGTAAAAGAAGCGACAGGATATGTTCTTTCTTATACAATAAACGGCAAGACAACTTCTAATCCTGCTGTGGCTTCTCTTTCTTCAGAAATAAAAGGCTTGAAAGTTGGAGATGTCGCTTCGTTCAAAGTTTCTGCGGTTCGCGGAAATGATTCTTCTGATTCAGATTCGATTAAAAAAACAATCCGCGCTGAGGCAGAGCGTGTTTGGAATTTCACAGAGTTCGGAACATCGACAAAGCCGGAGCTGAATAATTTCAAGATTCTTGATGCGGACAATCTTAAAGTCCAGCTTAATTCATGCACTTATGATCCGAAATCAGGAAATATTATAGACAAGGGCGGAAAATATGAGTCTTTCTTTGATGGAATGTCTTTCTATTATACAAAGATTGATCCTCGCAAGGAGAATTTTGAGCTTACTGTCACTGTAAAAGTTGACTATATAAACCCAATGCCTGACGGACAGGAAGGATTCGGCGTTCTTGCGCTTGACCAGCTCGGAGTTGACGGCTCTAGCCTTGATATTGCTTATAATAACTCTACTGGAATTGTCGTAAAGAAATTCACAACTCATGTTAATGATGCTAAAAAAGAAGTAAAAGATGGTCTTGGCTATCGCGCCGTAACAGGCATTACTGACGAGATTATTGCTAACGGCGAGGCGGCTGTAAAAGACAAGGCGACCAGCATTTATGAAGCGTTCAGCTATGATTCTTCTGATACTGTAAAAACTGGCGATGTTTACCGTGTAACACTTAAGAAAGACAACACTGGATATCATTCTATTTATAAAAGAAAGATTGCTTCCGAGGGAACTGTTGAGGAGTATATTCTTTATGATTCAAAGAATATAAAGCTTCTTCAGCTTGATCCGGACTGGATTTATGTTGGATTTTCTGTAGCACGTGGCTGCAACGCTACGTTCAGCGATGTTGTGTTCAAGACTTCTGATCCAAAAAATGATCCGCCGGCCATTCCGGAGCCTCCGGCTCTTGTTCCTCTCGCTGTGACAATCGACTGTCCGACAACGTACACTTCAAAATCTTATCCTTTTGCAATGATTACAAATGCGAAAGGAACTGTTCATATTGAAGATAAATTTGGAAACGTTGTTATTGACAGCGATCCTGTAGAAGCGAATGTTTACTACAGAAAAAATATTAAAATCAAGATTCCTTCAACAAATGACTGGAATGTTACGTTTGTTCCTGAGAATAAATGGGCACCTGGCGAAAATCAAGTTATCGCCCAGTACAATACAGAGCTAGCCAAGTACGAGGAAAACTACAAGAGTGTAACTTACGTTCATTCTGTCTCTGCAAATGTGTTCAAAGGAAAGAACCTTTATGTTTCAACCAACGGCTCAATTTTTGGAAAAGGAACAAAAGATGATCCTATCGACCTGGATTCTGCAATAAAATATTTGCAGCCTGGCCAGACTGCGCTTCTTCTTCCTGGAAAATATTTCCCGACAAAGATTATTGAGATTGAAAGAGGAAACGATGGAACTGCAAAGAAACGCAAGACTTTGAAATCTGCTGATCCTAAAAACCGTGCGGTTATTGATTTCAGCAGTTTCACAGGACTTCCTGGAGCTGCGTTCTCTGCCTTTGGCAATTACTGGACAATTGAAGGCATTGACATTACAAATTCTCCGGAAAATTGCAAAGGCTTGCAGATTGGCGGAAGCTATAACGAAATTATTATGGTGGACACTTATCTGAACAAAGACACTGGAATTCAGATTTCAGGACGTTCTGTAGACTCTCCGGATTTGTGGCCGCATGACAATCTTGTTTATGGCTGCGAGTCATTTGGAAACTGTGATCCTGCCCAGAATAATGCTGACGGATTTGCTTCTAAGCTGACATCAGGAAAAGGAAACGTGTTTAGAAACTGTGTTTCTCATCATAATGTTGATGACGGCTGGGATTTGTATTCTAAAGTTGAAACCGGAGCAATCGGCGAAGTTCTTGTTGAAAACTGTATTGCGTATGCGAACGGAACTAAGCTTGACCTTACAGGAAAAGGCGATGGAAATGGCTTTAAGATGGGCGGCGACGGAATCCCTGTAAAGCATATTCTCCGTAATTCAATTTCATGGGGAAACACCGAAAGTGGAATTACATGCAATTCCAACCCGGCGCTTATTCTTGATCATGTAACTTCTTATGGAAACGCTGGGTACAATGTTTCTCTTTATGGAAAAGGCGCTGCTGACAAAAATCCTAGAACTTTTGTTGCGGACGGCGTTCTTTCTATGAATGGCGGAATGGGAGATAATTTTGATCCAAAAAATGCTCCGGACCTTGCAAAGAATTTGGCTTCTAAGACAAATTTCTTCTTTAACGGTTCAAAGTCATTAAACGGCGAAGGCAAAGAAGCTACAAAAGATTCTTTTGCTAATGTGGATATTGCGAAGTGGGCGAACGGCTACAATGCTGACGGCTCATTCAACAGAATTCCTCGTTCGGAAGACGGCGTTTTTGATTTAGGAGATTTGTTCAAGATTACAAATGCTGATTTGGCTGGAGTCGGAGCTGACTACAACCATGTAGCAAAATAAAAGTGCAAGAAAGCGGCAGCTTAGCTTGCCGCGAGTTTTATTGCTTCAATATTTATTTTTTGCCATCCGCTTATTCCTCCTAAAAGCGGATGGCTTTTTTTGTTTTTATCATAAATCTTTTCTGCTATAATCATATAATGCGTGAATTCTGCTATAAATGCTTCAGGCCAAAAGAAACTTGTCTTTGCAAATATCTAAAGCCGTTTGATCCTGGAATAAAATTTGTTTTTTTGATGCATCCGAAAGAAGCCAAGCGGCAGCGGACTGGAACCGGGAGAGTTGCCCATGCGGCTCTTCTTGACTCTGAAATTCTTGTCGGAATTGACTTTACAAAAAATGAAAGATTGTGCGAGCTCTTGAGCGACCCGAAATATTTTCCGGTTCTTCTTTATCCTGATGAAAACGCCTGGAATTCCAAGAAGGAAGGATTCAAGGAAACTCTCGGCGGAAAAAAACTGCTTGCAATCATAATTGACTCGACGTGGTTCTGCTCAAAAAAGATGATACGCCTAAGCTCGAATATCATGGCGCTGCCAAAGCTGAGCTTTTCAGGCTCATATAAATCGATTTTTACATTTAAGCGCGAGCCTTCTGAGGAATGTGTCTCGACGATTGAAACTTGCTATTACTTGATAAAAGAAATGCAGAATGCCGGAATCGCGGATAAAAATGCAGAGCCTGAATGTCTGATGGACGCATTCAAGGAACTTATAAAAATGCAGATTCAAAAAGAGAACGATAGAATAGAAGGCAAGCTTCCGAACAGCCACGCATCTGACTTTAAATACACAAAGAAAAAGGAAGTTCCTGAATTTTAGATTTAATTTAGCTTTTAAGATTGAGCGGAAGAGTTCCTTTGGGCTCGTATTCGCCGTTCAGCGCGCCGAACAAAGCGTCGAATGTGAACGGAGAATAGCTGTAGCCGAGCAGAATTGTGTCCGCCCAGGAAAAATCCAAGACAGGCACCGGCGACAAGACAGAAAGAATTATCACGCGCTTTCCTGAGTTTTTCAAATGGCTTGCAATCTGCGCGCTGCGCTCGTTTGCCACGCATATTATTATTGTGTCATAGCTCCGCGCCGTTGCCTCAATGTTTGTGCTCATCCAGTCAGTCTGGTTCGGGCCAAGCTCGTAGTCATACTTGAACTGTGCGCAGTCGCCATAGCGTTTTTTTGCCTCATCAAAAAATTCAGGAAACTGGTTCTGCCCGGCGAGCAATATTTTTTCACCAGATTTCGGATGATAAGGAAGCTCGCCTTTTTTGTACGCGGTTATTGAGCGGCAGGCCTGTGATAAAAAGAATTTCTGCCCTTCCCTGTCGGGAACTTTCTCGTGCAAAGTTTCAATTTCAGGATAAAGCGGGGCGGCGTTTCCGCTTTTAAAGTACTTTAGCTTTGAATAAATCACGTTGCGTGCCGCTTTTTTTACAGTTTCCTTGAACTCTGCGCTTGACTGCATCTGCTCAAGATTCAGTGTCCAGAGCCTGTCATTGAAGTCCGCGGTTTTTGAAAAGATTATGATGTCATTTCCTGCTTCAATCGCCATGTTCACAGCTTTTGAAACTGTGCCGGCGTAGCCCCACGCGCCTTCCATCTGCATGTCGTCCGTGATTATAAGTCCTTTGTAGCCAAGCTCGTTCCGCAGAATGTCGGTGAGAAAATATTTTGAAAGTGAAGCCGGCTCACCGCTCGGCAAAATCTGCGGAAAGCTCAAATGCGCGCTCATGATTGCCGGAATATTTTCAGCAATCAGATACTTGAATGGAATCAGCTCGCGGTTTTCAAGTGTTTTTAAGTCAATGTTGATCTGAGGAAGCTTTGTGTGCGAGTCTAGGCTTGTATCTCCATGTCCTGGGAAATGCTTCGCCGTCGGAATTACGCCCGCCGCAACAGAACCTGCTGAAAAGGAGCTTCCTAAAACGCCCGCGTGCTGCTCGTTCTCGCCGAATGAGCGCGGTCCGATTACGCTTGAATTATGGTTTGTGTATAAATCAACAGTCGGAGCAAAGTTCATGTTTATTCCAAGCGCCTTGATTTCGCGGGAAATGTAAAATCCGCTGTAGTAAGCGTCAATCGGATACTGAGAGGCTCCAATCGCCATGTTGCCTGGTGTGTCGGAAGTGTCGCCTTTTACGTGCCTGATCCAGCCGCCTTCCTGGTCAGTCGCGACAAAAAGCGGAATCTTGAAAGGGCGGCTTTGTGATTTTTTTTGCAGCGAGCTGACAGACTTTGCGACAAGCTCCGTGTTGTCTGTGTTCCAGCCAAAAACTTTTACGCTTCCAAGTCCTCGCTTTGAAACCCAGTCATTTAAAAGCGCGCTTGGTTCTGCTCCGGCCCAGCCGAACATTAAGATTTGCGATAAAAGCTCCTCGTCGCTCATTTTTGAGACAAGAAAATCGGCGAGCTGGTCAGATGGAAAGTCGCTCCAAAAATCAGAATTTTCAGGAATTGTGTTTTGTTCCTGCGCAAAAACTTTTGAAGGCAGGAAAAGAGAACCAAAAAGAACTATGGAAAATGCGAAAGCGGAAAATTTTTTCATAAAAATGATTTTTTTATTATATCGAAATGAATCTCTCTAGACAAACATTTTGATTTATAGTATATTAAATACACTTTGGCGTCTTATCCAAGCGGTAAGGAAGCGGTCTGCAAAACCGTTATGCACCAGTTCGATTCTGGTAGACGCCTTTTCAAAAAAGAGTCGCTTTGCGGCTCTTTTTTGTTTTCCGGGCCTGTCTTGGCAAAGCCGGGGCTCGTTCAAATATATGCGGCTGGTCTTTTTCAAGGCCAGCCTTTTTATTTAGTTTTCCGGCTTTAATCTTGGCTCGGCTGAAAGAATTGTCTGGACAACCTTGTTCCTTGTCTCTTCATCTGAAAATCCAAATTCAATCTGCTTTCCGTTTTTTAGAATCACTTTTAGGAAACGTTTGTCAACGCCGGTCGTGTCCTCGTCGTTTTCGTAGGCGAGCGTCGGGAGCATTTCTATTTCATCATAAAAAATTGAATAGGAGCTATAAAGGATTTTTTTCTCGTAGACACCTGCGTTGTTTGAAACCATCATTTCGCGGATTGCGATTTCTTCGGCAAGAAGCGCGACGCAGACAAACATCACGTCAAAATAGATTTCAAAGCTGCGGAGCGCGATTACGGCAATCATCGCGGCGGCGAAAACGAGAATCACGATGTCCTTGACAGAGACATTTCCCGGCAGCTTGAGCAGAAGTTTTCCTGCGTTCAGAACGACGAATTTCCGGCGCACAAAAAACGATGCGAGAAGAACAACGTATGCCGCCCCTCCAAGAATTGAAATTAAAAGTTTGTAGTTCATAGGTTCTCCAAATTTTTATTTGTTTTATGGCTTTAGTTCAATAAGTTTGTTCAAAACATTTTTCGCGCTCACAAATGCGAGCGGAAGATTCTCTATTTCTTCCTTTGTGCGTGCAAAACGCCATTCAAATCCCTGGACCTCGCTTTCCTGCGCCTTGAGCTTTGCGTTTTTTGGAAGAACCGCCTCGAAAAAAAAGTCGCAGGTTTTGTAGACAAGATTTTTGAACTCGTAAGTGTTCGGATAGCTTGCGATAAATTTGAGCTTTTCAGGCTTTACGCCGATTTCCTCGGAACATTCACGCTCGCAGGTTTTTTCGGCAGTTTCATCTGGCTCTGAAAATCCGCCAGGAAACGCGAGAAATCCTTTGCGCGGCTCTTTCGCGCGCTTTTCAAACAAGATTTTGCCCTCGCTGTCTTTTATGACAAGGCCGACCGCCGTCGCGACATTGTTGTAAAGCTCAAATCCGCAGTCAGGGCAGAGCCATTTTCTGTTGTTCACATTCTGGATATTTTTTCCGCCGCATTCCGGACAGAAATTAAAGTCATTTTGCATAATAAAAATCTCCTATAAAGTCTGCCGCACGGATGCGGCAAAAAAGCAAAGAGAGAATTTTCCATCTTGCTTCTAGAATTTCCTCGCTGTAAGCGCGTCCGCAAGTGATTCAGAGCGTTTTACAGTTTGGATTATGAGCGGAATAAAAAGCGGAAGCAAAATCTTGATTTTTGCTCCCAGCGATTTCGCTTTTCCAAGCCCGCCGCGCACAATCTGCGTCTTTACGATTGAGCAAAGCTCTTCAATCAAAAGCGGAATAAAGCGGAAAATAATTTCCACAATCACAACTGCGCTTCTGACTGGAATTTTCAAAAGCGCGAGCGGATGCAAAATCCCTGAGATTCCGTCCAGGAATTCCCGCTCGGAAGTCGAGTAGATGAAAACTCTGACAGAGCAGAACGCGCTGAATGTATGAAGAACAAGATTTATGCAGGCGGCAATCTTTGATTTTGTGATTGTAATCCAGCCGAGCTGGGCGTAAATCACATCATTTTCCGCAGGAATTGAAATTATCAGCTGGAATGCGCAGAAAAAAATCATCCATGGAAGAATTATCAGGAATGATGATAAATATTTTTTCGCAGGAAAAGCCGCAAGCGCTCCGTAAATTAAGCATGGCAAAACCATTGCCGCTGAAAGCGAAACGTTGTTGAACAAAAGCGACAGGACAAAAAGCGCGATAAAAATACAGTATTTTGGAACCGCGCCGATTTTCTGGAAAATGTTTTTTCTGTGCGCCGCAGGATTTTCCCCGAAGATTTTTGTTTTTCTAAGGCGCTCAAGAAAGCTTGTCCCTTCAAGTTTCTGCGCTTCTGGAAGTTTTAGGTGATTGAGCTTGCCGGAATCATCTTTTTGGGATTCTGAAACAAGTTGCTTGCCATCTGAATCCGAGACGATTTTTCCCTGGAACATTGCGATGTGCCTGTCTGCAAAATCCGCCTCGTCCATTCTGTGCGTGCTGAAAACAACTGTTTTTCCGCTTTCCGTGAGTTTTCTTAGCTGCTCCATCAGATTCCTGCGGCTTACAGGATCTAGGCCCGCGGTCGGCTCGTCTAGCAGAATGATGTCGCTGTCCATAGCAAGAATTCCTGCGAGCGCGAGCTTTCGTTTTTCTCCGCCTGAAAGCATGAATGTTCCGCGGTCGGCGAATTCATCAAAGGGAAGGCCCACAAGATTCATTGAGTCTTTGACAAGATTTTTAAGTTTTTTGCCTTTTACTCCAAGATTCCTGGGCCCGAAAGCCACATCGTCTGCGGCAAAGGCCTCGAAAAGCGCGGATGAAGCGTCCTGAAGGGCGAGAACAGGCCTCTTTTCGCAGAAGATTTTTCCAGCGGAAGGATTTAAAAGCCCTGCCGCAAGCTCAAGAACTGTGGATTTTCCGCTTCCGCTAGGTCCCGTGATTGCGTTTAAAGTTCCTTTTTTAATCTCAAGGTTAAAGTTTTCTATTGCCGCCCTCTTTGACCAGCTGGATTCCTGTTTTTCTGGCTCTTTTTGTGTCGGCTCGTCATTATAGGAAAATGAAATGTTTTGAAGGACGAGAACAGGATTTTCTGTATTGTTGTCCGAAGCGCGCGTTTTTTGCCTCGGATTTTTTGGAATCGGCTCGCCGAAAAGATTCTGGATTAAATCTTTGCGCGCCTTGAAATCTGCGCAGCTTCCGTCAAATGCGAGGCTCCCTTTTTCAAGGACAATCACGTGGTTTGCGCGCAGAACTTCGTTAAAATCGTGCGTGATGTGGACAATTGTCTGACCGCGGCGGTGGGAAGCGTCAATAAAGCTTAGCAAGTCTGCTCGTGAATCCGGGTCAAGCATGCTCGTCGCTTCGTCCAGAATCAGAATGTCAGGATGCAGGGCGAGAATTCCGCTTACGGCAAGTTTCTGTGTTTGTCCGAGAGAAAGAGCTGAAGTTGAGCTAAACGCCTTGTCGAGCAAATCTGTCGCGGAAAGGCTTTCGATTACGCGCTGCTCAGTCTCCGACTTTTCAAGCCCGAGATTTTCAGGCCCGAATGCAGTGTCATGGCTCACAATTTCAGAGACAACCTGCTCTTTTGGCGACTGGAAGACAATTCCAGTCATCAGATTTTTGTCAGTTTCAATTTTTCCTGAATCCGGAGAGAGAAATCCTGCCATTATTCTGGCCAAAGTTGATTTTCCAGAGCCGTTTGTGCCCAGAATAACCGCGTAGTCGCCTTTGTTTATTTCAAAGCTCACGTTTTTTAACGCGGCGTTTTTTGAGTCAGGATAAGAAAAAGAAATATCACTAGCGCGAAGCATTTTTATGAACCTTGCCGCCGGTTTCGCTCCGGGAGCATTTATTCTTGCTATACTATCAGATTTCCGGGGATTTGCATATTAAAGATTAAAAACTAAACTAAAAGTAAACAATTTTGTATTCGTCAATTTTCCTAAATCCGCAGCGTTTATAAAGCTCATTTGCCGCCAGGTTTGTTTTTTTTACAAAAAGAACAGTTTTCTTCCCGCGTTCGCAATATTTTTTGCAGAATGACAAAAGCAGCTTTTTCGCGAATCCTCTTTTTCTTAGTTCCGGAACCGTGAAGATTCCTCCAAGCTGCACGCAGTTTTTTCCGCGCGCATTTATGGCAAGCTTTGAGATGAATTTTCCATTTTGCTCAAGCGCAAAGATTTTTTTCTGCGCCAGATTTTTCTTAAGAGCAAGTTCTGAGGCATTTTGATTAAAATCTTGCGGTGAAAAGACAACTTCCTCAAGCTCGTAGGATTTTTGGAGAGGAAAAAGATTGTCAAAATCAGAAATCCCGCAGCATTTTATGGGAATATCATTTTCGTCCGCATCGGAAAAATCTGCGTGTGATTTTTCATCAAAAATCATAAGGTTGTATTCCTGTGCGTGAACAGGATTTTTCACAAAATGATTTTGCGCGATTTTTGAAATAACATTGCATTCTGCGAGCGTTCCCATAATGCTGTAGGCGCGTGAAAAATACGATTCAAACGCCTTTCCGACTGCAATGCGGAGAATTTCTTTTTCATCAGAAGACAAATCCTTTTTGACTTGGAAAAGAAGTTGCCGTCCGGCTGAAAAAGAGAAAACCGCATAGATTTTATCTTTTTCTTTTGCAAAATAAATTTTAGCGTCTTTTTTTAGAAATCTTGAGACAAGCGAAACGCAGGTTGCTTCGTTTTCTAAAAGGAAAGTTTCTATTAAAGCGCGCAATTTTTCATCATCATCTTTTAAAAGTGAAAAAATCATTTTTAAAATTATAGCGGAAAAGAAATTCCGTTTGAATGTGTTTTTTATTTTGAAATTTCATTGCAAAGTTCCATTTGAACAAATGCAGTTTTTCCTATATCTTAAATCTAGATTTAGATCTAGACATGCTAGATATTCTGGACAGGAGATTTTATGAAAATTGAAGACAAAAAAATGGTGAAAATCCATTATACTCTAAAAGATAAAGACAACAATCAGATTGACTCTTCGCTCGGCGGCGAGCCGCTTGAATATTTGCACGGAATGGGAACTTTGATTCCGGGGCTTGAGTCGAAACTTACAGGACATGAGCCTGGTGAAAAGCTGCACGTTGAAGTTGAGCCTGCGCTCGGTTACGGCGAATACAACGAAGCGCTTGTTGCGGAAGTTCCACGCAGCCAGTTTGACGCTGACTTTGAAATTCAGGTTGGCCAGAGCTTCCAGGCGGAGACTCCGACCGGCCCGATGGTCGTCCGCGTTACAAAAGTCAGCGACGACAAGATTACCGTTGATGGAAACCACGAGCTTGCCGGAAAGCCGCTTTTCTTCGACGTTGAGATTGTTGATGTGCGCGAGCCGACAGAAGCTGAGCTTGAGCCGTATGAATCTTCTTGCGGCGGCGGATGTTCCGGAAGCTGCTCAAGCTGTGGCGGTGGCTGCAGCGGATGCGGCGGCGGAGAATTCTAATTATTTTCGCTTTTTCAGGAATTAATCCTAGATTTATATTTTGATTTCTGATAAATTAAGCGTATCGGGGTTGTAGCTCACCTGGCTAGAGCGTTGCAATGGCATTGCAAAGGTAGTCGGTTCAAGTCCGATCAGCTCCAAAAGGCTTCTCATTGCGAGAAGCCTTTTTTTGTTTTTCTGAAAATATCCTGTTTGATTGCGTTTTCTTTTTAGAAAGTTAAAATCTCTGGGCTTTAAAACAAAAAACTCTTCTTAAAAGAAGAGTTTTTCAAATAGCGGGGGTAGGACTCGAACCTACGGCCTCCGGGTTATGAGCCCGACGAGCTGCCAACTGCTCTACCCCGCGTCGTAATGTTCCATTAATATATATTATCTTTTTGGAAATGTCAATGAAAAAATCAAATTTTTTTGATTTTTTCTGTAATCTCCACGCTTTTTTCAAACCTCAGATAATAGAGAAAGCATTTGAAATTTCCGTCTTCAAGCACAAGATCTTCCGCAGCCTTTTTGTAGCATTTCTGCTGCAGGTAATGTTTTTCCGGATGGATTTCGCGGTCGGTCTTGTAGTCTAAAATCACATAGTTTTTGTCTTCAGTTTCGTAAATCAAGTCGATCGAGCCGTGATAAAGAATATTTCCATCAAAATACTTAAACTCAAGCTCCGGCTCAGCCAGCCTTCCGGATTTCTTGGCGTCCAGGAATTCTTCAAAAAACGGAGATGAAGCAAAATCTCCGCACATTTTTATGCAGATTTCTCGGATTTTCTGAGCGTCTTTTTCATCAAGATTCTTAAATAGACCTGGATTTGGAATATAAGTTTTTACATCTATTCCGAGGCACATTTTGTTCAGATAATCATGGACGAGCGTTCCAAAATCTGACGCCTGGAAACTCTCTGAGGAAAGAGTTTCTGTTTTTTCATCTGAATTCTCCAAGCCTAAAGGCAAATTCTCTTCTTCAGAGTCTGAATCCTGTCCGCTATATTTTTTGAGAATCTCAGAAAGCTCTGGAAATTTGTCAGTCTCAAAAAACTGCGTTGCGGGATTGCTTCGCTTCGCTCGCAATGACGAGTCTTGCTGTGCGGCTTTATCTTCCAAATGGCTTGGACTTGCCCTTTTTATTGAATGGATTTCAGTTTTTATCAAATTGTCTGAAACTTTCGCGCTTTCAAGTTTTGAAATAACTCTTTCCCGCTTTGAATCCGCCGGCTCGTCATCTTTTTTGATTAAATCATCATAAGTGACTTCCGGAATTGAAAAATAGTCAAAGCCGCAGCTAGAGGAATTTTCATTCCAAATTCGTTTGCAATTGTAAACAGAATTGCTTAGTCGCTCCGTTCCTCGCAATGACGAATCAGTCTCTGTTGCTCGCAAGGACACAGTTTGTTCAGTTGGGGCATTTTCATCATTTTCCAGAAATTCCGGATAATTTTTAAGGACCATGCGCTCCAAAAGCTTGTTTATTGCGTCTTCTTTCTTTAGGTTTTCCTCAAGCTTTTCTGAATAATGCCAGTCGCCGATTACAAAAACATCTTTTACAGCGCGCGTTATTGCGACATAAATCAGCCGCCTGAATTCCGCCAGGTCTTTCAGCTTGGAAAGTTCTTTCTGCTTCTCATAGAAATAGTTTGAGCCGCTTCCGTCCGGCTTTACAGAAACTCCGTTCTCATCGTCAAAGAAAACAAGGGATTTTTCACCTTTTGATTTGAAATCTGTGCAGCCCCAGACAAAAACGTGGTCAAACTGCAAGCCTTTGCTTTTATGGATTGTCATAATCTGGACTGCGCTTGAGCGTTCAAGAGGATAGCTCACGCTTTTTGTGTCAACATCGCTGTCGCTTTCAAATCCTCCTGATTTCTGAGAAGCAAGCTCATCGATAAACCATGCGACGCTCTTTTCGTTTTCGTCCACTTGCCGGGCAAGCTCAAAAAGCATGTCAAAATGCTCGGCGCAAAGTGCTTTCTGCTCGTCAAGCATCGTCTCGTATTTATAGCCGCGGTTGTTCCAAAGCTCAGAAAGAGTTTCGGTAATTCTATGCCGCAAGACTTTTTTCCGGTTCTGCGCGTAAAATTCACGTGCGGAAAGAAACTTGCCAAAACTTTCAGGAGAAAGCTCTCTTTTCAAGTTTTCATCAACACCTTCGGTTTTGAGCGGATTAAAGACAAAATCTTTCTGCTTAATATCGACAAGATAGGAAAGAACTGTCTCCGCCTCGTTTTCTGTAAGCCCGGCAAACGGCGAGCACAAAAAAGCCGCGAATGCGTTTATGTCGCTCGGATAAACGCAGATCCGGAGAAAATTATAAAAATCGTTCACAACCGCGTCTTCAAAAATGTTTGAGAACTGGTCAACATTGAAAGGAATCTTGAACATTGAAAGATATTTTGTCAGGATCCGGCGGTCAGTGCGCGAGCGGTCGAGAATTGCAAAAGCGCTCCAGTTTATATTTCCATTTTTATCTTTTTCATTTTTAGAAAGCTCAAGAATCTTCTTCGCGATAAAATACGCGTCCATTTCCTCCTTTTGCAGAACATAGTCAATTCTGTCTTCCAGAAGAAGATTCTCGTTCTGCTTGATTTTTTTGTCGCTTGAAAAACAAAAATGCAGCCGGATATTTTCTTTCGTCAAAGCGGGAAGTTCCTCGCCGTTTTTCTTTGCTTCCTTTTTGTAGTCTGCCTCGTATTTTTTGTCTTCGTCCGGCTCCTCAAAGATTCCGTTTCCATCTTTAAAAATCAAGTTGAACGATGTTAAAAGCTCAGGCGCAGAACGGTAGTTAAAAGTCATTGAAAGAAGCTTGTTCTCAGCTTTCTGAGAATCTGAGTCTGTAAGCTCGTTGAAAACTGTAACGTCGGCTCCGCGGAATTTGTAGATTGACTGCTTTTCGTCTCCTACAAAGAAAAGTTTTTCTTTGTCTCGCAAATCTCTGATGATTTTTCCATCGGAATCGCGTTCAATAATCTTGTCATGCAGTGAAGAAGGATTATTTTCATCAAGAGCAATTCTGCCTTTCAGCTGCCCAGGCTCAAGCGCAAGAAGATAAAGAAGATCCCGGTTTTTTCCGTTATTGTCCTGGAACTCGTCAATCATGATTTTTGAGTATGCTTTTTCTTCCTGGTTTCTTATGTCCTCGTTTTCAAGAAGAATTTTTAGTGCAAGAGACGGAACATCGGCAAAAGTAAGGCTTCCGGAACGGCGCTTTGACGCGTTTATCTGCTGCGTAAAATCGTCCAGAAGAAGATTCAGGGATTTTATTGCGTCATATTGATTTATGAAAGTGTTGCAGAGATTTAGAAACTTGAGAGAGTCGCTTTTTAGGGACGCTCCGTTGTTTGTTGTCAAAAGGGTTCTGAGCTTCGTAATTATACCGGACTGTGTCGGCAAGCTGTCAACAAGATTTACCAGATTTTGAGTCTGCTGAACTTTTTCGAGGACGCTGTCCTTTTGGTGATTTAGCTCGTCAAAGCCAGCGTTTTCTTCGTTTTCCGCAAGCTCAAGATTTCCGACATTTTCCCAGTCTTCAATTTTTCCTAAGTTCTGCAAGGCCCACGTTGCGCCGAAAATATTTTTGCAGATTTCTGCGTAAGCCGCATTTCCTTCTGTGATTTTTGTCTCTTCAAGAACCTGCTCAGCTTCGTTCACGTAATATAAAGCCGGCTCAAAATTTTTCTCAAGAAGTTTTTCATATCCAGCAGTTTTTTCACCTGTCACAAGATAGTTCCAGACTGCAATGATTTCCGCGCGCTGCTTTGCGAGCTTGCTTATAAAATATCCTTTTTCGGTCGCGATTGTCGTATTATTGATTATGGTCTCAGCAAAAGTCTTCTCCGCAAATTCCTGGAGACTTCCTGGATTTGCAAACGTTTTAACAGCCACGCTTTCCTTGTTCTTCAAGATGAACTTAAACGCCTCGTTCTTAATGCTTCTTTCGCTTTGGGCCGATCCGGTCGAAAAATCAGGTGTAAGTCCGTAGCGGTTTGCGCACTGCCGGACAATCTGACCGCAGTACGAGTCGAGCGTCTGTATGTGGGTGTTTGAAAAATCACGCAGGGCTTTTTTTGCGCGCGCGACTTTATCTTCCGTCAAGTCTGCCTCGGCTTCTGCTTTTTCTGGCTCTGCGCCCTTTTTATAGTTTGCGAAAAAACTAAGGGTGTCGTAAATGCGCTTGTACATTTCCGAGGCGGCTTTGTCTGTAAAAGTGAGCGTAAGAATCTGGCTGGCGTCTATATTCTTTGACATCACAAGCCAGGCGAACCGCGTCGCAAGAACCTGAGTCTTGCCGGAGCCAGCTCCCGCCGCCACAACCGCGTTTTCCGTTGTAAAGCAGACATCGCTCTGGTCGTTGTCCAAGGGACGCTTTATCAAGTCTAGATATGGATATTTTTTGTTTCCGGACTCTTTCCGGAATTTTTTTTCTGTTTCACTCATATTTTAGTCCCTGGCTTTCGTTTCTTTAATTTTCTTTTCCGCGACTGTGTAAGTTGTGCGGCAAACCGTTCTGAACTGGCATGAAACGCAGTTTTCATATCTGTTTACATTCAGTCGGTCTTTTTTGCCGCCGCTCGCTCTAGGCGCAAAGTCAAATTTCTCTGTCTGGCTGTTAAAAAGCTCCGCATACTCTTTCAGCGTTTCCATTGTCGCTTCGAAATCTGCAAGTTTTAGTCTTTTATCATCCTTTATGCCTTCAGTCTCATCAAAAGCGGCTGTTTTTTTCCCGTCTTTTATCGCATAAAAATACGCCGCGAACAAACCGCCTTTTAAGATTTCCCTGTTTTGCGGACAGGCGACGAGCTCAGCATAAAGCGGCATCTGAAAATCACCTAGGATTCCTGTGTCAGTGTCTACCTTGATTTTAGCAGCGGAAGGAACAGAGGCGGACGTATTTTTGTAGTCCAAGATGATAAAATCGCCGTCGGGAGTCTTTACAAGGCAGTCAAGTTTTCCGAACAAATCATAGTTTCCAAAATCTCCGGCTAAAGACTGTTCTAGCCCTGCGACTGAGCATCCTCCAATTCCGTTCATTGTAACACAGTCCTTTTTGCCGCTGTATTTTCCGAACGGCAGCAATAAAATCTTTAAGAAACTCCAGATTACATCAGCAATTTTGTCTTTTTGTGAAGCGAGCGTAAGAATTACAAGCGGAAGCCCTCTGAATTCTCTTTTTATCGCGTTTTCAACAAGTCCGCCGTAAAGCTCCGCCTTCATTTTTTCTGTCACATCAGCCTGAGCGTTCAGTTCTGAAGAGTTTTCATCATCTCCGATAAAAGAGTCGTTTTTCCCGTCGTACCACGGAAGCTTTTTTCCTTTATAAAGCGAAATAAAATCTTCAAGGATTTTGTGGTTCAAGTTTCCCATGTCATAGTTCTGCATAAGGCTTGTGTCCAAAGTATCGTCATGGAAATGAAGAATCTGGCTTAGAACCCATTTTCGCGGACATGGAAAGAACTTCTCAAGGTCGCCGCGGGCCGAAATCTTTATATGGCCTTGTTTTCCGCCGATTTTGTCCAGCGCGCCGCGGTTTGTCTTTAAAACGTACTCCACGTTTTCCTTGATTTTCTTGCCTGCAAAATACTCTTTTTCATCCTTGCCGATAGAAGATTTTTTCCAGCACCCAAGCGCTTCTTTCTGCCTCTGTGTGATAAA
Organism: uncultured Treponema sp.; assembly: GCA_964538245.1. GTDB lineage: Bacteria > Spirochaetota > Spirochaetia > Treponematales > Treponemataceae > Treponema_D. The sequence continues at coordinate 21,724 of CAZIFO010000022.1, forward strand.
AAACTCTCCGCTGCCGTCATTGCGATTCTTTTTGTCTTCGTCATTACGTCTACCACTCTCGTCATTGCGAGCGAAGCGAAGCAATCTCTCCTTTTCCGCTAGAATATAATCCTCTGTCAAATCCGCTGGCTGCGCTTTTTCAAGCGTTTTTAAGCTAGCGTGAGGAATTGCGAATCCAGAGAACGAGTCAACAGCATAAGAAAAATGAACAAAATCCTCGCCGGCGGCTTCAGTTTTGCGCGCGTAAAGTTTCGCCGTGACATCGCTCGTGTTCATTTTTGAGTCGTCATCGACAAATCCAAGCTTTCTGCGCTTTTCCTGGCTCAAGAAATTCAGACGCTTCTTCTGAATCTCAAGCATTTTCTGCGAGGCGTTTATCACAAACTGGTACTTGAAATTCGCGCTTGCCGAAAGCTTGTAGTCAAAAACAGAAAGCCCTTCTGACGACTGCTGCATTTTGTAAGATTTTTCATCAAGAATCTTCACAAAGAATTCAAACGGAGAAGAGATTTTCAGCTGTCCGCCAAACTTTTTTTCAACATCGATAATTTCTTTTAAGTGCGTAATGCAGCGGCTTAGAATCAAATTTGATGACTCAAAGTCCGCGTTGTTTTCAAAATCCTTTGTCTCAAGAAAATAATTGCGGAACTGGTACCAGTCCGCGCTGATTTTCTCAAAAGTTGTTCCTTCCTCAAAGAAAAGCTCCACATAATGCTTGAACTTATTATAGAATTCGCGGACTGGAGCAAGCGAAGCGTCTTCTTTAGAAAGATTGAACAAAACCCTCTGCCAAATGTCAACGCGCTTTGTTTTTCCGTCTTTTTCCTCGTCAAAAAAGCAAATGCAGCGGTGCTCGTTTCCAATTCTAATCAAGTCGCTTTTTAAAGATTCATATTCTTTTTTCCACGGAAGAGTCTCGTCGAGCAAAAGCGTTCTGACAGAATCAAAAGAAAATTCCTCGTTGTGGCAGTCAAGAATCTCCTTGAAAATCCGGCCTGCGCAGTTCTTTGAAAGAGGCTCGCCCATTTTAAGCACATACGGAACAGAATAAAGCTCAAGCTCCCGCTTTAAATACGGACGGTAAGTCTCAAAATCCGGAACTGTAAGCGCAATTTCAGTCCAGTCTGCCTTTTCGCTGTTTACAAGAGCAATAATTCTTAGGATTGTTTTCCTCAGCTCAGACCGCGAGTCCGGGAACTCAAAACATTCCGGAGGCACTGTTTCTTCTGGCAGATGAAGAAAAGTGACATTTCCAGCCTTTGAGAAGATTTCCTCGTAGTCAATAAAATCCTCTAGCTGCTCAGGATAAAAAATGTAGTAATGATTCTTGTTGTCTGTAAGCTTTATTTCGTCAACCCATGCAGGCTCAAAAAGCTTGTTTTTCTCAAGAAAATCAGAATACCGCGCGTACAAAAGCTCATAGTCCTTGTCTTCGTCATCAAGATTGCCGTAATCCTTTTGATTTGCATCAAGACGCTTTTTCCAGATATGGAGTGACGAAAGGTTCTTTGAAATCCAGTCCGCGAACGAGTAAGCGTCTTTTCTATATTCGTCCAGAGGATTTATGATTTTTTTGAAAATCTGATTCTCAGCGTTCTCTGCAATCAGAGTGTAGACAAAAAGTTTTCTGAGCACTGACGGAACAGCGGAATAGCCTTCCTTCTGCGCGGAAACAAACTTGCCCTTGAACGTGTCCCAGGCAAGGAAGCGGCTCATTGCGACGGATTTTACATTTGTGTGGCCTGTAACGCACCAGTCCGCCCAGCTCTGGCAGACGACATCAGTTGCAAAAACAAAAACCGCAGATTTGTCCGCGGCCTTTGTCTTTAGAAATTCCTCAATAGAAGATATATTCTGATTCTTTGATTCCATACACTTTTTAATAATAGAGGATTTTGTGCGAAAAGCAAGGTTCAAATGCAGCCATTAGAAATTATCAAATGGCCGCATAAAACTGTTACTCGTAAATAAATGTCTCTTTAGGGCCTTCGATTTTCACATTCTCGAACTTTGCGCCCGGAGCATTGCGCACACGGAAACTCTTGACAGTAACTTCCGGCAGGCCGTAGAACATATCGCTTTCCATAGGAGAGCGGTCAGAGTTCTCGTCCGTTGTAAAGTAGCAGTCGCGAATTTCAAGATTGTCTATAGGCATCTCAGGAAGTCCGACGATAAATCCCGCGCTCGCCTTGCAGCCAGTTCCCTTGCAGCCAATAATCTTCACGTTGTGGATTCTTGGAGTCTCGCTTGTGACAGGCTGCTTTTCAAGGCTGAAAAGAGGCGATTTTGTGTCTGTGATTCCGCACTTGTAGTACATGTTCATCGCAATCGGGCACAGAGTGTCGTTCATAACGAGATTCTTAAGCTCAATGTCATTGATGTCGCCGCCGCGTCCGCGCCGTGACTTGATTCTAATTCCGCGGTCGGTTCCGCTCAAGTCGCAGTCGCTTGCATGAATTTTGCTCATTCCGGCGGCAGTCTCAGAGCCGATTACAATTCCGCCGTGCGCATTTCGGACTGTGCAGCCTTTAATCTCAACGCCGACAGTCGGCCTGTTCACGCGGATTCCGTCAGGGCCGGAGCCGGACTTAATGCAGATTCCGTCGTCCCCGACAGAAACAAAGCAGTCAATAATCTTGACATCCTCGCACGAGTCAACATCAATTCCGTCAGTGTTTGGAGCCGTGTAAGGATTTTCAATATGAATTTTCTTTAGCGTTAGATTCTTTACATAAAGCGGATGAACAGTCCAGAACGGAGAATTCACAATTTTTACGCCTTCAATCTCTACATTCTCGCAGCTGATAAATTCAATCAGGCACGGGCGCAGGAACTGAGTCTCACGTCCGCCGCCGCCTCCAGCCTGCCCTTCATATCCAGGATTCAGCTTTGCAAGCGCAAGCTCATAGCTTTCCTCCGGCTTTGACTGTTTGCGCGCCTTCTTAGCTTTTACAGCCTTCCACCAGTCCTCGCCGTTTCCGTTTATAGTTCCTTTTCCTGTGATTTTAACGTTCTTTGTCTTTTCAGAGCGCACAAGAGCATGCATCGCATAGCACTCAACGCCTTCCCAGCGGGTAAATGCCGGCGGATATATAGCAGGATCCGCAATAAAAATAAGCTCAGCGTTTTCCTGAATCTCAAAAACTGTATCTGAAGGAATATCAACCGGTCCGGTCAGCCATTTTCCGCTTGAAACAACAAGCTTCCCGCCGCCGTTCTTTGCAATTTCGTCAAACGCGTCCTTGAACGCTTTTGTATTGTCAAAAGTTCCGTCATTTTTCGCGCCGAAATCTTCTATTCTGAATTCTTTCATAAAAATATACTCCAGTTTTTATAATATATTGCTTATATATTCTAACGGTAAACATTTGTTTCACAATCTAAATAAACGGAGAATTTTTGAATTAAAACGGAGATTTGAGTTTTTCTCTGCGTGCTTCAAAGCGGATTATTCGTATTCCTTAGCCAACCGTTCTCTCCATTACTCCAAAACAGTTATTTCTACGCGGCGGTTCTGCGCCCTTCCCTGCGCGGTGGAGTTGTCTGCGACAGGCTTGTTTCCGCCCCAGCCTTTGCAGATAAATTTTTCCGCCGGAATTCCGCGCTTTGAAAGCTCCATTGCGACAGCCTGAGCGCGCTCAACGGAAAGCGTCTGCTCGCCGGCCGGCTTTCCGACGCTCGCTGTATGGCCTTCAATCAAAAACTGGCTTTCCGGGACGGCTTTTAACGCGCGCGCAACATCGTCAAGCCGCTCGCTTTCACCGGGAAGAATCTCCGCGCTGTCGGCCTTGAATTTTATGTCGCGGATAGAAAGCCTGAGCCCCGCGGAAGTTTCTTCAACGAGAAGATTATTTTTCGGCATTGAATTTCCATTTTTAGCAGAAGATTTTATTTCTTCCTGTGACTTTTTAGATGAAGAATTCTTAGTTTTTTCAGCAAGCGGATTTGGTTCTGTTCCGCCGAATTTTCCAAACTGATTTGAATTATCCGTTTTTGAAGATTTTGTTCCGTCACTTTTGTTTTTACCATCCGGTCCTGAAATTTTTGAGACATAAGATTCTTTCATTTCGCTTGATGTCGGAGCCTTTTCTGGAGAAACGCTTGCAACACGCTGAAGCGTCATCATAAGTTTATTGCGGTCAACCGCCGGAGGATATTCAGTAAAAAGATTTATTGTTCCTTTGAAGTTGATTTCCTGCCCACTTTTATAGAAGAAAGTCTCGTCCACGTTGTCTACAATCAAGATCGCCTCGCCGGTCGCCTTTCTGACAATAATGTCGGCCTTATGGCCTCCGAGCGCTTTTAAAAGAGATTCGTCGCCTTTTGCATCGCGGTTGAAATTTGAAAATCCGTAGTTTGTCTGCCAGATTGCCTTGATTCTGTAAACATCTTCGCCTTTGTACTTTTCCTCGCCAGAAAAAGTGTAAAGGACCTGGATCGGCATTCTGGTAAAGACGCCTTTGTTAAGCGGATCAACAGCGCGCTCAGCCTCGGCCTTCCATGAGTCTCCTGGCTTCAAAAACTGAGAAGTGTAGCTTGGAAAACTTCTGAACGTCGGGTATCCGTTGTCCTTGAACATTTTCATCTGGCCGTCGGAATCGATGTAAAAAACAGACGGAATTGCCTTGTGAATTCCAGCCGCGGCCTGTTTTGAGCCGCGCAAAGTTTCCTCAGAAACATAAAAATTTCCGTCGTACCACTGGGCTTTTGCAGCTGCAGGATTTTGCTTTCTCGAGACAAAATTTTCGCCGTCCGCAGCAGAAATAAATGAACGGACTTCGCGGCTCGTAAGCCCGGTGTATTTTCCGTTTACGTAGCGGCGCAAATTCGTACGCTCGACCAATGTGTAGCCGCGGTTTCCAGAATATTTTATCTGGATATTCTGCGGAAAAGACTGAAACACGCAAAGAACGGAGAAAATAAAAATCACGGAAAATTTTCTAGGAAAAGTTCTCATATTTTGATTATCGGAAATTTAACGCGCGAAACGGAGATTTATGCGCGGTAGCGCTGGGAGCACCGCCGCAGGCGTTCGGGAGCGAATGAAATGAGCGGACGAATGGAGCGAAAGCGGAAGTGCGGACATAGCGGCGGCGGAGCCGGACCGCCCAATAAATAATCCAACTTCCTAAATTCAATGAAAATCGATAGAATAAATGGAGAATTTGGAGGCAAAAAATGAGTAAACCGCTTGTCTGTCTGTGCTTGACTGCGAAAACGATGGCAGAAGATTTGGAGCTGATTGAAAAATACCGCAAATATATTGATGTGGCGGAGCTCCGTGTTGATTTTCTTGATGAGGATGAAAGGCTGAACGTCCGCGAATTTCCGGCTAAAGCGAAAATTCCTTGCATTTTGACAATCAGGCGGACGGTTGACGGCGGCGAATATTCAGAAGGTGAGGCTTCGAGAACGACACTTTTTGCCCGCGCGCTTGCTTTTGCGGACGAGGACAGCTCGAAAAATTTTGCCTACGTTGATTTTGAGGAGGATTTTCACGTGGCGAGCCTTCAGGACGCGGCGCTGGCTTATGGAACAAAAATTATCCGCTCGTTCCACGACATGAAAAATCCTGTAAAAAATATCGCTGAGAAAATTAAGTCGATGAGAATCTCGCGATTTGAAATTCCTAAAATCGCGTTTATGCCTCACTCGCTTGCCGATGTTACGGAGCTTTACCGCGAGATGCAGAATTTTAATGATTCAGATCAGATTGTCTGCGCGATGGGGCCGCTCGGGCTTCCGACAAGAATTCTCGCCGCGAAATTCAATTCTTATTTGAGCTACACTTCGCCGACCGAGCTTTTGGGAAATCTTCTTGAAATAGGACATACAGACCCGAAAACGTTGTGCGAGCTTTATCATTTCCACGAGATTGACAAGGAGACAAGGCTTTACGGAATTACTGGCTGGCCTTTAAAAGTCACTTCAAGCCCGCTTCTTCACAACACAAATTTCAAGGCGAACAATATGAACGCGGTTTACATTCCGTTCAAATCTGAAAGCGCCGGCGATGCGTTTGAATTTGCAAAAACTCTCGGAATAAAAGGATTCAGCGTTACAATTCCGCACAAGGAGGCAATCATCAAGAATCTTGACGAGACAGACAAGAAAGTTGATGAAATCGGCGCGTGCAACACAGTTATAAACCGGGACGGAAAATATTTCGGCTATAATTCCGACTGCACAGGATTTGAAAAAGCGCTTCTTGAATTTTCCGGACTGAAAAACTTGAAACATAAAAAAGTTGCAATTATCGGAGCCGGCGGAGCTGCGAAAGCGGTCGCATACGCAGTCAGGGAAACGGGCGGAAAGGCCTGCGTCTTTAACCGCACAGCCTCAAAGGCGCGCGCGCTCGCAGAAAAATACGGATTTGACTTTTCTTCGCTGGACTTGGACGGACTTTCAAAGCTCAAGAAATATAACGACATTATAATCCAGACAACATCAAAGGGAATGTCGTCAACTTCCGTGCCTTCGGAGGAAAATGATCCGATTTGGTTTTATGATTTTAAAGGAAGCGAGCTTGTCTATGACATTGTCTACGAGCCTGAAGTAACGCCGGTCATGGCGCGCGCTGAAAAAGCCGGCTGCCGCGTTCACAACGGATTTACAATGCTCAAGTATCAGGGCGAAGAGCAGTTCAGGTTATTTAAAGAAGTTTACTAAAAATTATCCGAAGCTAAAAATAAATTGGAGAAAAATATGGAGCTTTCACAGTCAGAACAAAAAAAGCTTGCGGCTACAACCGCAATTGACACTTTGATTTCCCAGAAAAAAATATTTTCCGGAATGAAAATCGGGCTTGGAACAGGAAGCACTGCGCTTCCGGCAGTAAAGCGGCTTTCCGAGCGGATTGAAGACGGAACTTTGAAAGACATAAAGGCCGTTGTAACAAGTTTCCAGACAGAAAACTGCTGCAAAGATTTAGGAATTCCAGTCTTTACATTGAACGACCGGGCTATTGACGGCCATCTTGACCTTGCCATTGACGGCGCGGACGCAATTGATCCCGATAACAACCTGATAAAAGGCGGCGGCGCGGCTCTGCTGCTCGAAAAAATCATTGCATACAACTCTGATTTTTACGCGATTGTCGCTGACGAGTCAAAATCTGTAAAAACATTAGGAACAAAATTTCCACTGCCGGTCGAAATTATCGGCGGCGCGCGGCGCGCAGTCGAAAAGCACCTTGAAAAGCTCGGCGCAAAATGCGTTCTCCGCGAGGGCGTAAAAAAATGCGGCCCTGTAATCACAGACAACGGCAACCAGATTCTCGACTGTCTCTGGGAAAATCCTGTTGACCCTGCAAAAATGGAGGATGAAATTTCAAAGATTGCAGGCGTTGTTGAAGTCGGATTCTTCACAAAACTAAAGCCGCTGGCATTCATTGCCCATTCCGACGGAAAAGTTGAAATAAGATAACATTAAAAAAAGCGGTTCTGTTTATCAGAACCGCTTTTTCATTATTTTAAAAGCTTGTCCAGCGTTGTGTCGCGCTGGCGCCAGTTCTTATCAACTTTTACCTGCAAGTCAAGCGAAATCTTGTAGTCAAAAATCTCGTCAAGCTTCTTTTCACTTGCAAGGCGGATTGCTTTTATCATCTGTGCGCCTTTTCCAATCACAATTCCTTTCTGGCTTTCTTTTTCAACGCAGAGAAAAGCCCGGCACCACATTCTCTGCGGAGAGCGCATTTCCAAGTCCGCAATCTGGACATAAATCGCATGCGGAACTTCCTCGTCAAGCCGGTTGATTGCCTCTCCGCGCACAACTTCCGCAATTCTGAACTCAACTTCTTGGTCAGTGTAATATTCTTCCGGATAAAGATGCGGCCCTTCTTTCGCCATATCGTAAAGGGCCTTTAGAACTTCGTTCACGCCCCAGTCTTCAGTGGCCGACATTTCTATCACACGGCTGGACGGGATTTCAGGCAAATGCTTTTCAATAAAATTGTGAACGTGGACTTTTATGGCCCGCGACTCATCGCATTTGTTCAGCGCGACAACGACCTTGTCCTGATGCTCTTTTAAAAGCTCGACGATAAGATTTTCCTCGTCGCCGCAGCTCCGTGTCGCGTCAATTATATAAAGAATCAAATCTGAGCTTTCAAGCTGGTCTTTTACGATGTTTCTCATTCTGAGATTCATTTTTTTCTCAGAGTCGTGGTAGCCTGGAGTATCAACAAAAACAAGCTGGCCGAGCGAAGTGTTCACAATTCCGCGGATTGCGTTGCGTGTTGTCTGTGGAACCGGGCTTACAATTGAAACCGGCTCGCCTGCCGCAGTATTCAAAAAAGTCGATTTTCCGGCGGAAGGACGGCCGATTATTGTCACAAGAGCGGTTTTCGGGCCGACTTTCTGCGGCTCGTCGAAATCTTTTTCATCATTTCGTTCAGATTCTGCTTTTTCTAGAAATTCATTTTCTTTTGATTTTTTTTCGTCAGTTGATTTTTCATCAAGTTTTGTATTTTCCATAGATTGCATTGTAAGCGAAATCAGTGAAATTTGGAAGAAAAAAGAACTTATGAAAACGCGGAACATTCTTTATACCGCGATTCTCATTTTCTTAGTTCTTAAGGCTCGGCTTTTGTAAGAACATATTTGTAATTCCGGAGATAGTTTTCAATTGTGATTTTGTCTTTTTCAATTCTTATTTCTTCAATTACTTTGCTGTTTTTTATAATTTTACGGACAGTCTTTTCCGGGGCGGAACTTTCCTCAAAATCAATCTTATATTTTTTGTAATGACTTTTGAGAGCGGCAAAATCTGCATAGGCGTTCTGCAAATCCAAAATGATATACTCGCATTTTAAGTTTTTCGGAAAAAAATCGCTTTCAAGATGCGCTGTTTTGCCGTCATAAAAAATCGAGCCGGCTTCAATTCCAAAATCATTCAGCAGCAAAATATTGATTTCATTCTTATCTGCCTGCAAATACAAAAGCGCGGAAAAAGAGTTTCCGCCGAATTCTCCGTCAAAATACTGATATTCATCAATCTCACTGGAAATTGCGGCTGTTGGAAGCAGGTCAACTTTGTTTGAGTTAGTAACATAAACTTTGTTCAGCCGGGAAGTTGAAGCGCAGGAAGCAAAAAAAATGCAGGCAAGCAAGACAGATAATTCACATTTGATAATTGAAAAATTCGATTTTCTCATAAAAATCCTATAACAAGGCGAAAACAAACGCGGCTGTAAGTCCGCTGAAAATTGCAAGTCCAAGAACGTGAACCGGAACAAAGCTGCTGAGCGCAAGCGCGCCAAAACTGATTGCAGTCGTTACAAAACTAAGCACAATTGCAAATGTTTCAAGATTGTTGCTTTTGTTTTCCAGCTTGTAAATTATGTAGTCAAGTCCAAGCCCGAAAACTAAAATAATTCCTGTTATGCAGAAAAATTCGATTTTCAATCCTGCCAACGTAAAAACGCTAAGAATCACAAGAACGCTCAATGCCGGAATCGAAGCGATTTTCAAAGTCTCACGCCAGCTGTAGAAAAATTTCATTAAGACTATAATTACCACAAAGGCGATTGCGAACATTGCGGCAATCAGTTCCGTTAAATTGTCAAGGCTCGCGCTGACATCCTTTACTTTGTTCTCAAAGAAGATATTTCCGTCGTTTTCCGCCAAATCAAGATAAAAATTTTCATCAGATATTTTTGACGGGAGCAAAACCGAATAATATTTGCCATCGATTTCGCCAATCCAAAGCATATTTAAAAGAGATTTTAAAGCCTCTGGAACTTCTGACTCCGGAGAAAGATAATTTTTCTGCTCAAGCTGTCTTTTAAAATCATCAGAAAATTTTGCGATGGAACTTTCATCAAAGCCGAGAAATTCAAGCTGTTCTTTCGCAAGCGGAACAAGATTCTCAGCAGCGGCCAGCGATTCATCCTGCGATTTTTCAGACGGAATAAAGCGGGAGACACATACAAACGGATCAGGAATTTCCGGTGCAATCTGCTCCTCTTTCTGCAGAACTTCTTCCGCGCTGTTCCCACAAATTATGAGCCATGAAGTCGGATTATAGTTCAAGACCTGGTAGGCGAGAACTGTATCATCTTTCAGCCTGCCTTCCATTTTATAAAGGTTTGAAATATTGTTTTCAATTTTCACATTTTTGTGATTAAAAGCAATAATTAAAATGCAGGCAAAAAAGATTGAAATTTGAAATACGATTTTTAAAGTGCGTATGGACTTATGATGTTTTGCGCCTGTTCCGGCGAAGAATTTTTCAAAGACTGGAATAGTCCGTTTTTGTTCTGCTGGAAGCGGGAAAAGCGGAAAAAGTCCGGTCGCCGTCAGAAAAGAGCTTAAAATTCCTGCGAACGAAAAAAGCGCCATTTGCTTGAGCATTGTAAACGGCGCGAAAAAAAGCAGAGCATAGCAAATTTCTGTTGATATGAGAGACAAAATCAATCCCTCAAAAATATGCCGGCGGATTTTCTCTCCGGAATCAAAGATTCTGTTCGCTTTCCAGTTAACAAAAAAATGAAGGCTGTAGTCAATGCTTGAGCCAATCAGCGAAGTGCCAAAAACAAGAGTCATGGCATGAAGATTTCCGAAAACAAGATGGGTCGCGCAAAAAGCAGCTGCAAGCGAAACTAAAATTGAAGCGAGGGAGCATACAATCGGAAGCCCCGAATGAAAAACAACAAGCAAAATAACAAGGACAGCAAGCATTGAAACTGTTGAAATCACTGAAATTTCATGGTTCGCAGAAACTGAGCTTTTATAGCTGTGGAATGTTGTTCCGTAAAAAACAAAGCGCACTCCGTCTTTTTCAAGCGGAAAGCAGGCATCGTATATGTCCGGAACGGCGTTTTCATCGCTGGCAAGTTTTGCCCCTTGCGCAGTAAGCTCCCCGCGTAGCATTACATACCACTTTCCGTCAAATTTTGAAGCCAGAACTCCGTCTTTTGGCTGAAGCGAAGTTCCGGCATCGGAAATCGCAGAAAGATAATTCTCAAGATTTGAATCATTTAGTAAAAACGGATCGCTCTCAAGGTTATCAAGGGCCGTAAGCGTAAATCCGCCGAAAATTTTGGCGAGCGACTCCTCGCTATATTCGGCCGCGCCGCCGGGAGCTGAAAGTTTGCCGCGCATTTCAGGCGAAAGAAGCTGATATTTGTATTTATCCAGAAAAGCAAGAATATCTTGTGAGGATGAAAAATCCTGGTAAAGCGTGAGCGAAGCAAATTTTTCATTTCTTGAAAGAATTCCGTACGCCTCTTCGGCCGCTTTTTTTGCCTTGGAAAAATCCTCATGGCTTGCGAGCATAAAAACAGAATTATTTGAATTCTTAAAAATTGATTTTTCAGCGATTTTCACCGCCTTGCTCTCTTGCCCGGACGGCATCATATTATAAAAATCAGCGTCGATTTTAATGCCTTTTGTAAAAAAAAGCGAAATCAAAAACGCAAGAAGTATCGCTCCATGATAAAAAATCCAGGCAAAAGAAAAATACTTTTGTTTTCCGGAGTTTCCGCCATTTGCGCATGGCAAAGGGGAATGTTCATTTTCAGTTAAAGAAGTCTTCTTGCTCATCAGAAAGTTCCTGGGCGTAGATTTGATTTGAAAGAATATAATTTGTAGATGAAGATCCGCTCTGCACAATTTTCATTGAATCGAGCGAAGCTTCTTGATTTTTCACAGCGCCGCCGAGCGCAATTTGCTGGATTGCGGCGGAAATTGTCTTATCTTTGGGAATCAAAGTCATTTTCCATGAAGCCGAATCAGAGCTGAAGTTCTGGATTGTAAAATATGTTTCAAGCTGGCTTTTGTTTCCTGTAAAAAGAGATGAAAGCGTCTGCGCCACAGACTTGAATATTTCGTTTGACGAGCCGTCGATAACCTGCTTCTTGCCGTTCAGTCCTGTCTGAATTATTGAATTTTCTGTAATTACAGTTGAAGTTTTAAACGGCTTTTGAGCAGCCCAGACAATGCCTTTGCCGCAAAAAATAAAATTTCCAGATGAGACTAGCGGACGGGAAAGTTTAGGCGATATTTTTTCCTGGATAAAATCCCCTGATGTCACCTTGCTGGAAGTCAAAGACGCGCAAATTTCATCAAGCGTGAGATTCTTAGAATTCTGCGGAAAAACAGAAAATACTGAAAGAAGCGAATAAAAGGCAAAAAATAAAGCCAGCCGAATCTTTTTCATACGACTGACTTTATCATATTTTTTACAAATTAGAAAGAAACATCAATATTATTAAAATATTTTATTTCAATTCAGGCTTGAATCCAAGAACCGACTCGGCGCTTGCATATTTAGCGAATTCATCGGCAGTCAAAGCCGCTGCGCTTCCGGCAGCAGAAGCTCCGTCGCCTTTTGCTTCGCTTACACGGAAGAACGCTTTGTCAACAGTGTTTGTTGAATCCCAGTCGTTCCAAGTCTTTGTATTCAAGTTCTTAGTAAAATCGCAGTTGATATAGACAATTTTTCCGGTTTCTGTCGCAGATGTCGCTGAACCGCCAACCCATGTTCCGCGTCCGAGCGTAATTCTTTTGCCGTCTTTCGCGCTGTCAAAGCTCTTGTCAGCTGTAATCAGAGAGTTGCTGAACACAAATCCGTTTGCAAATTCAGATGTTGAAGAATATCCTGTGTCGGCTGCAGCAGCGGCGACAATGATTCCGCCGTTAGCATATTTTAATGTGTGAATCTGGCAGTGGTCAAAGAATGTTGTCGCTCCGCCACAGATGTAGTCAACATCACCCTCGATGTAGCAGTCTTTCATGTAGATGCGTCCTGAGCGGAAGTAGATTGTGTCCTGCTGGCCAAGGAAAATGCAGTTTTCAATGTAAGACTTGTCAACTCCGAAGAATCCGAGAGTCTCAGAGCGTCTTTCAGAGCCGCCCCACTGTTTGTTCCATTCCGCGCCCTTGTTGTAGAAAGTAAGGTTCACAGCGTTGAAGTAGCAGTTTGCGGCCGGTTTTTCAGGAATCGAAGCCGCTTTTCCAGGCTCTGTCACAGTTCCTTTTGGAAGATAATTTACCTCGACAAGAATGTTTCCGTTGATTCCGCCAGTGTCAGCCTCATATCCATAGATAATTGTGTTCGCAGGATTTGTTCCGACAAGCGTAATTCCAGGCTTTGTAACAACGAGCTTTTCATAGTAAAGTCCTGGCTGGATTAAAATAGCCGAGCCTTCCGGAACAGCCTCAATCGCAGAGGCGATTGTCTTGTACTGCTCGTTTGCTCCGACTTTCGCAGCAAAATTCAGCGCAGGCACAGAAGGATTTCTGTTTGTGACCTTTGTCGCATTCTTTGAATATGGAAGTTTGTCTAAGTCAATTTTTCCGTCTGCAATTGCCGAAGGATCAGCAAATGAGTCAGATTTTCCAACTTCCGTGCCCTTAATATTGATTCCCTCAGGTTTCTTTGCAGGACGTTTGCTTGCCGGACCTGGATCTTTTGAGCAGACAGGGAAAGTCTTCAAATCAGCTTTTACTTTTTTTCCAAGCTCCTCAATCGGAGTGTTCTCAACATCTTCGTCAAGAACAACAAGAAGATAAGCATAGCGGCCGAACGCGTTTGTAGAACCGTCATGATCGCCGAATTCAAGATAGTTTCCGCTGCCAGACAAATAAGTATCAGAATCATCTGGATTTGCAGAGAAACTGATTGAGTGATCTGAATTTATTTTCTTGCAAATATCAGTGTGAATCACCTTTCCGTCAATCAAAAGCTTTGACGTCATTTTCTCAGGATTTTCAACGTCAAAAATCATTCTGTATTCATGCCAGCCGCTTACAATGTCAATCTGCCGGCCATCTGCGTCTCTCAAGCGTGCCGAGCTTTTTGAGCCTTTAATCTGATTTGAAGCGTTGTGGCGGAGCAAAGTCTGGTAATCGCCTTTCATGACATATCCGTAAAGGATTCCATACGGAGTTGTCGGTTTGTCAGGATCGACTGCGCCCTGTGCCGCAAAAATCAGAGAAACTTTCTTTTCGTTTCCTGAAAGCGGAAGAACAATCGCGTCGTTCACGCCGTCAAGAGTGTTGAACTTAAGAACTTTTCTGCCTTTTATATCTGAATCAATAAGCTCAAAATGATTCTTGTAAAGGTCGCCTGTAAGCCAGCCGGCTTTTTCCAAGTCCTTGCTTACATCTTTTTTGTTTTTTTTGCCAGGCATATAAAGGTTCCAGTTTTTAGAAGGCTTCATTTCCTGACGTGCGTCTTTCGCCGACAAAGAAAAAACAGACAAGCCCGCAACAGCAAGAGCGAGCAATGTCTTACACAATTTTTTCATTTTTTCCTCCAAATTTTATTTCTAGATATTGTAAACTCAAAAAACATAAAATTTACGTCAATTTTATTTCTAATTCAGATGTGATTTATTTAAACTGTTGTTTTAAACAAAAACATTCTTTAGAAATATAAATTCACAATAAATCTTTCTGGTCACCGCCACTAATTTTTCCGCTCAGCGACGTTAATCATCCCGCTCAACGTCGTTAATCATTCCGCTCAGCGACGCTAAATAGCCCTAAATTCGAGTTTTGACTCTAGGATAAAATTTCAGCCTGCATTGCAAA
>CAZIFO010000023.1:0-27700 GCA_964538245.1 uncultured Treponema sp.
TGTTTTTTTAAGACAACATTTAAATTTCAAGTCTTTGCACTAAATATCGCCCGATTATTTAGACAATTTTCAATTACTCAAGAAATGCTTGGAAAACACCGATAAATATGGAGTTAGGAATAAAATAATAATGTCAGAACTTGCACAAAATATCGGGCGTTTATCAGAGCAGAAAAAATTCCGCCTTCTTTCCATTTTTTCTGGTTGCGGAGGAATGGATTTAGGATTCACCGGCGGTTTTTCCTGCCTTTCAAAATCTGTAAATAAAAATCTTCATAACGATTGGATTGATTCAGAAAATGAAAGTTGGATAAATCTAAAACGAACAAATTTTGAAACAGTTTTTGCTGATGACATAAGACCGGATGCAAAAGCCGCATGGGTATCTTATTTTTCAAAATTCGATAAAAAAGCAGAAGAGCATTATCATCTTGAAAGCATAGTTGACCTTGTGAAGGAAAGTAAAAATGGAACTTTCAATTTTCCAGATGATATTTCGGTAGTTACAGGAGGATTTCCCTGCCAGGATTTTTCAGTCGCAGGAAAACGGCTTGGTTTTAACTCTCAGACAAGTCACTCTGGAGGTAAACTTGCTGTTGATGAGCCGTCAGATGAAAACCGTGGAAAGCTCTATATGTGGATGCGAGAAGTAATCACAATCACGGAACCGAATCTCTTTGTAGCCGAAAATGTAAAAGGTCTGACAAATCTTGCTGATGTAAAGCAAATTATAGAGCATGATTTTTCTGAGGCCGGCGGAGGTTATCTAGTTGTAGAAGCTAAAGTCCTTAATGCCTCGCATTATGGAGTTCCGCAAGGGAGAGAACGTGTTATTTTCTTTGGTTTTAAGAAAAGCGCGCTTACAGAAAATGCATTTCAAGAGCTTCAAAAAGAAAATGTTGCGCAAGAGTACAACCCTTACCCTCCGGAAACTCATTCAAAAACAGATCCAAGGCTTTATCCTATTGTAACCTGCGGAGATGCCTTTGTCGGCCTGGACGAGCCGGAAAATTCAAAAGACAGGTCGCAGCAGGTTTTCTCAAAAGCGAAATATATGGGAAAGCACTGTCAGGGGCAAACGGAAGTCCGTCTTGATGATATAGGTCCTACAATACGTTCTGAGCACCATGGAAATATTGAATATAGAAGATTGAGCGCAGAACATGGAGGTTCGCATACAGAAGAGCTTGCTGCAGGATTGAAAGAGCGCCGTCTTACAGTGCGTGAATGTGCAAGGCTTCAGACTTTTCCAGACGATTATCAGTTCATTTTGCCAAAAACAGAAAGCAATGTTTCAGTTTCTTCAAGCGACGCATATAAAATAATCGGAAATGCAGTTCCATGCGTTCTTGCATACAGCATTGCGATGAACATTCAGAGCAAATGGAATCTGTGGTTTGGAGGCAAAAGATGATCGCTGTAAAAAATCCGCAGCCTTCGCTCCTAGAGTTCAAAAAACTAATGGAGAAAACGGACATTTTCCTAAATAGCGATGCTAAAAAAAGAAGCGGCTATTATAAGAGTCATACAGCGCAAAAACTTGAGAAAGACGTTTGTTATGCATTAAATGAATGTTCAAAAGGCACTCAGTTCTACGGCACAATCGAACTTGTGTCCGGCTCTAGTTTTCCGGACATAGTTGCAGATAATCTTTATGGAGTTGAGGTTAAAAGCACCGAAAAAAATCACTGGACATCGACAGGAAGCAGCATCCTTGAATCAACAAGGGTGACGACTGTGGAACGGATCTATATGACATTTGGAAAACTGGGAGGAAATCCTGTTGAGTTTAAATCTCGTCCTTATGAGGAGTGCCTGTCTGAAATCGCAGTGACCCATTACCCGCGTTATAAAATTGATATGAATTTAAAAAACGGGGAAACTATTTTTGATAAGATGGGCACAACTTACGATGAGCTCAGAAAACTAAAAAATCCTGTTGCGCCTGTAGCTAAATACTATAAAAGTCGGCTAAATGATGGCGAAACTCTATGGTGGGCTCCAGATTCTGTTGATAAAGAAAATGGAATGACATTTTCTGCGAAACTTTTATCGAATTGTGATTTAGAGACAAGAAATATTCTTACAGCAAAAATGCTTGTTTTGTTTCCGGAATTATGTAAAGAAAAAAGCAATTCAAAGTATGAACGCGCGGCATTATGGCTTGTATCAAGCAATGGCATTACAACATCAAATCTACGTGATTTTTTTTCCTCTGGTGGACAAGAAGAAATGAAAACAATGGGTGGAGTTATAATCAAAATGCCAGCTATTTTTAGAAGAATAAAAAATCTGAAGGATTTAATTTGTAATATAATAAATGAAGCTGACATATCTACACTTTCTAGGTCATGGAATATTCATGTTGATAATAAAAATCGCCTTTATCAGTGGTGCATATTATGCGCAAAAAATTATTGTGGAGAAAATAGCAGCAAATACAAACTAACAATGGAATTGCTGGCAAAGGAATTTTCTCTTTATTATGTTGATGAACGAACTCTGCGAGTCGCAGAGAAATAATTTTTTCCGAACCTTGTTTTTATTCAAAAATGCGTTTCAGGAAAATCCCGACTGTCGTTTTCATTCAAAAATGCCCTTCGCCAAAATTGCGAAGTCCGTTTTTAGTAAAAAATGCCCTTCGCCAAAACTGCGAACGCCGTTTTTGGTGAAAAATGCCTTTCGCCAAGACTGCGAGCATCGTTTTTGACAGAAAATACCTTTCGCCATAATTGCGAACACTGTTTTTAGCCGAAAACTACTTTCGCCAAAATATATAAAGCATACAGGGAGGTGAGTATGGACATGGAGGAATATGAAAAGGTCAAAAGTCTGAACTATCTTCAGTACTGCGACTATTTACAGAAAAAATACGGAATCGGTCTTTGTGATTATATGACTGAAAACTGGAATCTCAAGCCAAAATGCAAGAGAACAAAAGAAGGCCTTGTCGCTCATCACAAATATGAGGACCATGCCATTATGCTTTCAACAAAAGAGTTCGCCATGAAAAATCCGTTTGAATGGCAGAAGTCAGAAAATATTGTTTACTGTGATTATTTGGAGCATCTGTATTTGCATATTTTGATTTGCGAGAATCCTTCAAAAGATAAAAACAAAAACGAAGTAGTAGGGATTGGCGGTGTAACGAATTTTATAGTTCCTGAACTTAATGATGTTTATTCTGGCTGGGAAACGAAGCAAGAATGGCGGAAGATTTTGCACGCCAAAGTAAAGAATGACAAGAATGTGTATCTATCACTGGTAAAGCGGTTTAAGGATTATGAGTTCAAAATAATTTCTGCGGCAGTTGATATAAAATATGTAAACTTAATGCAGGATATTGTGACAAAAAAATATGAGCAGACCATTGCTGGCTATGATGATAAAAAAATAAAAAAAGAAGATTTAGAATATACAATGAAAAAGCTTGATTCTTTGCAGAAAGAAATCTATGAGAGCAGCACTGAATCGCTTGATTATTTTAGTCGGAATGGAATTTCATTAAAGAAAGTAAAAAAAGAAGAACTTGAAAAAACACAGGCTATTTTGATAAAGAGACTTACAAGAAGCTATAACAGTCCGTTCGGCTTATGGACAGATGAAAAAAATAAAGCTATTTACGATGAAATCAAAAAATTATAGATAAAAATGCTTTAACTTTTTATCTTGCCGTTCTCTTATTCTGTAAGTATCTTTAAATCATGTTTTGCGCCTGAAAGCGCAATTTATCACAATCAAGTTCAAAAAGTTTCAAAAGGAGGAGCTTATTATGAACAAATTTAACAAGTCTGCCCGCATTGCCGAGGTTGACGGATTTTCGGACACGCTCGTGCGGCTCTACAAGGCTAGCGAGGCGGCGCAGTCGGACGCTTTTCTTAAAGGCGCGGTGGCGGAGCTTGAGACGCTCTCGGCAAGAATCACGGACGCAATCTTAAAGGACAAGGCTGTCTCGAACCTTGACGAGGCCGACAGCGCGCGTGACGAGGCGGTGCGCAATCTTGGGGCGGTTCTTGCAGGCTATTCAGTTTTTCCTGTCGAAGAAAAAAAGGCGGCAGCGGTTTTCTTAAAGGCAATCTACGACAAGTACCAGAAGGCCGGAATCCTGAATGCGGCGTACACAGCCGAAAGCTCCATGATTGAAAGCATGCTCGGCGACTTTGCGGCGGCTCAGGCCGCGGCGGAAATTGAAAAGCTTGACGGAGTCCAGGCTCTGATTGACAAAATCCGTAGCGCGCAGGACGCTTTCACTTCTGCGAACGACTCGTATATGAAGGCGCAGAGCGAAAAGGGCGAGAGCGCGTCCAGCCTTAAAAAGCCGATTCTTTCACTTGTGAACGACAAGATTGTTCCGTACCTTAACACAATGTCTATGGTCGGAAACGCATCGCTTGCAGAGTTTACAAAAGGCGTGGGGGCTGAAATAAACCGGCTCAACGCGACCGTGGCTTCGCGGGGAAAGAAAAGCTAGGGACTAGGGATTAGTGGCTAGGTGCTAGTGGCCAGTTGTTAGGCTCTAGTGATTAGTTGCTAGGTTGAAGTTGGATTTCGCGCTGCTCTTGGTTTCTCTTGCTATGGGCAGCGCATTTTATTTATTTCTTGCCGTAAATCCCGGTCTCATTTTCAGTCGTATTTTTCATTTGGGCTTTTAACAAATTCCGGGTCAAGCCCAGAGTGACAGACGTTTTTATAATCACGCCTCTTCGCTGCAAAACGGCAGTCAAAACCGGCAAAACTATGGTAGAATAAACTCACGGAGGAAAAACATGAGCTACGAAACACTGGAAAAAGAGATAAAGACGCTGCCCGAGTCAAGCATATCTGAGCTTGAAGATTTTATTGTCTATCTAAAACTTAAAGAAAAATTCTCTGATTTTGAAAGCAACAGCGATTCATACAAAATAGAAGAAAAACTTGACGAGGCGGACGAGGAGGCAGCCGGAACAAAGAAGCGGCTTACCCACGATGAAGTTTTTTCAGCTTTACGGGCGCGGATAAAAAGCGGACAATGAAAAAATATAGTTTACGCTATCTTCCTATAGCCAGGCAGGATTTGCAGGAAATTGTTGATTACATAAATAGCACGCAGCCGCTGAAAGCACGCTTTCAAAGATAGAGGCCGCGATTCTTGAAAGACTGAAATCCCCGGAATCCTTTGCCGTGTGGCAGTCAAAAAAGCCGCGCGATTATCCATACCGCCGGATAAATGCAGGCAATTATTCAGTCTGGTATGTCGTTATTGATGATGTCATGGAAATACGGCGTGTTTTATACTCCCGAAGAAATACAGAAGAGTTAATATAGAATCCGATTGGTGCAAACTAGGCAACAGTCAAAACTATGATAGAATAAAAATACGGAGGAAAAACATGGAAACTACAACGCTAAAACAGAAAGCCGTTGACATTATAAATGAACTCCCTGATGAAAAAATTTATGAGGTCGTTATGTTCGCAAGGTTTATTTCAAGCTACGATGAAAACGGGAACTCTTCGTCTGGCAGTTCCTATAAGCGCGCTGTAGAAAACTGGCGTAAAAATTCAGATTCCGTCTTTGAAAGCGAGGACGACAGGGAATTTATGCAGCATGCTTTCGATTCTGTACGCTCAAAAGAACTTTACAGCGCAAAGGAAATCTGGCAATGAAATACCTTTTCGACTCAAACATTATATCCGAGCCTTCAAAACCTGAGCCGGACAAAAAAGTCCTTGACCTCATTTTTCAAAATCAGCCCTTTGCCGCAGTTTCTACAGTTTCATACTTTGAGATGAAACATGGTATTTTGATTCTTCCAGAGGGAAAGAGAAAAGAAAGGCTTCTTGCATTTTTGACGCAGACTATAGAGCCGTTTTATGAATTCATTCCGTATGACTTTAAGGCCGCAGGCATAAACGCAGAGATTCTAGCAAAACTAGAGTCGGTCGGAAATCCTATTCCATTTGCAGACAGCCAGATTGCCTCTGTCGCTCTTTCAAGAAGCCTTGTTTTAGTAACAAGAAACGTAAAAGATTTCTTGCCAATACAAAAATATTTTCCTCTGCAAATAGAAAATTGGTTTGAGCAATAGACAAATGGTAGAATAAGCGCACGGAGAAGAAGCATGAAAACTACAATTGGCAGTTCCTACGTAGGTGGGCGCGTCCTTTGCTTCTTGTCGTAAAGCCCGGTCGCATTTTTAGTTTAAGTCGTATTTTTCCAATCAGGCTTTTTCAGTCTTTGTTCATAAAAACCTTATTTAAAAATCCGCTCCAGATTGAAGACGCGGCCTGTTATCTTCACAAGGTTCCCGATTAGAAGCGCGCCGATTATTGTTCCCTCGCGGACGCCCGCAAGCCTGTGCAAGAAGACAAGGCCCAAAAGAAGAGCTATCGCCGCCTGCGAGGAGTCGGTTATGAGCTTAATCGTGCCGAACTCGCGGCTTGTAACTTTTGAAATTGCGCGGCTGAATCCGTCCGCGGGAAGCATTGTAACGTCGGCGGCGACTTCAAAATACGCTCCGAGCGCGATAATCACGCAGCCTAAAAGCATCGAGGCGAATTTCGCAGGATAAGAAGCCGGGCTGAACCATGACAGAATCAACATCGAAAAATCAATCACGTAGCCGAAAAGAAAGCTGATTGGAACCTGGAGAATTATGTCCACGGCGGGCGCGCGTTTTCTTAGAATCAAAACCTGGAGCAGAATCAGCGCGAGGCTCACGATAATCGTAAAATTCCCAATCGAGAGGGAAGGAAAAATCAATGAAAGCGTGTATGGAATCGACGCAATCGGCGTTGTTCCGAGAGAAGCCTTTGTGATGAACGCCACGCCGAAACCGTTCAAGAAAAGTCCCGCTGCAAAAATCAGGTAGCGCAAAGCAAGTTTGTTTTTCATTTTTTTTCTGCCTCGATATTTTCCTTTATTTTTTTTAGATAAGCTAAAAGCTGTTTTTTCTCGTCATCGGAGAAAGACTTTAAGATTCTGCCGCCGAGCGACGAGCCTTTTTCTTTAAGGCTTTTATAAAGCTCAAGTCCTTTTTCCGTCAGAAAAATCTTCGTGAACCTCCGGTCTTCCTCCGAGATTTCAGATTTCAGGATTCCTTTTGACGAGAGCTTGTCCACGAGCTTCTTTGCGGCCTGCTGCGTTATCTCAAGATGAACTGAAAGCTCCTTTATGCTCTTCCCCGCGTTCGCCGCATAAAAAAGAACTGTCTCAGACTGCGTTTCTGTGAGCTCGAAGGATTTTAAGTCGCCGTCGCGCGCATTGTTGATAAGATTTCCGTTCTTTAAGATGAGCCGCTCTATTGAAAAGTCAAGATAAGAAATGTCCGCCAAGGCCTGCGGAGTTCCGTCCGTGTTTTCTTTCATTTTTTTGCCTGAATTATTAAACCGGTTGTATATTATTCCTTTGCGGCGGATGTGTCAATTTGGTTTGCTGTTTTGATTTTTAAAGAAAGTTTTTAAAGTTTCTTTAGAAGGAAACGCTCTTCATCAAAGTCATTTCCTTCCGCATTGCAAAAAATGTTTTTTACTCCATTGTCGGGCGCACAACAAGGTCTGAGACATCGACATTGTCCGGCTGCGATATGGCGTAAAGAACTGCGTTCGCGATTGCAGACGGCTCAAGGCCCACGTTCTCGTAGAACTTTTCAACCGCCTCTTTTTCCTTTGACGGCGCGACTGCGTTCAAAAGCTCTGTCTTGATTGCGCCCGGATAAATTGTCGTCGTTCGGATGTGCGTTCCTTCGGCGATTGACTCTGAATGGAATGAGTCGAGCATTGCGCCGATAAAGTGCTTTGTTCCGCAGTAGACCGCGTTTCCAGGAACAGAAGTGATTCCGGCCCGCGAGGAAGTTACGATGATGTGCCCTTTTTTCTGCGCGGTGAATTCGGGAAGGACAGCCGCAATCGCGTTCAGAACGCCTTTTATGTTGATGTCAACCATCCGGTTCCAGTCGTCTGTTCTTAAAAGCGACATGTTTCCGGCCGGCATGATTCCAGCGTTCGCGAAGAGCGCGTCTATTCTGCCGAATTTTTCCTTTGCGAGCGTGGCAAGATTCTTCATGTCGTCAGCATTTGTAACGTCGGATTTTAGATAGGCCGCGTTTCCTCCGATTTCAAGCGCGAGCTTTTCAAGCCGGTCGAGCCTTCGCGCGCTAAGAACTACTTTCGCTCCGTTTTTCGCAAGCACGCGCGCCGTTTCTTCTCCGATTCCTGACGACGCTCCTGTGATTAAAACAACTTTTCCCTCAACATTCTGCATATATTGCCTCCTTGTAAAAAAATACTTAACCGCTAGCCACTGCTTACTATTCCCTAATCTGCTTTTCCCAGAACTCAACAGCCCTGTCAATCCAGCCGTCGGCGGCTGTTCCTTCTCCAAGCCCGAATCCGTGCGGAAGTCCCTTGAAGACAAGAATTTCCGCGTCCTGTCCGTTCGCTTTGATTGCGTCAATCCTCCGCTGCATTGTCTGCCACGACGCAATTCCGTCGGAAGTTCCCACGACTGCCATTGTTGGCGGCTCCTGCCCGGTAACTTCGCTGAGCCCTGTGTATTCCATAATCACGGCGGCCGGCTTTGGAAGGTTCCTTTCGCCGAACGCGTAGGTTCCGTATGTTCCGACCCAGGCAGCCATTCTTGCGCCCGCGCTTCCGCCCCAGAGCGAATAGCCTTCCATCGAGATTCCAAGTTCCGCCTGGTTCTCGAACAAGAACGAAAGCGCCCGCGACAAATCCTCGCACGCCGTCTGCGCACCCGGACGGTAGATGAGCGCGAAAGCGTTGTAGCCTTTTTCTGACAATACTTGCGCATGCGGAAAGCTGTCCTGCATTGCACCAACGTACATAAATCCGCCGCCTGCGTTCACGACCGCGGTTTTTGCGCCTTCCTTTCCCTTGAAGAAGAAAAGCCCCGTGTCGCGTTTTGCGCTGTCCCTGCGTTTTTCGTCTTCTGTGTAGATGTCGAAGAAAACTTTTTCGCCGCTGTGCGCCCGCGTCTTTAAGTCGTTCACGATTTTTACCGTGCGCGCCGTGTTTGTTTTTCCGTACCAGATGAGCGAGAGATTTTTGAGCGTGTCTCCGCTCCAGTATCCGTCTTCCACCGGAAACAAAAGCCTGCCGAATCCTGAAAAGTCCGGGTCTTTTATAACATCTGATATTTTTGAGTCCGCGTTGTAATACTGCGCTGTTTCCATTTTGTCACCTTCATTTGCCGCCCTGCTGTCTGAAGCATTCTGTGAAAAGCAGCCCGCGGCCAGAAATGCCGTTAAAAGAACTGGAATTGCCTTGTTCATATTTCCTCCGCTTTTTACATTTCTAAAGATAGCGCGGACGGAGGATTATTTAAAATAGAACTTTCTTTTGGTCAGTATGAGATTTTGTTATGGCGGTGTGTGTGGGGGGGGGAAAAAAAAAAATCCCGGCAAAAATAGAAATCAATCGCAAGTTTAAGATTTTTTAATCTGCTCCTTCATTTCCTTTCCGCAAGGTTTCTCATCTTCTCCTCGGAAAAATCGAAATACGAGCGGCCGCTTTCTTTTTCCGCGCCGAGATTCTTGTAGTATTCGATTGAGTCCGTGTTAAAGTCGAGCGCGCTCCATTCCATCGCGGTAAAGCCGTCTGCCAGAGCTTTTTTGCAGATGAACGCGAGCAGCTTTGTTCCGTAGCCTTTTCCCCGGTATTCTTGTTTTATGAAAATATCTTCAAGATGAAGCTTTCCGCGCGCCGAGTAAGAGCCGTAGACAGGATAATAAATTGCGTAGCCTGCGTTTTTTCCGTCAACTTCCGCAATAAGGGCGGTTGCGACTTTGCGTTCAAAGAGCCAGTATTTCATCTCTTCTTCGCTTCCGGTAACATCTTCCGGCCGCTTTTCATGCTCTGCAAGCCCAAGAATCAGGGATCGCAGGGCAGAAATATCCTTAGGCTCCGCGTTTCGTATTTTTAATGTCGGCATAAAAATCTCCAGATAAAAAATCTTGTTTGATTATATCACGGAATTCTTGTTTTGATTAATTCTGCGGAAGTTTTTCGTATTCAGATTCAAAAAGCCGCCCGCCCCAGACAAGCCCTGTTTTTTCCGGGTTCGTGTTCGCCGCAAGGTGCGCAAAGCTTGAGGCTGCCGTCGCTCCGTGCCAGTGCATAACTCCCGGAGGACAGAAAGCCACGTCTCCGGCGTGCAGAACTTCCACTTTTCCGCCTTCAACTTGATGATAGCCTGTTCCGTCGGTCACAATCAGAATCTGTCCGCCTTCGTGCGAGTGCCAGTTGTTGTAGACGCCTTTTCCAAAAACAACGTTGTGGAGTCCCGGAGCGCCGGCTTCGTTAGGCTCTCCGAGTGTATCAGAAAGATTCACTGGGCCTGAGAAAGTCGGAAAACTATATGTCTTTCCGTTTCCGAACATGAATGTGTCCGCGCTTGTAACAGTGCGCCCGGAATATTCTTCCGCCTCAAGATTTTTGTACGCTTCGTCAGAAACGCTTTCTTCAGGCTTTGGATTTGAGTCAGGATTTTTCCAGTCAGCGTCGTAAATCACAATCTGCTGGAACCATGAGTCCGGAGCCGCTCCGTGCCAGTGCCGCGTTCCGGCCGGAATATGAACAACGTCGCCTTTGCGGATAATCTGCGCCTTTTTGCCTTCCTCCTGATAGTAGCCTTTTCCGCCCACGACTAGAATCTCCATTCCGCCGTGGACATGCCAGCCGCTTCTTGAGCCGGGCGCGAAAGTAACCGTGTTTGTTGCAGGAAAGTTATAGACTGAATCTTTTTTTATCAGATTGTTTAGATAGACAGTTCCTGTGAAAAACTTGCTCACATCGTTTCCAAGCGCAAAGACAAGATTTTCTTTTTGAGCCGTGTCCCTTTCTGGCAAAGAGTCGGCCGTTTTTTCTTCCGGTTTTGCCCCGGCAGCAGCCGAGCTTGTGCTTTCGCAGGAGCTTGAGAACAGAAGAACTGCGAGAGCTAGAATCGTAAAGCCTGCTACTGCCAGAAATGATGCATAGGAAGATGATTTTTTCATTATGTGCCTCCTCACCACTTGTATTCAGGCGCGAGAAGCTTTAGAAGATTCTCGTCGTGGTGATGTACAAGCCCGTTATTTTCGCCCAGGAGCATAACGGAGCCGCTCGCCCTTGTGTAAGGCTCCCAGTTTCCTGTTTCCGCTGTGGAAGGATTTCCTGTCTTTGCGAACGCAAGCCAGATGCTGCTCATCATCTCTGCGACTTTTATGTCGGTCTCTGGATTTGTGTTTGTCTTTCCCATTACGCTTGTCTTTGGATTGTCGAACACGTAAGGAAGCTCGAATGTGTGGAAGCTGAAAGGCGCGCCGTAGGTAAAGATGTACGAATAGACATTCCCGGCGTTCTGGTCAGCTTTGTGGGCCGTCGTCTTTATAATCGGCAGGCGGATAAGCGTGTCGATAAAAAGCGCGTTGTAGAGCTTTTCATTCGGATAAGCCTTCTTGTATTCCGCGACTACTGCCTCAGCCTTGCTTCCGTAAGTCTTTTTCGCCTCTGCAATGATGTCAGCCTCAGTGTAGCTTTCAAGCTTCGCCTTTTCAGATTCTGCGTTCTCAAGAAGAGGAACGCTTGTCCATTCGTTCAAGTTCGAGCCGATTAAAAGCGGAATCTCACGTCCGCCCTCGGCAAATCCGTCCTTTGTAACCGGGTCGGTCGGCATAAAGTCACCGTCAACAACCGGCTCCCACATAAGAGCGGTTCCAGGGCCGAACGCGCCGTCAACTCCAAGCTCCTTTCCGGCATTCGCAAGAACTTTCTCTCCGGCAGCCAGAAGCTTTGCATACGGAACATTCTGGATTTCCTCAATGTTGTCCTTTGTGATTCCAAGTGATTTCAATGTCTGCTCTGTTATGTATTCCGCGACTTCTTTCTTTGTGAACACGACTCCCATTGTGTCGGTCGAACCGCTTTCAATAATTCCGCGCTTAAAAAGACCTTTCGCCCGCGGAGTTGTCATGAGCGCCATAACTTTCGCGCCTCCGCCGGACTCGCCGAACACAGTTACGTTTTCAGGGTCGCCGCCAAAGCTAGCAATGTTTTTCTTAATCCAGACTAGGGCGTCAACAATGTCCTGGATTCCAGCGTTTCCTGAATATCTGTATTTCTCGCCGTAAGCCGAAAGGTCAAAGTAGCCCAGGATGTTCAGACGGTGGTTCACGCTCACAACAACAACGTCGCCTTTTTTAGAAAGGTTCGAGCCGTCGTATGTCGGAGTTTCCTGCGCCGAGCCTGACGAAAATCCGCCGCCGTGCAGCCAGACCATTACTGCGCGCTTTTTCTTGTCCGGAGAAGGCGTCCAGATGTTCAGGTTCTGGCAGGCGTTGCTTGAAACTTCCTCGCTCACCATGTTAGTTGACATAAATTCCATCTGCGGAGAGATTTTTCCGTATTGAGTCGCGTCGCGAACTCCGTCCCATTTTTGAGCCGGGCTTGCTGGAACAAAACGCTCCTTTGCCTCGGCGTACGGAACGCCTTTAAAAGTGTAAACGCCGTTCTCAGTAACTGCTCCGCGGAGCTTTCCCTGCTCAACTTCGACAACAGTTTTTTCTGTCCCGGTTTCTTGAACCTGAGCCGCGCCTTTAGCCGCTCCGTCCGTTGAAGAGCATCCTGCCACCGCCAGCAAAAACGCTGTTAACGCCGCAGGAATCGCCGCCTTTAATATAGAAGAAATTGATTTTTTCATATCTGCCTCGTTTGTGCCGCGCCTAAAGTCCGTTGCGTCTAAAGTTTCGCCGCAAGTTTCTTCGCCTGGGCCGCGTTTGTCGCCATTCCCTCGTATTTTAGTCCGTAAAGGCCCGCGAAGCGCGACATTGTGTACTCGCCCGCGTCGAGCATCCATTTTTCAGGAGCCGCGCCCTGGAACAGGAAGAACAGCCTGCCTTTCAAGCTTCCGGACGAAACAGGCCCGTAGAACCTGTCAAGAAGCGTTCTCATTGCGCCTGAAATATTGTGCCAGTATACAGGCGAGCCGAACACGAGCACGTCCGCGCCCTTTATTTTCGCAAGAACTTCGTCAAACTGGTCGCCCGCAAGCTCCTGCCCGAAAGTGTTGATTCTATAATCCGCGAGGTTCAGCTGCTCAAATTCTTTTCCATCAAGAAGCGCTTTCGCCAGCGCCGCCGTATTTCCGTCCTTGTTCGGACTTCCGTTCACAAATAAGATTTTCATATCTGCCTCCGTTTGAATTTTATTTTTGGCGTTTCCCGCCGCTTCGCTTTGGGCCGGGCTATCCGCCGTTCCGCCTTTCGGCTTCATTCCTGCGCTCGTTTCACTCGCTCCGGAACGCCTGCGGCGCGGCTCCTATCCCTAACGCGTTTATAGAATAGCAGAGAAGAAAAATCATTTAAAATAGAACTTTTTTTTGGTCAGTATAAAATAAAGTTATAAAGAAATAAATTTCAAGATTTTTTATATCAAATTATTCTAAAAGCACGCTTGAAAAATGGCTTTCTATAAAGCAAAATAAATTTGTGTTAAAAAATTGCGAGGAAATTTTATGACGGAATACGAAAAAATGGTTCGCGGAGAAATCTACGATTCTTCAGAAAAAGAGCTTTTAAAAATGAGAGAATTCGCTCATTCCCTCTGCATGAAATACAACAAAATTCCTGAAAAGAAATGGAAAAAGCGCGATAGGATTTTAAAGAAGCTTATTCCAAATCAAAAAGAAAATCTTTATCTGCAAGGGCCGGTTCAGTTTGACTATGGAAAGAACATTTCGTTTGGAAAAAATTGCTACGCAAATTTTAATCTTGTGATTATTGACTGCGCGAATGTTGAAATCGGCGACGATGTTTTTTTCGGGCCTAACTGCGCTGTCGTAACGGCCGTGCATCCGATGTCTAGCAAAGAAAGGCGACAGAAGACAAAGCCCGACGGTACTTTGTACACAACGGAATACGCAAAGCCTGTTAAAATCGGCTCCGGAACTTGGCTCGCAACGAATGTCACTGTTTGCGGCGGAGTCACAATAGGAGAAAACTGTGTGATAGGAGCCGGAAGCGTTGTTACGCGGGACATTCCGCCGAACAGTTTTGCGGCCGGAATTCCATGCAAAGTTATAAAAAATATAGAAAATGAAAATTGACAAGTTGCGCAACATATTTTATATTTTGAATTAGTTACAAAGTGTAACTTAATGGAGAGTTTTTTATGGAAGATTCAGAACATCAGAAAGACATACACAAAAAGCTTGATGATTTGCGCTCATACCTGCGCTCGCTTAAAAGCGTGGCAGTCGCTTTTTCAAGCGGAGTTGACTCCACATTTCTTTTAAAGGTCGCGCACGATGTCCTTGGCGAAAATGCAGTCGCGGTCACTGCGACCTCCTGCGCGTTCCCGAAGAGGGAGGCGGACGAGGCCGCCGGGTTTTGCAGGAAAAACGGAATCCGGCAGATTGTCGTAAAGTCGGAGGAGCTTGATATTCCTGAATTCCGCCATAATCCTAAGAACCGCTGCTATCTGTGCAAAAAAGAGCTTTTCACAAAGATTATTGCGCTTGCAAAGGAAAACGGAATTGAAAACGTCGCCGAGGGAAGCAACATGGACGACAACGGCGACTACAGGCCGGGCCTGCAGGCTGTCGCGGAGCTGGGCGTAAAAAGCCCGCTCAGGCACTGCAATCTTTACAAGGCGGAAATCCGCGAGCTTTCTAAGGAAATGAATCTTCCCACGTGGAAAAAGCAGAGCTTCGCGTGCCTTTCTTCGCGCTTTGTCTATGGAGAAGAAATCAGCGAGAAGAAGCTTGGAATGGTTGACAAGGCGGAGCAGTTCCTTCTGGACAAAGGCTTCGGCCAGCTGCGTGTGCGGATCCACGGCGAGAATCTTGCGAGAATCGAGGTTCTGCCCGGCGAGATGGAAAGGCTGCTTTCAATCCACGATGAGATTGTCAAGAGATTCAGGGAGATTGGCTTTGCGTATATCACAATGGATTTGCAGGGCTACAGGACCGGAAGCATGAACTTGTTTTAGTCTGGCCTCCTTGCGCTTTATTTGTTTTTGAGGAATATAAAATGACTGTAAACGGCTACGAGGACTTGAATTTCGCCAAGCTCGACACGGACAGGAAAAGACGCACAGGGTTTCCTGAAGTTGTTTTCTGCCAGGGGAAAAAAGATGAGTTTTTGAAGGAGATTTTCCTGCGCCTTTACAACGCGAACGGCGAGGTCATGGGGACGCGCGCCACGGCGGAGCAGGCGGAGCTTGTGAAATCCGTCCTTCCAAACGCGGAGTATGACGAAGTCTCGCGGATTATTTCCGTTAAAAATGATGAGAAGTCTGCGGCTGGAAAAAATCTGGCTGGAAATATCGCGGTCTGCACGGCCGGAACCGCCGACATTCCTGTCGCCGAGGAGGCTGCGCAGACCGCGGAGTTTTTCGGAGGCAAGGTTTCGCGCGTCTACGATGTGGGCGTTTCCGGAATCCATAGGCTTCTTTCAAAAGCTGACGTGCTTGGTGAGGCGAACTGCGTAATCGCGGCCGCAGGAATGGAGGGCGCGCTTGCAAGCGTTGTGGGCGGTCTTGTGAGCGTCCCGGTTATTGCGGTCCCGACTTCAGTCGGCTACGGCGCAAGCCTCGGCGGGCTTTCCGCGCTTTTGACAATGATAAACTCCTGCGCGAACGGAATCAGCGTGGTCAACATAGACAACGGCTTCGGGGCGGGCTATATCGCCACGCAGATAAACAGGCTTGCGGAGGGAAAAAAAATATGAGCGATTTATATCTTGAATGCAATTCGGGGATTTCCGGCGACATGGCTGTTGCGGCTCTGCTCGACGCAGGCGCGGACAGAACGGCTTTGCAGCGGGCTTTGGACTCAATTCCGGCGCGCGGATTTAAGACTGAAATCACGCGCGTTAGCAAAGGCGGAATTGACTGCTGCGATTTCAACGTGGTTCTTGACTCCGACCACGAGAACCACGACCACGACATGGAGTATCTTTTCGGACATGAGAGCCGTAATGGAAACGGAGATTCACATCATCATCACGAAGAAGAGCTTCATGACGGAGAGCATTTTCCGCGTCATGATGAAGAGCCCGGACATCACCATGGAGAGCATGGGCATCACCATGAGCACAGGAATCTTGCGGACGTTCTTTCGATAATCGACGGCACTAGAATGACTGACGGCGCGCGGAAACTTGCGCATAGAATCTTCCAGATAATCGCGGAGGCGGAGAGCAAGGCGCACGGCCTTCCGCTGGACAAGGTCCATTTCCATGAGGTGGGCGCGATAGACTCGGTTGTTGACGTCATCGCGCTTTCGGTCTGCTTTGACAGCCTTAATGTCGGGCGCGTCTTTGTGCCGTTCTTGAACGAGGGAAGCGGAACTGTAAGATGCCAGCACGGAATTCTTCCTGTTCCGGTTCCTGCGGTGGCGAACATTGCGCAAAGCTACAGTCTTCCCCTGCATATTATGCAGGACATGGGGGAATTCGTTACGCCGACAGGGGCCGCTTTTGCCGCGGCGGTTATGACGGACAAAGTCCTGCCGGAAAGTTTTGAAATCAAGAGAACCGGCCTTGGCGCAGGCAAGCGGACTTACTCGCGCCCGAGCATCCTGAGGGCGTTTATTATAGAAGAGAATGAAAGACCATCTGATAAAGTCGTGAAGCTTGAGACAAACATCGACGACTGCACAGGCGAGTCGCTCGGATTTGTGATGGACGCGCTCCTAAAGGCCGGCGCGCTCGATGTGAACTATGTTCCGTGCTTTATGAAGAAGAACCGGCCGGCATATCTTCTGACTGTAATCTGCAGGGAAGACGGCCGCGGAAAGCTTGAGGAAATCATTTTCAAGAACACGACGACAATCGGAATCAGGCGCAGCGTTATGGAGCGGACTGTCCTTGGCCGCAGGGAAGTTGAGGTCAGCTCGCCTTACGGAAAAATCCGCGCCAAGGAAGTGCAGGGAAACGGCGTCCACAGGATTCTTCCAGAGTATGACGACGCTGCGGAAATCGCCGGGAAAACCGGAAAGCCGTTCGGCGAGATATATGCGGAGCTTTTGGATTTGTGCAGGAAGGCATGAATCTGAGAAATATAAAAACAGCGGAGGAAAAATTATGGCATGTTTTACTGTACCTTTGGCCGAGGCTGTCGTTCTGACAGTTTCAAGGAAAATCTTGCTCAAAAGGAGCGCGGACAAAGTTCTGAATGAGCCTCCGGCGGCGAAAATTGCGTCTGCAAAGGAAAAGCTTGGAGACCTTGAGAAAATGCTTTACGGCGGAAGCTTTCTTCTTGCCGTCGAGCACATTTATCACGGCGAAGTTTCGTTTGTTCCGCCTTTCCTTACCGCGGTAAAAAATCCTGCGGAAATTCCTGCCATGCTGCACGAAATGGCGACGGTCGGAGTTGGAATGGCGGCGCTTGTCACTGCTGTCTGGGCGGCTGGGATCGGGCTTTCCGCGCTTTTAAAGAAATTTAGAAAAACCAGGAGCGTCGCGCTAGGAGAGCTTTCCTGATGTGCCTGCTTATGACAGCTTTCGCGGCTGTTGCGTTCACTGTTCTGTGGGCGATGTCAAAGAGGCGCGGAAAAGAGATAAAAAGCCTTAGGACAGCGCTTCTTATGTTCTGGGCGGCGGCATTGATGTGGAGCGTGGACGGAGCCGCGTCCGTTCTAGGCGGCGGGAGTTTTTTCGACATCAGCGTCCCGGACGCGGTGCTTGGGCTTATTGTCCTTGCCTGCGGACTATGTGTCTTCATGCTCCTTTTTATTAGGGAAAGACGAAAGGCTGAAAAATGAAAAGAAAAATTCTGAGAGAATTGATTAAGCAGGGCAGAGCGGAGCAATTATCCCGTGATTGAAATTATCTGGTAAAACTTGTAATCTAATTACATATTATTTTTGTAGGTTTTGGCGGATGGACTACGATTTTATAAAGCAGGTTATTCCGATGTTCGCGTCTGCAGGGCTTGTGACGCTTAAGCTTTCTTTTGCTGGAATTGCGCTTAGCGTTGCTGTCGGGCTTTTTTGCGCCGTGGCGCGCTACGTCAGAATTCCTGTTCTAAAGCAGATTTCTTCTATATATATTGAATTTTCGCGTAACACTCCGCTTTTGATTCAGGTTTTCTTTTTATATTTCGCTTTTCCGCGCATGGGAATCAAGCTTTCCGCGACACAGAGCGCGATAATCGGACTCACATTCCTTGGCGGAAGCTACATGGCGGAGACTTTCCGCTCAGCGATTGAGGGAGTCTCAAGAATCCAGATTGAAAGCGCGCAGAGCCTGGGGCTAAAAAACTCGCAGGTGATGCTTTACGTTGTCCTTCCGCAGGCGGTGAGCGTCTCCATTCCGGGATTCTGCGCCAACGTGATGTTCATGATTAAGGAAACCTCGGTGTTCAGCGCTATTGCAATCGCCGAGCTCATGTATGTGGCGAAGGACTTGATCGGGCTCTACTACAAAACCGAGGAGTCGCTTCTGCTTCTTTCAATCTCCTATTTTGTGATTCTTCTGCCTGTTTCCGTGCTCGCAAACTTTGCTGAAAGGAGGCTGCGCTATGCCCAGTTCGGGAACTCTTGACGCAATCACAAAGTCGTTCAGCGTCCTTTTTATGGGAACAAACTTTCTGCGGCTTCTTGGCGGACTTTGGGTCACAGTATGGATTTCGCTTGTCTCCGTGGCGTTCTCGCTTGTGCTAGGTTTCCTTTTTGGAATTCTGATGACAAAGAAAAATCCTGTTGTGAGAATCCTGTGCAAGGTCTATCTTGAAGTGATGCGCATTATGCCGCAGATGGCGCTGCTTTTTATCGCGTTCTACGGAGTTTCGCGCGCGTTCGACATCAACCTGAGCGGCGAGGCGGCTTCGATTATTGTCTTTACGCTCTGGGGAACGGCGGAGATGGGCGACCTGGTGCGAAGCTCAATCGAGGCGGTTCCGCGCCATCAGTATGACTCCGGCCGCGCGCTCGGACTTACGGACGGGCAGATTTTCCGCTACGTTGTCGCGCCGCAGACGTTCCGCCGCCTTATTCCGCTGAGCATGAACCTGATTACAAGAATGATAAAGACAACGTCGCTTGTCGTGTTTGTGAACGTGATTGAAGTCATAAAGGTCGGCCAGCAGATTATCGAGGCGAACAGAATGAAGAATCCGACCGCCGCCATCGCGATTTACTTTACAATTTTCATGATGTACTTTTTTGTCTGCTGGATTTTGTCGCTTGCCGCGCGGCAGATTGAGAAGCGGCAGAAAGCGTAAGAGAAAGCTTGCCGCCGGAACGGGAATACAATCATTCTCTTAAATTGATAAATTCAAATTTTTATACTATATTATGTATATGCGATTTCTTGGAAACAAAGAATCTTTATTAGGCGACATAGAAAAACTCCTTTCTGAAAAAAATCTTTTGAATTCGAATCTGGCTTTTTTTGACGCGTTCTGCGGAACAGGCACTGTTGCTGACTATTTCAAGAAATACTACAAAATAATCATAAATGACAACTTAAAATGGGCGACTATTTATGCCGCTGGAAAAATAACTTCTAAGAACTGCGATTTTAAAAAACTAGGTTTTAATCCGATTGAATATCTAAATCAGCAAAAATCAGCAGAAAAAGGATTCATCTACAACAATTACTCTCCTGCCGCTTCGAGCAGAATGTATTTTACGCCTGAAAATGCCGGAAGAATTGATTTTTTTCGAAGCCAGATTGAAAAATGGAAAAATGAAGATGCAATAAATCATGACGAATACAATTATCTTCTTTCGTGTCTTATAGAATCAGTTTCAAAAGTCTCAAACACAGCTGGGGTTTACGGAGCGTTCTTAAAAAACTGGGATCCACGCGCATTAAAGGAAATTGAGTTCATTGAGCCGGAGCATTCTGACTCTGAATGCAGCTTTCTTGAAGTTCATAATGATAAAATCGAAAAAATTATAAATGAAGTTGACTGCGATATTCTCTATCTTGATCCGCCTTACACACAGAATCAATATGGAACACAGTATCATCTCCTTGAAACACTTGTCTTGAACGACAATCCGCCGCTAAGCAAAATAACTGGCTCCCGCCCGACAGCGCCGATGCGTTCCGACTGGTCAAAAAACTACAAGGCGCATATTCTATTTGACAAAGTACTTGCGGAAACAAAGGCAAAATATATTCTTTTTAGTTACAACAATGACGGCTTTATGTCAAAAACTTTCATAGAAGCCGCGTTGAAACGCTACGGAAAGCAGGAAACTTTTATCTGTAAGAAGATTCCATATAAAAAATATCAGAACTGGAAATCGCAGAACGAAAATGAGCATTTTGAGTATTTGTTTTTTATCGAGAAAAAGCCTCTGGAGCAAGTTGTCTACGAATCTCCTTTGAATTATATCGGGAGCAAGGCGAAAGTTGTTGGAAATATAAAATCAGAGCTTGAGCCGAAACTTTCAAAATCAACAGAATTTGTGGACGCTTTCGGCGGCGGTTTTAATGTTGGAATAAACATCGGAACAAAAAATACTGTCTACAATGACAATAATTTTTTGGTCGCTGATTTGATAGAATCTTTTAAGAAATATGATACTTACGAATATATTTTATATGTAAAAAAAATTATTGAAAAATTCAAACTTGAAAAGTCAGATGCGCAAAGCTATAATTCTGTTCGTTCTTTTTACAACAGTCTTCCAATGGAAAAACGCGACCCGCGGCTTTTGTTTACAATAATTCTTTACAGTTATCAGCAGCAAATCCGATTTAATTCAAGGCTGGAGTTCAACAATCCTGTTGGAATGAGATGGTTCAATGATAAAATCTTAGAAAAAATGATAAGTTTTTCGCGGAAACTAAAAGAAGAAAACTGCAAATTTCTTCACGGCTCGTACAAAGAAATTCCTTTAGAAAATGGAGATAAACTTTTTTTCTATATGGATCCCCCTTATTCGCTCACAACAGGAGCCTATAATGACGGCAAACGAGGCTTCTTGGGATGGAACAAATCTATGGAGAAAGAACTCTTTGATTTTTCTGATTCTCTTTCGTCCAAAGGAATTCCGTTTATGCTTTCATATGTTATGGAGCACAAAGGAAAATGCAACGAAGAATTAAAAAACTGGATTGACAAAAATCATTACAGGATTATTGAGCTAGGCGATATAATTGGAATCTCAGGCTCAAAAAGAAAAGAAATCTTGGTAACGAACTATGAAGCAGTATGAAAATCCGCATTTCATCATAAAGAAGAATCTTCAGAAATCAGGGCAGACAGGAATTTTATTTTCAGACCAGCTTTCCGATGAAATTCTAAAAGATGTCTGCCTAAAGATTACTGGCAAACAAGATTTCTCTTTTGAATATGTTGACAATGATTATCAAGATGAGTTTATTTCTAAATCATACAACAAAGGGCGGATGGCGATTCTTCTGTATAAAGATGAAGCTAATTTTATCTCATTTTCTGAAAAAGAAATTAACGGAAGAAATTCCGGCGTGCAGAGCGTTCCGACAGCATTCAATATCTTTTATATGAATTCTTATAAAAAGAAACGTCTGCATTACTATTTTTTGAATTTAACTGGAAATGCCGAAACTTCTTATCTTATAATGATGTACAGACTTATGGCGACAATAGGATTCAATTTTCTAAACGAAGACTCTGTATTGAAGCAAAAAATCAAACCGTTCAGCTCTCTTGACGATATTTTGAACATAAAAAAGATAAACGCATCAAAAAATTCATCAAATAATTCGTCATATATTACAAAAGATTCTGCGAACAGCTATGAGATTTTCGGCAAAACTTACGGAGCGAACAAATATGACACAAGTCTTGTCTGTTATGCTGCAAGTATTTTGTCAGAAGAATCACAAAAAATTACACTTTATGAAGTGAACGAAAAGGATTTAAAGGAACTTCCAAAATCAAGTCTTGCTGTGATAAAAAAACTTGGAAATATAAAAGTTATTTCCGCAAATATGTTTCTTGACAAAAAATCATTCAAAGAAAATGGAAATCTTCGTTCTCCAAGATATGTGTTTAATCTTCTTGAGCATATTGGAGCAAAAAAATGCGCGCTTTGCAGCTGCGAGATTCCAGAACTTATACAGGGTGCGCATGTTTGGTCTGTCGCAAGCATCAAAAAATCCGCTTTGAGTGATGATGAAAAATTTGAATCTGCCATAGATGGAAACAACGGAATTTGGCTTTGCGAAAACCATCATAAACTTTTTGATGAGAATTTGATTTTATTAAACTGCAATTTTAAAGTTGAAGTAAAAGGCGACATTGAAAAATCTTCAAAAAATTTTATAGAAAAAATCACAGAGAACAAAACTTTGCCAGATGTCTATAAATCCCGCAATTTTTTAAATTATCTTGATAAAAGAAACGCGTCCTTGATAGCGTAGATTGTGTAAAGCGTTCGCTGGACGGACACGGGCGGCATATGAAACTGGCCCGCAAATATTTAATAGTCCAAATTTCGAGTTTTTTGAAATTTGGAAAAATACGTCATGCTAAAGCATCACTTGCTGCGGGTTTTAAGCATCTATTTTTGATAAATTCAGACATTATAGATTCCGAATCAAGAGATTCTGAAACGAGTTCAGAATGACCCAATTTTATCAAAAATATAAAAGCCGATATTTGTGCTGTTTTTTTGCAATATTTTAAATTTAAATCGCCGGAAATGGAAACTTCAACCTATTGCAGAAATATGATATAGTTTTTTTGGAGAATAAAAATGGCTCTTCTTGAAATAAAAAATCTTAGGAAAACTTTTGATGACGGAGTTACAGTCTTAAAGAACACATCGGTCTCAGTTGAAAAAGGAGAGGTCGTCGTGATTTTAGGTCCGTCCGGCTGCGGAAAATCGACCTTGCTCCGCTGCATCGACGGGCTTGAAACAATCCAGGGCGGCGAGATTCTTCTGGACGGCGAGGTGATTTCGAACCGCAAGAAAGACATGTATCTTGTGCGGCAGAAAATCGGAATGGTTTTCCAGAGCTACGACTTGTTTCCGCATTTAAATGTGATGAAGAACATTCTGCTTGCCCCGATGAAAGTTCAGGGGCGGAAAAAAGAGGAAGTCGAGGTCGAGGCGGAGAAATGGCTTGAACGCGTCGGCCTTGCCGACAAGAAAAACGCTTATCCGCGCCAGCTTTCAGGCGGACAGAAGCAGCGTGTGGCGATTGTGCGTGCGCTTTGCATGCATCCTGAGATTATGCTTTTTGACGAGGTGACTGCCGCGCTTGACCCGGAGATGGTGCGCGAAGTTCTTGACGTGATGATGGATCTTGCGAAGGGCGGAATGACAATGCTCATTGTGACACATCAGATGAACTTTGCCCGCGCCGTCGCCGACAGAATCCTGTTCTTTGGTGAAGGCGGCGAGATTGTCGAGGAGGACACGCCCGCGGAATTCTTTGAGAATCCGAAGACTGAGCGCGCCAAGAAATTCCTTGAAAGCTTTGAGTTTGAGGCGCGACATTAAAAATAGCAAATATTATCGCAAATCCTATTGACTAAGTAGGTAAAAGATATTAAAACTTTGTTCATAAGTTGCAACCTAATAAAACTTTTGCGGCGGCCAGCTTTGGAACCGCCGAAATTCTGGAGGATTCTTATGAAAAAGTTGATAAAATTCATTTCAGCATTGGCAATTTTGGCGGCTGGAGCCAGCGCATTTGCAAAGCCTAAAGCTAGGACTGTGGCCCAGATTCAGAAAAGCAAGCAGATTAAGATTGCTGTTTTCAGTGACAAGAAGCCGTTCGGCTACGTTGATGAATATGGAAAATATCAGGGCTACGATGTTTACTTTGCCGAGAGAATCGCGAAGGACTTGGGCGTAAAAATCAAGTATGTTCCGGTTGATCCGGCTTCGCGCGTTGAGGTTCTTGCGACTGGAAAAGTTGACCTTGTTCTTGCGAACTTCACTGTTACAAAAGAGCGCGCCGAGAAAGTTGACTTCGCGCTTCCTTATATGAAAGTCGCTCTTGGCGTTGTCTCGAACGAAAAGGATCCGATTAACAATATTGAGGATTTGTTCGGAAAAACTTTGATTATCGCGAAGGGAACGACAGCCGAGACATTCTTCTCGCAGAATTATCCGCAGATCAACCTTTTGAAATTCGACCAGTATGCCGACGCTTACAACGCGCTTCTTGACGGACGCGGAGCCGGACTTTCAACAGACAACACAGAAGTTCTCGCGTGGGCTCTTGAAAACAAAGGATTTTTGGTCGGTGCCGGCGTAACTTCGCTCGGAAATCTCGACACAATCGCTCCGGCTGTCGCTAAAGGCAACACGGACTTGCTCAACTGGCTGAACGAGGAAATCAAGTCGCTTGGAAAAGAGAACTTCTTCCACAAGGACTATGAGGCGACTTTGCGTCCTGTCTACGGCGCGGACTCTGATGCCGACAGCCTTGTAGTTGAAGGCGGCCAGCTGTAAGCCTTTTGGAAGAAAAAAGGATTGAAAGGGAAAGAGAAAACTTTTTAAGGTTGCGCTTTCCCTTTTTTATTTTTAAAATGTCAGAATATGATGACGGAACAAAATCCAGGCCAGAAAACTAAAAAGCTTAAAGTCGCACTTGTTGACGATGAAAAAAACGTGCGGCTTGCGGTCGGGGCGGCGCTCCGAAAAAACGGATTTGAAGTGAGCGAGTTTTCAAACGGCAGGCTTGCGCTTGACAGTTTGGAGGCAGGCAATGTTCCGGATATTTACGTCCTTGACATAATGATGCCGGTGATGGACGGAATTGCGTTCTTAAAGAATTACAAGGCGCGTTTCCCTGAGATTCCGGCGATTTTTCTGACAAGCCGCGACGAGGAATTTGACAAGGTCAACGGACTTGAAAGCGGCGCGGACGATTATCTTTGCAAGCCTTTTTCAATGAAGGAGCTTGCCGTGAGAATCAAGGTGATTTTGCGCCGCTACAGTTTTGTAAAATCTACCGAAAATTTCACTGCGGATTCTGCTGCCGGCGAAAATCAAAAAATCTTGGAAAATGATAACTCAATTTCTCTTGACGCGGAAAGCTGCACGGCGACGCTCGGCGGAAAAAATCTTCCGCTTACGGTCACAGAATTCCGCCTGCTCGAAGTTTTTATGCGGCGTGCCGGCTCTGTTCTTACGCGCGACCAGCTTATCAGCGCGGCTTATCCTGACGACACATATTTAAACGACCGCGCTGTTGACTGCCACATAAAACGCCTGCGGAAAAAAATCGGCGCGGACAGAATCGAGACAGTTTATGGGCTTGGATATAAGTTTGTAAAATGAGGAAGTGGTTAGTCATTGAAAACACAGTCTGAATATTGTATCATAAAAAGACTGGAGGCTTGTATGATTACGGATATTCAGGAATGTATTAAGCCGATTTCCTATGTAAAAACAAATGCGGCCGATATGATGAACTTTGTGAACGAAAAGAAAGAGCCGCTGATTATCACTCAGAACGGCGAGTCGCGCGCGGTTTTAATTGACGTTGAATCGTATCAGGAAATGAAAAATGCGTTCAGCCTTCTAAAAATTATCCAGTTTTCTGAAAAAGATGTAAAAAGCGGAAACGTAAAGCCTGCGGAAGAAGTTTTTGCAAATCTAAAGAGGAAATATAATCTTGGAAATCAGTGAAGTTGTTGTTTCACGCTTCGCCGAAGACGATTTGAACGAAATTGCTGAATATTATTTTTCTCTCAGTCCAAAGTATGTTGAAAAAGTGATTCCGGATTTTGAGAAAAATGTTATGTCATTGAAAAAGCATCCAAAAAGCGGAAGAGTTGTGCCGGAGCTTGAAAAGCAGGGAATCACGCAGTACCGCGAGATTATTCAGGGAAACTACAGAATTGTGTATGAAATTTCCGGAAGCAAAGTTGTTGTCCACACGATAATTGACGGCCGGAGAAATTTCGAGGATATTAT
This sequence comes from uncultured Treponema sp., assembly GCA_964538245.1. Classification (GTDB taxonomy): domain Bacteria; phylum Spirochaetota; class Spirochaetia; order Treponematales; family Treponemataceae; genus Treponema_D. Next base: position 25,855 of record CAZIFO010000023.1, read on the forward strand.
AATCTCAAAGCTTGCCCGCTACTACGGAAGCGATTCTTAGAAAATGAAGCTCCGTTCCATTTCAATCAGCGTTCAGATTTCAATTTTTCTCGTGATTATCGCCTTTCTGCCGGTTGCGGCGGCAATGGCTCTCAAGACTTATGAAAAGCAGCTCCTTGAGCAGCTGGAAAACTCGAATGTGCAGCAGGCGCGCCTTGTCTCCGCGAGCTTGGCGGGCGAAAGTCTTGACGCAAAGAAGGCCGAAAATCTTCTATTAAATATGAACGGAAGGTTTGACGCGCGCATCCGGATTCTTGACAAAAACGCTTCTCTTGTTGCGGACTCGGCAGTTCTGCAAAGCCAGAATGATGAAGAAAAATCTGATGATAAAAATGAATCTTTGCAAGGTCTCCAAACTTCCGGCCAGAGCGACTTGGAGAATAAATCTTCTGAAAGCTCCGCGAAAAATGCGTCTGAAACTTTTGTCTACAATCTTTTTTCAAGGCCGGTTAGAATCTACCGCAAATATTTCAGGCCGCCGAGCCAGGTTCCGTCGTCGGAGGATTATTATTCCGTGCATTCTGTTTTTGACGGCGAGGAGATTGCGGCCGCGCTTGATGGAAAGTACGGAGCCGCGACGAGAATTTCTTCGGGCGGGCAGGTGAGCGTGAATCTTTACTCGGCGGTTCCAGTTATAAATCCCTCGCAGAAAAATCAAGACGGCGGAAACGTGATTGGCGTTGTTCTTGTGAGCCGCTCAACTTACAAAATTCTGCAGAATCTTTACGAGCTTCGCCTTGACCTTGGAAAGATTTTTCTGTGGTCGCTTCTTGCTGTCGCCTTGATTGCGGTTTTCCTTACGTTCAGAATCAGCCTGCCGCTTCGTAAACTTTCGCGGGAGAGCGCAAGCTGCGCGGACAAAAAAGGCCGCGTTCTGACAACGGAATTTACAGGCGCGCGCCGCCACGACGAAATCGGCGGGCTTTCGCGCTCTTTTACAAGCCTTGTTGAAAAACTCAACTCGCGCATAAAATTTGCCGAGAGCTTTGCTTCCGACGTCTCGCACGAGTTCAAGAATCCGCTTGCCGCAATCCGCGCCTGCACGGAATTCCTTTCTGATTCAACTCTTTCCGAAGATGAGCGCGCGCAGTTTGTCGAAGCAATCAACGAGGAGGTTTCGCATCTGCAGAATCTTCTGACCGGCGTTCGGAACATCACAAAAATAAGTTCGGAGTCATCAAATGACGAAAACCAGAAGCAGAAAGTGAATCTCCATCAGTTTGCGGAAAATATCGTGAAAAGAATGGAGCTCGCTTTTCCAAAAACGCGCTTTTATATAGAAGAAAACGGATTTGATGAAAAAGCTGAAATCCTTGTGAATGAGAATTATCTTGACCGGCTCGCCGAGAATCTCCTTTCAAACGCGGCGGGATTCGGGACGGAAGTGATTTTTGAGATTGATTTTGACGGAAAGAACCTTGCGCTCTGCGTTGATGACAACGGAAAAGGCGTTCCAGACGATGAAAAGGACAAGATTTTTGAAAGATTCTACTCGAACCGCCCTGACGAAGAGAAGTCCGCGCACACAGGACTTGGGCTTGCAACCGTCAAGGCGATTCTTGATTTTTACGGCGGCGAAGTCAATGTCGGGAAAAGCGCGAAGCTCGGCGGCGCAAGATTCGCGGCGGGATTCCAGATTTAGAAAATTTGCCATTCTGAATGAAGCAAAAGAGATTTCTTGCATTTTATAAGAATTGTAATATAATTAAAAAACAATGTTGACAAAAAAAATTTTGAAATCTAAGCTCGATTGCTCGATTGCTCGATTGCTCGATTGCTCGATTGCTCGATTGCTCGATTGCTCGAT
>CAZIFO010000023.1:27800-34980 GCA_964538245.1 uncultured Treponema sp.
TGCTCTAGCCCGCTTTTTATCTAATCAAACTTTTAAAGTACATTCTAAACGCTGCTTGCATCTGGCGTTTGCTTTTTGTTTTCTATTTTGCCTGCCGCAGGTCTTCGCAAAACAGAACATTCCCGGCTGGGTTCAGAACTACAAATCAATTTATCCAAATTCAAAATACATAGCGCAGCGCGGAAGCGGCGACTCAGCCGAAAAATCAAGAACTGACGCTATTTCGCAGATTGCGCGCTATTTTCAGTCAAGCGTGAACGCGAATCTTACGACAACTCTTTCTTCTGTCACAAATCAAAATCAGGTTCAGGAAAGCACAAGTGTCGTTGACGAAGTTCAGGTGGCGTCAGAAATCTCTCTTTTCGCGCTTGAAACGACCGAGCCTTTTTATTTTAAAAAAGAGAAAAAATGGTACTGCGTTGCGTTCATCGACCGCGAGACCGCATGGAACCAGTACGAACCGCAGATTCAGAACGCAAAATCTGCGTTTATGAGTTTCTACGAAAAAGCGGAAAACGAAAGCGAGCCTTTTTACAAAATCAAATTATATGAATCCGCACAGGGAGAAACGGAGAATTTCCTAAAGAAACTTGAATATGGAAGAATCTTAAATCCTCTCGGAGAAGAAAAATATTCAGCCGACAGAAAAACCGCCTCGGAAGTTCCCTCAAAAATCGGGCAGGAAAAGCTAAAAATCAAAATCGCTGTCCGTGTCGAAGGCGACTATGAGAACAGCGTGAAAAATGCGCTTGCTTCGGCTTTTAGAGAAAGCGGATTCAATGTCGGCGACGACGGAGCTTATTCATGCGACGCAAAAATTAATCTTGACCAGAGCGGAGAGAATCCTGTCTCAATCATGCCGGGAATCGAGCTTGAAGTGAAGGGCGGCTCTGGAAAAGTTCTTTTGACTTACTCTTACAAAACATCGGAAAAATCAATCGCATACTCGCTTGGAAACGCGCAGAAAAAGGCGTTTCCGAAACTTGCGGAAAATGCGAAGTCGCAAATTGTAGAGAAACTTAAATAAAAAAATTCATTTTGGAGGAGAAAAAATGAAAAAATTAATGTCAAGAACCGCGCTGGCTTTTACAGCGACGTTCGCGGTTTCTTTTCTTGCAGGCTGTGCTTCAACGCCAAAAGCGGAATCAAATCCGGCAGATGAAAAACGCAGTGAAGAAAAATCTGTCGTAGAAAAACGAAATCCAGTTCCAGAAGCATCCAATGACGAGGTTGACAAGATTGTGATTGTTGACTGGACAGACCGCGCCTTGGGCGAAGTTTCCGCTCCGCAGTGGCTCAAAAATCTCCGACGCGGAAACGCCGACCTTTTTAAGCAGATGTGGGGAACTGACTCAGCGCGCGTTGTAAAAGTGAGCATGGCGACCGGAAGGACTGAGGCCACAGCACAGGCTTTGAGCCGCTCTGGGTTTGCCTACACTCAGGCGGCAGAGCTTAGCCAGAAAGTAATCGGACGTGTAGGGCAGGGCTTGAACGACGCGGGCCAGCTTGAGGCTCTTTATCTTGCCGCGAGCGAGACAAAAGCCGAGATGTCAGGCTTGCGCGAGGAAACCGGGTTCTTTCAGAAAATCCGCCGAACGAATGCTGACACTGGCGACAAAACAGAAGATTTTGTTTACTACACGGTTTATTCAATGGACAAGTCAACCTGGGACAACATTTGTAAGAAGTACTTGATGGACGTAATGGGCGGCGCAGATTTGACAACTGATACTCAGAAGAAAATCGGAGCGCTTTTCAGCGAGATGAAAGAGGACGCTGATAAGAAGGACGCGGCGAAGCAGGCAGACGAGGAGAAGCTCTACAAAGCACAGATGGCGCGCCTCGAAGCGGAAGGCACAAAATCTGAAACAAAATCAAGTGAAATGAATAGTCAGGAAGCCCAAACCAAGGCCGCCACCGAAGATGCGGAAAGGCTTTCGAGCTATTTGATGTAAAAAGGGAAGGGAAAAAAATGAAATAAAGGCAGCAATTTAATTCAAATATGCTGCCTTTATACATAAGGAAGTTATAATAATGGCAGAACATATACTTTTGGTAGGAAATGGTATAAATGATGCGCAGACTATTTCCTGGAAAAAAATGCTGGATTATGTGCAAACAAAATTAATAGAAAGTGGTAAAACAGCAGAAGAGAAACGAATAGATGTTTTGAATTGCAGCTTCTCGGCAACACTTCTATATGAATCTATTAGAAAAAACTCATGTGCTGAAGAGCCTGAAGTCAGAGATATTGTAAAAAATTATGTTGAGGACAAATCAAACTTTGTAAGAAAAATCTGGTCTTTGTATGATACGGTTCTTACAACCAATTTTGATAATAATCTTGTAATTAATGGAAAGTCTACTGCAGAAGATAGTGAAAATCCGAAAAATAAAAAACTTATATATTTAGACTCGTTTACAAAAAGACGCTTAGATTTTCAATATCAGAATAAACAGAAATCGATTTTCTTTATTCATGGTTATTATAGGCATCCAGAAACAATCTGCTTAGGATTCGATCAGTATTCAGACAACTTAAAACGTATTGAAGACTATGTTGGTAATATGTTTTCTAAAAAAAAGAAAAAAAGCAGTCAAAAATATTCTTCATGGATTGATTATTTCTTTAAGGATAATACGGTATTAGATATTTTAGGTCTTAGTATGTGTTCTGACGAAATTGATTTATGGTGGCTTTTGAATTACAGGGCAAAGATTTTTTCGCAACTAAAAGAAAATAAAATAAGATATTTTGATTTATACCAAGAAAACAAAACAGATAAAAGAAAAATCCTTGAATCATTGAATGTAGAAATAGAAGAAATAAAGAATGTTGACTCTTATGATTCAGATTTTTACAGCCTATGTATGAAAAAAATAAAGGAAGATTGTAAATGAGAAACAAGAAAATAATTTTGGCCGTTATGTTAGCTGTATTTACAAGTTTTATCTACGCCCAAACAAAAGTAGATTCTGCAAAGCTTGGTAAAACCTTGGAAAAAAACAAAGATGCAAATGCAGTGTTTGTAAGCAGCATAAAGGCTGCAGATATGAAACTAAAAAATGACGGGACTATTATAATTTATCCTGTTGTAAAAAATAAGATAAAACTAGTTTCAAATATTGATATGTCTAATATTCAGGAACGGTTGAAATATGCAAATAAGCTTTCATATACAGTAACTTTTATCGTTAAAGATATTTCCAGTAAGACCTATGCAATTGCAAAAATAGAGGGAATAGAAACATTAGAACAATACAATATTCGCATTGCAGAACAAAAAGAGAAAAAACGTCTTGAAAATATAAACAGGCTTCCTGTACAGATTGTAAATCTGGAAGTAACTAATATTACAGGAACAGAAGCCGCATGGCTGCCAGGGCAGGTACAAGATAAATTAAAAAGCAATCTTCAGGATTATCTTGGAATGAAAACAGTTGTAGATTCCAAATCCGAAACTGCATTAAAAAAACTTCAGGCTGAAAGCGAAAGCGAAGCGAGAGATGAAAATACTGCCATAGAGCTCGGTAAAATAACAACTGCAAAGTTCGCTGTTTTTACAAAGCTGCGGAAAACAGGGGTAGGTTATACAGTTTCTGTAGATTTTACAGATTTAACAACCGGAGAGCAGATGGCTTCTGCAACTTCCAAAGAATATTCAAATGCAGAATATCTTTACGGAACAACAGGTGCAGTTGATGAGGTTACACTTGCTTTGGCAAATAAGTTAAATCTCAAAATCAGCGATATAAGTAGAAATCTTTTAACTTCAGGCTCTGCTTCTTTCAGTGTCGATGAGCAATTGGCACTTGTAAAGCAAAATGAAGAGCAGTACAAAAAAATGATGAAGGAGTATGATGATGAGCTTAATAAACTGAAAACAAGTAATGATATAAATGCGATTCAAAATAAAAATAGAATTGAAGCTGAAAAAGCTCTCCTTGCAGAAAAACAGAACGCAGAAAAAAAACGTCAGGAGGAACTTAAGGCTCAGAAAGAGCATGCAGATGAAGATGCAAAGCTTGAAGCAGAACGAAGCATAGCTTTAAAGACACAGCGGGATCAGATGGCAAAAGATGCGGCTGCAAAGGCAGAAGAAGTGCGTAAACTGAAAATGGAAAAGCAGGGTGTCTTGGGGCAGATAAATATAATTGAATCAAAGAAAAAGGCTCTTGTAGAAATAAGGCAGAGTGTAGAAGAAAGAAGCCAGGAGCTTTATGACCAGCTAGTAAAAGACCGTGATGAAGAGGAAAAAAGAATCCGCAGTAAATCCTTTAGCACAGTTGAGCTTGGAAGCGACGGAAATCCTACAGAAGCGGCGTTAAAAAGGCGGGAAAGCCAGGTTATAAAAAGCTATAAAGATTTAACATACAAGTTCTTTGATGACTGTGAGAGTGTTAAGCAAAGTACAATGAGCCAGCAGAATGCACTTTTAGGGGAAATCCGCGCAGATCAGGAAGCCCTTGTAAAAACAAGAACTGTAAGCAGTCTGGGTGAAGAATTAAAAGTAAGCTTTGGAAAGTATGAAGGTAGCCAGAATGGATGGAATGCATATTTGAGCCTTTACAGTGATGGAGTCCTTGTTTATACAGATAATTTTATTGTGAGTTACGAAGCTTTAAGTGGTAAAAAAGCACCTGACATGGAAACTGAACTTGATGACGCTGTAATTGAAGAATATACAAATAAAGTTGACATGTACAATTCTCTTTTAGTTCGCGGTGATCCGATTATTTATTTTGAAATTGATTACAGCGTGAGCGCAGAAGGAGATGATAAGCCGAGTGAATATAAATTTAATTTTAATAAAATACGGGTGATAGACACTGTAAGTGGAAAAATTTCCCAGACAAGTTCATTGTCAAAAATAGAAATAAAAACAATGAAGCCTCAAAAGGATATAAGAGAAATTGAAGGAATAGCTGCCAAGGAAAAAGATAACGAAAAGATAATAGAAAGATATTTTGATAGAGGAATGAATATAGCCGAGAGTAAAAAGGAAGTAAAGAAATTTACATTTATTAAACCGTTAGTAAAGCTTGTAAGTATTCCTGGCAAGGATATTGAAATGCTCAGAACAGAAGTAACGCAAGATTTATATAAATCCATAATGGGCTGTAACCCAAGCTATTTTACGAAAGGAAACAAAGAAATAGCAGAATTGGAAGATACAGGACTTTATCCTGTAGAAAATGTGAGCTGGTATGATGCAATCTATTTCTGCAATCTGCTTAGTGAAGTATTTTATTATACACCAGTTTATTCTGTAGACGGGAATACGAATGTAAAAAGTTGGGATTATGCACCTCATAAAACAGAAGGCATAGAAGGAACAATTGAGCAGAATTTAAATGCCAACGGCTTTCGTCTGCCAACATTGGAAGAATGGCAATACGCAGCAACAAAAGGCGGAGAAAGTTATGAATATGCAGGAAGCAACGAAATAGATAAAGTATGCTGGTACAGTGGCAACAGTGGAGGAAAAACACACCAAGTTGCAGAAAAGAAGGCCAACGGTTATGGATTATACGACATGAGTGGCAATGTATGGGAGTGGGTCTGGAATTCCGGTAGCAGCGACCGGTGCTTATGTGGTGGCGGCTGGAACGACTACGACGGCAGCTGCAGGGTTGGCAGCCGGGACTACTACTACGCCTATCGCCAGCTCGACGATACAGGCTTCCGTATTTGCCGTACCCTTCCTGCAAAATAACGAGCTTTAGCAATGGAAAGCCCGCGTAAGGAGACGGAAAGCCGACTGCAGCAGGCTTGGAATAGCTAAAGCGAGGAAAATTTTATGGCTTTATTAACACAGTTTATGACTTTTTTTATAAGTCCTTTTAGCGAGCCGTCAAGTCATGCAGAGTTAAACAACTTTTTTGCTGTGCTGTGCGTACTGCCGGTAAGTAAGGGAGTGTTGCCGGTTTATATTAACTGTCATTGTAGCGCGAGCTTGCTGTGCAAACATCGCAGAGCGCGACTCAAAAACAAAATGTCATTGCCGTACTCCTGTCTGCCGACAGGCAGATGATACGACAATCTAAAACGACAGATTCCTGTGTCAAGCAGCATATAAAATGACAAAAAATTCCGCTAAATCGCTGCGGCAAGAAGTTGTAATATCAAAATCTGTAGAATTTTACAAAAAAGATATTTATTGTGCAATCTTGTAAGCTCATTGACAGGGCAGCTTATAAACGTCGGGAAAATCGCAAATACGTTTCAACGGTAAAAAAAGAAAAAATCAACAAGCTGACTGTGGAAAAATATCTTGGCTTTTTTCCCCGATTCATTTTTGATTCGGGAAGCAAAAAAAATACGACTTGAAGGGAAGAAATGAAATAGGCGCGCTCAGAAAATATTTTTTCATTGATACAGGGCTTCGCAACGCGTGGCTGAATTTTGCTTTCCCAGATGAAGGACAAATGCCTTAGAATAAAACCCGAAGAAAAAAGATTGGACGGAGGAATAAATGTAATATTTCCATCTTGCAGACGGCAAAACAAAAAAAGTCAAAATTCATTTTGAGGATTAGAACTGTCAGGCAATATTGAAAGCGAAAAGTCCTGCGCGGCGGGCCGCCGTCTTATCCCGCGTAGTAAAAATCCAGCTCCGTCTGCGGAAATTCCAGCGTTCTTGCGCGCGCGTATCTTGTGTTCTCGGAAAAATCGTACTCGACGCTCTGGAAAAGGCTTGCGTTGTTCAAAACTTCCTCGATTTTTGAGTTGTCCGCGCCGGGAAAAGACAGAATTGCAATCCGCTTAAAATAATGCTTTCCTGAAATAAATGAAAGTTCGCGCACAAACTGCGACTGTGAGAAAGTTTTGATTTCATTTTTTGCGATATTGTCGAAAATATGGAAGCAGCCGTTTTTGTCCGCGAAAACCGCGAGCTGCTCGCTTGATGAGTAGATTTTGTTTTTTTCTGTATGGTAGATAAAAGTTCCGTCCGAAAGCCAGATCTTCGGCTTTGCTGTGCAGCCGAGCATGGCGAGAAAAGCGATTGCTGAGAAAATTATTGTGCAGGCACGGAACTTTAGTTTCATGTTTTTTATGATAAAGCGCAATTGTGTCAAAATTATGGCGGAAATGAATCTTTTTTTATTTTTATTCCAATAATTTCCGTGTCAAAATGTCCCGGTTTGTTTTGAACCTTCTTTTTATCCGGGGAAAATGT
>CAZIFO010000024.1:0-19561 GCA_964538245.1 uncultured Treponema sp.
TGAACGTTGTTAAGAGGATTTACGTTGTCAATTTTTCCAATCATCATAGCTAACCCGCCTTTTTTTAATTATCGGCATCTTCGTCAGATTCTTTAGAATTTTTTGACGAAAATTTATTTCCTGAGATAAATACCGCAAATTCACCAAGAATTTTGCTTCTTCCGGCAAATTCATCACGCATTTCTGCGGCAGTCCCCTCTATTATCTCTTCGTGAAGTTTAGTCAGCTCCCGGCCGACTACAACACGCCGTGTACTTTCAATATCGGCAATGTCAGTCAAAAGCTTAACAATTCTAAACGGAGATTCGTACAGAACAACTGCGTCTCCGGTTGAAAGAAGCTCTCGTAGCCGCGAACGTCTTCTTCCGGGTTTTGGCGAAAGAAAACCTTCGAAAATCAATGTTTTTCCGCCGGCTCCTGCGACGCTTACCAATGTGGCGAACGCGCTCGGTCCCGGAATCGGAACAACTGTGTGCCCGGCTTTGCGCGCAAGTCCTGCAAGAATTGCTCCCGGATCGCTGATTCCCGGCGTTCCTGCGTCGCTTGCGTAGGCGACTGTCTGGCCTTCGTCGAGCAGCTTTATAATTTTTTCGGACGCGAACTCCTCGTTTTGCGAGCGGCAGGAAATCAAAGGCTTTTTGATTTCAAGATGATTCAAAAGCTGCAAAGTATGGCGTGTATCTTCCGCGGCAACAACGTCAACATTTTTGAAAGTCTCAACCGCGCGGAAAGTTATGTCGCCAAGATTTCCAATCGGCGTTCCGACAATATATAAAGTAGACACAACAATAATATAATAGTAAAAATCAGATTTGTCTATTTTATTTTTAGAAGCGCGCAGAATCCGTCTGTTATTGCGTCAATTCCCTCAAGGCTTCCTGCTTCTGGCGGCGGAGCGAAAAGCGAGCCTTCTCCGGTTTCAGGATTTGAGCGGATTTGAACTTTTTTGTTCACAATGTGCGAGTCGAGAAATGACATTAAAATCGCCGTGAACATTTTTGACAGCAACTCAGCTTTTTCATCTGAAATTTCCGTGATTTTTTTCGCGGCGGAAAGACTTAGAAAAGCGGTTTTTGTCTGTTCAATGAGTTTTGTCCTGTTTTCCTTGGAAATCTGAGAAGCTGCGTTTGAAATATATTTTTCGCTCTCGATGAATGAATAAATCTGGAAAAGCGGCTCTTTTTCGTTTAGGCGGAACCAGCGGTTGACAATTCCTTTCATTACGGTGCCGGCCGGATATTTTCTTGAGATTGCGTCAATATCTGATGGAATAAAATATGTGCGCTTTAAATATTCGCCGCACCAGCGGATTGTGTCTTCGACCATTGCGTCTCTGCTTTCGTAATGATTGTAAAGCGACGCTTTTTTGATTCCGAGCCTGCCCGCAACATCCGAAAGCGCAGTTCCGCCGGCGTTTTTTTCAAAGCAAGAGTCAAGGAAAGCGAGAATGATTTTTTCCCGCGTGATTTTTTCCGCCTTAGCCATTTTTACCCACCCAAACAAATAACTAACATTCATTAGTTTATAGGCTGGTTTTTTGTTTGTCAATGAACCAAAAAAATACGGAAAAACGAAAGAAAAATAAAAAATGAAGATTTATTATGAAAAAATATTGCAAAAAGTCGGAAAAGTCCAAATACCCCCCCCCATTTTCTTTAAAAGATATTTTATCCTAAACCCATAACAAAAATTTCATAGGAGGAAAATATGAAAAAAATGTTGAAAGCTGCCGCAGTTCTTGCTGCTGCGATGATGGTTATGGGATTTGCTTCTTGCTCTAACGGAGACGACGCAGAGGATTTAGGAACTCTTTTGTTGATAAAAGATGCTCAGGAAAAAGCTGAAGCCGCGGCGAAAGAAAATACGTCGAGCAGTTCTGCGGCTGGGGCTGGTGAGAGTGAGGCAGCGACTGTTAATGCAAAATGGGATTTCAGTGTTGCATCTCTAACTGCGGCAGGTTTAACAGTTGATGGCGTAAAACCATCTGCTGAAAAAGAAATTGCAGTTGCGAGTGGAAGTGGAGCAACTCTTAACTTGCTTGCACAGACAGGAAAAACTATAAAAATAAGGGATGCGGCTTCTGGCGGATTTTCTGTTGGTACCGGTAGTGCAGAAACAGAAGTCCTTTCAATTACTACTACAGATGCTTGTACATTAAAGTTTATAGGTTATCCTTCTTCAGGAACAAAATGGGTAAGTTCTAAACCGAATTCTTTCTCAGTTGGTGGCAGTAGCGTTTATGTATGTGATAAAGCAGAAGACCAGTCAAAATCACCTTTGACTTGGACATATACAATATCTAAAGCTGGCACATATAAGATTGCTGTGAGTGGAATGGTTTTTACAGCTTTAGTATGTGAGTGAAATTAAAATAAACCCTTTTTTATTAGTTAAAATCCGTTCTTCAGAAGCGCAGTCGTTTCCTCCTAAGAATCGTTCGTGCGGCTGAGGGACGTTGCCCGCCTTTAGGCAATTTGTTTCCCCCTAAAGAAACGTTGTTGCCTTTTTGCGGGCTTTTTTTGTTCGCAGTTAATTTTTAATGCGTTAGGGATAGTAGCGGCGGCGGAGCCGTTCCGGAGCGAGCGAAACGAGCGTAGGAATGAAGCCGTAAGGCGGAACCGCGGATAGCCCGGCCCGGAATGAAGCGCAGCGCAATGAAGGGAAACGCCCTGATAATTTTTCAATTTTTCTTTCTTCTATGGATTTTTATTTGATTAGGCCTTATAATGAGTTTTATTGACACTTTTCCTTTTTTTGTCAAAATGAAATTTGATGGGAGAAATTATGGAAACCACAATTCCGCGGCTTTTTAGAAAAACTGCGCAAAAATATCCGGACATTGCTTTTCAGATGGGCAAGGTTCCGGACGGGCATTTTGAACCGACAACTTATAAAGAAGCTTATGAAAATATTATTGCTGTCGCCGGCGGACTTCTTGAGATTGGCGTTAAGCGCGAGGATCATATCGGAATGATTTCCGACAACCGCAAGGAATGGCAGCAGATGGATCTGGCGCTTTTGACTTTAGGCGCAGTTGATGTTCCGCGGGGTTGCGACGCGACAATCGGCGATTTGGAATATATTTTGTCGTTTGCTGAATGCAAGACTGTTGTTGTGGAAAATTCAAGGCAGATTGAAAAAATCCTTGGAATAAAAGACAAACTTCCGCTTTTAAAGACTCTTATTATATTTGACGAGCCGACTGACAAAGATATTGATTCTGTAAAAGCCGCTGGACTTGAGCTTTATTCTTTTTCTCAGATTCTTAAAAGCGGCAAGGCGTTTAACGAAAAAAATCCTGGCAAAGTTGACGGGGAGATGGAGAAGGGCAAGTGGGACGATCTTGCTTCTATTATATTCACTTCCGGAACAACTGGAATGCCGAAAGGCGTTATGCTTAGCCACGGAAACTTTATCTCGCAGCTTGACGACATTGACGAGCGTATTTTCTTGTATCCGGCTGACCGCGGACTTTTGGTTCTTCCAATCTGGCACGCGTTTGAACGTTCTGTTGAGTACGTTGTAATGAGCCAGGGCGCGACGCTTTGCTATTCAAAGCCTGTAGGATCGGCTCTTTTGGCTGACATCCAGACATTGAATCCTCAGCTGATTCCGGCTGTTCCCCGCATTTTCGAAGCTGTTTACGATGGAATTTACCGCAAAATGAGAAAATCCGGCGGAATTGTGAACGGGCTTTTCAATTTCTTTACAGCTATTGCGCTTTTCCATTCAAAGCTTGACCGCGTTCTGTTCGGAAGAACTTCAAGATTCAAGATGGATTTAAGGCTTCTGCAGTGGCCGGCTTTTGTTTTGCCGTGGCTTTTCTGCTATCCGATAAAATTGCTTGGAGGCGTTCTGATTTTTAAGAAAATTAGAAAAATGTTCGGAAATAATTTCCGGGCGGCTGTCGCTGGCGGCGGAGCTTTGCCTCCGAATATTGACAAATTCTTCTGGGCGATTGGAGTCAAGCTTGTTGAAGGCTACGGCCTTACGGAACTTTCCCCGATTGTTTCCGTCCAGCCGATTCTAAAGCCTATTTTTGGAAATGTCGGCGCGCCTATCCGCGAGCTTGCTGCCCGCGTTGTTGACCCTGAAACCGGCAAGGACCTTGGAAAATGCAAGAAGGGCGTCCTTGAGCTAAAAGGCCCGACTGTCATGAAAGGATATTACAAGCAGCCTGAGCTGACCGCGAAAGTGATTGACGAGAAAGGCTGGTTCAACACCGGCGACATCGCGATTCTGACAGTAAACAACGAAATCTGCCTGCGCGGAAGAATCAAGGACACAATTGTCCAGACCGGCGGCGAGAACGTTGAGCCTCTCCCGATTGAGATGAAGATGCAGGAGTCGCGCTTTATCAAGACGGCCGTTGTTCTTGGCCAGGACCAGCGTTATCTTGCGGCTTTAGTTGTGCCTGAAAAAGACGAGGTTGTTGATTTCTGCAAGCAGGCGAAGCTTCCGTACAAAACTTACTCCGAAATGCTCAAAAGCCCGGAAGTTCAGCACTTGATTGAAACTGAAGTCGCCACGAGAATCAACGCGAAAAACGGATTCAAGTCCTACGAGCGTATTAACAAGATTGCGCTTCTTGAGAAGGAATTTGAAGTCGGCGTTGAGCTGTCTCCGAAGCTCGAAGTAAAACGCTTCAAAGTGAACGAGATTTACGCAAGCGAAATCAAAAAGCTGTTTAAATAAAAAAAATTGCCGGCGCGGAAAGTTCTGCCAGTTTCTTAATACGGGCGTTCCGGCTTTGCCGTCGGCTGTTCCGCGCTTCCGCTTCGCTTCATTCCTGCGCTCGTTCCGCTCGCTACGGAACGCCTGCGGCGGCGCTCCATAGCCTAACGCGTCAAAGCTCGCAGGCAAGCGGAATTGTCAGTTGAACGTCGCGTAGATTTCCTTTACAGCTTCAAACAGCTCTTCCATAGCTTTTTGAGTTGTGAGCGGGCCGAAGCTAAACCTTACGGCTGTGTCCTGTACGTCGCGGCTCGCGTTCATTGCGGCGAGAATCGGCCGGCTCTGCTTTTTTGACGAGCACGCCGAGCCTGTCGAAATAAAAAATCCCTTTGCATCCAGGGCGCGCACCATAACGTTGCCGGGAATTCCTTTGAATGCCGCCTGCACAACCCACGGTGAAAATTTATTCTGAGTCTCGTCATCAAGATTTGCGCGGATTTCAGGCACGAGCGTGCAGTTTTTTAATGATGAAAGTTTTGAGATAAAGTCCGCTGTCCATTTTTTCTGCAGCAAAAATCTTTGGAACGCGGAACTTCCTTGCGCGGCTTCTGCCTGCTTTGGTTCGCTTGCGTTAGGGATTGGAGTGGCGCGAAGCGTTGGCGGAGCGGAACGTAGTGGAGCGGAAGACAATGCAGCGTCAGCGGAACCACGGAAAGCCCGGCCCGGAGCGCAGCGGAGGGAAACGCCCGAATCAATTAAAAAATATTTTTCCAAACATTTTGAGAACGCAACCGCGCCGAAGAGATTTTCAGTTCCAGAGCGCACGCCGCTTTCCTGTCCGCCGCCGACCAGAAAAGGCTTTATTTGGCGCGCAAGATACAAAAGGCCGATTCCGCGCGGTCCGCAGATTTTGTGCGAGCTTAAAGCCGCGCTGTCTATTCCCTTGTAGCTTAAATTAAGAGGAATCTTTCCTGCGGCCTGAACGCAGTCAACATGGAAATGCGGCTTTCTTTTTCCTGCCGCGGCCTTTGTGATTGCGTCGGCGATTTCGTAGACTTGCTGGACGCAGCCTGTCTCGTTGTTCACGGCCATTACTGTTACAAAAAGCGTGTCCGGAGTGATTTTTTGAGCTATGCTCTCCGCGGAGATAAATCCGTTCTTGTCTGGAAAAACTGTCTCAACGTCAAACCCAAGCGATTTTAGCGCATGGCACTGCTCGCGAAGAGCCGGATGCTCGATTGCGCTCAAGATTATTCTTCCTTTTTTTATGTTCTGCGCTTCCGCCTGCGGAGAAGTCAGAACGGAAAGAAGCGGAATATGGTCGCTTTCAGTTCCGCCTGATGTAAAGAAAATCTGTTCTGGCTTTACGCCGATTGCCTTTGCGGCTTTTTCCCGCGCCTGCTCAAAAACTTTGCGCGCTTCTTTTCCGGCCGCGTGCGTTGACGACGGGTTTCCGAAACATTCAATCGCCGTGTCGAGCGCCTCGTGAAGAATTTCAGAGTCTTCTGGGCTTGTCGCGGCCCAGTCAAAATAATGTTCAGCTTTCATAGTTTGCCTTGCGATTTTAATCTTTTAAAACTTCAATGACTTTGTCTTTTGGAACTTCTGTGATTACGGTTTCGCCGACATTTTCCTGCAGGACAAAGCGAACCTGGCTTGTGCTGTTCTTTTTGTCTTTTTTCATCGCGTTAAAAAGAACTTCCGCAATCTCGTCATCTGATGAATATTTTGCTCTCATCGCAGGATGCACAGGAGCTGTGACCCAGCCGTAGCTTTCCAGGCATTTCTTGATTCTCTCCGCGTAATTGTTGCTCGCAAGGCCCAGGTTCCGCGCAAGGTCGGCCGCGCGTCCGATTCCCCAGGCGACGCCGTCTCCGTGCGTCACAACTCCAAGGCCCGCCATGCTTTCAAGCGCGTGTCCGAACGTGTGGCCAAGGTTCAGCTGCATTCTTATGTTCTTTTCGGTCAGATCCTGCTCGACAACTTTCGCTTTCGCGTTAACGCAAATCTTGATTGCCTCGCCTACAAGAGGATTTTTCCTTTCCTGGAGAATCTCAGGCGTCTTCTCAAGCTTTTCAAAAAGCTCAGGAGAATATAAAAGCGCAGTCTTGACGACTTCCGCCATTCCGGACTTGTATTCATTCTGCGGCAGGCTTTCGATAAACGACGGTATTATATGGATTTTCTGCGCCGGAAAGAACGAGCCGATCATGTTCTTGTATGATTCAAAGTCGCAGCCAGTTTTTCCGCCGATTGCCGCGTCAACCATGCTTAGAAGAGTTGTCGGGACAAGCTCGCAGGCGGCGCCTCTTTTAAAAATAGATGCCGCGAACGCTGTCATGTCGGTGACAACTCCGCCGCCGATTCCCACAAAAACTGAAGTGCGCTGTCCGTTGTTGTCGAGCGCGGCTTTTACAATCTCAAGAACCGACTCGATTGTCTTTGACTTTTCGCCGCTGTCCAGGATCAAAAGAACGTCCTTGCCGTGGTTTCCGCGTTCGTTCGGCTTAATCTCAAGATGTGAGAAATTCTCGCCGCGGAAAATGTTCAAAAACGGCTTCATAAAATCAAGGGAGGCTACGTTTGTGTCTGTGACAAAAATGCGCTGGGGGCGGCTGGATTTCTGCGCGTCCTGGCTTTCATCATCATCGGACTTAGGAAAGAAAATCGCGTTCAAGTCCGGCTCGCCGGAGTAAAATCTGATGAAAGTCCTGTCTGTTCCCGGATGAACCGGCGGATAAATTATATCTTTTTCCTCAAATGTCATAAAAGTTCCTTAAAAAATTATTTACAGATTCAACGTTGATGAAAATGATTTGCGCGGATAAAATTATGATTTTTGAAAATTTTTCAAAACACGAAAATCTATCTGCGTTTAATAGTGATTTTAATATTTCTCGTCCATTTTTTCAAAGTTGTCAATCACTTTGTTTAGCCGCGTAAGCTCGCGGTTCAGGATTTTGTCGTAGTCGAGTTTTCCGTTTCCGATTCTTTCGCGCTCGTCTTCCCAGTTCTGGATGTCGGTAAGGAAAAGAAATTTGAATTTTCCTGTGTTGGCCTTCTCAGCCCAGAGCTTCGCCTCCTGCCAGTAGTAAAGCCCAGCCTCGTAGCAGGATTTCGCCTTGCTGAGGTTCTCAAGATACTGGTCTTTCCACGGAGCGTCGTAAAAATGCGCGACCTGCTTGTCGTAGACGCGTCCAAGGCGCATATGCTGCTCAATGAGCTTTAGGTTTATGTGCATCATAAAAAGATAGCGGTATTTTTCCCAGTCGGCCTCGTCGTTTATTTTTACGCCTGTGTAGAGCGGATTGCAGAAATCTGCCTGGACTGCCTTCTCCAGCCAGTAGATGTTTTCCATCACATCGTCCGGGTACTGCTGGTAATGCACATGGAAAAGCTTGTAGTAGTCTTCCTTGTATTTGACCATGTACGAGAACGCCGGGGAAATCGCGAAAAGCAATATAAGAAAAACGGCGAGCGTTTTAAAAATCTTTTTCATCGCCTTTATTATCGGCACAAAATAATTTCAAGTTCATCATTGATTTTATGAAACGGAATCTTGATACTTGTATTATAATTATTTATAGTTGATTGGCATCCATTTGCAAGGCGGCTGCCTCCCAGACTTTACCGGTCTTTTTAGGCTGGATTTTTAGAACAGGGAGGCAAATCTATGACTTTAGAGCTTGCAGTTTCAGTCGTCACTTGTTTGGCAACTGTTGTAAGTACAGTTATAGCATTGCTCTCTTACCTTAACGATAAGAAAGAGTAAAAACAAAGCCGCCAAAACTGTCCCAACTCTTTTGACGGCTTTTAGCTAATAAACAGGGGAGGCGGCCAAAGCTAATGGATGCCCCTTTTCTTAATATAGTTTATTTTTAATCAGATTTCAAGTTTCTTCTTTGCTTTGGTAATTGTACGTCTTACATTTTCAATTTCGAGCTGATTTCCGCCGCGACTTCCTCCACGGATTTGCTCGCGTCAAGGCGCACGATTTTCATTCCTGTGTTTTGCCTTTCAAAGCCTGAGATGACTTTTTCGTAGTTTGCTTCAGTCTGCTTTAGATAGTCCAGCTGCTCGTAGATTTCCCTGTTTCCGCGCGAGTCAACCCGCTTTAATGAGATTTCCGGGGCGATTTCAAAGAAGAAAAGAATTTCAGGCAGCGGAAAAGTTGAGTTCAGCATTTTCGGAAGCTCCTCGCCGCAAGTTACGCTCTGGTACGCGAGATTTGAAAAAAGATAGCGGTCCGAAACGACGATTTTTCCGCTCTGTGCTTTTTTTACAATTCCAAGGCTCTCGCCCTCGCCGTAAAGATGCTCGTTTCTGTCCGCCGCGAACAAGAACGCGGAAGTCCGCGCGTCAATTTTCACATCGCCCTTTAGCATTTTTCTCAAGAATTTTCCTGTCTCCGCTGAAGTCGGCTCTGCGGTCAGGAAAAATCTGTCCGCGTCTTTTCTTTCGCTAAGAATTTTTATCTGCGTGCTTGTTCCGGCTCCGTCAATTCCTTCAAAGACAACAAAATTCTTCAAAATCATAATGTGTTCCTGGCCTTTTTTATAAATCATATGGATGCGGAACGTTTCCATTCTTAATCCCGATTCTTAATTGTTCTATATTATATTAGAAATTTTTGATTATGCCGATAGAGGAAGTGATGAAGTCTGCGTTTTTTAGTAAAATATAAAATCTTGCAGGAAACCACTTGAATCGATGAAATCTAAGGTTTTGGGCGTCGGCCTGGGAAGCACATTGTTTATTTTTCTCGCGATTGCGGTTCTTGCGCTTGTCCGGCCTGTTTATTTGCGTCTTTATGATGAGGTTTCAAAGATTGAGACGGAAATTTGCGGAAATCTTGAGGAAAAAACCGGACTTTTGTTTTCGTACAAAAATCTTTCTCCGTCGGTTCTTGCCGGAATCAACCTTAAAAAAATCGCTGTGTCTGACGCTGAGACAAAGAAAAATCTCGTCGTCATAAAAAAAGCGCGGCTTTCGTACGACATCAGAAAATTCTTCTCGAAAAATCCGGTTCTTGCGTTTGACACGCTTTCTCTAAACGGCGTTGAAATTGAATTTGATCTGGTTAAAGATTCTTCTGTCGTGGAAAAACTCCGGCCGCTTTTTGCAGGAAATCAAAAAAAAGAGGATAAAATTGAAAATCCTGATTCAAAATCGGGCTCAAATGCGTCCGGCGAAAATCTTTCCGAAGAAAAAAAATATTTTAATCTTCCGCTGAACGTAATTTTGAAGAATGTTTCGGTCCATTATTCTGATAAAAAAAATGATTTGCTCGTTTCGCTAAAAAATCTGAATCTGAGCGGATTTGAAAATTCGGACAGCGTTTCATTGAAATCCTCGGGCTCGGCTTCGTTTTCAACTGATTCTTTTAAAATTGGCGGAAAAAGGCAGAAAATCGCCGCAGGCTTTGCCGTTTCTGGAAATCTTTTTCCTTTTTTTGACGGAAGTTCGGCTTTAATCAGCCTTTCAGAAATTTCCGGGGCTGACTATTCTGTTTCGCATCTTGATATGCTTGCAAACTACAGAAAAAATGTTCTTGAAGTCAGAACGATGCGCACGGCTTTTCCTTTTTCTGTTTATGCAAAATCTGACTTTGCCGGAAAAAAATTTGATTTTCAGAGCGAATTTGAGCGTTTTGATCCGTTCTCGCTTGTTTCTGTGCGGCGGAAAAATGATTTGATGAAAAAAATCAGCGGCTCGACGCTTTCTGGAAAATTTTCCGCTTCTGTTTCTGAAAAAAACGTTGAGTATGATTCAAATTTGAAAATTGAGCTTTCCCAAAAAATGTTCGGTTCTCCGTTTTTGATTTCTGTCGCCGCGAAAGGCGACAAAAACTACGCGGAAATTTCAAATCTGTCTGCGGCGAGCGATTTTATCGACGTGGATTTTTCCGGCGGTTTGAATGTAAAGTCGTTTCAGCCTTCAGGAACGCTCGCGCTCAATTTTTTTAAGCTTAAGAACGGCGGAATTATTTCAACGGAAATTTATGTTGAGCCTGAAAGAAACGGATTCATGTGCTTTACTCCGCAGATTTTTTTTGATGACATGTCGCTCACTGCGGCGCAGCTTACGGTTTATCCTGAACGCGGCTCCGTCGATTTTTCATTTGAGTTTTTTGATTATTCTCATGCTGACTACGAAAACGCCGGGCATTTTCAAATTGACGGAAGCTTTTTGACCGGCGCGCAGAAATTTTTGCAGGCTTCTCTTTCCGTTTCTGATATGTTTGTTGACAGCGTCCTTGAAAAAACTGCTTTTTTCCTTGATGAAAACGCCGCTGCCTGGCTAAGAAATTCCGCGCCCGCCGTTTCGCCTTACGTTTTTAACACGGAAGCTTATGTTTCCAGCGACTTTAGGGATTTTTCAGTGAACGCTCCGGTCTGTCTTCTTGCTAACACAAAGCGCGACCGTGAGCTTTTGGTTTTTGCAGTTGACGGCTCAAAAGAAACTTTCAATATAAATCAGTTTGACTTGCAGTTTGGAAACATTGAGGCGCACGCCCAGACTTCCGTTGATTTTGCCGACAGTTTTAAAGATTTTTCTTTTACGAGCGATTTGACGGTCAACTCCATTCCTTACAAATTTGCCGGAAGCGTTTCGCCTGAGTGGATTTCTGTTTCCGGAGATTATGATTTTGACGCGGTGATTTCGCTCGGTGAAAAAATTTCCGGAAATATCGCTTTTAGAAATCTTCCTGTCGCGGCCGGAAAATATGTTTTCGCGCTGTCAGACGATTCAAAATTCAGCTGGGACTTGAACGAGGGAATTTCCGCTGAAATCACGAGCTTTGAAATTGAGGAGCCTTCACTGAATCTTCCTTTTTCTCCTCATCTTGTTTTTTCCGGAAATGCGACAAGATACGGATTTATGTTCAGCACGCTCGCTTATTCCGACAACGTTTCTTCGCTCGACGGAAGCGGAAATGTTGTCTGGAACCTTAACAACGGAATTTTTGACTCAATCCACGCGAATATAAATCTTGCGAGCTACATTTCTGATGAAAAGTTTAATTTTTCCGCCGATTTTACAAATCCTTCCGGCTTGCCGTTTTCCGCAGAGGCATTGAAAAATGATTTTTACATGTCGGTTTCTTCTTCAGTTCAGAATCTTCCGTCCGCGAGATTTTTGCCGGAACAGGCCAATGATGATTCAATCTCCGCTGAGCTTACTGCGACCGGAACTTTAAAAAATCCGATGGTTTCTGTCAGCCTGCAGCGCGTCCGTCTTTCTCTTTACGGCTATCCGCTTACGGCTTCCGCTTCTGTTGTTTATGATGACACAGGATTGAACGTGAGCGATATGAACTGCGCCTGGTCTGTTTTTAACTTGCTCGGCATGAAGGCGAGCCTTAATCCTTTTACTTTTTCTGGAGATGCGAGCGCGGATCTTGATATAAAGCTTGGAAAAAAATCAATCGAAATGCCTTTGGAATTAAAGCTCAACGGAGCGAAATCTGAGAACGACTTTTCAATTCCGGAATTTTTTACAGTTGAGCTGAATTCAAAAGAAATCGGCGGAAATTTTTTCGCGAGCAAATTTCCTTTGAAAATCTCCTGCGTAAAATCTCCGGACAGAATTGATATTCTTGGTTCCGACAGCAATGTTTTTAGCGCTTCTGTTCAGAAAAACGGCGAGATTTCAGTTCATTCTGACAGCCAAAATATAAAATTTAATTTGGACGGTTCCCTTGTGAAAAATCAGCTTGATTTTGAAATCAAAGGAATTTACGCAGATTTGAGACGAATTTCTTCAGAGATTGAAATTCCCGCGGTTAATTTTAACGACGGAATTCTTACAGGCGTGCTGAAAATTTCTGGAATTTCAACTGATCCTGAATTTACAGGCGCGTTCACTGTCGAAAGACCAAACTTAAACATTCCGTTTATTTCAAAATCACTTTTCTGGGCGCCAAAACTTTTTATGACAGTTGGCCAGGGGCAGGCGAGAATTGAGCCAAGCCTCGTTTTTCTTGGAAAAGGCTACGGACTTGTCGGAATGGTGATGGAAATAAACCGCTGGGGAATTGAAAGCATTGATGTTTCTGTTGATGTTGATGATAAGCACAAGGTTCCAATAGAAATGTCTTTTCCTTTTGTTTCTGTAAAAGGAGACGGAAGCTGCCAGCTTGACATTCTTTTTACCTTGCCGAATGATTTGAGTATTACAGGCTGGATTACAGGCGACAACACTGATGTCGAGATTGTAACATCAAATTTGCAAAAGCAGTTTTCTCTTGAAAATATTTTTCAGCCAGTGCTTTTAAAGCCTGCCGAGCCTTCTGCGCAGGAAAATTCAGTTCCGTTTAATGTCCTTACGGATCTTGATATAACAATCGGACAAAAAGTTCAAGTTTTATACAGCCCGTTCTTGCGCGGAGTTGTAACGCCTGGAACTCCGCTTTCTTTGTTTATAGATTCGTCAACCGGAGAATTTGAGATAAAAAGCGATTTGAATTTCCGTGGAGGAGAAATCGTGTGGCTTAACAGAAATTTTTATATGAAAGAAGGCCGAATTGATTTGAATGAAACTCAAGACAAAGTTGATCCGAAAATTACGCTGCGTGCGGAAACCCGAGAGCGTGATGAAAGTGGAAACATGGTTAATATCATAATGACTGCGAACAACGAGCCTTTGAGCACTTTTTCACCGCATTTTTCATCAAGCCCGGCAAAGTCAGAAAAAGAAATTATGGAGCTTCTTGGACAAGTTGTCTCAGCCGATTCAAGCGACATTGCTTCTTTTGCCGTTGCTGGAGGAGACTATTTTATTCAGTCTACAATTATGCGAAAAATTGAGAATACATTGCGTGAAACACTTAATTTTGATATATTTTCCATTCGTACAAATGTGCTTCAGAACTCTGTAAAGTACTCAATGAACAGAGATGCTTCCAGCAAAAAGCTTTCAGTTGGTAACTTTATTGATAATTCAACTGTTTATGTAGGTAAATACTTCGGCAGCTCGATTTATGTTGATTCACTTTTGCATTGGACTTATGACGAAGACAAATCTGATTCAGGAACAAATGTAAACGACATCGTTTTTCAGCCTGAATTCGGTTTTGAAATGACTTCGCCTTTTGTTAATATCCGAATCGGTGTTGCTCCGGATATTGATGAAATCAGAAGAGGAATGACAGGAACGTGGGTTCCTTCAACATCGATGACGTTGTCTTGGAAACATTCTTTTTAAAATATTTTGATAACAAAAAGGGGATTATATGTCTTTCCATCGTAGGATTTTTTCTGTTCTTGCGGCGTTTGTTTTTTTGTTTTGTCCTGCAATGATTTTTTCTCAGAAATCATCTGAAAATGATGAAGTTGCTTTGGAAGATGGCTGGTATTATGATAAAATCATAAAATCCGTCGTATTTAAAGGTTTGAAGAACGTTGATTCAAAGGATGTTGACGGACTTGTTTCAAGTTTTTTCGGAAAGAAATTTACAGATGAGCTTTATGAAAGCCTCTACGAAAGAATTGACAATCTTGGATATTTTGATGAAATCAATCCGGAAGTTACTCCTGGAGATTCGAAACTAAAGACTATAATAATTACTGTGAATGTTGTTGAACGTCCGGCAGTTTCAAGAATTTTTATAAGAGGAAACAGCCAGATCCGAACGACAGAAATAAAAGAGGCTTCTACTGTAAAGGAAAGAGATATATTTATTTCTTCAAATCTTTCTGCAAGTGAGCGTGCAATCAGAAATCTTTATCTTGAGAAAGGATTTACAAATGTTAGAGTCAGCTCTGAGTCAAAAACAACAGAAAAAGGTGTTGAAGTTACTTTTATCATCGACGAGGGACGTTCTACAGTTGTTGCGAACATAAAATTCATTGGAAACAAAGTTGTCTCGGCAAGAACTTTAAAAAAGAAGATTTCGTTAAAGGAAGTCGGAATTATCAATAAAGGTTCGTTCCAGGAATCTATGATTGAGGCTGACAGGCAGGCGATTGCCGCTTATTATGCCAACAGCGGTTATATTGATGCTCAGGTTGTGGATGTTACAAAAGAAGTTTCTGTGAATGAAAAGAAAAAGCGCGATGAGCTTACAATCACTTTTGCAATTCAGGAAGGCGCACAGTATACGTTCAATGGGGTTACTTTTGTAGGAAACAGAATCTTTTCTGACGATGAGCTTGGTTCGTACATAAAGCTTCAGAAAGGCGCAGTTTTTAATCAGGCAAAATATAATGAAGGCGTAATGGCAGTTGCCGACCATTATTATGAAAACGGCTACACTTCAAACCGGTTTCAGCAAATTCCGGAAAAAGATGAAGAGAACAAGACAATCGCTTATCAGTTTATGATTGTTGAAAATGTCAGAAGCCACGTTGAGAATATCACTTTAAAAGGGAACACGAAGACAAAGGATAAAGTCATCTTGCGTGAAATTCCGATTGAAAGCGGCGATATTTTCTCAAAAGCCAAGGTAACGACAGGTTTGCGCAATTTGTACAATCTTCAGTATTTTAGCGCGGTTGTTCCGGACATTGTTCCAGGCTCTGAAGAAAATCTTGTTGATTTGGTGATTTCCGTTGAGGAGCAGTCAACAACTTCTGTTGAATTTGGCGTTACATTTTCCGGAGTTTCAGATGCGGATGACTTGCCGTTTGCTTTGTTTGTGAAATGGCAGGATTCAAATGTAAGAGGTTCAGGAAATTCAATAAGCGCAAGTTCCTCTGTTGCAACTGACACTCAGTCTGTTTCTTTAGGCTGGAGCACGGGCTGGCTTTTTGACAAGCCTATTTCTGCTTCTATCAGCACGGAATTTGCTCATTCTAGTTTAAGCGCGCTAAGAAACAAAATCTCTTATGATGGCTTTGTAAATGATGATGATTATTATATGGATTATGATCAGCTGAAATGGTCTTCAGGATTTTCTGTAGGCCGCCGTTGGACTCCGGATTTTGCGATTCTTTCGCTTGCAACTGGAATTTCATTCAGCCTGAAGAACAATATGTACGACACTGATTTGTGGTCGCCTGTTGACACATCAATCAGCGACTACGCGAATAAATGGGGCTGGCAGAATTCTGTTTGGACTTCATTTTCTATTGATGACAGAGACATAAATTTTGATCCTTCTACAGGATGGTTCGCTAGCCAAAGGCTTACTTGGTATGGAATTACGCCTTGGGAAGAAGAATATTTTTTGCGCACCGACACAAAGCTTGAAAAGTATTTTACGCTCCTGAAATTCCAGATGACAGAAAACTGGCTTTTCAAAGTTGTTTTAATGGGCTATTCAGGACTTTCATTGCAGGTTCCTGCTGCTAATTCTTCTGTCGGTGATTCTAGCCAGCTTTACATTGACGGAATGTTCAATGGACGCGGTTGGACTTCAATTTACAACACTCACAGAGGACGTGCGCTTTGGAGCAATATTATTGAGCTCCGTATTCCGCTTGTGCCTGGAGTTCTTGCTCTTGATTTGTTTGGTGATGCCGCTGTAATAAAAGACGGTCCTAGAGAAATGTTCACAGAATTGAAAAAAGAAGATTTCTTCTTTAGCTGCGGTCCGGGACTTAGATTTACAATTCCACAGTTTCCGTTGCGTTTGCTTTTTGCTAACACTGGAAAATTTGGTTCTTACAGTTCAACTGATAACTACGGAAAAGGCGACGGAAAATGGCACTGGGACAAAAACTGGAAGTTCGTTTTGTCATTTAACATAACGAACAAATAGGCAGAGACATTCAATACGGATTAACGCTGACTGTTCAAAGATATAAGATGAATTTTTAGCATATGTGTTGAATCTTTTATTTATTTTGAGGTGAAAATGAAAAAGATTTTTATAATTTTGTTTTTTGGACTTGTATCTGCCGCGGGGCTTTCGGCTCAGCAGATTACGCGCTTCGGTGTTGTTGACACAGCCCGTGTTTATCAGGCTTATTTTAGAAATTCCGCTCCGGTGCGTAACTACGAAAGCAAAAAATCGCAGTTCCAAGCTGAAATCACAAAACGCTCGCAGGAGATTCAGAATCTAAGGCAGCAGAAGGCGGAGGCGGAATCTTCCGGAAACGACGCCGCATCTTCACGCCTTGAGTCAGACATCATCAAGAAGACAGATTCGCTCACAGAATACACAAACGCAAAGAACGTGGAGCTTGAGTCAATCAAGAACAATCTGCAGAATTCAGACTCGTTCTACAAGAAGCTTTATTCTGTCCTTGAGCGCGTGGCCGAGGACGGCGGATATTCCGTGATTCTAAGCCTTCAGAACGCGAACGGAATCCTCTGGTACAGCTCTTCTGTTGACGTTACAGACAAAGTTATTGCAGCCTTAGGCGCATAGAAAAAATAAAATCAGAAAACAGTTTCAGATGGTGAAAAATGTCAAAGGACAAACTCGTCGCAGGCTCAGTCCAGGCTCGCTCAGAGCCGGCTGAGCTTACGCCGTTAATGGTTCAGTATCTTTCCATAAAAGAGCAGCACAAGAACGAGGTTCTTTTTTTCAGGCTCGGCGATTTTTACGAGATGTTCGGCAACGACGCGATTGAAGTTTCGCGCCTTTTAAATCTTACGCTTACGCACAGGGCAAAAGAGCCTATGTGCGGAATTCCTTACCATGCGGCTAAAGTCTACATCGCGCGTCTTTTGCGCTGCGGAAAGAAAATCGCAATCTGCGAGCAGACCGGCGATGTCCACGCTAAAGGGCTCACCGAGCGCAAGGTGATTGAAGTAATCACTCCGGGAACGGCGGTCGAAAGCGAGTATCTTGACGGCGGCTCAAACAACTTTCTTGCCTGCCTTTGCGTGCAGAAGTCAAAGGCGGGATTCGCCTATATTGACGTTACAACCGCGGACTTTTTCGCGACAAGCTGGCCGTCTTCTGAGATGGCGGAGAATTTCCCAAAGGAGCTAGGAAGATGTCACGCGCGAGAGCTTCTGCTTCCGCAGAGCTTGCAGTCCGACTCTCTGATTCAGGAAGTTTTGCGCGAGAACGAGAACCTTTCAGTTTCGTATTATCCTGACTGGAATTTCGACCAGGGCCTTAGCTACAAGCGTCTTCTTGCCCAGTTCAAGACCGCGAGCCTCCAGCCTTTCTCGCTTGACGAGCGTTCCCCGGAAGTCGCTCCGGCGGGATTTCTGCTCGACTATCTCCAGAAAACCGCCGTCACATCTTCTCCTCACGTAACCGGAATAAAAGTCTACAAGGACAGCCAGTTTGTGATTATGGACGACTCATCACGCCGTAACCTTGAGGTTGTTCAGAACATGCGCGACGGCGGCACACAGTTTTCTCTTCTTGAGTGCGTCTCGAAAACAGAGACAGCGATGGGAAAACGCATGCTCCGCAGCTGGCTATTGTATCCGCTTAAAGATGTGGAGGAAATAAAATCACGGCAGGACCATGTCGAGCTTTTTGTTAAGAACCGAAATCTTCTTGAATACGTGCACGAGAAGCTTGGCGATGTTCTTGACATTGAGCGGCTCGCCGGAAGAATCGCTATGGAGCGTGCCCACGCAAAGGACCTGCAGGCCCTTCGCGCATCTCTTGAGGCGTGGCTTGAAATCAGGACTCATCTTGACGGCTACGGCTTTGCAAAAACAGACTCTTCAACGGCCGCGGGGATTGTGAATCTTATAAAGTCATCTATTCTTGACGATCCTGCCACAAGCCTTACCGAGGGAAGAATCATAAAGGACGGCTGGTCCAAGGAGCTTGATGAGTACAGGAATATCCACGACAACGTGAACAAGATTCTTGCGGACTACGCGGAGGAAGAAAAAGAGAAGAGCGGAATCCAGAACCTTAGAATCAGGAACAACAACCTGACCGGATACTACATTGAGATTTCGCGCGGAAAGGCCGAGAAAATCCCGCCGCACTTTATTTTGCGCCGCGCGCTCACAAACGCCGACCGCTATACGACAGTCCGCCTGCAGGAGATTGAAAAGGAGATAGGCGAGGCGAGCCTTAAAATCGTTGAGAAAGAGCGCGACTTGTTTTTGGAAATCAGGGCGAAAATTGCGGTTTACACGAATTATCTTCTTCAAACTGCGCACGAGATTGCCTACGCGGACGTGACTTCCGCCCTCGCGGAGACTGCGGTTTTATACGACTGGACGCGCCCTGTGGTTGACGGCTCAAAGAATTTCGTCATAAAAGGCGGACGGCATCCTGTAGTCGAGATGCATCTTCCAGCCGGAGAATTTGTTCCGAACGACATCGCGCTTTCTTCCGAGGACGACTCTCCGTCATTGCAACAGAACTCTCCGTCATTGCGAGCGGAGCGAAGCAATCCCACTGGCGAAGCCGTAAATCCAAAAGCCGCTCCGCTTCCTTCGTTCGCGCTCATAACGGGCCCGAACATGGCCGGAAAATCAACATACCTAAGGCAGAACGCGCTGATTTCGCTTTTGGCGCAGACAGGCTCGTTTGTTCCTGCGAAAGAGGCTCATCTTGGAATAGTTGACAGGATTTTCTGCCGCGTCGGAGCGAGCGACAACCTTGCGCGCGGCGAGTCCACTTTTTTGGTCGAGATGACAGAGACCGCGTTTATCCTGCGCGGAGCCACAGACAGGTCGCTTGTGATTATGGACGAAGTCGGCCGCGGAACTTCAACGGAGGACGGACTGTCAATCGCGTGGGCCGTCTCGGAGTATCTTCTGAACACAATCAAGTGCAAGACTCTTTTTGCGACGCACTACCACGAGCTTACGCGCCTTGACCATCCGCGGCTAAAGCTTTTGTGCATGGACGTGCGCGAGGAGAACGACAAGGTCGTTTTCCTGAGGAAAATAAAGGAGGGCGCAAGCGAGAACTCCTACGGAATCCACGTTGCGTCCCTGGCAGGAATTCCTGAGAGCGTTATAAACCGCGCCAACGAGATTCTCTCAAAAATCCAGCAGGTCTCAGGCG
>CAZIFO010000024.1:19661-32771 GCA_964538245.1 uncultured Treponema sp.
AGCGTTATAAACCGCGCCAACGAGATTCTCTCAAAAATCCAGCAGGTCTCAGGCGGGAACGGCGGAAGCGATGGCGAAGCTATTGTAGAGACTGCCCGGACAAGCGCCGAGGCCCCTAAGAAATCTCTTTCAATGCCGGGTCTTTTTTCCGATGAGGAGATGGTCCTGGACGAAATCCTAAGCTCCGACCCTGACGGCATGACTCCGCGCGAGGCTCTGGACTTGGTGGCGAGATGGAAGAAGGAGCTGAGCGGAAGATAGAGGTAGAATTAAGAATAAGCGCGGCGGCACGGATGACGGCGTCAGCGAAGAGATTTAACTACTATTGAAAAAATGAGATGTGTGCTGGTGCGGCATGGAAAAATCAACTTTTCTTGGTGGTTTCGACAAGCTCGCCCAGCGCATTTCCTCGCTTCAAAATGATTTCAAAAATTCCCAGCCGCATTTTCGTTGAATTATAAAAACAATTTTGTAGACGAAAAAGCTTAAAATTGCGCTCAAAAGCTTGTCCATCAGATTTTCGAGAAAGCCGGCGGTCCAGCTTACGAAAGCTGTGTTCGGAACTGAAATGTAAAGCGTTTCTTGCAGAATTCCTAAAAGATTCTCAAAATTGCTTTTAATCACAAAAGCGGAAATTATATTTCCAAAAATCGTGTTTGAAACTGCGGAAAAAAGTCCTGCCCACAAAAAAAGCTCAAGCGAAAATTCATCATTTTTTGATGATTCAAAAAGCTCCGCGTTCTCAAAAAGTTTTCGTTTCTTAAAAACAAAAAATGCGCCCAAAGCCGTAAAAACGTGGCAGATTCCAAACGCAACCGGCCTGAATCCCGCAAGCAGAAAATTTGAAACAGCGGCGCAGATAATCCCAGGTATTAGTCCACCGATGGAAACAACACAGATTGTCATTATGGAGTCAAGATAAAGCGGAAAATAAATCTGAGTTGCGAGCTTTCCGCCTGCGAAATTTGCAGCGACGGAAAGAAAAGTAAAAAAAATGATAAAGCAAGTCCTCTTCAAATTCGGCTTTAAGCGGAATTTTCCATCAGATTTTGATTCTTCGTGTTCGTTAAAAATGGATTCCTGAGCAAGATTTTTCATAATTCAACTCCGAGAATTTTCGCGGCTTTTAAAAGCTCCATTCTGCTTTCAAGATTCATTTTCTGGTAAATCACAGAAATTCTGTTGCGCACGTTTTTCTCTGATTTTCCCAAAATCTCGGCGATTTCCTTGTTCGTTTTTTGCTCGGCGGCAAGGTCAAAGATTTCTTTTTCGCCACTGGTAAGATTTTTGTAGTTTTCAAAAAGCGCGTCTTCTTTGTTTTCGTTTTGTGTTTGCCCGCTGTTTTTTCGCAGAATTAATTTCATAACTTTCTGCGCAGTCTTGCTAAAGTAAAAATTTCCTGACGCGGCTGTGAGCAAGGCTTTTTCAAGCTCCTCTGCCGGAGCGTCTTTTGTGACAAATCCTTCGATGTTTTTGCGCAGCGCCTGCTCAATGTGAATGAAATCAGTGAACATTGTGTAGACAACGATTTTCAGCGCGGGAGAGATTTTACGTAAATCTTCTATTAAAGTAAGTCCGTTTTCGCTGCCCAAATTCAAGTCAATCAAGGCAACTGCGGCTTCCGGATTTTCTCGCAGCCGCTCAAGAGCTTCTTTTTTGTTCTTTGCGAAGACAAAGCTGATTTTTGGATTTTTCTGCGTGATGAAGCTTCCCATGCTGTTTCGAAGTCCTTCGTGGTCGTCAACGTACAAAATCTTGAATTGTGACTGCAACTGTTGTTCCTCCGTCTTCATTTTCAAAGTTGATTTTCGCTTCTCCGTTCATTTCCTTTGCGCGTTCTTTGATGTTTTCAAGCCCGAAATGATGTTTCTGATTTTTAAAATTTTCCTGGTGATTGGGTTTGTCGAAATTATTTTTTCCTCCGCCGTTGTCGCTCACAATAAGCCTAAGTCCGTCGTGCACGTCAACAATCTTTACTTTTACGAGCGTCGCTTTTGAATGCCGGGCGACGTTGCTCAAAGCCTCGTTCAAAATGCGAAAAAGCGAAAGCGAATAGTTTTGCGGCAGAAATTTGACTTTCTCGCTGCCGCAGAAAAAGCTGGTTTTTATATTGAAATTGATTTCAAAGCTGGAAAGCATTTCGCCCACGTTTTTGATAAAATCACCTGAAAATTCCGACTGCAGATTTTCAATCAAAAAACGCGACTCATTGAACGCCTGGTCAGCAAAATACGAAACTTTGTCAAAATCGCCTTTTCTGATGTTGATTTTTAAGGCCGCTAAATCCTGCGCAAGTCCGTCGTGAACTTCGCGTGAAAAAGCGAGCCGGATTTCGTTTCTTGAGTTCTGGATAAAAAGATTCCTTTTCTTGAGATTCAGTTTTTGCAAGACAAGAATTGCGGAAAGCGAAACAAGCAAAATCGAGATAAAATAAAGATAAATGTAGATTTTGGAAATTCTTGACTGAATTTCGAAAAGACTAAGTTTCAGGCTTTCCGGACTTTGGAGGCAGGAATCAAGGTTTGAATCAAAAATTAAAAACGGGCTGATTTCCAGAATAACCAGATTTTTACTAGTATTTTGTCCCCCCCCCCATAAGCGATTTTGACTCAGAACTGACTTTTAGATTTTCAGCGGCGGACAAAGCGGACTTAAAGCTACGCGACTCTAAGCACTGGAACGCAATGTTAGAGACGAGGCAGAAAATCGAAAGAAAGAGAAAAATTGCTTCGATGCTAGGCAGCCGTTTCATTTTTTTAATGATTTTAACATAAATTCCGCGGAAAATAAAGCGCAGGGACAAATGTCTCAGATTGGCATGGGGCATTT
Organism: uncultured Treponema sp.; assembly: GCA_964538245.1. Taxonomy (GTDB): domain Bacteria; phylum Spirochaetota; class Spirochaetia; order Treponematales; family Treponemataceae; genus Treponema_D. Next base: position 22,491 of record CAZIFO010000024.1, read on the forward strand.
GTCAGTATTCAAACCGAATTTTGTCGGTAAAATTAAATGTAGATGTTGAAACAACTCGCGAATTATAACGATTGTTCGCGAATTGAGCATGGCTAGCGTATCAACTGCGTTTCTTCATTTCATTGTAGAAACGCTTAAAAAGTCAACCGGAAGCTGAAACTACTTTCTTGACTTTTATGGGAGAAAAAAGTGGAAAAAACTATTACTATCGATTACAGCGATTTAGCTGAAGAAATTTCCAATAAGGAGTCCGAATATACAACAATTGTTGTAACGGGAAAGTATAGAAGCTGGAAAGCGATTAGAGCTGCTCTTCAGGGGACTCTTAGGGATCCAATGAGAAAAATCCTCACATTGGATCTTTCAGAATTAAAGGGCTTGCCCATAATCAAGACCGGAATGTTTTACGATTGTGTCGGTGTCAAAAAAATAATTCTTCCAAAAAATACTTCTAAAATAGAAACAGGTTCTTTTGTTGATTGTAAAAATTTAGAAAGCCTGACAATTCAGGCGAAAGTAAAAGAAATCGAAATTGAGATATTCGGCCCTTCTGTTATTAACATTGCTAGAGGTGGTTTTACTCCTAGCGTAATAAACATTGCAAAAGAAAATCCTGTATATGACAGCAGAAACAACTGCAATGCGATTATAGAAACAAAGACGAACAAACTGGTTGTCGGATGCAAAGGCTCTGTTATTCCAGATGGAGTCAGCGAAATAGGAAGAAGAGCTTTTTCTCATTGCCCAATTGAAAAAATAACAGTTCCGTCCTGCGTAAAAAAAATCGGGAAAAAAGCGTTTTATAACTGCGAGTCGCTTAAAGAAATTGAACTTAAGGAAGGCCTTGAGTCAATAGAAGAACATGCATTTAAATATTGTTCGGCTCTTAAAGGTCTTGAAATTCCTGCTTCTGTAAAGGAACTAAAAGAAATAAAAGATGAAGACTATAAAGGCTCTCTGCAATATTCTTCGAATTTGAAAAGCATAATTGAAGGTTGCGGTTCAATCGAGCACTTAAAAGTAGCAGAAGAAAACAAATTTTATGACAGCAGAAATAATTGCAACGCGATTATAGAAACAAAGACAGGCAGAATACTTTGTGTCTGCGCCAACTCTAAAATCCTAGAAGGCAGAACAAAAGTGCCAATAAGACTATTTAGAGATCTTAAAGCATTAAAAAGCATAGAAATTCCAAAAGGCGTAAAAAAAATCTGTGAAGAGGCATTTAATGGATGTTCTTCTCTTGTAAAGGTAACGCTTCCGGAAGGTCTTATTAAAATATCACGGAGTGCATTTTCGGATTGCGGTTTGGAAAATATAAAAATTCCAGAAAGCGTTGAAAGAATCGGAGAATACGCGTTCAGCTGCTGTGAGTCCTTGACAAATATAAACATTCCTGCCGGCATAAAAATTATAAAACAAAGCGTTTTTGAGAGGTGCAAATCACTTGAATCTATAAATATTCCGGATGGAGTTATTAAAATAGAATTTTGCGCTTTCCGCGGCGCTGGGCTAAAAAGCATAACGATTCCAGGAAGTGTTAAGAAAATCGGAGTTGCTTCATTCGCATATACAAAAATTGAAACTTTGACAATTTTAGATGGAGTTGAAGAGATATGTACAAATGCTTTCGGATATTGTTATCAATTGAAGAGCATAACGCTTCCAAAAACTTTAAAAACAATAGGAGAGGCCGCATTTCAATACTGTACGGCTCTTGAAGAGATAATTATTCCAGACACTGTAAAAGAAATTATGGGATCAGCATTTGAAGGCTGTAGATCATTAAAAATCATTTCAGTTGCAAAAACAACAGAGATTTATTCTACTGCATTTAATAGATGCTCCAAAGGACTAAAAATACAAAAATTATAGGAAAAATAATCCGGCGAATAAAAGCAAAATAAAAGGAACCTAAATTATGGAAACAATAAAATTAAACAAAATACTAGAATTTGAGAAATGTATCAGAAATCTGCATGGAGATGCAAATATAATAGTCGAGGACGATGGTTTTGATTATATATTTCCAGACGACTTAGGGCACGCGATTGATTACTGCAACTTCAAAATAAATCTTGATTTCTCAAAAATGACTGAACTAGAAAGATTTGGAGCGGTAGAAAAAGAAGACGGAAGCTTTTCTGATTATCTACAAGGAAATACTTGCATTGAAAAAGTTATTCTTCCTGAAGGCCTTAAAGTGATAGGCGATAATGCTTTTTATAACTGGAAAGGGCTAAAAGAAATCAACATTCCAAAAAATGTGCAGTATATTGGAGAAGCTGCATTTCATAAAACAGCAATTAAGGAAATTCATATTCCTAAAGGAGTCAAAGAGATTTTAGAGTACACATTTAGAGGTGCTGAAAATCTGGAGGAAGTTGAAATTCCAAATACTGTTGAAAAAATTTATATTTGCGCATTTGACAGATGTTCTTCGCTCAAGAATATAAAAATTCCCAACAGTGTTGAAGGTTTATATCTTAGTACATTTCGTGGCTGCACATCGCTTACAGACATAGAAATTCCAGAAAGTGTATATTACACTGATTCTAGTTTCGAAGGCTGCACATCGCTTGAGAATGTAAAGCTTCCGAATAGTCTCGATGAAATTTCAGAAAAAATGTTCGAAGGCTGCACCTCGCTAAAAAGCATAACAATTCCGGAATTTATTGATAAAATCAACGAAAGCGCATTTGAAGGCTGCACATCGCTTACAAGCATAGAAATTCCGGCTTTAGTTGATTTTATTGGCAAAAATGCTTTTAAAAACTGTTCTTCACTTTTAAACATATCAGTTTCAAAAGAAACATTAATTGAGCCGTCCGCTTTTGAAGGCTGTCCTGGAAAGCCTGTGATAAGAGACTGAAGAAAGAAGTATGATTTCCTTTTCCGCTTTCGGAAAATCTGCGAAATCTGCGGATAAAATCTTCCAAGCTTAAGTCTGGCTCTGATTCAGGCAAAAAAAATTCTCTTTTTCAATCGCCTTTGTTTTAAGGCGATTTTTTTTGCATTTCTGGCTGTAACGCGCGTTATGCAAGTCTCTGTCATTTTCCGTCCGCTCCGAAAGAAATTTGTGATTCATGCTTCTGCTTTCAATACGTGAAAATCCATGTTTACCATTTTTATCCGTGTTGAGTCTGTCAAAAAAATCTTATTCTAGCTCTCCGCTTTCACAATTTTTCATTCTTAATTGCAAAATTAGGGACAATTGTCATATATAGACATGGGACATCTGTAAGTATTCAAAACGAATTTTATCATTTAAATTAAACATATCTTATCTTTTGTCAAAGAGGAATTATTTATGTCTTACAAAGTAGATGACCACAAAGGTTCAATGGGATTAGGAGACTCCGGGTACACTAGAGGTGTTGGCGTTGGAGGCAGCAGCGGAGACAGCTTTCAGTTCTTGATTTCGCTTTTCAAAGTTTTTGGCGCGTATATCGGCTGGGCTTTGGTTATTGGCTTGCCGCTTTACTTCGGCACGGAAAACACTGCCGCGGGAATCGTGGGCGCGGTGATTGGCCTTGCAATCGCGATTGTCTTTAGGCTTGTTCCGTTTTTTAAGAAGCGCAAGACATTGCAGATGATTCTTATGTGGCTTCCGTGGATTGTCGTTGTAATCGTCGTGGCAGTCAAGATTCTCTTCTAGATTTTTTTAGCTTGGCTTTAACGTAAGGAAAATATTTTCCTTGCAAAAACGCTCCGCTCGTCGAGCGGATTTTATCTTGCTTGCTTTGGGAGAAGTCCTAAAGCAAGTGCAAAGGAGGCAAAACTATGGCTTATACAAAACCACAGGTAATCGCACAGAACGCGTCTAGCGGTTCGTATGCTGCAGGATGTCCAGCGAATGAAGACGGGGGAGACTGGTACTGCAAAAAATGCGAACGCACAGCGTAGTCTGCTTTAGCGCGAAATCGTGGCAACGCCGGCGGTTTTAACCAACAGGCGGAATCTCGTTGCAGCGGCGAGAGTAAATAAACGCTGTGAATTTTTATTACCGAAATGAAAATATGATTAATAATAAACTTGAAATTCAAGACATTCGAAATTCTCTTAATGAATTTGAAAAAGAAAGAAACGAAAGCAATTCTCGCTATCTTTCTTGGGAACATTGTATAACGAAATTTGCTGCTGTTTTTGAAAGTTTAAAAAGTGGAAAAATTAAAAAAGAAGACATTTCCGATGAGCAAATTGATTGTCTGAGCCTTAATCTTGCATTTTATCTTGCAAGTTGGGGAATGATGCGGGGGTCTACTGAATTGTTACAATATGACTACAAAATTCATATTCCATGTGTAAAACGACTTTTAGAATTTGCAAATCTTTTTTGCATGGATTTTTTAGAACCTAGCAATACAGAAAATCTGAAAGAATTAGAAAATCTTAGTTCAGCAATAGCAAATTCCTACACAGAAGAAGCTGTTCAAAAAAGACCATTAGAAAAAGTAAGTGATACGCTTATAACAAAAATTATCATGGGAACATTTGGCATAGTTCCAGCATATGATGATTTCGTAAAAGCAGCAGTTAAATATTATGGAATAACGACAGGTAAATTTAATGAAAAATCATTTTTTAAATTGATAAAATTCTTTTCGGAAGAAAAAATCAAAACAGAAATAGCAGATTGGACAAAAAAAATGAAAAATTATTGTCCGTATTATACTCCTATGAAAGTCATTGATTCATCTCTTTGGAAATTAGGAAAACCAATAACAGAAGAAAAAAAACAGGAAGCTAGGCAAAACTGACATTAATTTATAAGGAGAATCGCAAATGCTTTACCGGCAGAAAAAAGCCACCCACATCCGAAAACTTGCAAACGGCGCGCTAATCACATCGAAAGACAATATGGGTGAAAAACTTGTTGACGAAAGCGGCGCAGTTTTTTTGTGCGCTTTAAGCCACGAGTCGCAGACAATTGATGAACTTGCAGACAAAATTCTAAAAGTTTTTGTCGGTGTTGACAAGAAAACAATCAAGCAAGATGCAGCGGAATTTTATGATTCATTTGTGAAAAGTGGATTTATTGTAAAAGGAGAAACAAAAGAAGAGCTTGATGCTGCCGACAACACCGGAGTTTTCAATTCTGATTGCCGAAATGCGCCAAATCGAGAGAAAATCAACTTTTACATTCCTGGAATGAACCAGCAGTACATAAATTTTTACCGTTTGTTTGTTAATTACATAAAAAAGTTTCCATATCGATTTATGGACAATATAAAGCTACCTGCGTTTTACGGCTCTTTCAACAATATGATTTGGAACGGCGGGCGCGTTCGTCTTGGAAAAATGCTTTCACGCGAAGAAATGCAGAAAACAATAAAAGACTTGAATGATGCAGGAGTCGCAGTCCGCTACACATACACAAACAGCGCAATTCAGGAAAAACATCTTTATGACACTTACTGCAATGCAACAATGGAGCTTGCGAACAACGGAATGAATGAGGTTCTTGTTAACTCGCCTGTCCTTGAAAAATATCTTCGCAAAAATTATCCGAATTTTAAATACATTCTCTCAACCACAAGCTGCGAGCGGAACGTGGATAAAATCAACGAAGCCACGGAAAAATATGATTTGGTCGTGATTGACTACCGCGACAACCGCAATCAAGAATTTCTTGAAAAAATCAAACACAAAGAAAAAATCGAAATTTTGATTGATGAGAAATGTCCAAGTGGATGCAAAAATAGAAAACGCGATTACGAGCTCGGTTCGATGAAAAATTGCTTTATGGATGTTCCTGAAGAAAGAGACTTTGTCTGTCTTAGGTCGAATTTACGTGAGAAAGTGACGGAATTTTACAAAGGCTTGCAGTTCAATCGCGACACAAATCTTACATTTAACGATATTTATGGGAAATACTATGAAATGGGATTTAGAAATTTCAAACTGCTTGGAAGAAATGAACAAGATTTGCTGAGCACATTTGAAAGTTGCATTTATTATATGACCGCTCCTGACTGCCGCGATATTGCTCGCTATGATTTGCTTAATTTTTACATTGACTATCTTATTGATGAATTTCATGGAGACAGAAAAAATGCACTCAAATGGCATGAAGAAAATTTATCAAAGAAACATTAAAAATTGAATAAAAATCAAAAATAGAACTTTTTTTAAGAGCTAGCGACATTCCGGAATGTGTAGAATGCACGGCAAGCGACTTCTGCAATTTCTGCCCGGCTCCGCATTTGAATGCGAACCACGGCGAACTTTGCAAACTGGACAAGGATTTTTGCAATTACGTGCGTTTGGTGAAGAGGTTTGCACAGCGCAGAGACAAAATTTTACAGGAGAATGCAACCGCTCCTCTTTCTACCTGTTTTTCGTCCTGGTCCACTTGATAGAACCTTGCTTTTAGGAAAATCCGCCTTCTATCACTTGATAAAAGCCCGGAAACATAAAATAAAGCATTTTTATCAGATGATATTTCACCGCTCCTGCGGAAAAAGGGCTTCTGCCGTTTAATAGAACGCCGCCTGAACTAAAAGCGGATTTATATCAGATGATAGAAATAAAAAAACAGCCATTGCGGCAGGCAAAGCAAGTAAGATTGCTTCGGCGGCGTTTTCGCAATGACGAAGAGAAAAAAGGAGAAAAACTTATGAACAAACTTCGCACAAACGCGCGCATTTCAGAGGTTGACGGACTTTCGGACACAATCGTGCGGCTCTACAAGGCTGACTCCGCGGCGGCTGAGGACGCTTTCCTCAAAAACGTTATGGCGGAGATGGAGTCTCTTTCTGACAAGATCACGGCGGCAATCCTGCAGGACAAAGTCGTCTCAAGCCTTGACGCGGCCGACAGCGCGCGCGACGAGGCAGTTAAGGATCTTGGCGCGCTTCTTTCCGGCTACTGTGTATTTCCTGTGGAAGAAAAGAAGAACGCCGCAGCTTCGCTCAAATCAATCTACGACAAGTACGCAAAGTCAGGAATCACAAGCGCAAGCTACACAAGCGAGTCATCAATGATAGAAAGTCTTCTTGGCGATTTTTCCGCGGATTCTGCGAAAGCGCAAATCGAAAAGTTGGACGGAGTTGACGCTCTGATTTCAAAAATCCGCTCGGCCCAGGACGGCTTTACAAAAGCGAACGATGAGTACACAAAGGCGAAAGGCGCAAAAAGCGGGAGCGCGTCGAGCCTCAAAAAGCCGCTTCTGGGCTTGATAAACGAAAAGCTCGTTACGTATTTGAACACAATGTCTTTGGTCGGTAACGCGGCTCTCGCGGAATTTTCAAAAAACGTGGGGACTGAAATCGACAAAGTGAACAGCGCGGTTACAAAGCGGGGAAAATGAAAAGTAGAAAAATTATTCGACTATAAAGAGGTACAGAAATGCTTTACAGACAGAAAAAGGACACCTACATCCGAAACTACGACGGAGCAGGCTACATCACGTCAACAGGAATCTTCAACGACCGGCTTGTGAACGAGAGCGGAACAGTCTTCCTTATGGCGATGAGCCGCCAGCCGCAGACGCTCGACGAATTGGTTGATAAAATTGCGCCGAATTTCGACGATGTTGACAAAGAAACTATAAAGCGCGACGCGGAGGAATTCTATGAAACCTTGATTCAGGACGGCTTCCTGATAAAGGGAAACACAAAAGAAGAGCTTGACGCAAAGGACACAGGCTTTACATACGACGCAATCCTGCCCAAGACAATCCGCGAGGACTTTACGCCGCAGATTCAGCGAGCAGACAAGGACACGCAGGAATTCCTGGACAGAAAGTTCAAGGACAAGCCGCGTCTTGTGAGCTTCCAGATTGAGCTGACCTCAAAATGCAACGAGCGGTGCATCCACTGCTACATTCCGCACAAGTACAAGCTCTACGACATCGAGCCGGACTTGTACTACAGCACGCTCGAGCAGCTTTCAAAAATGGGCGTTCTTTCCGTGACTTTGAGCGGCGGCGAGCCGATGACAAATCCACATTTCTTGGAATATCTGCGCGCGGCGAAAAAATACGACTTCTACGTGAATGTCCTCTCGAACCTCACGCTTTTGAACGACGAAATTATCCAGGCTATGAAAGAAGGCAACGTCTCTTCGGTTCAGGTCTCGCTTTACTCTCTCAAGCCCGAAATCCACGACTACATCACAAAGCTTCCAGGCTCGTGCGAGAAGACGAAGGCGGCAATCCTAAAGCTGATAGAGAACAATCTTCCAGTCCACGTCTCATGCCCGACTATGAAGGCGAACAAGACAGAGTTCGGCGACGTAATGGCGTGGTGCCACGAGCACAAAATCCGCGCCCAGACCGACTACATTATGATGGCGGAATACAACCACGAGACAGAGAACTTGGCGAACAGACTGAGCGTTGACGAGGCGGGTGAAGTCATTAAGCAGATTGCGCTCGGCGACGAGGACTATCAGAAAGAAATCTTGAAGCCAGGCTTTGTGGAGCGGTGCAACGCGCTTGTGGACAACCCCGACAGAAGGCTCTGCGGAGTCGGGCAGTCAACGTGCTGCATGGTCGCGAACGGAAACGTCTATCCGTGCGCGGGCTGGCAGGAAATGGTTCTCGGAAATCTCAAGGAACATTCTCTTGAATGGATATGGAACAACTCTGAGAAGATAAAGTGGCTGCGCTCGCTCAAGTTCCGCGACCTCGGCGGCGGAGAATGCGCAAAGTGCGACAAGGCGGCTTTCTGCGCTCCGTGCATGGTCCGCAACGCCAATGAGGATCCGGACGGGAATCCGCTCAAGATAAACCGGCATTTCTGCGCCGTCGCCGCGAAAAACAAGCAGATTGTGCTCGACTGGCGGGAAGCGAAGCTGAAAGGGATTCGGAATTAGGAATGAGGAATTTTTGAACCGTCATTTCGAGAACCTCAATGACCACATTTCGAGTGCCTCAATGACCGCGCAACAACCGGTGGTTGAGTAGCAAAGCGTATCGAAACCACCGACAAAAATGGAGATTTTATTTATGAAAAAAGCCATAGTAAATGCATCGGACGCTGTAAAATATATCAGGAAACTGAAAAAAGACACAGAACTTACAGTTGTCGGAAAGCTTACAAAATTCGAAAGTATTTCAGAAGCGCTTGAAGACTGCAAAGCGAAAGTTTCTCTTGACCTTTCCGGCGTAGAAGGACTTTCTGAAATTGAAGAAAATGAAATTGAAATATGCGGCTGGTGTGGTGGTTCGGAATCGCTTGTTTCAATACTTCTTCCAGAAGGTTTACAAAAAATCGGCGCGGGAGCGTTTGCAAACCAAAAATCTCTTGTATCAATAAAAATTCCAGAAAGTGTAAAACAAATTGACACAAGTGCATTTGAAAACTGTTCTTCTCTTTCATCGGTTTTGTTGCCAGACGGAATCACAGAGATTTCTTCAAATTTATTTAAAAACTGTACATCACTTATGGAAGTTGCAATTCCTAAAAGCGTCACGAATATTGACAAAACGGCTTTTTCGGGTTGCACATCTCTTGAAAAAATCACTGTTGATGAAGGTAACAAAATTTTTAGCTCCACAGAAAACTGCAATGCAATAATTGAAACTGCGACGAACACGCTAATACACGGTTGCAAAAACACTGTGCTTCCAGAATCAGTTGAAAAAATCGAATCAGATACCTTCAAAGATTCTTCCATAAAAGAAATCAACATTTCAGAAAAAGTGAACAGCATTTCATGCAAAGCATTTTCAAACTGCACGTCGCTTGAAAAAATCACCGTTTCAAAAGACAACAAAACCTATGATTCCAGAGGAAACTGCAACGCAATCATCGAGACTGCGACAAACGCATTGATTTGTGGATGCAAAAACACTGTGATTCCAGAAAGCGTTGAAAAAATCGCAAACTGTTCATTTGAGAATTCCGCAATTAAAGAAATCAACATTCCTGCAAACGTCAAAGAAATTACAAGCGATGCGTTTTTCGGTTGTTCTTCAATCGAATCTATCAGAGTGTCAAAGGACAACAAATTTTACGACAGCCGTGATGACTGCAACGCAATAATTGAAACTGCGACGAACACGCTCGTCCACGGCTGCAAGAACACTGTGATTCCAGAAAGCGTTACAAAAATCGGAGACCAGGCGTTCGCAAAGGATATGTCGCTTACGCACATCACGATTCCAGAAGGTATAACAGAAATCGGAGGAGGCGCATTTTGCTACTGCCCGCTAACAGAAATCTATATTCCCGACAGCGTGAAAAAAGTTGGCGACGGAGCATTTATCAACTGCAACAAAATGAAGAAAATTTATCTTCGCAAAGACATAGAAAAAGATTGCTATTCATTCCG
>CAZIFO010000025.1:0-30400 GCA_964538245.1 uncultured Treponema sp.
AAATCACAGCTGCTTCTACAATCAACGCTGACGAAGTTGGAAAAATCCGCCGCGATCCATTCGCTATCATTCCGTTCTGCGGATACAACATGGGCGACTATTTTCAGCACTGGATTGACATTGGACACAAATCTACAGAAGACAAGCTTCCAAAGATTTTCTACGTTAACTGGTTCCGCAAGGACGACAACAATGCAGATCTTCCAGGCGGATTCATGTGGCCGGGATACGGCGACAACAGCCGCGTTCTTGAGTGGATTTTCGACCGCTGCGACGGAAAAGACAACTATGTTGACACACCAATTGGATATATGCCGAAAGAGGGCGCAATCAACACAGACGGTCTTGCTGACTACTACAAGAAAGCTCTCCCAGAGATTCTCAAAGTTGATGTTGAAGGCTGGAAGAAAGAAGTTAAAGACATCCGCGAGAACCACTATCCTAAATTTGGAAAACATCTTCCAAAAGAATTGTGGGACATCCTCGACGATTTGGAGTCAAGACTTAATAAGGCCTAATCGGTTTGAAACGCATGGCTTTTGGCCTTGCTTTTCGATTGAAAAGAACATAGATTCTGTGATATTGCACGAAAATGAAATTATTGAATCTGTGTGATTGATAAGAATCCCGTTGGCAATTTGCTGGCGGGATTCTTTTTTATCGTTTTCTGGACAAACGGATTGAAACTTTCTTTAAAAACGCTTATTTTAATATTATTATAAAAAGTACACAGTGAATTTTGATGACGCAAATATTGAATTTGTACTGGAGCTTAAAATTATGAAAAACCGGCGGAGGTTTATATCATATTTTCTCATCTTTATAGCTACGCTTGGAATTTCTCATGGCTTGCTCAGACTGGCTTTTGGTTATTTTAATTCAATCAAAAGAAACGATGAGGTTTCCATTTTTAATACATTAAGCGACAAAAAAGTCCTTTATATAAGTTCATATAATAATTCATTTGATAATGTTGAGATGCAGATAAGAGGATTAAAATCTATTTTTGATCCTGCAAATATAGCAATGGATGTCCAATATATGGATATGCTGAATTTTGATTCAAAAATGGATTTTGAAATTTTTAGAGAATTGCTGCATACCAAGCTTTCTAGAAGAAATTCTTATGACTCTATTGTTATTGGTGATGATTTTGCTCTTTCTTTTTTGTTGGATTATTATGACGAATATTTTAAGGACATTCCTGTTGTTTTTATGGGCGTTGATGATGAAAAACTTGCTAAGCGCGCATCGGACAATCCTTTTGCAACAGGTTTCATTGAACAGAAAAATTTGCGCGACACAGTTGAAATTGCAATAAAACTTTGTCCCAAATCAAGAATTATTTATGCTATATATGATGATTCTCCGCTTGGATTAAAACGGCAGACAGAGTTTTTTTCTATAAAATCGGATTATTCTGGATATCTTTTCCGTGGAATTGATGCTTCTGATTACACGCGGGAAGGCCTTGGAAATATTCTTGATATAATTGAAGATAACAATATTGTTGTTTGCCTTGGCGTTTCTGAGGACAAAGACAAAAACTGGTATTCATCTGCTGATACGACGGCTTTTGTTTCTTCTCATGTTGAAGTTCCTGTTTTTTCAGATAATTTTTATACAGTCGGCCGTGGTTTTGCCGGCGGAAAAGTTATAAATTATGAAAAAATGGCTAAGAATGCGGCTTTGCTTGTTAAGAAAATAATTGAAGGTTCAGTTGATATAAAAGATGTTCCAGTTGAAAAAGTTGAATCGGAATATTTTTTTGACAGCGATGTGATGAAAAAATTCAAACTGAATGAGAAAATTCTAACAAATGCTGCTTATCTTAATAAAACAAAGGAATATTGGTCAAAGTATCATGCGATTTTAAGTCCATTTGTTGAAATTTTCGTTTTCTTGCTTGTGATTTTTGCGATTTTGATTGCGAATCTTATTGAAGTTTATAAATCACGCAAAGTTATCGCTTATTCTGCCGGACATGACGCTCTGACAGGACTTTACAACAGATATTCAATCATGTCCCGGCTTGAAAAAGTTATAAAAAGCGGAATAAAATTTGCTGTTCTTCAGATTGATGTTGATGGTTTCCGTTCTATAAATGATTTCAATTCGTATAAATGCGGCGATTTTGTCTTAAAAGTTCTTGCCGAAAGAATAAAATCTCTCTGCGACGACGGAAATTATGAAGCCTCCCGCTTTGACGGCGACAGCTTTCTTCTGATTTATAAAGGAGCGAATCTTTCGGAGAATGATCCGGAACTTTATTTTCTGCGGCAGCTTTTCGGAAATGAAATAAATTATAAGGAAAAGAAATTTTTTATCCGCACAAGCGCAGGAATTGTAAATTCCCAAAGTCTTTTTGCGGTTGACGATTATCTTGCGAATGTTGATATTGCGACTCACATTGCGAAAACTCACGGAAGAAGCAAATACGTGATTTTCAATGATGAGATGAAAAAAAATATTCTGCGGAATTCTGAAATCGGACACATTTTGGAAGAAGCGTGCACAAACGATGATTTCAATGTTGTTTATCAGCCTCAGATTGACGCGAAATCCGGAGAAATTTATGGATATGAGGCTTTAGTCAGGCTTCCGGAAAACAGGCTTTCTCCTGGAGTTTTTATTCCGATTGCAGAAAAAGACGGACATATCGCAAAAATCGGCAGAATTGTCACAGAAAAAGTCATAAAGCAAATGGCGGACTGGCGTGAAAGCGGACAGACGCTGCACAGAGTTTCAATCAATTTTTCTGTCGGACAGATGGCGGACAAAAGTTATATTCCGTTCTTGTCAAAGCTGATGAGAACTTATGAAATTCCGGCAGATCTGATTGGAATTGAGATTACGGAGAGCCTTTTCCTTGAAAATAAGCAGCAGGCTTTGGATTTGTTCAAGCAGTTTGACTCGCTCGGAATAAAAATCGCGCTTGATGACTTTGGAACCGGATATTCATCTCTTAATTATCTGACTTATCTTCCGATTCACACTGTAAAGCTCGATAAAAGCACAGTTGACACTTATCTTGACGGCCAGGCTTCATTCATTGAAAATATTGTTAATCTTGTTCATTCGCTTGGAATGAAGCTTACAGTCGAGGGCGTCGAGGAAAAATGGCAGTACGACAAGCTAAAGTCGTTTAACTGCGACTATATTCAGGGATATTTCTTCAGCAAGCCGCTTTCTGGCGAGGATATAAAAACTTTTGTTCCAAAGCGGGTAGAGTAAAGCGATAATGACTGAAAAGGATTTTTTATGATAAGAACTTACGAAATTGACCTTGACGACAAGCTCGTGGAAGATTCGAGCAAAATTTTTGAATCGCTGGGAAGCGATATTGACTCCGCAATAAAGATTTTTTTAACTCAGTCTGTTTTGCGCAAAGGTTTTCCGTTTGAAATCGCAGTTCCGGATGAAAAAAACGAAGAAATAAAGAAAGAGAATATGATTGAAAGCGAGGCTGTCCAGTCAATCTCTGAAAAAAGCGGCTCCGTTGAGAATAACGATAACGGAAGCAAAACTGATAATCTGGCAAATCCTGAAATTTCTTCTGCGGGCGAAATTAAAAATCAAAATCCTGATGCGGAAATTCCTGACTCTGTGAAAATTGCCGCGCTTGAGAAAGATTTGTCTGAGCTGGAAAATCCTGAGAAGGCAGAAAAATTTGACAGTGAAAATCAGGAAACGCAGGAAACTCAGCCTCAGAATTCTTCTGATGAAGAAAATGTTTCCGGAGAAGAAAATCAAAATCCTGATGCGGAAAATTCTGAGGACGAAGATGAAACCGCGCCTGAAAATCTCTTTGCCCAGTGGACAGTTGAAACTGCCGGAAATGATGATTCCAGCGGACAGAAAATTTCAGGCGAATCTGAAGTCAGAAGCTGACGACGCAGGTGATCGGAAAATGGTCTGAATATCCTTGTCCGCTCCAGACTTTGTAGCGGAAAGGCCGGCCTTCTGAGTCCGCCCAGCTTCCGTTTGTTTCTGGCGAAAAGCTGGAAATCTTTGCGTTTCCGCCTGTGAAAAAATGATCGATTCTCTCCCAGTTTTCCTTGTAAAAATAACTTCCAGGAGAGAGCAGCTCTCCGTTCGGCAAAATCCACGGCGAATAAACTGCGGCACTTTTGTTTTTATTTCTTAAAACTATGTTGTTTTCGCCGTCTTCATGATAGGAAAATTCAGAAATGTCCATGTTAAAGTCGCCGCACGCGAGCTTCGCCTTTGTTTTGCACGACGACATCAGCCGCGCGAGAAGATTCTCCTGCTTTTCGCGCCAGATCCGGCTTTCTTCTTCTCCGCCGCTTTTGCTTTTCCAGTGGTTTACAAAAAGCGCGAGAGTTTTTCCTTTTGCGTAGACTTCAATTTTTATAATCGGCCGCATTGAAGGCTGGCGCAGAGTTTCCGAGCGCACGTCAATATTGTGGACTGTCGCTTCTCCGAGCGGAAAACGCGAAAGAACTGCGCAGCCGATTGAAGAATTCTCTTCCTTTGCAAAAAATCCGTGGCTGTAGATTTTTGCGAAGTTGAAAGTTCCGGACAAACGGTTTGAAATATCATAAATCTGCTCTTCTTTTTCAAGCTCCTCAAAAACTAAAATGTCCGCGTCCGTTTCTTTAATCACTTCTTCAAGGCGCGAAAGGCGCTGGATATATTTTTGCTCCGACCAGCCCGATTTCGCGGATTTAAAATCTGAATATTCATTTCCATCGAAGTTCGCATCAAAAAAAGTCTGCAAATTCCAGTTCAAAATCTTCAGGCTCACAGTTTTTTCTTTTTCATCTGAATCTGACTTGCACGAAATCATCTGGCCGCACGAGCAGAAAATCAAAATCAGAAAAATCGGGAAGAGCTTTACGAATTTGATTTTCTCATTTTTGCAAATCATTATTTTTATCTTTGTCATAAAATCCTCTATCTTTATATACGAAAAAAAACGGAGAAAACGGCAAGAAATTTTAGAAAAAATCAAAAAAACTTTGAAAAAACGCTATAATTTTATTCATGAAGAAAATTTCCGCTCCGGCAAAGAAAAGGCTGATTTTGCTTTCACGTTTTTTGACGCAGTTTCTGGAAAAATCCGATGAAAATTTTCAGAAATCAAGCCAAAAAGACAAACTAAATAGAAGAAAAATCACTTCGGTTGAAATTTCACAGAAAACCGGCTGGAGCGAAGCCACAATCCGCCGCGATATTTCGCTTCTGGAGCTTCATAACGGAGTGAGCAACGGCTACGATGCGGAAATTTTAAAAAAAGCGATTGACGGCGCTTTTTCTCTTGGTTCGGGCGAAAACGGAAACCACAACTGCTGCATTGTGGGGCTTGGAAATCTGGGGCAGGCTTTTCTGGAAAACTCGGTTTTTGACGGCGGAGGATTTTCGCTCGTGGCTGCGTTTGACTCGAATCAAAACCGCGTTGAAATTATGAAATCAAAAATTCCGCTTTATCAGACGCTCGACTTGGAAAAAATCATAAGGCAGGAAAAAATTGAATTTGCGATTCTGACGGTTGAGGATGAAATGGCGCAGAAAATGGCCGACCGCCTTGTAAAATATGGCATAAAAGGAATTGTTAACTACACAAACGTGATTTTGACGGTTCCGGACGGATTTAAGCTTGAAAACGCGTCGCCGGAAAAATCTCTGGCAAATTTATTGTAAGAAAATTATTTTGCGATTTCATAAATCAGATTCTGGACAGCGGCTTTTTTTCCTTCAGGCAGAGAATCAAACACATCAAGCAAAGAAAAATATTTTGAATATTTCTTGAATTTTGAAAATTTCGACGAGGAATCTCCGTTCACAAGAATTTCAACCGTTGTGTTTAAAGCTTCAGCGATTTTACAGGCGTAGTCCGCCGGCGGAATTGAAGAGCGCGCGTTCAGGTAGTTTTCAAGCGAGCGTTTTGAAATTCCTGTTTTAAAAGAGAGTTCTTTTATTGTCATATCTTGAAAATCCATTGCAGAACGTAAATTCTCTTTAAAACTCATTTTA
Organism: uncultured Treponema sp.; assembly: GCA_964538245.1. Lineage (GTDB taxonomy): Bacteria > Spirochaetota > Spirochaetia > Treponematales > Treponemataceae > Treponema_D. The sequence goes on from CAZIFO010000025.1 coordinate 5,998, forward strand.
TAGATAATACTTCAATCAGCGTGTAAGAATATTGTAAAAACGCAAAAAGAGTATTATTATGGAATATAACACGCTAATTGAAGTGCGAAAAATCTAAAAATGGGAAAAAGTTATGGAGAATAAAAAAACTCGCAGCTCAAATTTTGAGCTTCTTAGAATTCTGGCAATGCTGATGATAATAATTTCGCATATTGTCTGTCATTGCATTGTTAATCAGCTTCAGGGCGAAAATTTTTTGTTTGTCCAGCCTTATTTTTCCAAGAAAATTTTGGTTCTTGCTTTTATGAATACGTTCGGGCTGGTTGGAAATGCTGTTTTTATCTTGATTTCTGGTTTTTTTATGGCGAACCGGGAGATTGAAAAAATTAATCTTGGAAAGATTTCATTTAAATTGCTTTCCCAGATTTTGTTTGCGACAGTTGCGCTTATGTTCGGCTCGCTTTTTCTTTTACGTTTCCTTTTGTTGTTTAATAAATTTCCAAACCTTCCGTTAATTAATCTCAATTTTTTTAACAATAACTCTTGGTTTATCGGATATTATTTTATTGTGATTCTGCTTGGAAAGATTTTTCTGAACAAATTTCTTTCAATGCTGGATGAAAAAAATTATCTTTGCTTTTTGCTCTCGGTTTTAACGTTGATTTCATTGTCGTGGGCAAGAAGCTTGATTGACAATTTTGCTTCTGGGCTTGATGTTCTTTTCACGGGGATTTTTTTGTATTCTTTCGGCGGATTTGTCAAAAAATTCAATCCATTTGGAAAAGTGAGAATTTCATTTTTCTTTATTTTGATTATTCTTGTATATTTTTTCGTCGCTTTTTCTGATTATAACATAACAATGGCAAATCTTGAGCATTACAGCGGCGGAAAATTTTCCCAAGTGATTCCTGGATTTGCGAATCATCAGATTGTTCCGCTGACGGTTGGAATTTGTCTTTTTGAGATTTTCAGACGAATTAAAATTCCGTGCTCGAAAATTATAAATTATCTTGGGGCCTCGACCTTGATGGTTTACTTGGTTCACGACAATTCATTTTTCTACCGCATTTGGGACAGTCAGAAATGGATTCAAGTTCTGTTTTATCATCCTTTTGCGTTTGCTTTTAAGATTTTGATTTGGACTTTGATGACTTTTGTTGCCGGACTTGCCGCTTATTCGGTTTATAATCTGGTGATGAAAATTCTTTCGAAATCTAAATTTATTTTTCTGAAGAAAGATTTTACCGAGTCAAAATTACCGTGAAATATTTCACAGTAAAGTGTATAAATTTGCTTTGTTTCCTTGACCTTGCGTTTTGAAATCTTTAAACTTGTGAACATAAATTCTGTGAACAATTTCACAGAAAAATCATACAAAGAGGTATGTTGAAAATGTCACGAGTTTACAATTTTTCAGCCGGTCCTTCTTGCCTTCCGGAAGAAGTTTTAAAAGAATGCGCTGCAGAAATGCTTGATTATAAAGGAACTGGCCAGTCGGTCATGGAGATGAGCCACCGCTCAAAGGACTACGAGCCGATTATCCAGGACGCGGAGACTATGGTCAGAAAGCTGATGAATGTTCCTGACAACTACAAAGTTCTTTTTATCCAGGGTGGCGGCTCTACACAGTTTGCAATGGTCGCTGAAAACCTCGGAATCCATCACAAGAAGGCTGCCTACATTGAAACAGGCGTCTGGGCAAAAAAAGCGGCTGCCGAGGCTAAAAAACTCGGAGTTGATGTTGACATCATCGCTTCTTCAAAAGACAAAAACTATTCTTATATTCCTCGCGTTGAGAAAGTTTCCGGCGACTATGACTATGTTTATATCTGCTTTAACAACACAATCATGGGAACTCACTACGAGTATATTCCGGACACTGGAAACATTCCGCTTGTCGCAGATATTTCTTCCTGCGTCTTGAGCGAGCCTCTTGATGTCTCAAAATTCGGCCTGCTTTTTGCCGGCGCGCAGAAAAACCTTGCTCCTGCCGGAGTCACACTTGTAATTATCCGCGATGATTTGATTACAGATTCTCCGCTTCCTGGAACACCGACAATGCTTACTTATAAAACTCATGCGGATGCTGACTCAATGTACAACACACCGCCATGCTACACAATCTACGTTCTTGGAAAAGTTTTGCACTGGATTGAGAAAAACGGCGGAGCTGAAGGAATGCTCAAGCGCAACACTGAGAAAGCCAAATATCTTTACGACTTCCTTGACTCAAGCGACTTCTATCATGCCACAACAGAAAAAGGCAGCCGCTCTCTGATGAACGTTCCTTTCCTTACAAAATACTCGACAGCGGAAACTGCCGCGGCAGCAAAGAAAGACGAGGCTGAGCGCACAGATGCTGAGAAAGCGGCTCTCGCAAAAGAAAAAGAAATCAACGACAAGTTTGTAAAAGAGGCAAAAGCCGCAGGACTCGTGAACTTGAAAGGCCACCGCTTAGTCGGAGGAATGAGAGCTTCAATCTACAACGCGATGACTATTGACGGCGTAAAAGCGCTTGTTGAGTTCATGAAGAAATTCGCAAAAGAGAACTAATTTCTGGAGAAATAAAAATGTATAAAATTCAGACACTTAATAAAATCAGCGCGGTTGGACTTAACAATTTCCCGCGCGACAGCTACGAAGTTGCCTCCGAGCTGAACAATCCGGACGCGATTCTTGTTCGCTCGGCAGACATGCACGAGATGGCTATTTCGCCGAACACAAAGGCTGTTGCCCGCGCTGGAGCAGGAACAAACAACATTCCTTGCAAGGAGCTTGCTGAAAAAGGCGTTGTTGTTTTCAACACTCCAGGAGCAAACGCAAACGCTGTAAAAGAGCTTGTGATTCTCGCGCTTCTTCTTTCAAGCCGACCTGTAATCGCCGCGAACAAATGGGTAAACACAGAGCTTAAAGGAAAAGGTGATGAGATTGCGGCTTTGGCGGAAAAAGGAAAGTCAAAGTTTGTAGGTCCAGAGCTTAAAGGAAAAACTCTCGGCGTAATCGGACTCGGCGCTATTGGAGCGCAGGTCGCCAACACAGCGATTGCACTTGGAATGAACGTAATTGGATATGATCCGTTCCTTTCTGTAAAGGCTGCGCTTTCTCTCGACCACAATGTAAAAATCGTCGAAACTTTGGACGGAATCTACACAAAGTCAGATTATATCACTGTCCATGTTCCGCAGACAGACGAGACTAAGGGAATGTTGAACGCGTCCGCTTTCAAAGTGATGAAAGACGGAGTTAGAATCATCAACCTTGCGCGCGGCGGACTTGTAAACAACGCTGATATGCTTGCCGCAATCGCTTCTGGGAAAGTCGCTGCGCATATCACAGACTTTGCTGACGAGGCGTTCTTGAACAATGACAAGATTATCTGCCTGCCGCACCTTGGAGCTTCAACTCCGGAGGCTGAGGAAAACTGCGCAGTTATGGCTGTAAAAGAGCTCCGCGACTTCCTTGAGACCGGCGTAATTGTGAACTCTGTCAATTTCCCTCGTGTTACAAGCGAGTCTGCGATTCCTGCCGGCGGCACACGCCTTTGCATTCCGCACAAGAATGTTCCGGGAATGATTGCGAAATTCACAACAATTCTGGGAGACGCAAAGCTCAACGTCGCCGGAATCATTGACCAGAGCCGCGGCGACATTGCCTATGCGATGATTGATGTTGACGGAAAAGTTGGCGAGGACACTCTTAAAGAGATGGAGAACAACGAGGCTGTTGTAAGCGTCCGCCCGATTTACGCGTAAAATTGCGCGCTTATATTGCCGGGCAACCCGGCAATGTTCAATCTTAAATTAACAAATCCTGCGGTTTTTCAATTACGAAATCCGCATGGTATTTTTCAAATTCTTCCATGTTGCCGTAGCCCCAAAGACACGCGCAGCATGGAATATTGTTTTTATGCGCGCCTTCAATATCATTGTTGCGGTCGCCAATCATAAGAACGCGTCCGTTCTTGACTTCATTTTCAAGCGAGCGTTTTTTTATCACGTATTCAATTACCTGGAATTTTGAATCGCGTCCGCTTTCTAAATCCGCGCCGCCGGCAAATTCAAAATATTTATCAATATCAAAATTCTTCAGAATCGGATTCATGTACATTTCAGGCTTCGCCGTCGCGACCAGCAGATGTTTTCCTTTCTCTTTTAGTCCGGCGAGCGTTTCCTTGATTCCATCAAAAAGCGAGTTCTCATAAATTCCTTTTTCCGTGTAGCGTTCCTGATATTTTTTGAGCGCCTGCAGCGCTTTTTCCTTTGAAAATCCGTAAATTTTCATAAAAGATTCAGTTAGCGGCGGCCCGATAAAAAGATTCAGTTTTTTCTCGTCCGTTTCGTCCATTCCAAAAGAGGCGAGGGCGTACTTTACGCAGTTTATGATTCCCGGAGCTGAAGCCGTGAGCGTTCCGTCCAAATCCCAAAGAAGATAGTCAAAATTGTTCAAGTCAGGCTTTTTCATAAGAAGATTTTACGAAATTTTCTTATAATGCACAATTCAAACTGAATATTTACCACCGTAAATAACGTAAATAAAAACGGCGCAAGAAAGTTTTGCTTCCTGCGCCGAATCAATTTTATCTTAATTATGCATTGTAGATAAGATTACACTTTGAACTGGTCAACCTGCGTGCCGATGTCTTCGATAGAGTCGTGCAGCTTGTGCGAAAGTTCTGTGAGCGCGGCTCCTGTCTCGTTGATTTTGCGCGCGCTTGCTGACATTTCGTCCATTCCGTCCTTTATGCTGAAAGTCGCGTCCTGCAAGTTCTTGATTTCTTCGAGAATCGCCTTGTTTCCTTCAGACATTTCGAGCGAAGCGGTTTTTACTTCGTTTGAAGTGTCGTTCATGCTGTTCAAGGCTTCCATAATCTGCTGGGAGCCTTCGTTCTGCTCGTGCATTGCGTTTGTTATTTCGCGCACAAGATTTGTAGTTGAGTTGATTCCAGTTGAGACATCGTTGAAAGCGTCCGTTGCAACTTGCGAAGCCTGGACGATTGACTCGATTGACTCCGAGATTTTTGAAAGCTGCTGTCCGATTGACTGCGACTGCGAGCTTGAGTCTTCCGAAAGCTTTCTGATTTCATCCGCGACAACAGAGAATCCTTTGCCTGCCTCGCCTGCGTGAGCCGCCTCAATTGCCGCGTTCATCGCAAGAAGATTTGTCTGCTCCGCGATTCCTGAAATAATGCTGTTCGCTTCCTGAAGCATCTGGCTTTCTTTTTCAATCTCGTCGATTTTCATGTCAACGTCATTCTGTTTCTGGACGCCCATCGTGGCTTTTTGCTCAAGCGCCTCGAATGATTTTCCCATTTTCTGCACGGAATTGTTCACGGAGTTGATGTTTCCAATCATCTCCTCGACCGCCGCTGAAGCCTGCGTAACTGCCGAAGCCTGCGATTCAATCATTCTGTTGAGCGACTCAATGTTCGAGGCGATTTCGTTCACCGCGCCTGCTGTCTGATGAACTGAATCTGTCTGCGTTGTAACTTGTCCGCTCATGTTTTCAATGTTGCCGATAATCTGCGTGATGGCGGCTGTTGTATCTTCTGTCGAGTTTTCAAGAAATTCTCCGGCGTTCACAAGCTGTTCCTTTGACTGCTTCATTGTCGCGATGATTTTGTGCAGCTTTTCTGCGAACTGGTTGAATCCGTCAACAACCGCGCCAATCTCATTGTTTGATTTGATTTCGATTCTCCGCGTCAAGTCCGCGTCTCCAGTCGCAATTCCACGGATAGTTTTCTCAACAACGCCGATCGGCTTTATTGTCTTGAACAAGATAAATCCTGCAATCAATATGATTAAAATTGTGATCGCGATTCCGCAGAAAATCATTTTTACTGCGATTTTTGTCGCGGTCGAGTTGATTTGAGCTTCCTCCATCACAAGAAAAAGCGTCCAAGGCGTGTATTCAACAGGTGAGGAGAAGATGATTCTGTTTTTTCCGTCCAGACCTTTCGCCGCGAAAATCTGCTGTTCTCCGCTTGAAATTGCGTTTGAAATAAGCGCGCTTGAGTCAGCGTCTGAATCTTTAAAAGTCGAGAATTCACTTTTGTTCTCATCATTATTTCCGCTTGTTACAATCAGGTCTCCGTCGCTTCCGAACATCGCGACAATTCCTCGTTCGCCTAAATCAATTTCCGCAATCAGAGACTTTACGTTGTCAATCTGGACTACGCCGCAGAAAAATCCTGTGTTGCGGCCGCCTTTCTGCACGGCTTCGCAAATGTGGATTACTGTGGTTCCAGTCGTTTTTGAGTTGACAGGATTGTCGATGTAATATTTTTCACCGTTCTGCATGATTGCCTTGAAATAATCGCGGTCTTTTACATTGACGTAAGTTCCCTTGTCTGTATAAAATCCGCCGTCAGCATCGACATAGGCAACGTAGTCGTAAAGCGAGCTGTCGCGTCTTGAAGCCCTTTGTGTGAGCCATTCCGCAATTTCATCTGTATTGTTTGTCTGCTGGACAACATCGGAATTAAGATAAAAATCAAGGCCGGTGAAATATTTTTCAAGAACCGACTTTACAAGTTTCGCGTAAGTTTTTGAAAATTCCGAGTATTCTTCTGATGTTGATTTTTTCAGCTCGGATTTTGTTGACTCGTTTATAAAAGCCAGCTGGGCAAAACTTAGGACAGCGACCGTAATCGCGAGCATTCCTGAAATAAAGACAAAAAGTCTTCCGTGTCTTTTTTTTGTTTTTTGCATACTCAATTCTCCAAGAAAAAAAATTCCAGCAATGGAACTTTATTATTATATTTTCGGTCAGAATCTAAGAAAATGCAAGTGAACATAAAATGCATAAAATGCCGCGCGGACTGAAAAAAAATGGATATTGTTCTCAGCCCGCGCAGATTTTTAGAAGAATGTTTTCCGTTTTATAGAAAAGTCAAAGAAAATCAGATTTTTCCTTCAAACAAAGTTTTTTTGAGCAGAAAGTGGCCGACCGTAATTTTTAAGGTTTCTCCGTCCCAAGTGAGCTTTCCGGTTTTCTTTTCGATAAAGCTTATGTCGGCGATTGATTTTAGATATTTTGATTTTCCTTTTTCCGGGCTAAAGCTGACTTTCATTTTAAGCGGTTTCTTTTTTAGATTTTCCAGCTTGTCGCCGCTTTGCTTCCGGCTGAATATTGTTTTTGCGGCCTTTTTCGCCGTTACAATTACAGTCTGGGCTGAATCTCCTTCTCCGATTTCAACATAAAATCCTGGATACATCGGCAAGTCGTCGATTCTTGTGAAAGTCGAGTTTTTGTTCATCTTTGGAGTTGTTCCGCTCAATGATTTTGGAATTTTAACTTCATCAAAATATTCTGTGTAAGAATTTTTAAGCTGGACTGGAAGAACTGCGATTCCGTTTTTCTCAATATCCTTCTCAAGATTTTCATAGGCTTTAAGCCTTAGCTCAAGAATTGAAATAATGTGCGGAGCTGTTAGAGAACGGTATTCATAAGAAGATTTGAAGCTTTCCGCGTTTGACTGCAAAAGCCTTCCGCCGAAACTCGTCATCGTTTTGATTTTCGGAAAGTCAATCTTGTTCAAAAGGGTTACAGTTGTAATCAAATCGACAAAATTGTAGCTCCACCGCGAAATATTGGATTTTTTTGAATATTTGCTGTAAGTTTTCAGCTCGCCGTTTATGAATCTTTTGTAATTTGTGTTTGTTGTTATTTTTGATTCAATCTCAGGAAGATCTGACTGGCTGTAAATTTCTTTCTTAGTGACTAGCAAAGCTTTGTCGTTGTTGGTGCTTCCTGAGAACTGCAGATACGAGCTGACCGCCTTGAAAGTTTTAGGGCTTATATAATCATTGTAAGTTTCGTCTGCGCCTTTTTCCGTTTTAGATAAGAAGATTTTAAATTCAAGCTTCCGTTCTGTCTGTCCGTTTCCATAAATTTCAAGATATTCGGTTGTTCCCGCCGCAGTAAAGACAAAAGTTTTTTTATCGCTTCCGTCAAAAATTGATTTTAAAAGATTTGAAAATTCCTCGTGCTCTGTCTGGAAAAGCGTTTCATCAAAATCCGGCGTGATAAAATAATACATCGCGCTGCCGTCGTATCCCGGGGCAATTCTTGTCGCGTAAGTCCATTGCATTACGTTGTAAAGCTTAAGAGATTTTTCTTCGCTCCAGCCGTCTTTGCTCATTTTGATTTTTAAATTGAACTCGCCTTCGCTTGTGAGCGAAAAGTCGTCAGTTGAAATTTCAACTGATTTAATTTGCTGGCCGCTCTGCGTCAAATATCCGGAATAAGAAAATTCAGTTGAGTTTCCGCGGAAATTGTCGCCTGTAAGAAAATCGCTTTCTGAAAAGTTCATCTTTGCAGGCTTGAAATTCCATTTTTCATTTGAAATTTGCCTGTAGTAGTAACCGGTAACTCCATCCTTGTTTGTTCCGGCGACACGAAGCTCGCGCGCGAAATTTCCCTGTCCGTCCTGATGAATCGATATAAAACGCGTGAGCCGGGCCTTTCCCTCGAGATTAATTCCGCTTTCTTTTTTCCAAGGCTCGGCCGGCAGCCCCCAAGGAGAATAGTTTGAAAGATATTCATTTCCAAGATATTTCTGCGGCTCTTTTTTGTAAGTGTATTTAAAGAACATCGGATCGCAGCCCATCGTGTCAAAATCTATAAGCCGCGTGTACATTGTTCCGTCATCGCCGATTAAGAAAAGTGTTGACGCGGAGTTTGAAATGTTCCTTGCTATGAATTTTCCGTGCTCCGGGCCTTCAATTCTTTTTGAAAAGTCGTTCGGCAGTCCTGAGTCCGTAAAAAGAATTTTCTGCCCGTCATCAGAAAGAAAATAAATTGTCTCAAGGCCCATCGTTCCGTAATGATGCTGGTTTCCAAAAATATCTTCGTACCACAGAACATCGCGCCGTCTTGTTCCCATCGCCCAGCCGCGGTTTTTGTTGACCAGCTCGTTCTGGACAAGCTGAGTTTTCTGCGGCCAGCCAAAATTTTCAACCCATTTAAAAGTTTTGTCTACTGTCGTTTTTTCAGTGTAAATCTTAAAAAGCCGTCCTTTGTCGTCAAAGGCGAAAAGACAGTCTCCGTCAGCAAAAATCTCGCAGATCTTATCGGCATTTTTTGGCTTGCCGTCCTTTGTAAAAAGTTTCCAGTTTTCTTCTCCGTCCTTTTTCGCGTAAATCCTTCCGTCAGAAAGAACAAACTGCCAGTTCTTCATAAAAGTCTGCGTCAATGTTTTCACATAAACTTCTTCCGGAAAATCTCCGTTTATGCTGTCTGTTTTCTCTTTGCCCGCAAGATGATTGTCTTCAGGACTGTTAAACGAATTTATAATTTCCTGATAATAATCAGCGTCCGACTTAAAAAGCGGAACTGTCGCGCACGAAACAAAAAACGAAGAAAAAAATCCTGTCAAAAAAAAGGAAAAAAATTTGTTCTTTATCATAAAATTATAAATGCAAGAAAAAACTAAAAAAGGAAAATAAAATCTGGGCGTTTCCCGGCAAAGCCGGGCCGGGCTATCCGCCGTTCCGCCTTTCGGCTTCATTCCGAATTTTACGCTTTCTGGCGTAAAATTCGGAACGCCCTCGCGGGCGCGGCTACTATCCCTAACGCGCTTCGCTAAAAATTAGTGGTGGAAAAGCCTGATTCCGTTAAAGCACATTACCATGTTGTACTTGTCGCAAGTTTCAATAACCTGGTCGTCGCGCACAGATCCGCCTGGCTCAGCGATAACTGTAACTCCAGACTTGTGCGCTCTCTCGATGTTGTCCCCGAACGGGAAGAACGCGTCGCTTCCGAGCGCGACATTTGTGTTCTTGGAAATCCATTCTTTCTTCTCTTCGTCTGTAAAGACTTCAGGCTTTACTTTGAACAGAGTCTGCCATTTTCCTTCCGCAAGAACGTCGTCGTGCTCAGGCCCGATGTAAACGTCAATCGCGTTGTCGCGGTCGGCGCGCTTAATTCCGTCAACAAACTGCAAGCCAAGAACTTTCGGAGACTGGCGCAGCCACCAGTTGTCCGCCTTCTGTCCCGCAAGGCGTGTGCAGTGGACGCGGCTCTGCTGTCCGGCTCCAATTCCAATCGCCTGTCCGTCCTTTACGTAGCAGACAGAATTTGACTGTGTGTATTTAAGCGTAATCAGCGCGATAATCAGATTGTGCTTGTCTTCCTGGGTCAAAGTCTTGTTCTTTGTTACAATGTTTGAAAGGCAGCTTTCATCAATCTTGATGAAATTGTGTCCCTGCTCAAATTTAACTCCGAAAACCTGTTTTACTTCAGTTGCAGGCGGAACATAATTAGGGTCAATCTTTATGACGCAGTAGTTTCCTTTTTTCTTTGCCTTTAAGATTTCAAGAGCTTCCGGTGAATACGAAGGCGCGATAATTCCGTCAGAAACTTCCTTTTTAATCAAAAGCGCAGTCGCCTTGTCGCACTCGTCTGAAAGAGAAATAAAATCTCCGAAAGAAGACATTCTGTCGGCTCCTCTGGCTCTTGCGTAAGCGCAGGCAAGCGGAGTAAGCTCAACATCGTCCGTAAAGTAAATCTTCTTGAGAGTGTCGCTAAGCGGCTTTCCGACAGCGGCTCCGGCCGGAGAAACGTGCTTGAATGAAGTTGCCGCAGGAAGTCCTGTCGCCTCTTTAAGTTCCTTTACAAGCTGCCAGCCGTTCAAAGCGTCGAGCAAGTTTATGTAACCAGGTCTTCCGTTCAAAACCTCAATTGGAAGATCGCCTTCATCAACAAAAACCCTTGCAGGCTTCTGGTTCGGATTGCATCCGTATTTAAGCTCTAGTTCTTTCATTCCTTGAATTTATCATAAAAATAGCTTGCTTTCAATTAGAGAAAATGGAGGGGAAAAGCCTTTCCCCTAGGCTCAAACTCCGTTTTCGCCATACCCCATTCTCCTAGGGGCTGTGCCCCTAAAACCCCGGCTTGCTCTCAAAAATCATCTTTGCGCCGGTTTCCGGATGTGTAAACTCAATTCTGCTCGCGTGCAGAAGAAGCCTCTCTCCTTTGTCGCACTTTCCGTAAAGCGTGTCGCCTATAATCGGAACACCGAATCCGTGGCTGTCTGCGCTTGCGAGCCTGAGCTGGTGCGTCCGTCCTGTTAGCGGCGTGAACAAGACTCTTGTCGCGTTGCGCGTGCTTCCGTCAGGAGAAGTGTAGCGTTCAACGTCCAAAATTTTCCATCTTGTGACGGCGCGCTTCCCGTTCTCCCTGTCCCAGATCTGGTGCGGGCGGTTTTCAACATCAAGGCGGAAGTAAAGCTCCATTTCCCCTTCCTGCGCGATTCCTTTTTTTGCAAGAACGCCGTCCAAAAGCGCCGTGTATTCTTTTTTCACCTCTCGCGCCTCGAACGCCATGTTCATTTTTCTGTGAGCTTCTTTTGTCAAGGCAAGAACCATTATTCCGGAAGTCTCCATGTCGAGCCTGTGGACCGCCGGCTGCCTTATGCAGTCCGGAAAAAGACGGCGCAGCCTTGTCTCCACGCTGTCAAGCTTTTCTTCTCCGCGGCCTGGAACGCTTAAAAGCCCGGACTGCTTGTTCACAATTACAATAGAAGAATCCTGGTATAAAATCTCAAGTCCCAGAATCTCCGGCAGAATGATTTTGCACCGCGAGTCGCAAGGCGGAACAAGCTTTATCTCCCCGTCATTAAAAATGCGCGTTCCGTCATCGCAAGCCTGCTCTTCGTCATTGCGCGTGTCCTCCACCACGTCATTGCGAGCACAGCGAAGCAATCCGCTAAATTCCGTCTCCGCAAGCGAAATCGGCGTAAGTCCGTGCGAGAAAGCGTAGTTCAAAAGCTTAGGCGCGGAGCAGTCGCCTGTTCCTGTCGGCGGAAATTTGCCTTTGTTCCGCGCAAGGCACATTTCTTTAAGGCTCCGGATTTTTCCGTCGGCGCAGGCAAACTTGTAAAGCGACTCAACTTTCTCAAGCGACTCGTTGCAGAGAAAAGCGCGGCGGGCCTTTATCTCCTCGTTTCCATTATTTTTGTCTTTTAGGATTTCTGTGAGCCTGTGGATTTCGCCATCATTTTTTGAAAGAGCCTCTTCAACTTGCTTTGCGCTCACAACCGGCGGCACAATGATAAAGCCAGAATCATCGCAAGAGGTTTTATCATCTTCATCAGAAAATTTGAGCTGCCTTGCTATTCCGGAAGTTGCGGCGAGATTTATTTCATTTCCGTCTTTGTCGGCGCAGACAAGAACTCCAATCATAACCGGGCTGTTTTTCCTTTCTTCGCTCGGCCTTGTGACTTGCTCAAGAATAAGTTTTTTCTGATTTAAAAGATTTATGATTTCTGCAAGAATTTTTTTTGCCTTGCTTTGAGGAAACGGCGGAAACATTCCTTTAAAATATGAATGTTTCGTATTAAAATCAAGATATGACTATTACAATCGATGATAAAAAAATTGTGAAAACCGCAAAAACGCTTGCAATTCTTCTCGTGGTTGCGCTTGTCGTTGTTTTCCTTGCGCTTTCGAGCAAAGTTTTTCATTTCAGCGAAAATAATCCGTATCAATACCAGATAAATTACAGCCAGCTTTCAGCGCCAGGAAAAGGCGTGGCGTCTTCAATGCGGAAAACCGGCGAAGTCCAGAGCCAGCTTTTAACGAAGAACCGCGGCCGCACAAAGACCTCCAACGGATTCTTTGATGAGGTTGAAAAAATCCATAAAAGCAAATAGAAATTTTATTGCATAAAAATACAAAAATTCGTATCATTGTTGAATATTTATTCATAATATCTGCATATTTATACATAGGAGCGGAGAAAAATGGCATACAAATTTATTGAAGGCGGAGTCGCGGCGGCCCAGGGATTTCTGGCGAGCGGAGTCCTGAACAAAATCAAGGAGAACCGCACAACTTACGACACCGCGCTGATTTACAGCGAAAGCGAATGCAACGCGGCCGGAGTCTTTACGCAGAACCGTGTAAAGGCTGAGTGCGTCAAATTTACAAAGGCGCAGCTTGCGGACGGAAAGGCCCAGGCTGTGATTATGAACTCAGGAAACGCGAACGCATGCACAGGAAAACAGGGCTACGAGAACGCGGAGAAAGAGGCTCTGGCAGTCAGCGAGAAGCTCAAAATCTCAAAGAACGACGTGCTTGTCTGCTCGACAGGCGTAATCGGCCAGCAGCTTCCAGTCCAGAAAATCCTTGACGGACTGGACAAGTCTGTAAAGCTCTTGAGCAAGAGCGGAAACGTCGAGGCGCGCCAGGCAATCATGACGACAGACACAAAATACAAGGAAACCGCGCTTGAGACAGAAATCGGCGGAAAAACTGTTAGAATCGGAACAATGGCCAAAGGAAGCGGAATGATTCACATCAATCTTGGCACAATGCTTTCTGTGATTACAACCGACCTTGCAATCTCGTCAAAAATGCTTGAGAGGGCTCTGCGGCTCTCGGTTGCCGGAACTTACAACTGCGTTTCAATCGATGGCGACACTTCCACAAACGACACGCTTTTGATTCTCGCGAACGGAAAAGCCGGAAACGCTGAAATAACTTCAGACGGCGCGGATTTTGACGCTTTTGTTGACGCGCTCAACACGCTGAACACTCAGATGGCGAAAAAAATCGCGGCGGACGGAGAGGGCGCGAGCCGTCTTGTAACGTGCAATGTTGTGGGCGCGGACACAGTTGAGAACGCGCGCGGACTTGCAAAGGCTGTAATCTGCTCGAACCTTGTAAAAGCCGCGTTCTTCGGAGCGGACGCAAACTGGGGAAGAATCCTTGACGCGATGGGATACTCAGGATTCAGCTTTACGCCTGAGAAGACTTCGGTCTCATTCTTGAGCCGCGAGGGAGCGAAACGCTACTTTGAGGAAGGAAAGCAGAACGGCGGAAAAGAAAATGTCATAAAAGTTTTTGACCACGGAGTTCCTCTTGACTTTGACGAGACTCTCGCAAAGAAAATATTGAGCGAGGAGGCCGTTGAAATCTTAGTTGAGCTTGAGGACGGAAACGCGAAAGGAACCGCCTGGGGCTGCGACCTCACTTACGACTACGTTAAAATCAACGGAGACTATAGAACGTAATTACAAATTTATCCGTTTTGAATAGCTTTTTGGAGAAATTATGTCTGATGAAAATTTTGTGAAGAACCCGCGGCTTGACAACGAAAGCTGGAGCGATGTCCTTGTGCAGGCCCTGCCTTATTTCAGGCACTGGGTCGGAAAAACTGTCGTTGTAAAATACGGCGGAAACGCGATGCTTAACGAGACGCTCAAGGCCGCTGTGATGAAAGACATCGTGCTCTTGAACACAATCGGAGTGAAAGTTGTGCTCGTCCACGGCGGCGGACCTGAGATAAACCATATGCTTGAGCGCGTCGGAAAAGAGTCCAAGTTCATAAACGGCCTGCGCTACACAGACGCTGAGACAATGGAGATTGTCCAGATGGTTCTGACCGGAAAGCTCAACAAGGACATCTGCAAGATTCTTGAGCAGGAAGGCGGCCGCGCAGTCGGGCTTTCGGGCGTTGACTCAGGGCTTCTCCGCGCGAAGAAGCTTGAAAATGACGGAGCTGACTTAGGCTTTGTCGGCGAGGTGGAGGAAGTTCATCCTGAAATCATCGAGTCGCTTTTAAATGAGGGGTTTATTCCTGTTGTCTCAAGCGTCGCGATGGGCTTGCAGGGCGACTCGAACAGCTACAACATCAACGCTGACACAGCGGCGGCGAAAATCGCAGTCGCGCTAAAGGCGGAAAAGTTCGTGCAGCTTACGAACGTTGCAGGAGTTCTCCGCGACGTGAACGATCCTAAATCTTTGATTCCAAGAATCCACGTTGAGGATGTTCAGAAATACATTGACGACGGAATTATCGCCGGCGGCATGATTCCAAAAATCGAGTGCTGCATGCTTGCGCGCCGCGGCGGAGTTCCACGTACGCACATCATCGACGGCCGCGTTCCGCACTCTCTCCTGATAGAGATGTTCAGCGACCGCGGAATCGGCACGATGATCTACTAGAAAAAAAATTACCTCCGTGTAATTTTTTTTCTCACGAGAATTTTTCAAGAAAAGATGAAAGCAAGATAGAAAAATTCTCTCTTAGCCTTTTTGCCGCATCCGTGCGGCAGATGTCTGGAAATTGAATAAGCGGATACACGCGGATTAACACGGATGGGACGCGGATTTAGGGCAGAGCAAAGAAGCCGTAAATTTTTGATTATGAAAGTATTTCGTTTTTAACGGAAATATTGCATTGTTCGAAAAGTTATCCGTGTGCATCCTTTTCATCTGTTTTTATCTGCGTTGAATCTGTAAGGAGAAAACTATGGGAAGCAAAATCGTTGTTAATAACTACGGCTCGTTTGATGTAAAAATGGCTTACGGGCAGAGCTCGACTTGCTACGACACAGACGGCAAGAAATATATAGACTTTTTGGCGGGAATCGCCGTGAACTCTCTCGGCCACAACTTTAAGCCGCTTGTTGACGCAATCTCGCGGCAGGCGGCGCGCGAAATCCACGTGTGCAACTATTTCCTTAGCGACACTGGAGTTGAATTCGCGGAAAAGCTTTTGAAGGCCACAGGCTTTACCAGCGTCTACTTTGGAAATTCCGGGGCTGAAGGAAACGAGGCCGCGTTCAAGCTCGCGCGAAAGTACGGCTATCTTAACGGCGGCGAGAAGAGGCGCACAATCTACACGCTTGAGTCCTCTTTCCACGGAAGAACTTTGGCGACTCTGACCGCGACAGGCCAGGAGAAATTCCATCCGGCGTGCTTTGCGCCTTACGCCGAGCATTTCAAGACAATCAAGCCAAACGACTGGGACGCAATCAAAACCGCGTTCGACGACACAACTGCCGCGCTGATGATTGAGTGCGTTCAGGGCGAGGGCGGAGTAAATTTAATCGACGCGGACTGGGCAAAAGCTGCGGCACAAGAAGCGAGAAAGGCAGGCGCGCTTGTAATGGCGGACGAAGTGCAGACAGGATTCGGCAGGACCGGTTCTCTTCTTGCGAGCGACGAGCTTGGATTTAATCCTGATGTCGTGAGCTTCGCGAAAGGGGTCGCTGGCGGCGTCCCGATGGGCGGAATCCTTATCCGCGGAAAAGCCGAGGGCGTCTTTAAGGCCGGCGACCACCAGTCAACTTTCGCAGGAAATCCTCTTGCGTGCGCGGCGGGCCTTGTCGTCTTGAACGAGCTAGAAAAGCCGGGCTTCCTTGATTCTGTCAAGGAAAAAGGCGAAAGAATCAGAAGCGCGATTAAATCATGGAAAAATCCGAACATAACAGACGTGCGCGGAAAAGGACTTATGATAGGCGCCGATGTTGTCGACTCAAGAAGCGCAGTCCAGCTTGAGAAAAATCTTCTTGCGAACGGACTTCTGACATCAACCGCCGGAAAGAACACGCTGCGCCTGGTTCCTGCCCTGAACATCAGCGACGGCGAGATTGACGAGGGACTTAGGATTCTAAAAGAGACGCTCGAATCTTTCTAGAAAATTTCTAGGTAAAAAAATCTTCCCGAAGACCAAAATTCATGAAAAACGGCAATCGGGAAAATCCCGAAAGCCAAAAATTATAAAAAATGCTAATCGGGAAAATCCTGAAAGCAGACTTCTTTGAAAAACGGTGTTTGGATTCTTCCCGGACACCGTTTTTTGCTAAAATCAACCTTCGGGAAAATCCCGGAAAGCGAAATTTGCGGGAAACGGCAAAAGGGAAAATCCCGCGCGCTGAATGTATTTGAGTCCTATTTTTTACAAACCTTATCAAGCGCGCGTTCGACTGAAATCCGCGCATCTTCCACAACCTCCGCTTCGATTTTTTTTGTAAAGATTTCTTTCTAATTGGAAAAAATCTCAATAAAGCATTTTTTTTTCAAATGAACTTGATGATTCTGTAAAAAACTGTTAAATATTTCAATCATTTGTTATAAATTGCTAACAAATGGTCAAAATGCAAAATTATGAAAACAAAATCTAAAAAAATTATTTTAATCTTATCGTTTTTTTTATCTTTTTCTTTTGCTTCTGCGGATAATCAAGATGAAGAAAATGTGATTGTTGTAAGCGCTGGAAAAATTGAACAGAATGTAAACGACGCTGTTGAAAAAGTTCAGGTTGTTACTGGTGAAGAGATTAAAGAGTCAGGCGCAAAAACTTTGACAGAAGCTGTTAAAAATCTTCCCGGCGTAACGGTAAAGAACGCGAGCGCGGGAAATCCTACGGATTCAATTTCAATGCAAGGTTTCGATTCTGACTATGTAAAAATTCTTATTGATGGAATCGCAGTCTCCGGCGATATTGGCGGATCTGCCGCAGTTTTTCAAATTCCAGTTGAAGATATAGATCATATCGAGGTTGTTCAGGGAGCTTCATCAGCGCTTTACGGTTCTGATGCGATGGGCGGAGTTATAAACATCATCACAAAAAAAACAAACAATGAATATGATGGTTTAAAAATTCACGGTGGATTAAACGAAGAATTTTCATATTCAATTGAAAAGGACTGGCGCAATTATTCATCAGGTTCATTTTCCGCCGCTGGAGAAAATTTAAGCGCAAGCCTTTCCGGAAGCTTTGATTATGCGCCCGGATTAAAAAAAAGTTCCTATTATGCGCTTGCCGGAGGAAATATTGACTATTATGAAACTCCGAAAAAGAATCTTTCATTCTTGCGTGCTGCAGCTGATTGGAAGGACGACTGGGGAAGAATTGGAATCTATGGAGTTTTTGCCGAAGCGGACCAGGTTTCAAACTACACAGCGGTCGGATTTAGCACAGGCTCAACAATGGAATACGACACAAGACGCGTTGAAGGAGGAATTTCAGGTGAATACAACTATGATTCCAGTCTTGTTTTCAGCGGATTTTCCAGTGTGAAGGGCTTTTTTCTGAATACTGATTATGATGTGAATGCCGGGCTTGATTCTTCAACAACTGATACGGACTCAACGTTTATTGACTGGGAAAGCGAGCTTCGCTCAAGTTATAAGATTGGTGATTTTAATCAAATTCTTTTTGGCGCCAATGGAAATCTTGAGACAATAAACGGAGATTCTTTTGATGAGCGTAAAAAGCAAGTGATTCTTTCGGCTTTTGCCCAGGACACAATTTCTTTTGGAGATGTTCTCCAAGTTGTTCCTGGCGCACGCTTTGATTTTTCTCCGGAAATGGATGAATCTGATGCGTCTTGCATGCTGACTCCTAAATTCAGCTTAAAATACAGTCCGTTTGACGGTACTTCAATTAGATTTTCATATGGAATGGGCTACAAAATTCCGACTTTAAAGCAAAAATATTGGGAATTCCACCACAATTATTCTACAGGCGAAGGCACTTTCACCCTTTACGGCGATCCTGACTTAAATCCTGAAAAATCGCAGAGCTTTAACCTTGGATTTGAGCAAATTATTCTTAATTTTATGAAATTTTCTGCATCAGGATATTTTAATTATGTTACAGATATGATTGACACGGCCGTTACAGATTCATTTTCCGTGCCTCAGATTAGGAAATATGTGAACATCGGCAAGGCGATTACTTACGGCGGAGACATTTCTCTTGAGACAAATCTTGACAGGTTTTCAGCGAAAGCCGGATATGCATACACAGGCGCCAAGCAAAAAGAAGATGATGACTGGATTGACATGGCTCTGCGCGTAACGCACAGAATTTCCGGCAGAATTTCTTATCTTGTTCCTGTCGCGGAAACAAAGCTCAGCGCGCTTGCCGAATGGAATTCAAGGCAGCGGATAAAAGCCGGCAAAAATGAATATACGCCGGATTATTTTATGCTTGGAGCGAATGTTTCAAAAATGTTTTTTGATGAAAAGCTTGAGCTTTATTTCCGAGTTGACAACATTTTGAACAACAGAAATTTCAAGAAAGGAACTGACGGTTCTAACCAAAAGGAATATTATGGCCTGAACGCCGGCACAACTTTTGCGATTGGCGGCAGAATAAAATTTTAACTAAATTAAAAGAATGATTGCGAAAAAACGCTTCATGCTTTATATTTCGCCGTCCGTGGCGGTAAAACGAGGAAAAATTATGAAAAAAAATTTTATTGCATTCTTTATGATTCTTATGTCTGTTATTTTTGGTCTGACATGTGTTTCGTGCGCTGATGACGACGATGACGATGATAATGTAAATTTTCTTATCTTTAGCTTGAGCAATATTTATGGCTACACATATTCTACAAATTTTACTTCATCTTCTGGAACTTCTCTCAGTCCGCAAATTATAATCTACAATTCTGAGCGGCTTGACTGGAATATGTCAACAAACGGAATGGGAAACAACCAGTTTTATTATACTTCAACGCAAACTTCGCTTAACAACTGGACTTTATATTGGTACACAACAAAAAGTCTGGCGGAAGCAAATGATACGTCCGCTGCAAGCATGCAGGTTCGGCTCGGAATTGACAATTTTAACCAAATTACAGTTCTTGTTGCCAGTTCTTCTGTCGGCGCAGGAAATTCAATGGGAAAAACTCCGCTGACAATGACGAGAACTTCCGCCGCAAAAAATACAACACCGAGCAAAATAGAAACAAAATCAGAAGTTGATGAAAAAAAATCCAGCGTAGACGATGTTGAAATTATTGCTGCCGGAGATTCTGCAGAATGGCCTGAAAATTCTTCGTCTTACACAGGAACGTTCAAATATCTTGTTGGAAAAGATGATAACGGAAATTACGGAAGCACGGCAAAAGGCGAAGGTTCAAGCGGAGAAAATATTGTGCCTGCTGTTGAAATCAAAAAAACTGAAAATAATACTGTTTCTATAAAAACTCCGAGAATGGTTTATGGAACGATGACTCTTGAGCCGTTTGTCATTGATGGAGTTGCGGTGACGAAATCTGAAAATATTTATTATTTTTCTAAAGGCGATTTTTCATCTAGCGACGGAAATTATGAAATCAAAGGTTTTTCTGTTGCTGGAAAGCTTGAAAATGAAATCTTGACACTTAGAGTTGAGTTTAAGCCTGGAAGCATGCCGTTCGAGATGGTTCAGATTTTTACTTCTAATGGCAAAAATTAATTTGGTTACAGTTTCGGAGCTGCGTTGCAGTTTCCGTATGTGATAAAAGTCAAACATACGTAGGTTTGATAAAAAATATAAGAAATTCGCGCCGTATCTTAAGATTTGTACAGCGGCGTGCAATTTTCAAAATCCAAAAGGATAAAATTATGATAAAATTTAAAAAGCTTTTTCTGATTCTTGCAATGTCGGTTTTCGCGGCGGCAGGTTTTGTGTCTTGTTCAAATGATGACGACGACGACAATGATGATATTGTGACTTATTTAGTTCTAAAAAAAGCTCAAGAAAATAAAATAGCCGAGGAAAACAAAATAGCCGAGGAAAACAAAATAACCGAGGAAAACAAAATAACCGAGGAAAAGGCTGCTTTGTATGGAACATATGAAGGTTCTATGACTGTCATGAAAAAAACGGTTCCTGTAACTGCTGAGATTGCTGAAAATTCAATTACTCTTAGCAGCGGCTATGGAGCTTACGAGCCTGCGTTCTGGTTTAAGAATTCGGAAAGCAAATGGGTTGTTGCTGGAAGGGCAAAATCAAATGCCGAAACTGATGTTACTGCAGATAATTGTGATGACAAAACTGTCTGCGGAGTTTATATCTCTTTCGGAGATTCTGTAGAAATGACTATTCCTGCAATGGCAAGCATGGGCGGTTCTTGCTCTTTGACAAAGGCTGAGTAAAGAAAAGCGGCGCGAGAAGCTTAAAAACTTCCTGCGCCGCTTTTATCAATTTTGCATTCTTAATTCATAATTCTTAATTGTTTAGCTGCCGAGCATCACTCTGTCGTTAAGGTCGCCCTGGGCGGCGAATTTTTCCAGCAAGTCTTCCACTTTCAGATTTTTCTTTTCCTCGCCGCGCACATCAAAGACAATGTTTCCATTCATCATCATAATAAGGCGGTTGCCAAAGTCAATCGCGTGCTTCATATTGTGGGTGACCATAAAAGTTGTCAGGTGGTTTTCTGTTACAAGCTTGTTTGTAATTTCAAGAACTTTCGCGGCGGTTTTCGGGTCGAGCGCGGCCGTGTGCTCGTCGAGAAGCAGAAGCTCAGGCTTTTTGAGAGTCGCCATCAAAAGAGTCAGCGCCTGCCGCTGTCCGCCGGAAAGCAAGCCGACTTTTGAAGTGAGGCGGTCTTCAAGGCCAAGGCCGAGCATTGCAAGCCGCTCTCTGTAGATTTTTCTTTCCTTGCTTTTGATTCCCCATGCGAGAGTCCGTGTTTTTCCGCGGCGCAATGCCATCGCAAGGTTCTCTTCAATCTGCATGTTCGCGGCGGTTCCCATCATCGGATCCTGGAAAACGCGTCCAAGAAAAGCCGCGCGCTTGTATTCCGGCATGTTTGTCAGGTTCTTTCCGTTCAGGATTATTTCGCCTGTGTCGCAAGTGTGGACTCCGGCAATCAGATTCAGAAGAGTTGATTTACCGGCTCCGTTTCCGCCGATTACGGTGATAAAGTCGCCGTCCTCAATCTTTAGGTTTATGTCAAGCAGGGCGCGTTTTTCTGTAATCTGCCCCGGATTAAAAGTCTTAGATACGTGTGTTATTTCAAGCATTTTTGTTTCCTTTGTTCGCCGCAGCCTTTGCAATTTTCCTCCGTCCTCTTCCTTTTGCAAGAACAGGAATTGAAAGCGCAATCACAACGATAATCGCAGTCAAGAGCTTTAAGTCGGAAGATTTCAGTCCGAGCTGCAAGACGACGGCGATGATGATTCTATAGACAATCGAGCCGAGCACAACTGAAAGAAGTGTGTAATAGAAAGGAAAATTCTTTCCGATTGCGCCGAAAATGCATTCGCCTAAAATAATCGAGGCAAGGCCGATAACGATTGTTCCTGTTCCCATTCCGACATCTCCGTAGCCCTGGCTCTGCGCCACAAGCGCGCCTGACATTGCGATAAGCCCGTTTGAAATCATAAGGCCCAGAAGCTTCATTTTGTCGGTGTCAACGCCCATGGCGCGGACCATATGCTCGTTGTTTCCTGTAGCGCGGATGCACGAGCCGATTTCAGTTCCGCAGAACCAGTACAAAAGCGCGACAAGAACTGCGCTGAAAATCACTCCGATAATGAGCGAGGCAAGGTTCGGTGAAATGCCGAAAGCCGCCTGCATTTTTGACATCATTGTCTGGACGCCAAGAAGCGGAATGTTAGAGCGCCCCATGATTCTGATATTAATAGAATAAAGCGCAATCATCGTAAGAATTCCGGCGAGAATCTCATGAATCTTAAGCTTTGTGTGCATAAGGCCTGTGGCAAGGCCCGCGAGAATTCCTGCTGCAAACGAAATTCCAACCGCAAGCAGCGGATCCACGTTGTTTTTAACAAGAACCGCGCAGACAGAGCCTCCGAGAGCAAACGAGCCGTCGCAAGTCATATCCGCAATGTTAAGAATTCTAAAAGTCAAATAAACTCCGAGCGTCATAATTCCCCAAAGAACGCCCTGCGAAACTGCGCCTTCCATAGCGCCAAAAATGCTGATTAAGTTCATTCTTTTATTATACTAAGAAAGTAAAAAAATAGGAAATGGATAATTCTGATAAAAATTATGAATTAATGGTGCTGCGTCGTATTTTGTGTTTTTCCGTCGTGTTTTAATTCAAAATATTCCGTTTTTTTGATAAAATTTAATTAGCGCGGAAAAATTGACAACGCGGTGGAAAAAACTTTGCAATCGGAGAATGATTTATGGATATCAAGATAAAGCGCATTTACGAAGAGCCTTCGGCGGACGACGGCCTGCGTGTGTTTGTTGACCGCCTGTGGGCGCGCGGACTTACCAAGGAAAAAGCGGAAATAGATTTGTGGGCAAAAGATATTGCGCCTTCAACAGAGCTTAGAAAATGGTACGGCCACGACGCTGAAAAATTCGCGGAGTTCAAGAAAAGATATTTTACAGAGCTTGACGCGAACGAAAAAGCAAAGGATTTTCTTTCTGCGATTAGCGCGCGCAAGGGAAAAGTCACGCTGCTTTTCGCCGCAAAGGACGGAGAGCACAGCAACGCGGCGGTTCTGGCGGAGTGGATCAGGGGAAAAGTAGAACAAATCACAAGTTGAACTTTGAATTTGTTCATGTTTGCTTATTCTTCAAAATAATCGCTGTCTAGTCTTTTTATTTCAAGCGTGCGTTTTGTGCTTACTCCGACGTTGTATTCAATCATTAACGATGCAAGTTTCGGACCGTCAATCAGAACAATTTTCTGGCTTATTCCGCCTGCGTAATCTGATGCTTCCTTTGAAAATGAGCTTGTTGTGATAAATACGCCTTTTGAGGCTTTTTTTCCGAGCAGCGCGCCTGCGAACTTCTGAATTTCAGGACGTCCGATCTGGCCTTTCCATCTTTTTGCCTGCACATAGATTGAATCCAATCCAAGACGGTCTTCTTTTATAATTCCGTCGATTCCTTCATCTCCGCTTTTTCCGACAACTTCCGCTGCTTCCTCAAAGTTTCCACCGTAGCCCATGTGAACAAGCAAGTCAACAACCAGATTTTCAAAAAATTTCGGCGAGCATTTTAGCACTGCTGAAAGCAAATCATCTGCGAGCGTTTCTGTAAGCTTTGAAAATCCTTGATATAGAAGATCGTCAGGAGAACTTTCGTTTTCCGGCAAGTTTTCAGGCTGTAAAGCAGATGAATCATCCGTTTTTTTAGGATTATGCTTGTTATAAAATTCGTTGAATTCGTCAAAGCGCTTTAAATATTTTGTTGTGATTTTTTCAGGATTTTCAGAGAGAACTTTTTGTCCTCGTTCCGTGATTTTTAAAACTGCCCGGCCTGCATCTTCAAGAAGCCCCGCTTTTTTAAGATAAGTCCTTGCCCAGCCGACTCTGCTTGAAATTACCGTCTGCGTTCTTGATGGAAGAAGCTCTTCGCATTCCTGCGGCGTAAGTGAAAATTCCTTTGAAAGCGTTTCGACTGCTTCTGAAAATTTGTGCGTTTTTCCGTCAGAAGCAAATTTTAGGAGCGGAAGCATACAAGTTTGATAATCTGGAATCATTTTTACCTCAATAAAAATTATATCAGTTGTTTAGATGATTTCAATATTTATGATTTAAGTTGGCTGTTCAGCCTGCAGAACAAAGTTTCTGTGCCTGTAAAACAAAGTTTCTGTGCCTGCAGAACAAAATTTCTAAGTCTGTAAAACAAAGTTTCTATGCCTGCAGAACAAAGTTTCTGCGCCTGTAAAACAAAGTTTTTCAGCTTGATTATCAATTATTAAATAAAGCTCGTCTGTTAATGAAAGATTCTTTTGTGTCCGGAACAGTAAAAAATTTATCTGCAATAAAAAATCCCCCTGAAAGCCCAGCCGCAGTTTGCATGCCTTGCTCCAAGGGGATTTCTTGTAATTTTTCTGAAAACTCTCTTCTATATTATTTTTATCTTACGCCTGCGATTGCCGCCATTTTCTTGTAGATGTCGGTGTTGTCGTAGTATCCGTTAAAATCCG
>CAZIFO010000026.1:0-29326 GCA_964538245.1 uncultured Treponema sp.
CGGCAGCGAAGGCTGGAAAGCCCGGCCCGGAGGGCCACGCCCTGATGAAAAGAAACTTTAAAAAAGATTTTTGTCGGCTTGCCAGTAAATCAAAATTATGGAAATGTCTGAGTTCTGTAAATTATAAATTATATTGAGGAAGGTTTCTTCTAGATTCTTGTTGCAATCCATTCGCCGATTTTTACTTTTGCTTCCGCTGCGCTTTGCAGCTTTTCATTAATTTCCGGAAGAATTTCGATTTTGTCTTTCTCCGTAAGCAGAACAATTGTTGAGCCGTGCAGGTCGAAATATCCTTTTTCCTCCCCTTTTGAGAAAATGTAGTTTTCGTGCGGATTTATGATTCCGCCGACGCTGAACGCCCCAATTTCAATCTGCGCTACGTCCCCGAAGTTTTTTGTCTCAAGAATTGTCCATGAGCGGCGGTTTTTCGTGAATACTTTGTAGCTTTCGAGGGCCGCTGGCTGCACGCTGTAGAGGCTGCCTGGGATAAAGTTGTTTTCCGTCTGGAATCCGTCGTCAACGTAACAATAGCGGTGATAGTCTGTCGCGCAGAGCCTGAACACGAGGCATTTTCCGCCTGCGAATTTCTGGGCCAGCCGTCTGATTTTATCTTTTTCGGCCTCAAGGTTTTCGTAATTTTCGCCGCCAGCTTTTTTTTCATTCAGACCGAAAAAATCTTCCAGCGTGTAGTCAAAGCCCTTTATGTGGAACGAGGAGTTTTCTTTTATCTCATAAACGCTTAATAAGCTGTCTGCCGGGGAAATAAAGTGATTTGGCTCAGAATCAAATGAAATTTCTTTTTTTCTTGTGAAGAAATCATTGAACGACTTAAAGTCCGAATCCTTAAATTCGGACATGTCAATATTATTTTTTTTGATGAAGCGGTTGATATAGAATTTTGATGCCGGCGAGCGCAGAAAATCTCCAAGCAGCTTCGGAATTTTTGTGCAGAGCATAGCGTTTAAAATTATCTTTCCAAATCTTGTTCCGTAGAGAAATTCCGCTGATTTGTCGTTTCCGTTTTTTGTTATCAATTTTTCCGCCGGTTAGTTCTTGATTTTTTCTATTGTCGAGGCCGGAGCCGACTGTTCTGGAATCAAATCCCTTAGATTCACAGAATCTGTGTCTTTTTTGTCAATTGGGGCCTGGTTCTCGAACATTACGGAAGGATCGGCTTCAATTGTCGGAACACGGTACGCTTTGCCTAAAATCAGCATCGAAAGTTCTATGAGTCCGACAATAATCATGATGATTTTTCCAATCAGCGCAGGTTTCGGCATTTTGAACGGGCTGATGAACAAAATTCCCATGACCATCAGAAGAATTGCGCAAGGCTGAATCGGCGGACGAGGATCTCCGGAAAAATAAGTCGCGATAAAAACTGCCGGAAGAACAAGAGCCACGCTTGTAACTGGAAGCCCTCTGTATTCATGGCGGCTGTCGGCTGTTTTTTCCTGCCGCTCCATTTCGTCGACATTAAAATAAGAAAGCCTTATAAGCGCGCACAGAAGATAGAACGCGCAGATGCAGATTACGCATCTTGCCTGCATTGGATGCTCGATTGGATACTGAACATCGGCGATTGCAAGCTTGTAGACAAGAAGGGCTGGAAAAACTCCGTAGCTGATAATATCGGCCATTGAGTCAATCTGAATTCCAAAAAGCTTTTCCTCGTGGGTACGGTTCTTTTTTGTTGAAGCGACTTTCCCGTCGAACATATCCATAACGCCCGCAATCATAAGGCACAGAAGCGCAAGAATAAAGCTCCGGTCTGTGTTCGAAAAAACAAAATGGATTCCTGCAAAAGAAACCAGCATTCCAATGTAAGTCAAGACGACAGTATAATTGTAAACTCCAAGCAACTGCATAATTTTTCCTTTTGTTAAATTCTAATTAAATATATGGCCGAAAATCAAGCCGTAAACGATTATAAACCACGGTTTCGCAGTAAGAATTATAATTGCGAATTTTTTGAATTTCATGGTTGTAAGACCTGAAAAATAGCAGAGAAAGTCATCCGGCGAAACTGGAATCAAAATCGCAATCCAAAGAAAAACAGGATAGCTTTTGTGCCATTTTTGCATCCAGTTTACAGCCTTTAAATATTTTTTCTCAGAGAAAATCTGCTTCATTATTGTAACGCCGAAAGTTTTTGAAAGGCCGAACGCGATGAACGAGCCAGCGCAGATTCCTATGTAGTTGCACAAAATTCCTGGAACTGTGCCGAAAAGGCTCGGCGCGACAATGTAGCCCAAAGTTCCCGGAATAACAGCGTAGACAACTTTTACGCACTGGAAAATCGTAATAAAAATTGGTCCGGCCCATCCGAACGACTGGATAAAATCCTGAAATGAGTCAACATCATTGAATTTTCCGTGCCTATATTCAAAGAAAAGAAAAACTCCGCATGCAACGATAAAAACGCAGAGAAGAATTAAAAAAATGCGTTTCATAACCGAGGTCTTGTGCTCAATTAAATTTGATGCGGCTCCGGCGGCTTGGTCTTTTAATTCCGCCGCGTGTTTTTTTAGTTCTGCCGCCTGTTCCTTTAGCTCGGCCGCCTGGTTTTTGATTTTGTTTTCCATAAAAATAAATGAAATAAAATTATATCAAAAGAATTTTATTTATGCTATTGAAGATTTTTACATAAAAATAAAAGAAAGTTTAAGTTTGTTTTAAGGTTGTAAAAGAAAATTTGTTTTTTATTAAAAATAGAAAGAAATAAATTTAAAAACTCTTGTTATTTTTTTTTTTTGTTTATAATTACTTATATATTTTAAGAAATGCGACTAACTATTAAGTTTTTTGCATTGAGGAGTAAAATTATGAAAGCAATTACAAAATTGGCTTTGGTGGCTGCAGCTCTTTCTGCTGCTTGTTTTATGTCTTGCTCAAGCGATGACGACAGCGACTATGATGACAACGCTAAAGTAGTAGCGTTCGTTAGACAGGCTACTAGCTGGAAAGCAACTGGAGAAGTTGAAACTAAAAAAGAAGTTGATGCAGTTAATAAGACAACTACAACAACTGTAACAGAAACTGACTATTCTACAGGAAACACAAAAACAACTACAACTACTGTTGACAAAGACGGAAAAAGTTCTACAACTGTAGTAACAGTTGACCGTTCAACTGGAAAAACTACTACTAAAGTGGACGACAAGGCTGCTTCTACTGGTGAGGCTGATGATTTTGAGAAGTATACAAGCTATGACCACTCAGAAGTTCTTGCATTTGCTTTTGACGGCACTTACACAAATACAACTACAGAAAAATATGTTACTGGAGCAAAGAGTACAGTTTCAAATACATCAACAGGAAAAGGCAAATTCTCAGGCTATCCTACTTTGGCAAACCAGACAATAACGCTCGCTCCAACAAGTTTTGAAAACTCATTTTCAAATGAATCTACTGGTTATTCTTTTACTTATTCATCTGACTCTGACTCAAGTCGTGTTGTAATTGGAAAAGTTTCCTCAGACAAAAATACACTTACTGTAACTTCAACAATTACAAGCGTTAGAACATCAAAAACAGACACAAAAACAGACAGCGACAGTACAACAACAGATACTTTTGTTGTAACTTACGTAAAACAGTAATAGGCTGCACAGAGCATAGTTTTCTGTAAGCTTAAAGGCGGGACTTGAATGTCCCGCCTTTTTTTTGTCTTATCTAAAGTATAGAGTCTATTCTTTTTTTGTGATAAAATCTTCTATTGTTTTATTTTGCTATCCGTGACAAACATGTATGGAAGGAGAAAAAAATGGCAAAGAATGGAAAGGCGCCTGTTGATGAACATGCGTGCACATTGGACAAAATCATTTCGCTCTGCAAAAGACGCGGATTTGTTTATCAGGCATCAGAGATTTACGGAGGCCAGGCCGGAGCATGGGACTACGGTCCGCTCGGAGTAGAATTCAAGCGCAATATTTCAAACGCATGGTGGAAGGAGATGACCCAGCTCCACGACGACGTTATTGGACTTGACTCAGCAATTTTCCAGCATCACACAACATGGGAAGCTTCAGGCCACGTAGGACATTTTTCTGATCCGATGATTGACTGCCTTGAGTGCCAGGCCCGCCACCGCGCCGACAAGCTGATTGAGGATTTCGTCGCCGAGCATCCAGACAAAAATCCTGGAAAGCCTGTTGACACAATGACACACGAGGAGATGAAGGCGTTTATCGACGCGAACATCGACTGCCCGGTCTGCCATTCAAAAAACAGAAAATACACAGCCGTCCGCGAGTTCAACCTGATGTTCAAAACCTACCAGGGACCTGTCGCTGATGACGCGCATTTGATTTATCTCCGCCCGGAGACTTGCCAGGGAATCTTCACAGACTTCAAGAACATTGTCCAGTCAAACAGAATGAAAGTTCCGTTCGGAGTCGCCCAGGTCGGAAAATCGTTCCGCAACGAGATTATCTTTAAGAACTTTATCTTCAGAACCTGCGAATTCGAGCAGATGGAGATGGAATATTTCTGCAAGCCTGGAACAGAGGACGAGACTTTCGAGAGATGGAGAAAGGAAAGATGGAATTTCTATCTTAAATACGGAATTCCTGAGAAACAGCTCAAGTGGCATCACCACGACAAGCTCGCCCACTATGCGAAAGACGCTTACGACATCACTTACAACTTCCCGATTGGATTCGAGGAGATTGAGGGCGTCCACTCGCGCACAGACTTTGACTTGAGCCAGCATCAGAAGTTCTCAAAGAAGGATATGTCTTATGTTGACCAGGAAGACGGAAACAAAAAGTACATTCCGTATGTAATTGAAACCTCAGCCGGACTTAACCGCAACTTCCTGATGTTCCTCTGCGAGGCCTACGAGGAGCAGAATGTCGGAAAAGACGGAAAAGATGACTACAGAACTGTCCTTCATCTTGACCCGCGCCTTGCTCCGATTACAGTCGCCGTCCTGCCGCTTATGAAAAAGGACGGACTTGCCGAGAAAGCGAAGGAAATCCAGCATCTTCTTAAAGAGGATTTTGTGACAGACTTCGATGTCTCTGGAACTGTCGGAAAACGCTACAGAAGACAGGATGAGGTCGGAACTCCGTTCTGCGTTACAGTTGACTACGACACTGTGCAAAAGACAAAAGATGACGGAACTTTGAACCCTCTTTACGACACAGTTACTGTCCGCTTCCGCGACTCTATGGAGCAGGAGCGCGTAAAGCTTTCTGACTTGCACACATTCTTGTTCAACGCAATCAAGAACTACAAGCCTGTTGAGCGCAACCGCTAGTGAATAGTGGCTAGTAGTTAGGTTTTACTAGCCACTGAGCTAGCTACTGAAAACTAAAAACTGACCACTGACACCTGGCAACTAAACTATGGAATACGTTTCTTTGGGAAAGACAAATCTTCTTGTGAGCCGGACCGCGTTCGGCGCAATGGGCTTGAGCGATGTCGCAAGTCCCGAAGAGGCGTGCTCCATGATAAAAAAAGCGTATGACAGCGGAATCAATTTTTTTGACAGCTCTATGGACAAAACCGAGAGCGAGAAGCGTCTTGGCGAAGCTGTCGCTGGATTCCGCGAAAACGTTATTATCGCGACGAAAAGTTCGGCCCATTCTTCTGATGAGCTTTCCGGCGCGATTGAAAAAAGCCTTGCAAATCTAAAAACTGACTATATTGATTTGTATCAGCTGGAGCGCACTGATTTTCTGCCTGATGAAAACAACGACGGCGTTCTTTTAAAAAAGCTCCTTGAGTTTAAGGATTCCGGCGTCATAAAGCATGTTGGAATTGTGACTGAAACTGTTGATATTGCGGGCCGGATTTTTGATTCCGCTTTTCCGTGGGAAACGGTCCAGTTTCCGTTCAATATGCTCTGCGGAAAGCAGGCTGAGGATTTTGTGAAAAAATGCGGCGACAAAAACATCGGATTTATTGCGATGCAGCCTTTGTGCGGCGGCGTTCTGACAAATATTCCGCTCGCGCTTGGATTTTTTCTTCCATATGACAATGTTGTTCCGGTCTGGGGGCCGAGAAACACGGCGGAACTTGAGCAAATTCTATATTTTACACAGAATCCGCCGCGGCTTGATGAGCAGTTCTACGCGGAGTCTGAGAAAATAAGGGCGTTCTTTAATTAAGCTGATTAACGGAATCTTCCGCCAGCTTTCCTGGGCGCCTGAAAATTTCAAATCATTTTAAGTATGCGAGAATGTCTTTTAGCTCCGACTGGTTCACAACGCGGACAATTCTGAGCTTTTCGTTGTCGGTCATTACAATCTTTGGATTTCCAAGCTCGTTTTTCTCGCCGATAATCTGGACAAGCGGAGTTCTAGGATCGTTAGGATTTGTGTCTGTAACCTGCGCGATTTTTCCGTTCGAAAGATAAACGTAGCTTCCAATCGGGAAAAGCGAAATTGCCTGGACAAGAGCTTTCACAACATTTTCATCATAAGCTTTGTTCGAGTTCCGCAGCATTTCAATCATCGCTTCGTAAATTGATTTTGCTTCCTTGTATTGGCGCGGGGCGGAAATTGCCTCGTAAACGCAGGCGACAGCAAGTATTTTTCCGTAAGTGGAAATTTTTGTTCCAAGAAGATGGCGCGGATAGCCGGTTCCGTTTTCACGCTCATGGTGCTCAAGAACTGCGAGCTGAATTATCGGCGGAAAATTGTTCTCCTTTAAAATATTGAATCCAAGGACAACATGGGTTGAAAGCAAAGCCCGAGCCTGCGCTGAAAGCGGCTTGTCTGTTATGTAAAGCTGCGGCGGCAGGCGGATTTGCCCGATTTCGTGGATGCTCGCCGCGACTGCAAGCTCGTAAAGGCGCGGCTCCGGAAGCTTCATCTGCGCGCCGATTATGATTGAGAAAATTGTCGAGCGTAGGCAATGGCTCACAAGAAAATTTTTGCTTGCTTTTGCCTCGGGCTTGGGCTGGATTCTCAGGATATATTTTTTGTTCTGCTCAACGAAAATCACGAGTTTTTTCATTGCGTCAAAAAGATCTTTCTGGTTCAGCTCCCTGTGCGTTACAAATCTTGTAAAGACTTTCTCGATGTATTTAAGATATTCATCATAAACCGTCTGGACAATTTCCATCTTTTCATTTTCTTTTGCCGCCGCGAGTTTTTTATTCGATTCGTCTACGATTTTCAGAATTTCAGAATTTAAGCCTTCTTTTTTCGCCGTTACAATTTCGCCGGTCACAGGATCAAAATCAACTTGTTCAAATTCGCCGATCGGAGAAGGTTTCTGTGTTTTCGGAGGAAGCTCTGTTGCTGCCGGGGCCGTTTTTTTATCTTCTGTATACGCGACTGTAAATCCCCATTCTGTGAGCGCATTTTTCAGCGCGTTTGAAAAAGAAATCTCCGGGTCAAGAAGAACAAAATTCTTGTCCAGCACCAAGCGTGTTGAGAAACGTTTTCCATCTGTAATTTCCGAAATTTGAACTGGTGTCATAGAAATCTCCAGTTTCAATTATCGGCAGACAATAAAGAAAAAATTAGTTTGAAAAGGAAAAGCAAATTTAAAAGTGCAAAAAAAAGCCAGAAAGTCTTACACACTTTCTGGTCATGGAGTGTAGTTACCTACAGCGAAACGTAAGGTGTCTGGATGTTGTGCCTTAAAAAAACAGGCACATCTTACGTTCCGCGGCACAATATTATTATCGGTGGCGCGAAAAAAAACTTTAGTTTGAAAATAAATTTTTTTGATATTCGCGGACGCTTTGCTTTACAAGGCTGTAGATGATTTTTGAACGCTGGAAAGTCGCAGTCAGCTCGTCATTGCTGAAATCTTTTTCAGAGAAAATTTTGTTAAGGCGCGGTTCTGTCGGAAAAACAAGCGAGGCAATGTCCTTGAATTCTGAATTTGTGATTTTTGAGTCGATAAGCGCAAGCTGCATTGAAAATCCGCTCCGTTTCTTAAAATCATGCGACAAGACCGCTTCGTTGCAAATTGATTCTGCGTTTTTGGCGAGCGAGTAAAGCTCTTCAAGCCCGTCTTGAATCATTTTCAGAACTTTCTCAAATTCTTCCGCCTTTGATTCTGAGGCAGAAACACTCTCGCTTTTTTTGAAAAAATCATTTTTAAGATTTGAAAAGTCCGGAAGACTCAAAAGCTGCTCCAAGTCCATGGTCTTAAATCCTGGAATCTTGAGCGATTTTGACGAAAGCGAGTAGGATTTTATTCCGGCCGCGGAAAATTCTTCCTGCTTGCTTTCAAACCACCATGCGAACATTTTCATCTTTGCGTCGGTCAGAATTTCATTTCCGTCGTAATCCTTGTCTTTTTGTATTCCCGCGGCGAAAAGCGAGGCGATTCCCATTTTTTCCGCCGGATTCAGCCGGTTTGAAACTGTGTGGATTTTCTCTTCAAAAGTTGAGCCGCGGATATGCGTCTCAAAATCCGGATATCCTAAGTCAAGGCCCGCGAAAACTATGTTCTTGGCTCCGGCCAGGCGCGCAAAATCCCAGGCCGTTGTCGAAACCGAGCCGCCTGCGCTTAAAATTCCTTTTGCTCCGATTTTTGACTCGACAAACTGGCCTAGCGGAAACATGGACGAGCACATCACTATTTTGCGGCAATTAAATCTAAAAACCGCCGGATATGCCGCCGATTCCGTGATTAAAACGCTTTCTGGCGACGAAAGCCCTGCAATGTGGCGGTAAGCGTAATACTGCGGGTCGGCCAGAATGATAAAATCCGGCTCGGCTCCAGCCTTTAGGCAGGCGCGGAGGGCTGTGTCAACTGCAATCAGAACTGCGTGTTTTTTCAGTTCTTTCAAATATGGAAGAGCTTGCGATAAAGTCGGTCCGGCCGCCAGAATCAGGGCCGGAATTTCCGGGCTGAGCTTGTCTTTGTAAATATTCACGCCGTATTTTTCCGCAAGGAAATGGAGATTCCGGCAGGAATTACGCAGCCAGAGGGAAGAGAACTTTTCGAGCGTCGTGCTGTTGATTTTAGATTTTTGTTTGTTTCGCGCCACAAGAGAATTCAGCGCGGAAAAATAAGTTTTCGCGTGCTCCGTTTGCGCCGCGTTCTCGTAAATCTTGATGTGGCTGAATCCGCCGCATTTTTCAATCAGGGAAATCACCTGGGCCGGCTCGGTTCTGATGGCGAGAACAATGTTTTTGACGCTGAAAAAATCCGACCAGTCAAGAACTGAAAGCGCGGTTAAAAAATATCTTGCGTCGCTTTCGACTAAAATTATTGTGTCGCCTGGAAAAAGCCTTGCGTATTCAAGAACCGTGTAGCCAAGCCCGCAGCCGAAAAAAGCCGCGCCGAAAACATCTTTCGC
This sequence comes from uncultured Treponema sp., assembly GCA_964538245.1. GTDB lineage: Bacteria > Spirochaetota > Spirochaetia > Treponematales > Treponemataceae > Treponema_D. Next base: position 9,275 of record CAZIFO010000026.1, read on the forward strand.
GGAGCCTTTTATTGTCTTTGCGGCCTGCTCAGCCTCGCGCAGCGGATTGTAGGCCGAATGGAGATATTTTCCGTTTTCTTTCGCGGTCGGATAAAATCTTTCAGTCCCTGGGATTTTAAGGCGCGAAGGCAGGATTTCAAATCCGCATTTGATTGAAGTAGCTTCGTTTGCCTGCGCAAAGTCCTCATTCCATTCTAAATCTGAAAGAATCTGGCCTGCAAGCTGAGGAAAACGGTTTTTAAAAAGAGCGATGTTTTTATTCCAGATAGAGTTCAATCGTCATGTTCTCCGTGACCGGCGTTCCCGCCTCTGGATTCTGCCTTGTGACCCAGCCGTCGCCGTTGATTTTTACCTGCAAATCCTTTCTGTCTAGAACCGGAAGAAGCTGCCTTTTTGACATTCCGATAAAGTTCGGGATTGTCTCTCCTATTGAAACAGGAGCCTGGTTCTCGATTGAAATCAAGCCCGGATGCTCAAGGCTTGAAGCTCCGCCGCGGCTCATTCCAAGATGGTCGATGATTACGTTTGCCGCCTGCGCGATTACAGGGGCAACAATTCTTCCTGCGTATGTTTCGCCCTGGGCCTTTTCAATCACAATGTAGAGAATAATCTCAGGATTTTCGATTGGAAACATCGCGATGCAGTTTGAGACAAAGTCAGTTTTTGAATATCCGCCGTTGACCGGATCCGCCATCTGTGCGGTTCCAGTTTTTACGCCGATTGAAACGTCTCCGATTGAGGCTCTGTGTCCTGTTCCGCTTTTTGCGACCGACTCCATGCAGCTAAGAAGATATTTCGTCGTCGAAGCCTTAAAGACTCTTTCCTTAAAGGACGGCTGATGAGAGTACTCTTCCTGGCCCTTGTTGTCCGAGATTTTGCTTACAAAAGTAAGCTGGACAGGAATTCCGCCGTTAGCAATTGCCGTGGCCGCCTGGACCATCTGGAGCGCGCTTACTGTAATTTCCTGCCCGATTGCGATTGTCGGCTTTGAGCGCGCGGACCAGTATCTGTCGCTCGTGCTGCGCACAAGCCCGGCCGTCTCGCCCGAAAGCTCTGTCCCCGGCTTTGAGCCGAAACCAAGCTGCCTTAGCCTTTCAAGAAACGGCTCCGACTCAATTTTTTCGCTCATCTGCGCAAGCGCGTCGTTGCAAGAATTCTCCAAGGCTTTGCGCGCAGTCTGCCAGCCGTGGTGGTCAAGGCAGGTGATTCTGATTTTTTCTCCGCTCGAAGTGACGCGCTCATAAACGCCGTCGCAGAGAAAAATATCATCTTCAGAAATTGCGCCAGAATCAATAAAAGTTGCGACAGAGAAAATCTTAAAGACGGAGCCCGGCTCGTAGCTGTCTGTCGCCGGCCTGTCCTTCATCTGCTCGGCGGTCGCCTTTGTATATTCATTGAGATTCGCTGAAGGCAGGCTGATGTAAGAGAGAATTTCGCCAGTCTTTGCCTCCGCCGCGACAAGCATCAGGCTCTGCGCCTTTGTGTTCTCCATCGCGTCCTGGGCGATTTTCTCAAGATTCGACTGCAAGTTCGCGTCAATAGTCAGATAAATGTTCTTTCCCGGCTCCGCCTCGCCGTTTTCGTTTGTTTTCGGGGCGAGAGTTTCCTGCATTGAATATTCAATTCCTGAAAGTCCTCTTCCGTCCGCGCCCAGAAATCCGACAAGCTGGGAGGCCAGGTTGTTTTCCGGATAAACGCGGCCTTCGATTTTATCAAATTTAACAGCCGCGCCGAATCCGTTTTTCCGGCACGCGTCCCTTAGATTGTCCGCAGTTTCCTGGTTCAAATTCTTTTTTAGATAAACGAAATTCGCTTTTTTCTGTTTTTCGAGCGTTTCAAGAATGTCTTGCTCTGAAATTCCAATAAAAGGCGAGACGAGAGAGGCAAATTCCTCTTTTTCCTTTACCGCCGACGGAGTTACCGTAAAATGATAGTAATTCGCAGGAACCGCTAGCGCTTTTCCATTTCTGTCGAGAATTGAGCCACGCTGCGCAATTTCTCCGTTTGCCGTTGTTTCCGCCGGCTCTGTGAACGCGTAAATTCCGTAGCGGACAATTACGTAAACTGTGAATGCCGACAAAAATCCTAGCAGAATGTAAAGCGGCCACTTTTTTAAAAATCCTGTTTTGTTTATTTGCATATAACTTTTCCAAGCACATTTTTTACAGAGACAAATCCGTAAGTTCTTGAGTCAACTGACTCCGCGTAATTGTCGCCAACCGCGAGAATGTAGCCTTCAGGAACTTTGTCCGTGTTCTTTAGATTTTTGAACTGAGTTTCTGTGAGCGGAATTTCTTTTCCGTTTGTCTTTAAAGTATAATCTGAACTTTCTGAATATTCTAGTTTGTCGCCGCTTGTCGCCACGCAGCGTTTAACAACGATTCTGTTGTCATAAAGATAAATCACAATCTCGTCTTTTTTTGGCTGGGCCCATTGGACTAAAAGCTTGCTTCCGTAAGGCTCGACGATTCCGAACGCGAGCTTGCTCACAAAAATCCTGTCGCCGTCGTGCAGGGCCGGAATCATTGAGCGCCCGGAAACCGTGAGAATTTCAAAGGCGAAAAGTTTTAGCAAAAGTCCGGCCGCCAGCCCGGCGCAAACGAAAAAAATCGGCGCGGAAAATTTATTTTTTTTCAAGATTAGCATCCTTTCAGATTAGAAAAGTTGGAAGAAAAAAGGATTGAAAGGGAAAACGTTTTCTCTTTCCGATAAAAAAGAATATCACAACAAATCAACAAATTCTATTTTTTTTCCGATAAATGATGTATGGAAGTTTACAGCTACGTTGGCGCGTCTAGCGTCAGAAGACAGACATCTCAAAAAAATGAAAAGACAAATTTCAGTTATTCTGAGCTCCGCATAAAAAAATCCGGCTCCGTGACTTTGGGCGCGTTTCAGCTGGAGTCTCGGCGTCAGTACCGTGGATTTTCAGTCGGGAAAAAGGCGAAATCCATAAAATCTTCTGATTATATTCATGTTTTTGATGAAGAATCTTCCTCAGTTTTTTCAGATTTTCTCGCAAAAGTTAAATTTTATCTTCCATTGATTTTGCTTTTTGCAATCTTGATTTTTGTTCCGGTGACGGTTTTTCATGTTCTTTCTTATTTTGAGTCGCACACGCTTCCGCTTGAGCTTAAGAATGACTCGACTGACTTTGAGCTTTTGGACGAGGCAATGTCGAGATTTGCGATGGAAAGCGTTGTTTCAGATGTCGATGAGAACGGAAATGTCCTTGCGGAAGACGGCTCGGTTCTGACTGCGGCGAGCGTCGGGCTTGGGCAGAAAGTGACTTTTCAGGAATACAAGGTCAAGGCCGGAGATTCAATTTCGACAATAACAAGGAAATTCGGGCTTTCAAATATTTCAACTTTGATTGCGGTGAACGATATTTCAAACGTGCGCGCGCTTCGCTCCGGGCAGAAACTGAAAATTCCTTCGCAAGACGGGCTGATTTACAAAGTTTCCGCCGGAGATTCATTGAACGCGATTTCCGTGAAATATCATGTGAGCGTCGAGGAAATTCTTGACGCAAACGATTTGGCGAGCGAAACGCTTTCAAAAGGAACGGAGCTTTTTATTCCGGGCGCAAAGCTTGACTCGACAACGCTAAAGAAAGCAATGGGCGAGCTTTTTACCTGCCCGATAAAAGCCAGCTACAGAATTTCTTCATATTTCGGCAGAAGAAGCGATCCGTTTACAGGCGCGGCTTCTAACCACACCGGCGTTGACCTGGCCTGCCCGCAGGGAACTTCAATCTACGCGGCGATGAGCGGAAAAATTGCCTACGTTGGATGGAGCAATGTTTTTGGAAATTATGTTATTATAAACCATGGCAACGGCTACCAGACTTTGTACGCGCATATGATAAAAACTCTCGCCAAGACGGGAACTTATGTTGACCAGGGAGCAAAAATCGGACTTGTCGGCTCTACAGGATATTCAACCGGGCCGCATCTGCATTTTACGGTCTACAAAAATGGAAAGCTTGTTGATCCTCTTACGCTTTTAAGAAGATAGAACTATGGATTTTATAACTTTTTGCGACTGCGGCCGCCCGATTGACGAGTCGTTTATTTACTGCCCTTGGTGCGGAAGGCAGCGGAAAGAAGCCGATGACGGCGACGTTCTTGAAAATGTCTTCAGCCAGCTTGAAACAAAGCAGGCCGAAAACCGAGTTGTGCGCGTCAGAAAAATTCAGCGCCAGATTGAAGAGCTTGAAAAAGAGCTGGACAAGCTGACGGAAAAATCAAATCACCATGAAAAAAATGGAGCGGAAAGCTGATTTTTAAGAAAACCAGCAAATTTTTAGATGAGAGAAAAAGCATTGAAAAAATCATTTTTCTTCATTTTTATCAGTTTTCTCTTTCTGGCGGAAATTTCCGCGCTTGTAAGATTTGAAAATCCTGAGATAAATTCTGAAAACAAAATTTTGTACACGGTCGCTCAAAATGCTGGCGGCGGAGAAGGCTACAGAACGCTTTTTTTGACCGGCGCACAGAAAAATCAGAAGGCGCAGAGCTTTCAGAATTCAAAAATCCTGACTTGTTTCCCTGAAAAAATGGAGATTCTTTCAGGCGGCGCGGTTCTTCAAATCCGGAACAGATACGGAACTGCGCGTTATTCTTTCGCCGACGAGACTTTAAGCTGGATTTCGCGTGAAAAAAATCTTCCTGTGGCAGAAAAAGGCCTTGTTTCGGAAACTGCGAGCGCGAGCGGAAAATGGATCTGCTTTCTTGAAAAAACTGGTGCGGCGTCTGGCCGGCTTGTCTTAAAAAACGTTTCGAATCTTCATGAATATGTTCTTGATGAGAATGCGGACTTTGACTATGAGAAAATTCCTGCGAAATGGTGCCCGGAACGCGAAATTCTTCTTTATGAAAAGAACGGCGCGGTTTATTTCTGCAATCCTGAAGATTTTGAGAAAAATGTTCAGCTTGACGATGATTTCCACAAAATCGGCGGCGGAAACATCAGCTGTGTTTCGTGGGCAAATTCAAAATATTTTATTTACATTGACAGCGGCTTGATTTATAAAATCAGCGCGGACGAGCTTTACACGCGCGCGATTTATTCTTCAGTCGCCGGAAACGGAGTTGTCGTAGGAAAACTTCCGCTTGGATTTGATTCCCGCAAAGACAGATTCTATTGCAATTCCGCGGCGGACAAAATTGCTGTTGTAAAGTCAAATTCCGTGATTTCAGTTTATAAAATCGGCGGAACAAATTTCCAGAACTTTTCAGCCTCGTTTTCAATGCCTTTCAGCGCGTCGGAATCTTTTCTCAGAACAGTTGCCGGCTGCGATTTGTTTTGGTCAGCTTCCGGAACTGAAATTTTCTGGACTGACTTTATCGGAGAAAATGGAAAAAGCAAGTCCTGCGTTTACGAAATTTCAGAAGACGGCGAGGCGGGCCTTGCCTTAAAAGAAACTTTTGAGGATTCGAAAAATCCTGCCCTTTCTCCAGACGGAAGAAAAATTGCGTTCGCTTCAAAAAATCATCTTTATATTTATGAAATTGACGGCTGGAAACTTCTTGGCGACATAAACGATGAAAAAATTGTCTCTTACGTCTGGAACGGAAACGAGTCGCTTATCGCAGGCGGAAATTCGACCGTCAGAAACTTTGAGATGAATGAAAGCGGCGGATTTTCTTGCCAGAACTCAAGAATTTTATTTTTATCATCAGTAAAGTCGGCGTTTTGGAAACCTGGAACAAAGAACACAATCACTGCGCAAAGCTCTTCCTCCGATTCCCTTTTTTATGATTATATTCCGTACAGAAATCTCTGGCTTCAATCTGCGGAGGACAGCGCCGCGTCATTTGAGCTGATGAAAAAAGCCGCCGCAAAAAATAAAACTTCTCAAAATGGAAAATTCCGCGTTTACGTTGGCTCAACGGACAATTTTCTTTTTGAAAATGCGCTTTACATCAGAAATCTGGCTGGAAACGGCTCGACATTTCCTGTTTTTGAGGAAAGCGTTAGAAAAAGCAATGAAAAACGGCGTGCCGCTCTTGCTTTTGACGCTCTTGACAGCGCGGACGGAATTCCGCAAATCCTTTCAGTTTTAAATGATTATAAAATAAAGGCGACGTTTTTCTTGAACGGAGAATTTATAAGACGCTATCCGGAAGAAACCCGGCTGATTGCAAACAGCGGGCACGACTGCGCCTCAATGTTCTTTACCGCGTCTGATTTCCGCGGAAAAGGATTTGTTGTTGACGAGGAATTTATCCGGCGCGGGCTTGCGCGTAACGAAGACGAATTTTTTGCGGCGACAGGCTCGGAGCTTTCTCTGATGTGGCACGCGCCTTATCCTGCTGACGATAAAATAAAATCCTACGGCCAAAAAAGCGGCTACAAATACATTGACTTGAGCCGTCTTTCTCTTGACACAATAACGCGCGAAAGCGAGCGGAAAGATTGGTATCTAAGCGCCGGCGAGCTTGTCGAATTTTATGTTAACAACGCGCATGACAAAATGATAATTCCTGTAAGCACAGGAATTTCAAAAGGCACGCGTGGTGATTATCTTTACGAAAAGCTCGGGCTCTTAATTGAAGATTTGCTCGAGCAGGGATTTGAATTTTCCCTCGTCAGAGATTTTTCGTAATTTTCCTAGCCATAAAAAAATCAATCCTGCGAAATCAAACTGTTAAATTTGCTTGAGTTTTTTCCGATAAACAAGATATGCGCATTTTATTTTCTTTGCTTTTTATCATTTCAATAAGTTCGTGTCTGGCTCCGGCTCAGCCCGACGAGACAATTTACAAGCTTCCTGAAACCTCATCTTCTGACGGCGCAAGCGGCGACTTTAACAAGACAGAAAATCCTGAAAACGGGTTTATGCTTGCCGGAAGCGACTCAGGCCTTTACAAAATCACTCCGTCAAGAACGGCGGTTCCGCTCTGGACACAGGGAAAAGTCACAAAAATCATAAAGACTCAAAGCGAAGAAGACGGAATCAAGAAAACTGACTGGTTTTTCCTGACAACGCAGGGAATTATTCATTCTTCTGACCTTTCTGTATTTGATATGCGCAACGAGGGCCTGCCTTTTCTTACAATAAAGGAATGGGACGGCACAAACACAGTCTTTACAAAGCAGCCGGCCCAGCTGAAAGACCTGGAGGCGCATCCGTCAAATCCAAATATTCTTGTAACCGCGACAAAAGATGATGTCTACATAACTTATGACGGCGGAAAAAACTGGAAGTCGCTAGGCTCAACTTCAGCCTCAACTTCAGGAATAAAAGCCGTGGCCGTGTGCGATGTTCCGGCACGGAAGCCGACCGCGGAATCTTCAACGGAGCTCGCGGTATTCATGGCGCACACAATTTTCGGATTCTCGTACTGCTATCCAAATCCGGACGGAAAGACGACTTGGCGCGACTCTAACGGCGGATTCGACAACATGAAGACTCAGACTTATCCTGACGAAGTCTCGGACATTCTTCCTGTTGTTTTTTCTGATTCAAACGGAAATCCTGTCACAGAAATCTTCGCCGCGCAAAGTTATCTTCCGCGCATTTACAGGTTCAACTGGGCGACAAAACGCGCTGAGCTTCTTTATTCAGGAGAAGAGCCGGCAGACACAATAGACGGGCTTTTTTACGACGGAACCAAGATTCTGTACTCGCGCCCGGGCGAAGTCGCCGCATACAATCCCGCGACAGGCGCAAAGGATTTTGTTCCGCCTGAATACAACAAATGGCGAGGATTTTTCAATGTCCTTGCGAAAAGCGACACTTTGAACGCGGCGTGGATTCCTTCATCAGAAGAAAACGCGGACGGAAAAGGGATTTCTCTCTGCGAGCTCTGGCTTTTGTATCCTGACGACATAAACAACAAGTACGCCGAAAAAGCCAACGGCCACAAGTCTGTCTACGTGCAGGCGCACAAGCTCATGGACAAGCGAGGAATCGACAGCTACGTAAAAATCATAAAGGACAACAAGCTCGACTCAATGGTCATCGACATGAAAGACGACTACGGCGGATTGCGCTTTGAGCCTAAGGATCCGCTTCTTCTTGATAAAGGCTATATTTCCCGCTACAAGATTGATTTGGACACATTCGTGCCGGAGATGAAAAAGCAGGGAATCTATCTTATCGCGCGCATTGTGACTTTTAAGGACAGAAACCTTGCGAACTACGGGCAGAAGCAGTACGCGGTCTGGGACAGAGTCCTGAACAGGCCGTGGAAAGGCATTTCCGGCTACGAAAAAGTTACCGACGAAACCGGGGCTGAGACTGGCGAGACAAAGACTCTTTATTATGACGAGGACTGGGTTGACCCTTACTCGCCTGAAGTCTGGGAATATTTTGTCCATATTGCGAAAGAGCTTGTTGAACGCGGATTTGATGAAATTCAGTTTGACTACATAAGATTTCCGACCGATGGAAAAAATCTTTCAAACGCCACTTTCAGATGGAAGAGCGCGGGCATGGACAAGGAGTCGGCCCTGCTTTCTTTCCTGAGCTACGCGCGGAAGAACATTGACGCTCCGATTGGAATCGACATTTACGGCGCGAACGGCTGGTACCGCTCAGGAACAAGAACCGGCCAAGACGTTGAGCAGCTCGCCGAGTATGTTGATGTCGTGTGCCCGATGTTCTATCCGAGCCACTTTGAGCAGAGCTTTTTAAACTACGCGCCAGTAAGCGAGCGTCCGTACAGAATATATTTCTACGGAACGTACCGCAACACAGTAATCGGGCGCAACAGGCTGATAATCCGTCCGTGGGTCCAGGCTTTCTACTTGAATGTGAGCTACGACCGCGCATGGTACAACAAGGACTACGTTCAGAAAGAAATCTACGGCGTTCGCGACTCTGTAAACCGCGGATATATGTACTGGAACGGACTTTGCCGCTACGACGACCTGTCGCCTGATGTAGGCGACTCAAAATACACAGGGCCGTCGTACGAGGCGGACGAAAAATACAGAAAGCCGGAGCTTTCAGGCGGAACAAAGTCCTCTGAATATCCGCTGCAGAACGCGGCCGGCGGCGATAACACGGAAAATGAAAGCCAGATTCCCTCAGAAAACACAGCTGTCTGGGATACAATCCGCGAGCAGGAAAAACGCGGAAAATCTGGATTTCCAAGCCTGAATGATATAAAAAAACTTTGGGCGGCTTATGATTCTTGATGCAATAATTTTGCTTTAAAATGGGGGCCATTATGTTCCGTAATGACTGCCATTTCGTCTTAAAATGATACCCGCTTCGGTTCAAAGTGGCACTGACTTCGGCCCGAAGTGACCCCCACTTTGGCTAAAAGTGGCACTGACTTTGACTCAAAGTTCCCCCGACTTTAGGTCAAAGTGCCCCCGACTTTGACCTAAAGAGCCCCCCTCTTCGGCTAAAAGTGATACTGACTTTTGAGCAAAACGGCTCTGGGTTTTACCCATCGTTATTGCGTGTTGTAACAGCGAGGCTTCCAATTTGCGCGCGCAAAACTGCGTTGCTAATTCATAATTCTTTCTTTTTCTGATAGAATCATCTCTATGACAAATCTTGGTTACACGCCTGAGGAGCCGATTGCGGCGATTGCCACAGCATTGGCTCCGGCGGCTCTTGGAATTGTGCGCGTTTCCGGAAAGAACTGCGTTGAGCTTGTCTCAAAAGTGTTCTCGTGGCCGGAAAAGCTTCTTTCTGCGAAAGGAAACACAATAACTTACGGCTGGATAGTTTCCGGCGGCGAAAAAATTGACGAGGTGCTTGTCTCCGTTTTCCACGCGCCGAGGTCGTTCACTGGAGAAGAAATGTGCGAAATCAGCTGCCACGGCGGAGTCAACGTTGTGCAGGCGGTCTATAATCTTCTTCTAAAAAACGGCTTCCGTCCTGCTGAGCGCGGCGAGTTCACATTCCGCGCGTATATCAACGGAAAAACGGACTTGACGCGCGCCGAGGCAATCCGCGAAATAATCGACTCAAAGACAAACGCAGGCCGCTCGCGCGCCGCGGGCAGGCTCGCAGGAAATCTTTACGAGACAATAGATAAAATAAAGAAGCTTGTTGTTGACACTCTCGCGGCCATAGAAGTCGGAATTGAGTATCCGGAGGACGAGGAGACAATCGCCGACTCGTTCGACCCTACTGACTTAAAAAAAGCTTCCGCCGAGCTTTCGGAGCTGGCGTCCTCATGGAAATCTGAGAAAATATATCAGGACGGAGCGCGCGTTGTTCTTGCAGGCCGCACAAACGCCGGAAAGTCCTCGCTTTTTAACGCGCTTTTAAAGGAAGACCGCGCGATTGTAAGCGACATTGAAGGCACAACGCGCGACTTTATTGAAAGCTGGATTGACTTTGGCGGAATCCCGGCCAGACTTTTTGACACGGCGGGCCTTCGCGAGACGGAGGACAAGATTGAGGCTGTCGGCGTTGAGCGTTCAAAGGACCTGAGCCATGAAGCCGACTTGATTTTGTACCTTGTTGACGCTTCTAGCGGAACTGAAAACGCGCTTAATGAGGAAGACAAAGATTTTATCAATAACGCCGTAAAAAACGGAAAGCCGCTGATTTTGGTTTATAATAAAGTTGATAAAATCTCAGAAAAAAGCCAGCCAACACGGACGTTGGATAAAAGCAATTCAAGCCCGCAAGTTTTTGAAGAAAACTTGTCAGCAGCAGGATGTTGCGTAATCTCCGCAAAAACCGGGCTTGGGCTCGGAGACTTAAGCAGCGCCGTAAAGAACGCTCTTATGAAAAGCGGCGAGTCTGACAGAAGCCAGACCGGGCTTGGCTCAGAGCGGCAGAAAAACGCTGTTGTGCAGGCGCTTGAATGTGTGAACCACGCGCTAAGCCTTACAAAGGACTATGCGCTTGACGCGGTTGTACAGGACTTGGAGGACTGCCTTGACTTTTTAGGCGAAGTCACAGGCGAAGTGACTCCGGACGATGTTCTCGGCTCAATTTTCTCGCGCTTTTGCGTAGGCAAATGATTTTCTTGAAAAGATTCTTTACATTGATTTTTCTTCTCTTGCTTCCGTTTTTTCAGCTCGCGGCACAGAACGCTTCCGACAAGGAAACTCTGCCGCCTGAGCTTCTGGAAATTCAAAATGAAATTGACTCCGCAGTTTTAATGCGTTCCTCTGAATCTGTCTCGCAAATCCTAAAAAATCATAAAGATGACGAAAACTATCCGGAAATAGAAAATCTTGTCCTTGAAAAAGCGAGAAATCTTGCGCTTGACGAGGATTTTGAATTCGCGAAAAATCTTGCGATGGCTGTAATTGAAAACAACATTGAAAATTTCGAGGCGATTGATCTTTATTCTTCAATTGAAAAATCCCTGGCGAACGAGCGCGCGTACAAAAGAAACTTGGAGCTTCACAGCCACAGCAGAAGAACGGAGGAAGATTAAAATGAAAAACAGGAAAATCTTATCATCAATATTTTTGGCCTTGTTCTGCGCCGCCGCAGCTTTTGCCGATTTGCCTGAAAAAATCATAAAGGAGCAGGTTTCTGCGATAAAATCGGAAATTGACGGAGGAAAAATTTCCGAAGCTTACGAAAAGACAAATGTTCTTTTGCGCTCGTTTGAAAATCCTCAGGTTTTTCCAGGAAATGTCACGGCGCTTTCAATCCAGGTTTATGAAAAATATCTTTCGGAAATTGAACGCACAAAAAATTACAATTTAATAGAAGAAGTTGATTCAAATCTGCAAATTTTTTCAGGAATTTCAACTTCCGCGCTGAAAGTAAAAGTTGAGAAAATCAAGTCGGAGCTAAGAAATCAAAAATCCGACGAGCAAAATAAAATGCAATTTTCCGCGCTGAATTCCGTTAAAATCTGGCTGATTCTGATTTTTGCGGCAATTTTGATTTTGTTCCTGGCGTTTTTTGTTCCGTTCTTTATGATTTCAAGAAAATCTCGCATTCAGATGAAGGATTTTGACAAAACCTTGCGCTCGCTTTCCGGGCTTCAGGAAAAAAACAGCCGGATTCTGCTCGACGCGCTTACGGAAATTGATTCGATTCAAAATCAGAAGACAAAAGAAATCGGCTGGGGAAAAAACGAGCTTCCGTCGCCTGAAATGACGGCGGAAGAAAAAGATGAGCTTAGAAATCTCGCGCTAAAGTGCGAAAAGCTCGGCGAAAAAATTGACAAGGCGACAAACCGCAAGAACAATTCTAAAAATGTGAGCGAACTTGTCTACAAGCTCGCTGTCCGGCTCGGCTTGAACCAGAATTCCGCGAAAATTTATTTTTGCGCGGCGATGGTTTACGACGCGGGATTTCTCGCTCTGCCTGAAAATTTGCTGAAATCTGAGAATCTTTCTGAAGAGCAAAGAAAAATTCTGCAGAGCCACGTTGAAAAATATTCTGATTATCTTGGATTTGTCCCTAAAAAATACTGGCGCACTTTTGAAAAAGCCGCAAAATATCATCACGAGAACATTGACGGAAGCGGATATCCGGAAGGCTTGCGCGGAAAAAATATTCCGCAGGTTGCGCGGCTGATCCGTGTTGCGGAAAGCTACGTTTCGCTTGTCAGCTTGCGGAGCTACAAGAAAATCTGCGACAAGGAGAGCGCCGTAAAAGAGCTTGAGTCAAAGCCCGAATTTTATGATACTGAAGTTGCAAATGCTTTGGATTCTATTGTGTAGCAAGAAATATCTCATGACGATATAATTGATTTGTTATTTTCAATTGATTTTTAATCTTTCCTTTTGAATTGAGGTTTATATGTGTGGAATTGTTGGTTATGTTGGTTCTAGGCAGGCTTCCCCGGTTTTAATAAACGGACTTAGAAAACTTGAGTACCGCGGCTACGATTCTGCGGGAATCGCTGTTTTGTCAGAAGATTCTGATGAAATTCTTGTAAGAAAATCAAAAGGCGCGCTTAAATTTCTTGTTGAGAAAATCACCGGCGAAATTGTAAAAGAGGCGAAAAATCCTGGAAACAAAGAAGAGCAGGAAAAAGCCGAGCAGAAATATGACGAGCTGATTCAGAAAACCGGCGAGATTGTAAAGGGCCATGTCGGAATCGGCCACACAAGATGGGCGACTCACGGCGAGCCTAGCGACCTTAACGCGCATCCGCAGACAAATGTCTCTGGAACAATCGCCGTCGTCCACAACGGAATTATCGAGAACTACGCCAAGCTAAAGGCCTGGCTGCAGGACCAGGGCGTTGTCTTCAGAAGCCAGACCGACACCGAGGTTGTCGCCCAGCTGATTAACTATTTCTATGAGAAAACAGGAGAAATCTTTCCGTCAGTCCTGGAAACTCTGCACAGAATCGAGGGAAGCTACGCGCTCGGAATTGTCTGCACCGACTATCCAGACCGCGTGATTGCGGCGAGAAAGGAAGCTCCGCTTATTGTAGGACTTGGAAAGGACGAGAACTTTATCGCGTCGGATGTTCCTGCGATTCTTGAGTACACGCGCGATGTCTATTATCTTGACCAGAAGGAAGTCGCAGTTCTTTACAACGACCACGTCGACTTGTTCACTGAGGACGGACAGAAGATTGTAAAGGAGCCGAGCCACGTTGACTGGGACATGTCCGCCGCGGAAAAAGGCGGATACGCGCATTTTATGCTCAAGGAAATCTTTGAGCAGCCTAAAGCCCTTACAGACACTCTGCGTCCGCGCCTTGAAACCTACGGCGGACACGCGAGCGACATCAAATTTGATGAAATCAATTTCGACGGGGAATGGACAAACGCGAAGCGCATTGTGATTACAGCCTGCGGAACCGCCTACCACGCCGGAGTTGTCGGAAAATACGCGTTTGAGAAATTCGCGCGCATTCCGGTTGTGGCGGACGTAGCCTCTGAGTTCAGATACAGGGATCCGATTTTGTTCAAGGATGATATTTTTATCGTCATCTCGCAGTCGGGCGAGACCGCCGACACTTTGGCAGCTCTCCGCCTTGCGAAGAAAGCCGGCGCAAAGGTTATCGCGATTACAAACTGTGTCGGCTCAACTGTGAGCCGCGAGGCCGACGAGGTTATCTACACATGGGCAGGCCCGGAAATTGCTGTCGCCTCGACAAAGGCGTACACAACGCAGCTCATGTGCCTTTATCTTCTCGCGGTAAAGCTTGGAAAAGTCCGCGGAAAGATAGACGACACGGAATATTCAAATCTTCTTTCTGAGCTTGAGATGATTCCGGGCAAATGCCAGGAGATTCTTGATAACCAGACAAAAATCCAGAAATTCGCTTCAGAGCAGTTCAACAAAGGAAAGATTTTCTATATCGGCCGCCAGTTCGACAGCGCGTCGTCTCTTGAAAGCGCGCTCAAGCTCAAGGAAGTAAGCTACATGCACTGCGAGGCGTTCGCTGCAGGCGAGCTTAAGCACGGCCCGATCGCGCTTGTTGACAAGGACACGCTCGTAGTTGCGATTGCGACAGTTCCGGAGCTTTACGAAAAGCTCGCGTCAAATATCCTTGAAGTAAAAAGCCGCGGAGCCGCAACAATGTGCATCACAATGGACAAGTCAGGCGCGTTCGACAAAATCTGCGACACTGTTGTTACAATTCCTGACACTGCGTCTCCGCTCGCGTCAATGCTTTCTGTTGTGCCGGCCCAGCTTTTCGCCTACTACTGCTCTGTTCTAAAGGGAATTGACCCTGACAAGCCGCGCAACCTGGCAAAGTCGGTTACAGTCGAGTAAAGAGGATAAATATGAGAATTCTTTGTCTTGGCGACAGCATTATGCAGTACAATGATTTTTCATCATTTCCGCAGACAGGCTGGGTTCAGGAGCTTAAGCGCTTTTTCCCGGAGGACTGGAATTTCCTGAACTTCGCAAGAAACGGACGGAGCACAAAGTCGTTTATTGACGAGGGCCGGTTCGACCTTGTTATGGCGAACGCAAGAAAAGGCGACTTTGCCTTGATCCAGTTTGCGCACAACGACGAGAAAAGCGCGGATCCCTCCCGCTTCACTTCAAGCGAAAAAGGCGGCGCGTTCCGCAAGAATCTCTCTTACTTTGTGCGTTCCCTGCGCGAAAAAGGCGTTCTCAGCGTCTTGCTCACGCCGATGGCGCGCAGAATGTTCGGGGACGGACATATAAAAAATTCCCACGGCGAATATCCAGAGGCAGTTCTTGAAACCGCGGCGGAGGAAAATGTTCCCTGCATCGACATGAACAGGCTCACAATGGATTTCCTTGAGAAAACAGGCGACGAAAAGTCAAAAAGATTCTACATGAATTTTCCGGCCGGGCTTTATGAGAACTTCCCTGAGGGCAAAAGCGACAACAGCCACCTGCGCCCGGACGGAGCGAACGCCTTCTCAAGAATCGCGGCGGAGGAAATCAAGAAAATCGCGGATTCCTTTCCGGAATACAAGGCCTTGTCCGAAAACTGCATGAAAAACACCGGCGGAAGATTCCTTGAGGCCGCAGGCGGCATGAACCAGGAGATTGACGACGAGTTCATGGCGTTCAAGAAATAGCTTTGCGTTTTGCCGGAAGCGGACTTAAGTCATTGACGCAATGCCGGATTTTTTGATAAAATCATTACACTTCATTCTTGAAGTCCGGGCCATTAGCTCAGCGGTTAGAGCAGAGGACTCATAATCCTTTGGTCCTTGGTTCAAATCCAAGATGGCCCAATTTACACGCGCGGATAGATACAACAGTTTCCTTTTCAGCCAAATAAAATGTCAGCTGTATATGTCAGAATCTGATAAGGGCGGCAAATACTCAATATATTTTTCGTCTTCTCACTTCTTCAAATCTTCCTTTTTTCAAGAATTGCGTTACAATAAAACCACGCTATGAAAAAGAAAATTTACGTGTTCGGACACAAGAATCCAGACACTGACGCTATTGTGAGCGCGACTTGCTTTGCGTACTTGAAAAATCAGCTTGGAGCGCATGAGTATATCGCGGCGCGCGCAGGACAGCTTAATCCGCAGACGGATTATATCTACAAGAAATTCG
This sequence comes from uncultured Treponema sp., assembly GCA_964538245.1. Taxonomy (GTDB): domain Bacteria; phylum Spirochaetota; class Spirochaetia; order Treponematales; family Treponemataceae; genus Treponema_D. The sequence goes on from CAZIFO010000026.1 coordinate 25,179, forward strand.
GCGTTGTGCCTCCGGTTTTAATTCCTGACCTTGAGCCGAAAGTCGAGTTCTACATGCACAGGGGCGCTGTCACCGTCCACGAGAATGACTCGCTGTGGAAAGCAGTCTCTGTAATGCGCGACTCAAAGTACAACTCGCTTCCTGTTGTTGACAGCGAAAACCATTACAAGGCGCTTTTAAGCTACGCGTCTTTCTCGCGCAATATTTTTGACAATCTCAAGCCTGACCATCATCTTTCGCTTGTAACGACTGCGAGCCTCCTCTGCCAGACTCTGAGCGGAACTTTCTACAGCGGAAGCAAAGTTGATGAAATCCACCGCTTCAGGATTATTTCCGGGGCGACGAGCTTTTCTTCTTTTACCGAAACTCTTGAAACTCATCTGAATGAAAAGCTTGTCGTCGTGACTGGCGACCGCGAGGACGTGCAGAGCCTTTGCGTCGAGAAGAAAATCAACGTGCTTGTGATTTCAGGCGGCCGCGTTCCGTGCGAGAAAGTTATTGATGACGCGAAGAAGAACGGAACGACAATTATCGTAAGCCCTTTTGACACGGCCTCAACTACAATGCTTCTGATGTATTCAGTTCCGGCTTCTGCCGCGGGCGACCACTCGGTAAAGCCTGTAAAGCCGAACGATTTGCTTCCGGCAGTCAGAAAAAGCATAAACGACAGCCCGGCGCGGCTTCTTCCGGTTGTTGACGATGAAAACAAGGTGATTGGCGTTATTTCCGAGCTTGACATTCATTCAGAGCCGAACATCGGAGTCGCGCTTGTTGACCACAACGAGCTTACGCAGGCTGTCGACGGAATTGAGAACTACACGGTCTCTGAGATTGTTGACCACCACAGAATCGGCTCTGCTTCCACAAAGCTTCCAATCACGTTCATAAATCTTCCGCTCGGCTCGACTTCAACAATTCTTGCAAAGCTTTTCCGCGAGAACAATGTTGAGATTCCGCCAAAAATCGCGAGCCTTCTTCTCTGCGGAATCCTGAGCGACACACTTGTGCTGAAATCCGCCACCACGACCATTGTAGATATTGAGACAGCGGCGGAGCTCGGGGAAATCGCCGGCCTTGATGTAAAATCGCTTGGAAACGAGATTGTAAAGGCTGGAAGCCGCCTGACAGGGCGCACTGCCGAGCAGATTGTGAACCAGGACATGAAAGAATACAAGGAAGGCAAGAACGTCTTTACTGTGAGCCAGATTGAAGTTGACGGAACTGAGGAAATCATGAAGCGCAAAAGCGAGATTTTTGACGAGCTTTCTCTTGCACGCCGTGCCCATTCTGCCGTTTTCAGCGCGCTTTTGGTCACGGATATTTCAACGCTCAGCTCGATTATGCTTGTTGCAGGCGAGAAAAGCTTTATGCCTGTTCTCACGTTCCCGAAAATCGAGGATAATATCTTCTATCTAAAAGATGTTGTAAGCCGCAAAAAGCAGCTTATTCCGATGGTGAGCGAGCTTCTTGCGTCAATGGCGGAATAAATCTGAAAATTTGGAAAAAGTTGTTTTTCTTTTTTTGATTTTCTATTTTCTAAAAAAAAAGGCGATTCAAGCCGATTATAGAAATAGAAGATTTGTAGAAAATTTGTAGAAATACCGGGGTTTTTCATGACTAGAAATTTATATCAGCAGACATTGTTCCAGCCTGGCGAGCTAAAGACAAAGGACGGCGAGTTCAAGCTCCAGCTTGTCCACGATTACGCGATTCCGGAAGTCGAGGAAAAAGTCGAGGAAGCTCCTGAATACACAGGCCCGACTGCCGAGGACTTGAAAAAGGAAGCCGACGAGTTCAAGGAAAAATGGGAAGTTGAAAAGCAGCAGATGCTCGACGATGCGCAGGCCAAGGCGGACGACATTGTGAAAAAAGCCGAGGACGCTGCCTTTGAGGAAGTCAAGCGGCAGAGCGACCAGGCGCAGATTACAAAGACAAACGCCGAGAAAGAAGCTGAGAAAATTATTCAGGACGCGAAAGACCAGGCGGCTAAAATTCTTGAGCAGGCGAACAGCGAAAAATCAGAAGTTTCAAGAAAATCATACAAGGAAGGCTACGACAAAGGCCACGAAGACGGATTCAACACCGGAAAAGACGAGGTGAGCCGCCTTGTTGACCGCACGCACAAGATTCTTGAGGCTGTAATGTCGCGCCGCGAGGAAATCTTAAGCGAGACGGAGCAGCAGATTGTCGAGCTTGTGATTTTGATAACAAGAAAAGTCGTAAAAGTCCTGTCCGAAAGCCAGAAATCAGTTGTAATGGCGAATGTGCTCCAGGCGCTCAAGAAAGTGAAGGGGCGCGGAAAAGTCACAATCCGCGTGAACCTTGCGGACGTAAAGCTTACGACCGAGCATATCCAGGATTTTATAAGGCAGGTTGAGAACGTCGAGGGAATCACGGTTCTTGAGGATTCAACTGTCGAGAAAGGCGGCTGCATTGTAGAGACAGACTTTGGCGCGATTGACGCGAGAATCCAGAGCCAGCTGAGCGAGCTTGAGAACAAGATTCTTGAGATTTCTCCGGTCAAGACGCTCACAAAATCCGACATGACAGATATGTCGGCATCTGAGTCCTAAATTCACTTTGGGTGGGGGAATTTGTGGAATCTTTTTTCAATAAATATCTTAACGCAGTAAAAAACACCGAGACAATTCTGTACACAGGGCACGTCACGGCCGTAAAAGGAATGATGATTGAAAGCAACGGTCCGCGTTCTGTTATCGGCGAAATCTGCACAATAAAAATGCCTTACAACAATACCCAGGTCTTAGCCGAGGTCATGGGATTTGAGGGAAAAACCGTAAAGCTCATGGCCTACGCCTCAACTGAGGGAATTGAGATTGGAGACGAGATTGTAGCTTCCGGGCACGTTCTGCGCGTTCCTGTCGGAAAAGAGCTTTTGGGGCGCGTAATTGACGCGTGCGGAAACCCGATTGACGGAAAAGGCTCACTTGAGACAAAGGAATTTTATCCTGTTCTCGCCAACGCTCCGAATCCGATCACGCGCCGTCCGATTGACAGAAGAATCGTAACCGGCGTGCGCGCGATTGACTCGCTTTTTACCTGCGGAAAAGGCCAGCGTCTTGGAATCTTCGCGGGCTCTGGCGTTGGAAAATCAACTCTTCTTTCGATGATTGCGCGTAACACAAACGCTGACATCAACGTTATCGGCCTGATCGGAGAGCGCGGCCGCGAGGTAAACGACTTTATCCAGCGCGACTTGGGCGAGGAAGGAATGAAGCGTTCTGTCGTCGTTGTCGCGACAAGCGACGCGACATCGATTGCGCGTCTGCGCGCGGCTTACACGACGACCGCAGTTGCTGAATATTTCCGCGACCAGGGAAAAGACGTAATGCTCATGATGGACAACCTTACACGCTTTGCCCATGCACAGCGAGAAATAGGACTTTCCACAGGCGAGGCTCCGGCCCAGCGCGGCTATCCGCCGAGCGTGTTCGACCTGATTCCAAAGCTCCTTGAGCGCGCCGGAACAAACGACAAAGGCTCAATAACCGCGTTCTACAATGTCCTTGTTGACGGCGACGATGTTGACGAGCCTATTACAGACAAGGTGCGCGGAACCATAGACGGACATATCTTCCTTACGCGTAAGCTCGCCGAGCAGCGCCATTTTCCGGCGATTGACCCGCTAAAGTCAATTTCCCGCCTTGCGCGCAGAGTTTCTGGAACGCAGACTCTAAAAGCTGTCACAAAAATCAGCCGCCTTATAGCGATTTATGAGGACAACCGCGACATGATTATGGCAGGCGTTTACCAGAAAGGCTCCAACGCTGAGGTTGACGCCGCAATCGACAAGCACGACGACATTGAGAAATTCCTGTGCCAGGAGGAAGACGAGCACTGCACAATCGAAGACACGCTCCAAAAGCTCGCCGCCCTCGCCGAGATCGAGATTCCGGAAGAGGAATACGTTGAAAATCCGGGCGCAAACAGAAAAAGCGTCTCACAGCTAGTCCATCAGCACAAGGAAGAAAACGTGATGAGCGCAAACGAGAAAGCGACAGAAAGCCAGAGCGACGCCGGAAAACTCGCAGAGCAAATGGCTAAAATCAGCGAAAACCTTGGAAAATAACGTCTATGAAGAAATTTAATTTCTCTCTCGAAAAAGTTCAGAATCTCAAGGAATTCAA
>CAZIFO010000027.1:0-28742 GCA_964538245.1 uncultured Treponema sp.
GGTTAGCTATGATGATTGGAAAAATTGACAACGTAAATCCTCTTAACAACGTTCAGAATACTCATCGCACGGCAGCAAAAGAGAACATTTACTCAACAAAAGACTCAATTGAGTTCTCAAGCGAGGCAATGGAAGCTTCAGAAGCTTATTATCTGAACCAGGTTGCAGAAGAAACTCCGGATGTACGCCAGGATTTAGTTGCCTCAATCAAAGAAAAAATCAAGGATCCGAATTACTTGAACCAGGCGGTCATCAGCTCAACGGCCGACCGCATTCTTGAAAGCTTCGGCTTGTGATGACGAGAAATTGATAATTTGAAAGAAAAAAGGCGGGAGGAATTCCGTCTTTTTTTTTCATTTTTTTTAGACAAAAAGGATCACAAAAATGGCAGATTTATCATTTAAAGTTTCACCGAACATAATTCTCGGCTCATACGCGGCAAGCAGAATCGGACAGTCAGTTATAAAAATCGGAACAAGGTTCATGCTCATCAGCGACCCGATTTTGCGCGAAACTGGAACTCTTGATAAAATCACAAAAGCGCTCGACGACAAGAAAATTGAATATTTTATTTTTGACGAGCTTTCAGACGGAGCTGACTCAGAACTTCTCGCCCGCGCGCTAAAACTCGCGAAAGAATCGCATATCCACGGAGTAATCGCTTTAGGCGGCGGAAAGCCAATCAGCATTGCGCGGGCGCTCTGCGCATTCTACAACGAAATCCACGACCTTTATGACTTTTTGGACGGAGCGGCCACGACAACTTCCGCGCTGCCGATGATTTGCGTTCCGACAACAATCCGCGACGCGTTTATTTTTACAGACACAATTCCGCTTGTTGATGCGAGAAGCTCGACATTAAAGCTCATAAAAGCCCAGAACGGACTTTGCAAGCTTGTTGTATTTGATCCGACTTTAACAGACACGCTTTCTGAAAATCAAACCCAGTCAATGACAATTGAAACTCTGTGCCTTGCAACTGAAAGCTATCTTTCGCAAAAAGCGAATTTTTTCAGCGACATGATTGCGGAGAAGTCCGCCGAGCTTTTAGGCTACGCTGTGAACGGCGCGTCTTCCCTGACAATCACGACTCCAAAGGAAGAGCTTCTTTCCCAGGGCGGCTGCATGGCTTCCTTGGCGGCGGCTGTCTCTTCAATCGGAATGGCGAGTTTGCTTTCAATGACAATCAACGCGCGCTACAAAATTTCCCGCTCGCTTATCACAACAATTCTTTTTCCGTACATGATTGAAGAATGCGCAAATTACAAAGCGGCGCGGATTGCGAAAATCTCGCGGATTCTTTTTCCGGAACTAAAGGAAAAATCTGACGAAGACGCGATTCACAGTTTTGCCGAAGATATACGTCAAAGCATTGCAAAAGCAAATCTTCCGGCGCGATTAAAAGATTTGTCAGTTTCGCTCGAACAGCTTGCGCTCGCGGCTGAAGACGCAGGCCAGCTTGACATTGTGAACTCGCTTCCAAAAAGCATGACAAGCGACGATTTGTTCGCGCTAATAAAAGCGGCTTATTAAAGATGATTGAGCCGCATAAATTAGACCAGCTGGAGCCTGGCCAGAAACGCAGAAAACTTGCGCTCACTTTCGGAGCGCTTGAGCGCGATATTGACGGAATTCCAGAAAAAGGGAATGAATACAGTTTCAAGTCGATTCCGCGCTCAGAATACATAAAAAAGCTTCTCAAAATCGTTGCGCGCGACCCGGAACTAAAACCGGAGGCAAAAGCGCAGCTTGAAGAAATTCTTGAGTCGGACAATTTTGACGAGAAGCGCGCCTGCAATCTTGCCAGGAACAATCTTCTCGCGATAATCGGAACTTTTCCCGCGGAATGGGATTTGATAATCGCGCCGCACCAGAATCAAAACGAAGACGGAACCGTAAAGCAGCGTGATTTTTATCCGGAAGTCTTCGTCTATGCGGAGGATATCCGCTCGCCATTTAACTGCGGCTCAATTTTCAGGACGGCGGAAGCGATGGGCGCTGAAAAAGTGTTTATCTCGCCGCTTTGCATTGATCCAAACCATCCAAAGGCGCAGCGCAGCGGAATGGGCTGCATTGAAACGCTCGGCTTTGAGCGGAAAAGCGTAGACGAGCTTGTCCAGTTTGCAGACGAAAAGAATCTGCCGATTTTTGTTCTTGAAACCGGCGGGACTCCAATTGAAGAATTTAAATTTCCAAAGAAAGGAATCTGCATAATCGGCTCTGAGGAACTTGGCGTAAGCCCGCAGGCGCTGAAAGCCGCGAAATACGTCTGCGTCACAATTCCGATGAAAGGACTCAAGGCAAGCCTGAATGTCGGCGTCGCCTACGGAATTTTAATGCAAAAGTGGGTTGAAGCCCTGGAAAGTTAGTTTTGATCCTTATTAAAAGCGCTTTCCAGCTGGTCAGAAATCTTCTTGAGCATTTTCTCGCCCTGAATATTAAAAAGCGAAAGAACTTCTGAGTCAAACTGATAAAAATCAACTTCGCCAATCTGATAATGAGCTATCATGTCTGAAAGATAAATCAAGCTCGTAAGTTTCTTTGTCGCCGCCGGAGCCAAATCCGGCTCATGATGATGACGGATCACAGAGACAATGACATCCGGGAAATTCCATTTTTCAGCAATCAGCGCGCCGATTTCGCTGTGGTTTACGCCGGCGACGAGTTTTTCAAAAATCTCAGGCGGAATTCCTTTCTGCTCGCAGATTTTCTGGATTTTTTCAATCATGTCTGGATGAGCCGCTTCAAAGACAAGCTTTCCCATGTCGTGCAAAAGTCCGCAGACATAAGAATCATCAACCACAGCTCTGTCGCCCGAACAAAAATTCCGCGCTAGCGTATATGAATAGAAAGCGATTTTATAAGAATGTGTCCAAAGCTCCTTGTCAGCGTCAAAGCCAAGGTCGCGCAAACTGTTCATAGAGCCGAGAGAAATCAGCATGTTCTTTATTCCGCGGATTCCGACAAGCTTTACCGCGTCCACAATGCTCCGGCACGGAGAAGCGAGAGCAAAAGTCGCGGAATTCACGAGCTTTAGCAAATCAGAAGTAAGGGAAACATCGCTTGAAATCAAAGCCGCAATCTGGCTCATTTTTGACTTTGGATTGCTCAGAAGCCGGTTGATTTTTATGATATTGTCAGGGAACTGCGGCAGATTGTCGATAATATTAACAAATTCATGGGAAACGACAGAAAGCTCCTGCTGCGTTTTTTCATTCAGCGGCAGAATAATTCTCGTGATTGTCTCGCCGTTCTCGCACAAAACTTGGAAATTTTCCTCCGTCAAGCCAATTTTTTTCAGCATTAGAATCATTATGATAATTCCAAGCCCAGCGCCTTCAGTCTGGTCAATCGCTTCGCTCATCGCCTGGTCAACAGAAGTATATTGCTGCGCCCGGCTGATTTTATCATGAATTCTCTTGTATTCCCGGAAAGTGATTTCTGAATTGTTCCGGACTTCAATCTTAATCTTGTTGTTCCGCGCCTGAAGAATCAGTTTTACGTAAAGTCCGGCTTTTTTTTGAAGATTTAGATAATATTTTATATTGTTCAGCGTGTCTTCTTTAAAAGTCTTCATTCCTTTTTCGTAGTCATCGTTGTTAAAAATATCCAGACCTTTCTCGCGGAAATAAAGACGCTTTGTGTTCGCTTTTTTTGCGTTCGTCACAAGCTCGCCAAGACAATATTTTAGGTATTCAATCATTTGAGTCTGATTAAGTTCCGTTAAGAATGCAGTCAGAACTTCTTCCATATAAAGACTCATTTCGCGCGGAACCGTGTAAGTTGTGATGGACAAAGGAATTCCTGCGCGGATTGCCATTTTTATCTTTGAAATATCTAAACTCACTTCTTTTTTGGACTGCATTATAAAATCATTATAGCACAGAAAAAATGGAAAACACAATTGCAGGCGCGGCTTAAAATCAAACTGCTAGGAACAGAAGCAGATTTTAGATAAAATAAAAGATATGTATAATTGTTTTCTTTCCCAGCTTCTTGTTTTAATTTTGCTTCTAGCTTGCGGCAGCAGAATTTTCTTTTTGAAGAATCCAAGAATCGACTGTTTCGCGGCTTTTGCTCCGATTGGGTTTATAATTTCAATAATAAATTTTCTCAGCTTTGAAGTTTCTTTTTTGAACATTCTGATTTTTTTTATTGCGCTTTTTAGTTTTTTCACAAACTTCCGCTCGGTTCTCCGCCTGCGCTCAAAACTGATTGTTGACCATTACGGAAACGCTTTCTTGATTTCAACAATTGTCGAGCTGATTTTGATTATTTTTTCACTAGTTTTTTTGATTTTGCATCGGCCGGTAAAACTTGAGCCGCAAAAATTCAACGCTGAGAAAACCGAATATCTTCTGACTGGAAACACGACAAGCGAAATCCGCATTAAAACTGATTTTTTCAAAGGCCAGAAAACAACTGGAAATCTTTACGTTTACGCGCCGAAAATCGCAGAGAATGATAAAATCAACGCCGAGATTTATTCTGAAAATCCGCTCTTGATTTTTGCAGGAAGCGCGTCCGGCCCGGTTTTGAATTACGAGCCGTATTTTCTTTTTCTCGCGCAAAAAGGATTTACAGTTCTCGCTGCGGATTTTTACACGCGCGACACAAAAATTCTAGGACAAAATCTGACGGACGGACTTTTTCACAAATCTTCAGATTCTAAATTCTTAAGATATTTTTATGCGCAAGTTCTGAAAATTTTTAACGCGGAAAAATTCAGCGAGATAAAATCAAAGGAAATTCCGCTTGCGCCTGCAAAATACAATTCAATCACAAAGCTCGCCGGCGGACTTTTCGGAACAGAAAAGAAGATTTTTTATCTTTCTGACGGAATTGATTTTGACACAATTTACAGCGTCATCGAGCAGAACAAAAACGCGTCGGCATTTTATTCTCTCAACAGAATCAGCGAATACAAGACGAGCGGATTTGGCTTTATCGAGCAGACAGATCCTGTTTTTGCCGCGCATTTCGGGCTGAGACGCGACTCATCGCTTTTTATTCCGCGCTACGCCGCAAACAAAACAATTGAAAATATAATTAGATAGAAGAGGCTGAAATGACTTTAACAGAACTTGACAGATATTTTAACTCAATTCTTCACAAAGAAGATTACGACGCGGATATTTCATTAAACGGAATTCAGATTTCAAATTCTGCGCCGGATGAAAAGAAAATCACAAAAGTCGCGTTTGCAGTTGATGCCTGCGAAGCCACCGCGTTAAAAGCCGCGGAGCTTGGAGCGCAAGTTCTTTTTGTCCACCACGGGCTTTTCTGGGGAAAATGCCAGACGATAACTGGAAATCATTACAAGAGAATCGCCGCTTTCCTTAAAAATGACCTGGCGTTGTGCGCTTATCATATTCCGCTTGATGCGAATGAATTTGTCGGAAACAACTTTGGAATGGCGCAGCGGCTCGGCCTAAAAAAAACACGTCCGTTCGGCAAATGGCGCGGAATGACGCTCGGTTGCTCCGGAGAATTTGAAAATTCTGTTACAATCGAAGAAATTGTCGCAAAGCTTTTTACTGACGAAGAAAAACCGAATAAAATTCTAAAATTTGGAAAGACGCAGATTAAAAAGGCCGCGATAATTTCCGGCGGGGCTGGAGCCGACTTTACGCAGGCAGCCGCAATCCACGCAGACGTTTACATTACCGGCGAAGTCGAGCACGAAGATTACCACGGAATTGAGGAAGCCGGAATCAACGTGATTGCAGGCGGACATTACAACACAGAAACTTTCGGCCCGAAGCTGATGGCAAAACGGCTGCGCGAAGACAAAGAAATTGAGACAGTTTTTATCGACGTTCCGACTGGATTGTAAGTCCGACGGTTTTCAGATATAATTTATTCCTATGTCAAACAACACAATCGAAGTTCAGTTCAAGCCAAGCTCAAAGGCAAAAAAACTGATTCCGCTCATTCTGATGGTTCTTGTAATCATTTTAGATCAGCTGACAAAATATCTTATTGTAAAAAATATTCCGATAAATACAATCGGCGCGCAGTTTTTCGGCGACTTTCTTAGGATTATCCACGTTTCAAACCCTGGAATCGCGTTCAGCATCGGCCACGGCTGGTCTCTTGCGGCCCGGGGAATTTTGTTCCGCTTAGTTCCGCTAATTGTTCTTATTGTCGTTCTCGGAGTTTATTTCCGCAACGATGATTTTACGCGGCTTCAGAGGTGGGCAATTGCAGGCGTTGTCGGCGGCGGATTTGGAAATTTGATTGACAGATTTTTCCGTGCGGAAGGCGTTGTTGACTTTATCGATGTGAAATTTTACGGTCTTTTCGGTCTTGAACGCTGGCCGACTTTCAATGTGGCGGACTCAGCGGTTGTAGTCTGCGGAATTCTTTTGATAATTTCATTCGCTGTGACAATCAAAACTAAAAAAGCTGGAGAAGACGACTAATGACAATCAAAGAACGCACAAATCTTTTTAATCTCTGCGTAATTGTTTTCAACGTTGTTCTCGGACTTCTTGTCGAGGGAATTGTAATCGGGCTTTTGATTTTAGTTCTGCATTCAAATCCGAATCTCGGCGAAAGCACTTTTACACAAGTTGCGCTTCCTCTCGTCCTTTTAATCGGGCTGATTGTCGCCATGTCAATCTCCGTAAAGACAATCAGCTGGGCAATCGTAAAATTCAATCTTCAGGACAAGCTTGATCCAAAAGTCGTAAGCAAATATGTAAAACATTTGCGCTGATTTTAATTTTAATTCACAAAAACTTCTTAAAACTATTAAAGACATAAAAAAAGCCAGCCTGAAATATCAAGCTGGCTTTTTTTATACGCAGAGCGATTTATGCCTGCAATGCAGTTACTGCAACTGTGTCAACAATCTCGTCAACGTTGCAGCCGCGGCTCAAGTCGTTAAGAGGCTTTGCAAATCCCTGGCAAACAGGTCCGATTGCTTTCCATCCGCCCATTCTCGCAGCAATTTTGTAGCCGATGTTTCCAGCGTTGATGTTCGGGAAGATGAATGTGTTTGCGTGTCCAGCGACTGAAGAGCCTGGAGCTTTAAGCTCGCCTACCTCAGGCGCAATTGCGGCATCAAACTGGAACTCGCCGTCAAGAGCAAGCTCCGGAGCCTTTTCTTTTGCAAGAGCTGTTGCTCTCTGGACTTTTCCAACTGTGTCTCCGTTCTTAGGATCTGCGCCAGAGCCTTTTGTTGAGAATGAAAGCATTGCAACTTTCGGCTCAACTCCAGCGATTTTCTTCGCAGTTCCGGCAGAAGCAACGGCGATGTCGGCAAGCTGCTCTTCTGTTGGATCAATGTTGATAGCGCAGTCGCCGAAAACAGCAACTCCGTCTTTAAGATATTTGTTTCCGCCTTCCGGAGCGACCATGATAAAGCATGAAGAAACTGTTGTAACTCCTGGCGCAGTCTTGATTACCTGAAGTCCCGGGCGGAGTGTGTTAGCTGTCGAATGGCAGGCTCCTGAGACAAATCCGTCAGCAACGCCAGCTTTAAGCATAAGCGCGCCGTACATTGTGTTGTCTTTCTTGTCTTTGCCTTCAACTTTTCCTGTGTTGTTCGCGAATTTAAGAAGATAAGCTTTTGCAGCGGCAACATCAGCATATTCAGGAAGACCTGTTTTCTTGTTCACTTTGCCTTTGCGGGCGTTGAAAAGAATCTCGGCGTATTTATCAACATCAGGATCTTTTGTCGGATCAACAATTTTTACTCCGGACATATCAAAGCCGAATTTTTTGATTTCATCTTCATTTCCCAAAAGAATGATTTTTGCAATTCCTTCTTTTACAACAACTGAAGCAGCCTCAACAACGCGTTTATCCTCGCCTTCGCAGAGAACGATTGTCTTGTTCGCGGCTTTTGCTTTCGCACGCAAATCTGATACAAAGCTCATATAAATCCTCGATAAAAAATAATTTTAGTTCAATGTAAATTTTTATTATCATAAAGATAGCTCAAAACGATATAAAAAATCACATGAACAATGTCTACTTTATCATTTTAGATAAAAAAATGAAATACAAGTTTCCGTCAAAGAAAAATTGTATTTTACACTTCTGTTGACTCGCTCACAAAGCAGGCGATTCCCTCGCCCATGTATTTTTCACGGAGTTTTTCAACAATCGCAATAATTTTTTTTGACTCTTCTTCGCTGCAGTAGACAATGTACATAACATTAAGTTCAGGCCAAACCGCGTCTCCAAGGCGTGGATTTGAAAATCCTGCGCCCATGATATTCGGAATTTTTGTGAACTTAGCGGCGACATTCTCTTCTTTAAATGCCTGCTGGAAATCCTCCTCGACGGCCTGAGAGAAAATCATCTCAACACGTTTCTGGACTCCGGCATGAATTTTTATGTTCTCTAAATAACCCATAAGTTTTACCTTTTTATAAAAGCGGCCTTGGAACAATGTCCATCAGCCTAAATTTCCAGGCGGCCTCGCCTAAGCTCAGCCACCGCAAATCCATTATTTTTCCTCTTCCTGTTCTTTTGATTTTTCCTCAAGCGCCTTCGCTTTCGCGGCTTTTTTTGCAGCCTTCTTTAAGCGGTGGTTGTTGAAGATGTAGTAAATCGTCGGCATCAGGAACAATGTCATCAAAGAACCGAAAGTCATTCCGCCGAATACTGTGAGCGAAATCGGCTGCATTGAAGACGAACCTTCGCCCGGAAAGAACGCCATCGGCATAAGCGAGATGACGGTTGTGAGAGTTGACATCAAAATCGGGCGCAGACGGTTTCCAGCAGCCTGGACGCACGCTTCTTCAAGTCCTAATCCTCTCTTTCTCAGCAAATTCGTGTAGTCAACAAGAACAATACCGTTGTTTACGATTGTTCCGACAAGAACAAGCATACCGATGATTGTTACAACGTTGAACATATTTCCTGTGAAAAGATAAATCGCGACAACGCCGATGAATGAAAGCGGCATTGTGAACAAAACGATGAACGGATCAATGAGCGACTCAAACTGCGAAGCCATTACAACAAATACAAGGAACGCAGCAAGAATTATGACCATTGAGAAGTTTGTTACAGCTTCCATCATGTCTTCCATGTCTCCGCCGTAAGTAATTTGAACATCATCTTCCTTCAAGATATTGTCGTTAATCATCTTGATAACTTCACTCTGAACAGTTCCAAGAGAAAGCCCCGGAAGCGGTTTCGCGGTGACTTTGCAGATTCGGCTCTGGTTCTCGCGGTAAATTGTGACAGGCGCCTGAGTTTCCTCAAAGTGCGCAAAGCTTGAGAGAGGAATTCTTTCTCCGCTTGAAGTTATCATCGAGATTGAATCCAAATCGGTAAGCCGAGCTCTGTCCTTTTCAGCGACGCGGACAACAACATCGATGTCGTCTCCGTTCTTTGTGTAGCGGCTCGCAGTTTTTCCAGCGATAACGCCAGAAATCTCTGAGCCGACATTGTAGATGTTAAGTCCGAATTCCTGCATTCTGTCGCGGTCAAACACGATGTTCGCCTGCGGAAGTCCGTCTTTCATGTCCGACTCAACTTCTGAAACCAAGTCTGTCGCCTTTGACTCAAGCAGCTCTTTTATCGCTTTTGATGTTGACTTTACGTGGTCAAGATCGTCGGAAATGACTTTAATCTCAATTCCAGAAGAAGATGATGCGCTGTTCGCGTTTGCAGCGAACGAAAGCGTTGTGTCCGGGAACATTGTGAAATATTTGCGGAGCTTCGCCTTTGCCGACTTCTCATTGTCATAGCCCGGCTGCCTGTCCTTAGGCTCGTACAATGTGAATGTTACGGAACCTGTGTTTGTCTCTGATGAAGAAGAAAGCATGCTTGTTCCGCCGGCAGAAATTGTTGAGTATTTTACGCCGGTCAAGTCATCAAGAGCCATCGCCTCGAACTCGCGCAACGTGTCTTCTGTTACCTCAACGCGAGTTCCGACCGGAAGCTCAAAGTCAACTTCGACAGAGTTCGCAGCTGAGTCCGGCATAAATGTGAAGCCGACGAATTTCAATGCGAAAATTGAACCGAAGAACAACGCGACAAGAACGATAATGCAGGCCGCTTTATGATGGAGAACAAATCTTACGCCGCTGGCATATTTTTTGTCCATTCCGTCAAAAAAGTTGTTGAAGAAGCGGTTGACCGCGTACGTAATTCCAGATTTCTTTGAAACTTCCGTCTTCTTGACCAAAGTGGCGCAGAGAACAGGAACGAGAGCCATAGCTACGATGAGGGAAGACATCAGCGAGAAGATGATTGTCCACGCGACGTTGTTAAAAAGCTGTCCCATCATTCCAAGCTTGCTCTGGAAAACGAGCATCGGCAAGAAGATACAAACTGATGTCAAAGTTGATCCGGTGATTGAAGTTACCATTTCCTGAGAACCGAGAACCGCCGCAACTTTCGGCTTTGTTCCGCGCTCAATGTACGCGTAGATATTTTCAAGAACAACGATTGAGTTATCAACAAGCATACCAATACCGAGAAGAAGTCCGGCCATTGAAATCTGGTTGATAGAAATGTTCTTTAAATACATACAAAGGAGCGTAATCATTACAGAAATCGGGATTGAAGCTCCAACAATCAAAGTTGACTTTATTGAGCGCAGGAAGATGAAAAGAATCGCGATTGCGAGCAAGGCTCCCTGAACAACGGAGCTTACAACTTCCGAGATTGTCTGGTTGATGATATCAACTGTGTTTGAAGTTTCAATAAGCTCAATGTCACCAGGGAGCTCTTTTTTAAGGTCGGCGATAACTTTGCGCACGTTTTTAGCTGTCGCTACGGAGTTCTTTCCGGACTGCTTCTGAAGAATAATCATTACAGAAGGCTCGCCGTCAAGATAAGCGAGAGTTGAAACATCTTTGTAGCCGTCGTAAACGTCCGCGATGTCGCGGAGGCGCACTGTTTTTACAGTCTGGTCTGCGCCTGCCTTGTATGAAATTACAGTGTTTCTTATATCTTCAAGAGACTTATATTTTCCATCGTTCTTGATTGTGTAGTTGATGTCGCCTGAAGTGATTGTTCCGCCTGACGACTGGACGTTCTGAATTCCAATCATCTGGGCGACAGTGCTGATTGTAAGTCCGTAAGCTTCGAGCCTGTCGCGCGGAATGTCAACGTTGATTGACTCCTCGCGTCCGCCGGAAACTGTGGCCGAGGCGATTCCGTCAACCTGCTCAAGGCGCGACTGGATTGTGTCCTCTGCGAGTGTTCTAAGCTCCTCCGGAGTTCTGTTTCCTTTGAGCGCCAAAGTCATGATAGGCATCATGGAAGGGTCGAGCTTGATTGTAACCGGAGAATCCGCGTCTTCCGGCAGATAGCTCCGAACAAGGTCAATCTTGTCGCGAACGTCGCCGCCGGCGGCGTCAAGGCTTGTTCCATAGTTGAACTCAAGGATTACAAGAGAAATTCCACCCATTGAGCGGGAATTCATCGTCTTAAGTCCTGAAACTCCAGAAAGAGAAGTCTCAAGCGTCTGGGTCACGCTCTGCTCAACTTCCTCCGGGCCGGCTCCGTCATAAGTTGTATAAACAACCATATACGGAAGATCCATGTCAGGAAACATATCTATTGGAAGCTGAAAAGTACAAAAAATACCGAGGACAATCGCCAGAATAAAAATCAGCGTCGTCGTTACCGGCTTATGAACACATTTTTCTGAAAATGTCATCTGCTACTCCATTTTTTAATTACTCAGCGTCTTGTGAATCAGAGTTGCTTGTAGAAACAATCTTTACCTTAGAGCCGTCGTTCAAAAGGGACATTCCCTTTATGACAATCTCGTCTCCAGCTTTAAGTCCGTCTGAAATTTCTGTCTGGTTGTCAACTGAAATTCCGACTGTGACAGGAACAAGCTTTACAATTGATTTTTCATCTGAATGCGGTTCGACAACGAAAATATAGTTTTTCTGCTCACGCAAAACAATCGCCGAGGAAGGAACAACAATCGCATTCTGAACTGAATCTGTAACAAGCTTTACGCGGCCGTACATTCCGACTTTGATTCTCGGGTCAACTTTGTCAAAATGAAGCTTTACGCCCATTGTTCTTGAGGCTGTATCAAGAACCGGACTGATTTCAAAAACTGTCGCAGGAAAATCAACTCCAGGATAAGCGTCAAAAGTCACAGTCGCTTTCTGTTTGTCTGAAATTCTGCTGATAAATCTTTCCGCAATGTTGATTCTTACTTCCAGGTCATCTGTCCGGGCTACAGTCGCAATCGAAGAAGTCTGGGCAACAGTTTCTCCAAGCATTGCAGGCAAAGCTGTGATTCTTCCGGAAATTGGAGATTTTACCGGGCTGTCGTTGTAAACTGCGCCAGCTCTGAGAGGATTTACGTAAGCGATTGTCTGTCCGCGGGAAACCATGTCGCCGACGCTTACAAGAATATTTGTGATTTTTCCGGCCTGGTCAGGCATTACAGCGACAGAGTTCACAGAAGCAATGTCTCCGCCGAATTCAAGATAATTGTCAAAATTTCCAGCCTTTGTAACCATTGTTCCGACAACAAAAGTCTGCTCTTCATCTTCCGTAGAATTTGCCGCCGCGGCCGCTTTTTTGTTTCCACAGCCAGAAAAAGCAAGAATTGCGATTAAAGAAGCCGCTGTCACAGCCAGTTTTTCAGTTTTTTTCATATTTTTATTTCCTCCGTTTTATTTTTGATTTGAGTCCGCATTTTTTGCCGGCGTCAAAGTTGTGTTCAAAGTATTTTCCAAATCCATAAGCGCGTTGATGTAGTTCATCTTCTGGTTCAAAAGACCGAGCTTCGACTGGTTGTAAGAACTTTCAGCGTCGCGCAAGTCCAAAAGTTCTGTCGTTCCGTTTCTATATGAACGCGCCTGCATATCATAAGCGCGCTGGGCAACCGTCACAGTGCGGTCCATTGAGTCAATCTGCTCGCGTGCCTGAGTCAAGCTGTCAACAGCCTTTCTTACCTCGACTTTCTGATTTTCTTTAAGCGTTTCCATTGATATTTCGAGCTTGGCAAGATTCTGCTTTAAATCCTTAAGCTGCTGCTGCGTGCTCGACCACGGAAGCATATTTGTGATGTTCCACGCCAAAGTCAGCGAAAGATTTCCTGAATCGTACCATTCGTCATCTTTTCCAAGATCTTTGTAAAAATGCCATGCGCCTTCATCTCCAATATACGCAGGCTGCCATCCCCAGCTAACTGCAAGCGAAGGCGTCCAAACGCTTAAATCCAACGCCGCCTTGCTTTTATTGAGAGCATCTATGCTGTTCTGGAGTGATTTTATGTTCAGGTCGTTGTTTCCGTATTTCGCAATAAGCTCGTCCGTGTCCACATCAACATAAGTCGGCTCAATGGAACCTGAAAGCTCAATGTTTGTTCCGACCGGAAGACCGAGAAGAAAAGCCAGAGTGTCAAGATTCTGCCTGAAAGTCTGCTCCGCCGTGTTAACAGTCGGCCTTGTATTCTCATAGTTCACCTGAGTCTGAAGAAGGCTGATTTCAGGAACAAGTCCGTTCTTAAAGTTTGTCTGCGCCTGCAAATAGCGCTGCCTTGCATTCTCAAGAGTTTCTCTCTGGATTTTCAAATCTTCCTGCTGCAAAAGAAGTCCATAAAAAAGTTTTTTAATGTTCAGAATTGTAGTTTTCTGGCTCTGTTCC
This sequence comes from uncultured Treponema sp., assembly GCA_964538245.1. Taxonomy (GTDB): domain Bacteria; phylum Spirochaetota; class Spirochaetia; order Treponematales; family Treponemataceae; genus Treponema_D. The sequence continues at coordinate 13,594 of CAZIFO010000027.1, forward strand.
CAAGTGATTTTTCCGCCCTCGTAGTCAAGCTTAGCTTTCTGAATCTGGGCAATATAAGCCGGATTAAAGCTCCAGCTCACGCTCAAAACTCCGACAGTTGACCATCTGTCTTCCTCTTTGTCAAAATCAGTTGCAACTTTTGACGGAGTTCCTCCGCTCAGTCTTGTAATAGTGTTTGCCATCTGCGCAGAAGCGATATTGCTCGGCGAATACTCATTAGCGCGGCTCATAGTTCCGCTTGCCTGCACGTTCGGCAGAAAAACGTTCCATGAGTTGCTTGAAGCGCGTTTCTTGATTTCAAGGTCGATGTCGTCGCTTTTCAGCGTTCTGCTGTTTTTTAGCGCGTAGTCAACCGCGTCATCAAGCGTTAGCGTTACAGATTCAGCATTTTCCTGGGCAAAAACAAAAGCTCCCGCCAGAAATGCGAAACTAAAAGCTGCAAGAATTTTTTTCATATAGCTTTCTCCTTAAACTTTTTTTCAGCTGAAATTCCGTTTTCAACGAAATTAAAAATATATTTCACAGCTTTCATGATTTTTTCATCAGAAAAACCATTCTGCGATTTTAAAACCGTAATTGCAACAGGAAGAACTCCAATCCAAGCTCTTAAAATTTCAGAATTCAAATCAAATCCAAAATCAATATTCTTAATAAATTTTTCAAGGCATTTGTCCCACACCGGATTTTCATTCTGCTTATCATGATTTTTATTAAAAGGCTCGTCGGTGCTCGTCTGCATAAGCCAGCCGCAAATTGAAAGAAGAGCCGGCCTCATTAAGAAAAAACTTATTTCCGTGAACATGCTGATATAAATAAATTCGCTTAGATTTTTTGATTCAGCGCAATTTTCACGGCAAAGAGTTTCCAAAAAAGTTATTTCTCTTTCAACCAGCGAATAAATCATCTGATTTTTGTTTTCAAAGTAAAAATAAAGGCTGCTTTTCGCCATTCCAAGCTCTTTCGCAATTCTTTCAATTGTAACGCCGTTTACAGTGAATTTCTTGATGACTTTTGCAATCGCTGTCAAAATTTTATTGTCTTCAGGAAGATATTCAGGCTTTACGAGACAAATTTTATCAAGCTCAGACATTCTTTCTTTAGAAATCTCCACCGGATAAAAAATATCTCCGGGCTTTGTAAATCCGCGGATTCCTAAATGCAAAAAATTATAGAGATTTGAAGCAAAATAATAAGAATCTTTAACTTTTCTCAATTTCTTGATTTTCTTTTCGCGGACTTTTATAAAGAAAAGAATTGAAATTCCAAAAAAATAGTCATGCGCGCGGTAAAAGACTTCATTTTCTGTCTTGTGATAAAAATCAAGATCTTCATGAACTCCGCGGGCAAAAAGTTCTTTCTGCATAGTCAGCAAGAAATGCGAATTCTGAGTCACTTGGCAGATAAAATAATTTACTAGCTGCGGATTATCCGCAAACAAAACGACAAGACTTACCATCAGATTCTTTTTACGTTCTTCACAAGGAATATTCTTTTCAAGCTGGGCTTCATTCATTTTTTCGGCGACTAAATCAAACAAATAGCTGCGCATTGCAAAAAGAACGGCTTCCTTATTTTTAAAATGCCTGTAGATTGCAGGCTTAGAAAGCCCGACTTTCTGGGCAAGCTCGTTCATAGAAAAATCTTTTGCCATAGTTTCTTCATAAAACGAAAAAGCCGTTTTTAAAATGAGATCTTTTGTAGATGTTCCGTCTTGAAAAAGTTTCGCGCTCATTCCTTAAAGTTACCGAACAGTCGGTAACTAAAAATATATCGAACAAGTGGTAACTTCGTCAACTAATTTTTTTCATTATTCCGGGCACGGAGCTTAAACTCTTCAAGATTATCGCACTTAAGTTCCTCTGCGATTGTAAATTCCGCCTCAGACTCGGCCTTGCGCCCCATAAGCGCGTATGCAACAGCCAGATTCGCATGCGGAACAGCGAGCTTAGGCTCAAATTCCGTCGCTTTCTGAAGATTTTCAATAGCCTCGTTGTATTTTTTCTGGCCAAGATAAAGCGCGCCAAGACTTGCATAAGCCTCGCCTTTTTTTTGTGTCATCTGGATTGCTTTCTTGTAGTTTTCCTCGGCCTTTTCATCATCGCCAAGAACATGGTAATCCATTCCAAGCGTTACAAAGCCGCGGTAGTCAGGTTTTAGTTCAAGAGCCTTTTCAAGATAGGCAGCGGAATTCTTAATGTCGCCCTGCACGCCATAAAGATTTGATATAAATGTAAAAATCAATTCATCAGAATAATTTGAATCTTCACCGCCAGCCTGCAAGAAAAGCTTGAGCGACTCGTCATAATTCTGGTCCTGATAAGCCTTTATAGCGCGCTGGACAGTCAAATCCCCCGGCTTGGAGCACGAAAACAGAAGAAATAAAGACAGAACCGACAAAACAATAATTTTTAAATTTCTGAATTTCATATATACGATGATACAAAATTTTTTTGTAATTTCAAATCATTCGCTATATAATTGGAAGATATGGTGAACATTCTGCCGATTGCCAGCGGAAAAGGCGGCGTTGGAAAAAGCACAATAGCGGTAAATCTTGCAATAATTCTCGCACGTCTCGGTAAAAAAATCCTGCTTTGCGATTTTGATTTTGGCGGCGCGAATCTTCACACGCTTTTAGGATTAAAAAACAGCCACGCCGGCATGGGAAATTTTATCTACAAACAGACTTCTGAGCTTACAGATTTAATGCAGGAAACTTCAGAGCCAAACTTGAAATTCATTTCCGGCGACTGTCTTTATCCAGGAACGGCGAACATGGAAACTTTCATAAAGAACAAAATCATCAAGAAACTAAACCAGCTTGAAGATTTTGACTACGTGATTCTTGATTTAGGAGCCGGAGCCGCCTACAACACGCTAGATTTTTATCTTCTCACGTTCAATTCAATTCTTGTCACGAGCCCGGAGCTTACTTCAATCTTGAACGCTTATTCTTTTTTAAAAGCCGCGGCGTTCCGTTTTTTTATGCGGCAGTTCAAGGCAAAAAGCGCGGAAAGAAAGTTCATAAATGATTATCTAAAAAACAGCGCGAGCGGAACTGAAACTTCTTTTCTTGACTTGATTTCAAAAACTGCCGAAAAATTTAATGAGTCTTGCCAAAAGCCATTGGAGGAACTGAAAAAATATCGCCCGCAAGTAATTGTAAACATGGGCGAAACTGATCAGGATCTTGAAATGGCGAAAAGACTTAGAAAACTTGTCCGCGACAAACTGGGAATTCAAATGGATTTTGTAGGTTTTCTGCCGCGCGACAAAAAAGTGAGCTACGCAATTGCGCTCAGGACTCCGCTGGCAGTTTCAGATCCAGAATGCGCGTTTGTAAAAGGAATAAAATCCTCAGTGGACAGAATCCTCGAACATTCGTATAACTATAACAAGCTGGAGGATTTTGAAACTTCAGGCGGAAAGGACTTGGAAATTCTTTCAAAAGAATTTGCAGAAATTGAAAACTAAAACAAGGAATAAATATGACAATTCAGAACGCTTTATCACAAATTAACGACATCAGCTCAAAATCAGAGTCGATTTTCCTTCAGCTCGGAAATCTGTTTCCGTCGCTTCTAAACCAGAAAGGCGGAACTTCAATCCAGGATCTGGAAAATATGCTCACGAAACTTGAGAGCGCAAACACGGAATCGTCACAGGGCGAAAAAGAGCTTTTTACAGACTACGGAACAAAATATAATCCTCTTTTTGATAAGCTCAATGATAAAATCGCTGATCTTGGCCAGCTCGACAAAATGATTGGCGGAATCAAGGAAGATTCTGAGCAAATGGGACTTATCGCCCTTAACGCAATGGTTGTCTCAATCAAATCTGGCGAAAAAGGCCAGGCGTTCAGCCGCATCACAGAAAATTTGCAGCGGCTCGCAAGCGACATGTTCCTTTTCTCAGACAAACTCAGCGAAGAGGAAAAGCAGCTTCTTGGATTTATCAACAATCTAAAGCAGATTTTCTCCGGAATTCTCAACGCGCAGAAAAAGCTTTCGGAAAAAGGAACCGAATCTTCATCAGACATAACAAAGCTAATTTCAGACGTAAGAGCTCCTCTCAACCAAATCAGTGAGAAAATCACAAGCATTTATCCGCCAATCCAAAAAGCAATGGAAGGACTTCAGCTTCAGGATATGATAAGGCAGTCGCTCGACCACGTAAAAAGCTGCATGGGCGAAATTGAAAAACATTCAGGCGGCCAGCCAGGAACTGACGAAGAGCTTGACTACGTCACATTCAACATTTCGCTTCTTACACTCGCCTGCGAAGTTCTTGACGACATCAATTCGTATGTAACGCAGAGCAGCACAATTTTCGTTTCAAACTGGAAAAAAGTAATTGATATTCTGGACAATGTTGAGAACGAAAAAGATGAATTTGACCATCGTTTCATAAGCGAAAAAACAAACAGCCCGGACAACATAGACAGCAGGCTTTCCTTTATAATCAACGAATTCGACGAGATGATGAAAGAATTCAACAATTATCATCTTGTGCAAAAGGATCTTGTCCACACAACTCAGAACATAACAGCGCGCGCACGCACAATCTACGCAGTTTTTGACAATCTCCGCCCTGTAATGAGCCGTCTCCATCACGTAAGAATTCTGCAGCAAATCGAAGTCGCAAAAAATGACGCGATAAAATCCGTCCAGGATTCTGTGACAGACATGGACAATCTTATAAATTCCGCGAACAAATCGCTCGACACAATGCAGGGACTTCTCGAAAGCTTTATTTCTGAGACAGGAACTTTGCTTACAACTTTCACGACTTCAATAAGCAAAGACAACGACAATATGCTTAATCTCAGGGACAAAAAATCTGCTTTCTTTGACGAGCTTTCAGCGGGAAAAAATCAGCTTGCGTCGATTATCTCCCATTTCACAGTATTTCCTGAAGGTTTTCAGTCAAAATGCACTACGGCGAACGAAGACATTCAGAACCTGCAGAAAATGAGCGCTCAAATTTCCAGCTTCATAAATGATTTAAAAGCTTCGCAGGAAATTTTGGTGCAGAAAAAACAAAATCTTTTGCAGCAGAGAAATCTTACAAGCTGGAACATAAAAAACACAGAATTCAACAATCTTATCAAAGATTTTACGATTACTGCGCACAAAGAAGCAGCCGGAAAAATCGCCGGCATGGAAGTTGAGAAAGGCTCGGCTTCAGGAGAAGTGACATTATTCTAAGATGAACAGCTATTTTGACAATCACTTCAATAAAAAAATCATTACGATTTATCCGGGCGAGTTTTATACTTCAAAGGACAACGAAATGATTTCAACAGTTCTCGGCTCGTGCATAAGCATCGCACTTTTTGATTCTGAAAAGAAAATCGGAGGGCTGAACCATTTTATGCTCGCAAAGGACACATCAATTGAAGATGACCGGGAAAGCAACATTCTGATGGGAAAATTCGGCGAATACGCAATGGAGCTTCTTCTAAAAGATGTTCTTCAAAAAGGCGCAAAACTCGAAAATTTGCAGGCGAAAGTTTTCGGCGGCAGCAATGTTTTTAATCTGCCGGCAAAAACAGGCGCGCAAGTCGGCGAAGTCAACATAAGGTTCGCCTTCGATTACCTGAATCAGAAAAAAATCCCGGTTGTAACTTCAAACACAGGAGGAACAGCCCCAAGAAAAATTTTTTTTGATCCGCAATCCTCCAAAGTTTACCTAAAATATATTCAGAACCACAATGTCGACGCGCAGCTTGAGTCAAAAGAGGAAGCGTATCTTAACGAAATAAACTTAAAGGAAGTCAAAAATCTTTTTCCGGAAGAAGACGCTGATTTTGGGAATCTTTAAAATCCCGCAAAACCAGCTTTTTCAACATCATCTTCTATATATTCAATGATTTTCTCCAAATCAAGGACAAGGATAAACATATCTCCCTGCCGCGCGATTGACTTTACAAAATGACGCTGGCTTTCCGGCATCGCGAAAGACACAGAATCAGCTGGAATCATTTTTAAATGGCTTACAACATCAACTTTGTCCGCGATAATTGCGAATTCAAAAGGCTTTTCGTTAGCCTGTGGAATTTCAAGATAAATTATCTGGCAGCCAGTTAAATCGTCCGGCGGATTAAATCCAAAAAGCTCTCGCAAATCTATGATTGAAACTACGGAACCGCGGATATTCATAACGCCTTTTAAATATTTCAGTGAATTTGGAACCGGCGTAAGAGATTCATAGTCAAAAACTTCCCGGACATTTGTCACCGGAACAGAAAACATTCCTTCGCCTAGAACAAATGAGAAATATGGCACTTCATTATTATCTTTCATTTGACGAGTCCGCCTTTGTAACTTAAAATAAGATATAACCAATTATAAATCATAAAATTCTAAAAAGATAGGAGATTCACAAGAAAAATGGCTGACGAAATTACTGTGAAATGGACTGGAACAGCCGGAATTGAACAGGCTAAAAATCTTCATGACAATCTCCTGAACGCTTTCAAAGAAAACGAACATATTCTTCTTGATATTTCAGAACTGGAAGACATCGATATTACAGGAATCCAGCTTATAATCTCAGCCCGGAAAGAGGCTGAAAAACAGAAAAAAACTTTCTTTATAACAGAAAAAATTCCTGAGTCTATTTTGAATTTTACTTCCGGCTGCGGAGTTTCGCTTGAAGATTATGCTCTTCCAAAAAAAGAGGAGGAGAAATAAATGCTTGAGCAGTTGAGTTCAGTTTTTTTTGATGAGGCGAACGAGCTTCTTGACAATCTTGAAGACCAGCTTCTTACTTTGAACGATAATCCGACGGACGCAGAGACAATCGCGGCGGTTTTCAGGGCCATGCACACAATCAAAGGCTCTTCCGCAATGTTCGGCTTTAATGATATTTCGAATTTTACCCACGAGGCCGAGTCGGCTATGGACCAGGTGCGGAACGGAATTATTCCTGTCACTTCCGAGCTGATTGACTTAATGCTCAAGGCCCGCGACCACATCAGAAATCTTCTTGGAGCTGGAACTGTTGTTCCTGAAGATTTGAAGAAAGACTCGGAAAACCTGATTCTTGAATTTAAAGTCTACGTAAAAAAACACGGAGGAAGCGCCGCTGAATCTCCGGCGGAAACTGCGAAAAAAGTCCAGGCGCAGAAAAAGGCCGCAGAACCGGAAGTGAGCGCGTCATGGAGAATTAAATTCCGTCCGTCAAAAAAAATTCTGCAGAACGGAACCCGCCCGGAACTTTTGGTAAAAGAGCTTACAGAGCTTGGAACGGCGACTGTCGTTCCGTTTTACCATGAACTGCCGCCGCTTTCAGAAATGGACGCGGAGCTTTGTTATTTTTCATGGGACGTGATTCTTACAACGTCAAAAACTGAAAATGACATAAAAGATGTCTTTATCTTTCTGGATTCAGATTCAAAGGTTGAAGTTGAGAAAATTGATCTGCAGCCAGGCGCGAGCAACAAAATCGGAGAAATTCTCGTCGCCCGCAAAGATGTAAAGCAGGAAGACATTGACAAAATCTTAAGCGAGCACAAGCAGCTCGGCGAAATTCTCGTTGACAGCAAAATTGTCTCGGAAGAGCAGGTTCAGTCGGCTTTGGCCGAGCAGCAGCATTTAAACGCGCTAAAAGCAAAGACGCAGCCGCAGAATTCCGCGGGCGCGGCGGCGAGCCAGACTGTAAGAATCAGCTCGCAGAAACTTGACGAGCTTGTTGATTTGGTCGGCGAGCTTGTAACTTTCAACGCGCGGCTTGAGCAGCAAGCGATTCTGTCTGATAGCACAACGTTCAAGAACCTGAGCGAGCAGTGCGGCCGCATTTCTGTTATGCTCCGCGACTCTTCAATGGGACTTCGCATGGTTCCAATCAGCACGCTTTTCTCGCGCTTCCGCCGCACAGTTCACGACATTGCAGGCCAGCTTGGAAAAAACGTGAACCTTTTTATGGAAGGCGCGGAAACTGAGCTGGACAAAACTGTTGTCGAAAAACTGAACGATCCGCTTCTTCATCTGGTGCGGAATTCTGTTGACCACGGAATTGAGCTTCCTGCTGTAAGAATCGCGCAGAAAAAAGATCCGGTTGGAACTGTTACGCTTTCTGCAAAACACATCGGAGCATTTATTCTTGTCACAATCAAAGACGACGGAGCAGGACTCGACAAAGACGCAATCCGCGAAAAAGGAATTAAGCGCGGACTAATCAAAGAAGACCACAAGCTAGAAGATTCCGAGATTTACAATCTGATTTTCCAGCCGGGATTTTCGACTTCAAAGCAAGTCACTTCGATTTCCGGACGCGGGGTCGGTCTTGATGTTGTAAAAAAAGATATTTCTTCTCTTGGCGGAACCGTTTCCGTGGAAACTGAGCCTGGAAAAGGTTCATCTTTTATCCTGAAGATTCCTCTCACACTCGCTATTATCGACGGCATGCTCACGACAATCGGAAAAACAAAGTATATTGTTCCGCTGAACACAATCGCTGAATGCATGTCGTTTAACGCCGACGCAAGCAAAAAAGATGATTTAATCATAACAACAGTTTTGCACGGAAAAGAACTTAAATGCATAAATCTCAGGAAATTTTTCAAAGTTGACGGCGGCGAATATCCGGCAAAACAGGAAATCGTCGCAGTTTATGACAACGATCGCATAATCGGCCTTGTTGTTGATAAAATTCTTGGAAGCAACCAGACCGTAATAAAGCCGCTCGGAAGGCTTTTCAACAACTGCACCGGAATCAACGGCTCGACAGTTCTCGGCGACGGCTCCGTCGCTTTAATTCTTGATGTCCTAAAGCTCACCGAGCTTTTAAAGTTCATCGAGAAAGGAAAGAAATAGGCGGCAAAATATGGAAAATAATTCTGAATTTCAAAAAAAGGCGGACGCCGAAACAATAAATTATTTTGAATCTCCTGAACTTTCCGAGCCGCAGTTCCACAAAATCGCTGATTTTATCCAGACAAACGTCGGAATCAAAATGCCGGAGCAAAAGAAGCTGATGGTTCAGTCGCGGCTTCAGTCGCGGCTAAAAGCTTTGAATCTAAGCAATTTTGATGAATACGTTGACTTGGTTTTTGCGGGCGGCGAAAAAAGCGACGAGGAAATAGCGCTGATGATAAATGTCATCACAACGAACCTGACGAATTTCTTCCGTGAAAAGCAGCATTTTGAGCTGATGACTGAAAAAGCCCTTCCGGACTTGATTTCCAGCGGACACAAAAGCATTGAGCTTTGGTCGGCTGGATGTTCAACAGGCGAGGAGCCTTACACGCTTGCGATTGAGATGAGCGAATTTGTCAGAAAGAACCCGGGCAAAATTTCAGATTTTTCAGTTCTCGCCACGGATATTTCCTCGCGCGTGCTCGAAAAAGCGCAGAACGCGGTTTATCCGATGGAAAGCGTGAGCGAGCTTTCTTACGAGCTTAAAAAAAATTATTTTTTAAAAAGCAAAAGCAGCGAAAAGCCGCTTGTCCGGCTCAAGCCGGAAATCCGGAATAAAGTCCATTTCCAGCGGCTTAATTTCATGGATTCAAATTATCCGGTTCAAAATGCAAAGCACATAATTTTCTGCCGCAACGTTCTGATTTATTTTGAAAAGCAGACGCAGGAAGATGTAATCAGAAAGCTTGTCGATCATCTTGTTCCAGGCGGATATTTGTTCCTTGGACATTCCGAGACAATTTTCGGGATGGACTTGCCGCTCAAGACAGTCGGACCGACAGTTTTCAAGAAAATTTAGGAGAAAAAAATTCAAGGAAGCCATGAATGCCAATTAAAGTTTTAATCATAGATGATTCGGCGCTTGTCCGGCAAACAATAACAGAAGTTCTCTCTGGCGACAAAGATGTAAAAGTCATCGGAACCGCGCCCGATCCGATTATCGGCGTAAGGAAAATCCAGGAAGAGCGGCCTGATGTAATCATTCTTGACATTGAAATGGCGAGAATGGACGGACTTACTTTCCTGCGCAAGATGAACGAGACAATCGACCCGATTCCGTGCGTTATCTGCTCGTCGCTTGCGACTAAAGGCTCTCCGGAGGCGATAAAGGCGATTGAATACGGAGCTGCGGCAATTGTCACAAAGCCGCTCATAAGAACAAAGCAGTTTTTCCAGGAATCAAAAATCCAGCTTGTTGACGCGATAAAAGCGGCAAACGCCTGCCAGGGAAAAATCAAGCAGCTTATTCCGTCGCAGGCGCAAGTTCACACAAAAAGCTTACATGGAAATCATAATCAGAATTCTTCCGATGTTGAGGAGCTTGAATCTTTGCCGGAAGTTGAGGAAGTTACGGAGCCGAAAGTGGAAGAACACCAGATATTAAAAGGAGTCCAGCCGAAACTTTCAGCTGACGTGATTTTGGAGAAGCCGAATCCGAATCTTGCGCCGATTGACACAACGGACACAGTTGTTGTAGTTGGCGCGAGTACCGGCGGAACTGAGGCCTTGAAGGATTTTCTTGTAATGCTGCCGGAAGACTCGCCTGGAATTGTGATTGTGCAGCACATGCCGGAGCATTTTACGACATCTTTTGCGGAGCGGCTCGACAGCCTTTGCCGGATTTCGGTGCGTGAAGCGGAAAACGGAGATTTGGTTCAGCGAGGCCAGGCTTTGATTGCGCCTGGCAACCATCATCTTCTCTTAAAGCGGGAAGGAAAAGAATATTATGTGGAAGTCAAGGACGGCCCTTTGGTTTCGCGCCACAGGCCTTCAGTTGACGTTCTTTTCCGCTCGGCGGCCCGCTACGCCGGAAAGAACGCGATTGGAATCATAATGACCGGGATGGGCGACGACGGCGCGCACGGAATGAAGGAAATGCACGACGCGGGCGCTTACAATATCGCCCAGGACGAGGCAACCTGCATCGTTTACGGAATGCCGGGCGAAGCCGTAAAAGCCGGCGCTGTTGACAAGATTGTTCCGCTGCAGGAAATCGCGGCGACAATGCTAAACGCGGCAAAATTAAAAGCATATAAATTTGGATTTTAATAAAAATTATCTCGCCATTCGTGGCGAAAAAGGAGATTCAATATGTCAAAAAAAATTCTTGCGGTAGATGATTCAGCTTCAATCAGAAAAAGCATTTCTTTTATTTTGGGCCAGGAAGGATATGAAATTGTTGAGGCCGTTGACGGCGTGGATGCTCTGGCAAAGGCAAAAACCGACAAGTTCAATCTAGTCATCACGGATATAAATATGCCGAACATGGACGGAATTGAACTTACAAAGCAGCTAAGAACAACAGAAGGCTACAAATTCGTTCCGATTATCGCGCTTACAACAGAAAACCAGCAGTCAAAAATGGAAGAAGGAAAAGCCGCCGGAGCGACAGGCTGGATTGTAAAGCCATTTACATCTGAAAAGCTTATTGCCGTTGTCAAAAAAGTCATCGGATAAAATTTCTTAAAAAATTACTGCTTGCGTGCCTTGCGGCTTTAGGAGGAATTATGAAAAGTATTAGGCTTGCTATTACAGCGTTCATCGCTGTGATAATGATTGTCATGGGACTTGGACTGACGGCTGTAGCATATAAATTTTCAGAAAGTGCAGTTACGTCAGTTTCAATGGAAGATATGAAAACGCTGGCAAAAAATGTCGCGAACTACGCTGACCAGAAACTTGTCACAGAATCTTCCAATTTGTTTACTTTGTCATATCAGCCGTATCTTATGGATTCTCAAAATTCAATAAGAGAAAAAGCGAATTATCTCAGCCAGTTTGTCTCAGGTTCCGGCGACGGCTCAAGATATTTTGTAGTTTCTGACACAAAAGGAAACGGCTACACCTCCGAAGGAAATCCTTGCAAAATTGACCAAAGAAAATATTTTCAGCAGGCAGTTAACGGTTCAAGCTGCATTGACGGTCCGATTTTGAACAGCACTTACCACACGATGACAATTTACATCGCAGTTCCTTTATATGACGCAAACAGAAAAGTAATCGGCGTGCTTGCTCTTAACAAAGACACGTCAATGCTCGATGATTTCGCAGGCAAACTCCGTGTCGGAAAGGAAGGCTCATCATTTATCATAAATATTGACACAGGAAAAATTATCCATCACTCAAACTCGGATATTGACGCGACTGACAAAACATTCGACGAGATTGCAAAAGAAAATCCTTCTTACAAGCCAATGTCAAAAATTGCCCAGAAAATGCGGAGCTACGAAGTCGGAACTGTTTCAGTTGATTTGAACGGAAAAAGAACTTTTGTCAGCTACACTCCGCTTGGAATGGCAAACTGGGCTTTGGGAATCGCAGCGCCGGCGGAAGAATTTCTGGACGTTGTGCACAGCATGCGCAATGTTTTGATTTTAATTTCTGTCGTTCTTGTTGTCCTTGCAATCGTAATTGGATTTATTTACGCAAATTCACTTGCAAAGCCAATTATTGTGATTGAAAAAACTTTGGCAGATATTTCAAACGGCGATTTGACCTTATCAAACATCAACAAGCAGGAAGGAGAAAAAATCCGCAGGCGCAACGATGAGCTTGGAAAAATGGCGGTTGCGCTTATGGGAATGCTTTCTTCCCTTATAAAAACTGTTGAAAATGTGCGGGAGTCGGCTTTGCAGGTCCGTGCAGGCGGCGAGCAGCTTTCTTCTTCCAGCCAGGCGGTTTCTTCCGGAGCAAGCGAACAGGCGGCTTCGACAGAGGAAATGAGCGCGACAATGGAGCAGATGACAAGCAACATCCGGCAGACTGCTGACAACGCGGCAAAAACCTGTGAAATTGCAAACACGGCAAGCGCAAAAAGCGAGTCCGGCGGACTTGCAGTTGAAGAAGCCGTCAACGCAGTTGTTTCAATCGCGGAAAAAATCAATATCATTGAAGACATTGCAGGCCAGACAAACATGCTTGCTCTTAACGCGGCGATTGAGGCGGCGCGCGCTGGCGAAGCCGGAAAAGGATTCGCGGTTGTCGCTTCAGAAGTCAGAAAGCTTGCCGAAAGAACTCAGAAAGCGGCTGGAGAAATCAGCGACATTTCAAAGCGGACGCTCGACACTGCGGAAAATGCCGGAAAACTTATAAAAGAAGTTGTTCCGGATATTGAAAATACTTCAAAGCTTATTTCAGAAATTGCGACAGCAAGCCGCGAGCAGGACAACGGAGCGCAGCAAGTTTCAACTGCGATTATCCAGATGGACAGCGTTGTCCAGCAAAACGCGAGCGCGGCGGAGCAAATGGCTGCGATGGCTGAAGAGCTGAGCGCGGAAGCGCAGAAACTTGTAGAAACAATTTCGTTCTTCAAAGTTTCAGAAAAAGTTACAGAAGCGATTGCGCATGACAACGATTCTTCAGAAAAAAAATCTGAATTTGAGGACGAAAAGAAAAATTCATCTGATGATGAAAAAACTCCTGCTCAAGAGAAATCTGAGGAATTGGAAAAATCGGAGAAACATTCAAAGCCGGCTCCAAAAAAAATCAAAACCGCTCCGAAAATTTCTGAAAATCCTGTAAGCGGAACAATCGTCAGAAAAACAACTGCAGATTTGATTAGCGACGCAGACTTTGAAGAGTTTTAAAATTGAAAAATCTAAACGGGAATTTCCAAAAAGGGCGAAAAGCCAGATTTGAAAATTCCCTGCTTGTTTTTGCCGCCGATTTTGGCCGCAGATTTACTACAATGTGGATATTGCTTAGATGATTACGAACTATTTAACTTTTACAGTTGAAGATACAGCCTACGCGGTTGATGTTGCGGCGGTTCTTGAAGTTCTAAACTTTACAGAGCCGACTGCGGTTCCGTGCTCGCTTCCGTATATTGAAGGCTTGATTTTTTCGCGTGAATCCGGAATCACAGTTCTGAATTTCCGAAAACGTTTTAATCTTCCAGAAAAAGAAATTGACGGAAAAACAAAAGTTATTGTTATTGAAATGTCTTCAAATGAAGAAAATCAAAAAATCGACGAAACTGAAAATGAGCATGAGCAGAAACGGCTTTTCGGCCTTGTTACGGACTCAGTTCAAGATGTAATTAGAATGTATGATGATGCGGAGGAAATAAAAGGAGCAAAGTGCGAAATTCCTGATGAATTTATTGTGAAAGTTCTAAAATATCAGGAAAAGCCTCTGTTCATAATTGATGAGAAAAAACTTTTTGAAGAAGCAAGTTCTGTTAAAATTATAAAACCGAAAACTTAAGCGAAATTAGGTAATAAAAAACTTGACCTTAAAAGATTAGTTTTATATCTTTAAATACAAACTATTTATGGAGGAAAAATTCAAATGGCAAAAGCTTTTGAAATGAAAGATTTTGATCTTTCTGGAAAAGTAGCTTGGATTACAGGCGCTTCTTATGGTATTGGCTTCGCGATTGCTAAAGCATTCCACGCAGCCGGAGCAAAAATCGTATTCAACGACCGCGGACAGGAGCAGCTTGAAAAAGGCTACGCAAACTATAAAGAAGCCGGAATTAATGATGTTCATGGATATATCTGTGACGTTACAAAAGAAGAGCAGGTTGTTGAGACCGTAAAACAGATTGAGAAAGATGTTGGAGTTATTGATATTCTTGTAAACAACGCAGGAATCATCAAGAGAATCCCAATGACAGAGATGTCAGCTGCAGATTTCCGCGCTGTAATCGACGTAGATTTGAACGGACCATTCATTGTTTCAAAGGCAGTTATTCCTTCAATGATTAAAAAGGGACACGGAAAAATCATCAACATCTGTTCAATGATGTCTGAGCTTGGACGCGAGACAGTTTCTGCTTACGCAGCTGCAAAAGGCGGACTCAAAATGCTCACACGCAACATTTGCGCAGAGTACGGCGCTGACAACATTCAGTGCAACGGAATCGGACCTGGATATATCGCGACACCGCAGACAGCTCCTCTCCGCGAGAGACAGCCAGACGGCTCACGCCATCCGTTCGACCAGTTCATCTGCAGCCGCACTCCTGCCGGACGCTGGCTTGATCCAGAGGAACTCGCGGGACCTGCAGTATTCTTGGCATCAGATGCTTCAAACGCAGTAAACGGACATATTCTGTACGTAGACGGCGGAATCTTGGCTTACATTGGAAAACAGCCTAAATAAATGAATTTGTGCTGTTAAAAGCGCAGTAAAAAGCCCGGCTTGAATGAATTACAAGCCGGGCTTTTTTATTATATAGCCCAAATTTCGAGTTTTATAAAAATTTACAAAAAAGGCGCAATCCTT